>NZ_DASYMU010000259.1:0-36752 GCF_036008905.1 Amycolatopsis sp. | reverse complement strand
GTCGACGGCGTCGAGGAGAGCTTGGCGGAGGCCGGGGCGCGCGAGGTCGGCGGCGTCGGCGCCGATGCGGACCAAGCCGCCGCGACGCGCCGCTCGTGCGGCGGCCAGGACGAGCGCGAAGCACCGGATGGTTTCCGAGCGCTGCCCCGAAGTGCCGAACTCCTGCACCCGCGCCCGCCGCACCTCCCCGGTCCGTAGGTCGCGCACCGCGAGAAGGTCCGCGCACAACGAGAAACCGTGGTCCCGCAACGCATCCAGCGTCCCGCGCGAAGCGAGCCAGCGCGGCGGCGCGAACCCGTCCGGCCGCAGACCCGCGTGGTCCATCGCGGCCGTCGCGGCGATCAGCCGCAACCGGGCCTCATGCGCGGGCAGTGACGCGAACTCGGCCTTCTTGCTGAGGCTCACCGCCCGATGACTGGGCGTGATCTGGTGGTCGTATCCGTGCAGCAGCACGGAGTCGCCGCGCTCGACGCGCCCGCGGACCCACGCGGTCACCGCGCGATCGCCGGTGCGCGGCGCGTAGAGGACTGACATCGGGACCTTGCGGCGGTCGAGTTCGGCCGCGAGGTCGGCGCAGCGGTGCAGTGTCCGGGGGCTGAGGCCGGAGAGCGAAACCAGCAGCTGAGCGTCCACGGTCACCATTAGGCCAGCTCAGAGTGACCGCTACCTGGCGGTGAGGTTACCGCTCAAGAGCTTCTCGACGACTTCTTCGATCCGAAGCCGCAGGTCTGGATCTTGCACGAGCCCGTCGGACACCATGTCGCGCTGGATCGGGATCCGGGCGACGGCGTCCTCGACGATCACCGTCCCGGCGTACCGGAGCACGATCCGTAACGAGCTGTGCGCGTCGGAAGCGCCTGTCGGTGACGCCGTCGAGGCGGCGTTGATCCAGGCGACCCGCTTGCGGTCCATCTCACCGCCGCCGACCGTCCAGTCCAGCAGGTTCTTGAACGAGCCCGGCAGCCCGCCCGCGTACTCCGGCGTGCTGAACAGCACCGCGTCGGCCGCACCGACAGCGGCGCGCAGCTCCGCGACGGCCGGATGAAGCGGCTCGCGGTCGTCGTCCGGGTTGAAGTGCGGAAGGTTGCCGAGGCCGTCGTAGAGGACCGACGGGCCGAACATCGCCGCTGTCCGGAGCACTGCCGCGTTGGTCGAGCCGTCCCGCACGCTTCCGCCGATCAGCAGCAGGCTCACGCCGGCCAGTCCGCCAGCGAGCGGCCGGTGATCCGCTCGTACGCGTCGACATAACGCGACCGGGTGGCGGCGACGACGTCTTCCGGCAGCGCGGGCGGCTGGGTGTTGGACGCGCGATCCCAGCCCGAAGCCGGACTGGTGAGCCAGTCACGGACGTACTGCTTGTCGAACGACGGCTGGGAGCGGCCGGGTTCGTAGGAGTCTGCGGGCCAGTAGCGCGAGGAGTCCGGCGTGAGGACCTCATCGCCGAGCACGAGCTTGCCGCCGCCGTCGACACCGAACTCGAACTTGGTGTCGGCGAGCAGAATGCCCTGCTTGGCGGCGTGTTCCGCACCGAGGCGGTAGATCTCCAGCGTGGCATCGCGGACCTCTTGGGCGCGCTCGCGGCCGATCTTGGCGACGACGTCTTCGAAGCCGATGTTCTCGTCGTGGTCACCGAAGTCGGCCTTGCTGGCCGGGGTGAACAGCGGCGTTTCGAACTGTGACGCCTCCGCCAGGCCGGCGGGCAGTGGGATACCGCAGACCTCGCCGGTGCGCTGGTAGTCGGAGAACCCGGAGCCGACCAGGTAACCCCGCGCGACGGCCTCGACCGGCAGCATCTCGAGCCGCCGCACCAGCAGCGCGCGGCCGCGGACCTCGGCGGGGATGCGCGGGTCGTCGTAGGCGACGAGATGGTTCGGCAGGACGTCGGCGAGCAGCTCGAACCAGAACACGCTCATCGCGGTGAGCACGCGGCCCTTGTCCGGGATCGGCGGGTCGAGGATGAAGTCGAAGGCCGAGATGCGGTCCGACGTGACGAGCAGCAGGTGCTCGTCACCGACGGCGTACAGCTCACGCACCTTGCCTACGGCGATCTTCGGGTAATCAGCGAGCGTGGTCACCCCTGAACAATAGAGAGCACGATCAGGGGCGATGCCGATGGCCGGGGATGATGTGAGGTGATGAGCTACGACTGGATCTCCTTCACCACCGACTACGGCCTGGACGACGGGTTCGTGGCGGCCTGCCGTGGCGTTATCGCGCAGCTCGTGCCACGGGTCGGCGTCATCGACGTCACGCACGCGGTGCCGCCGCAGCGGATCCGGCAAGGGGCGGCGGCACTCGCCCAGACCGTGAACTACCTGCCGGAATCGGTCCATCTGGCCGTGGTCGATCCGGGAGTGGGCACCGCCCGGCGGAACGTCGTCGTGGTGGCCGGACGCGGGCTGCTGGTCGGGCCTGACAACGGCCTGCTGCTACCCGCGGCGGAGGAGCTCGGCGGGGTGTTCGACGCGTTCGAACTCGTGAATCCGGAGTTCCGGCTGCCCGCGGTGTCGGCGACCTTCCATGGCCGGGACATCTTCGCGCCCGCGGCCGCGCATCTTGCGCTCGGTGTCCCGCCCGAACAGTTCGGGCCGCCGGTCCACGACCTGGTGCGACTGCCGGAGCCGACGGTCACCGTGCTGCCGGGGAAGCTGGTGTCGGAAGTGCTTACCGTGGACCATTTCGGCAATCTCCAGTTCGCGGCGAAGTTCCGTGATCTCGAGGCCGCGTCGATCAGCGGGAAAGCTACCGTCCACAGTGGACTCGGAGTGTTCGAGGTCGCCCTCGGGCGGACTTTCGCTGACGTGCCAACGGGAACAGCCGTGCTCTACGAGGACTCGGCCGGACAGCTGGCGCTCGCGGTCAACGGCGGTTCGGCCGCGGCGGTGCTCGGTCAGTCCATCCAGGAGTGCACGATCACTTCGTCGCCGACGGCCAGCTGACCCTGTTTCGTGACAGCCGCTTTCATGCCGAAGGCGACACCGCCGTCGTCCGGATCGCGGCGGTAGTCGGCGAGGGTGCGGATCGGCTCCGGGCCGCTGCGCTTGCCGGTTTCCTGGTCGACCAGCGTCACCGAGCAGCGGATGCACGGCTTGGCGTAACCGAGGTCCACCCTGCCGACGGTCATCGCGCGCACGCGGTCTTCGGTATGCGGCTCGACCCAGCCGGACACGATGATGTTGGGCCGGAAACGTTCCATCGGAACAGGTTCTCCGCCACGAGAAGCGATCCGCTCGTTCAAAGTGTCCAAAGAGGACTCAGAGACGACGAGCATCGCGGTGCTGTCGGCGAAGCCCACAGTCCCTTTGGTGACACCAGTGGAAACACGACCGTGATCGGGCGGAACGCCGACGAGCATCGAAGGCGCGCCGAGCACGGCCGAAAACCAGTCGTGCGCCTCTACGCCTTGGTCGACGCCCTTACCCTGCCAAATGGTCGTCGCGACCTCGTGCCGCTGACCATCCGGAACAACGTCGAGCACGATGTCTTCCACGCCCGGTGCGGACAAGGCCATCCGGCCGTCTTCGAGCATGCTCGGCCGGATCGCCGCCATGATCGGGAACTTACGCTGGCTGCGGAAGTTCCCGTCAGGGGCGACAACCATGTAGGCGCGGTCGTGCCGCAACCCGGCAGGTCCCACGTCCGCCACTTCGACGGATGTCCCGCCACACGCCTTGACCGGGTAGTACCCCAGCCACCGCACCCTCGCCATGTCCGCGAGATTACCCGCGGCTAGAGGACTTGGGAGAGGAAACGTTGCAGGCGGGGGCTTCGCGGGGCCTCGGCCATCCCGACGCGCTCACAAGATGGGAGCCGGGGAATAGCGCTTGGCTTCGGGGAAGCGCTCCAGGACGCCCTCGACGCGCTTCACGACCGCGTCGACCTGGCGGGGAGCGACCCCGGTGAACGACAGGCGATCCGCGAACAGCTTGTCCAGCTCGCCGCGGTCCAGCGGAATCCGCTCGTCGGCGGCGAACCTGTCGAGCAGGTCGTTGACGACGAGCCCTTCCCGCATCTCCAGCGCGACGGCGACCGAGTGCTCCTTGATCGCCTCGTGTGCCGCCTCCCGGCCGACGCCGCCGCGCACGGACGCCATGAGCACCTTCGTCGTCGCGAGGAACGGCAGGTAGCGGTCCAGTTCGCGGGCGACCACCGCGGGGAACGCGCCGAACTCGCCGAGCACGGTCAGAAACGTCTCGAGCAGGCCGTCGAGCGCGAAGAACGAGTCCGGCAGCGCGACCCGGCGGACGACGGAATCCGAGACGTCGCCTTCGTTCCACTGGTCCCCGGCGAGCTCGCCGATCATCGACAGGTACCCGCGCAGGATCACCGCGAGCCCGTTGACGCGCTCGCAGGACCGCGTGTTCATCTTGTGCGGCATCGCGGACGAGCCGACCTGGCCCGCCTTGAAGCCCTCGGTGACCAGCTCGTTCCCGGCCATCAGCCGGATCGTCTTGGCCAGGCTCGACGGCGCCGCCGCCAGCTGGACCACCGCGGACAGCACGTCGAAGTCCAGCGAGCGCGGGTAAACCTGGCCGACACTGGTGAAGACGTGGTCGAAGCCGAGGTGCGCGGCGACACTCGCTTCCAGCTTGTCCAAAGTGGACTCGTCGCCCAGCAGGTCGAGCATGTCCTGTGCGGTCCCGACCGGACCCTTGATACCCCGCAGCGGGTACCGGTCGATGAGGTTGTCCAGCCGGTCGAACGCCACCAGCAGCTCGTCGGCGGCGGTCGCGAAGCGCTTGCCCAACGTCGTCGCCTGCGCGGCCACGTTGTGCGACCGGCCGGCCATCACCAGGTCGGTGTGCTCCAGCGCGAGCGACGCGAGCTTGGTCAGCACCGCGGCGACCCGGCCGCGCATGAGCTCCAGCGAACGCCGGATCTGCAGCTGCTCGACGTTCTCGGTGAGGTCGCGAGACGTCATGCCCTTGTGGATGTGCTCGTGGCCGGCGAGGGCGTTGAACTCCTCGATCCGGGCCTTCACGTCGTGCCGCGTGACCCGCTCGCGCTTAGCAATGGAAGCGAGGTCAATACTTTTTGGGTCGGCCAGCACCCGCTCGTAGTCCTCGACGACACCGTCCGGCACGTCGACACCGAGCGACTTCTGTGCGCGGAGCACGGCGAGCCACAGCTCCCGCTCGAGGCGCACCTTGTGTTCGGGTGACCACAGTTCCACCAGCTCAGGGGTGGCGTAGCGGCTGGCGAGTACGTTCGGAATGCGGGGCTTGTCCACGGCCCAAGGTTAACCGGCGAGTGTCCTCTCAGCTCAGGGCGGCCAGCAACATCCTGGTCGCGGCGGCCCGCGGCTCGGGATCGACGGCGATCAGCGCGTTGACCACGGCACCGTCGACCAGCGCGATCAGGCGTTCCAGCTCGGTCGGATCGACCGGAGTTCCGGAGCGGGCGAAGATCTCCGTGAGCAGTTCGTTGAGCTGCGCGGACAGCGTGCGCATCAACGGGCGGAGGTACGGACGGCGTCCCGTGGCGACCAGCCGCTCGTACCGCAGCAGCACGGCCTCGGCGTCGGCCTCACGATCCTCGCGCGCCGGGCCGAGCAGCATGTCGAGCACCAGGTCGACCTGGGCCTGCGCGCCCCGGCTCCGGGTGGCCAGCTCGTCGAGCCGGCGCCTGCCGTCGGCGAGCTCGGAATGCGAGTGATGCTCGACGGCGGCCGTGACCAGTTCTTCGAGCGAGTCGAAGTAGTACGTCGTCGACGCCAGTGGGAGCTCGGCCCGCTCGGCGACGGCACGGTGCCGAACGGCGTCGAAGCCGCCCTCGGCGAGGAGCGCGGCGGCCGCCTCCACGAGCGCGGCACGCCGCCGCTCACCCTTGGGCGTGCTCGCTGCAGCTGTCATGCCGGTTTATCTTGCCAGGCCTGCGTCGTCAGAACTGTGTTGGTCAGAACTGTGTTGCCACTGTCCTGGCGATCCTGTCGACGTCGTCGGCGAAGGGCGGCACCGTCGAGCCGCCGTCCGGGGTGCTCAGCAGCCAGATCGTGCCGCCACTGACCGCGGGCTGCTCGGCGATCTTCGTGCCGGGCGGCTGCTCGGCGAGCGTCAACGCCATCCCGGGCGGTGCCAGCGTGATCGACACAAAACCACCGGCGACCGGGAACCCGGCCGACCGCGAGCCCGTCGGACACAAGTGGCTCGGCGAAGCGCCGTCCACGGACACGGTGACCGGGAGCTCGCCAGCGAGGGCTGTGGCGAGCTCCCGGTCCACCTTGTCGCACCCGGAGGCGCTTTCGGCCCGAGGGCCGTCCTTCCCCGTCTCGTCTCCCCCCTGCATGGGGGACTGAGGAGGGAAGCCTTGTTTGTCCCCCGCGTTCGGGGGACGTTCCGGAGTACCCAGTGGTTGCCCAGCCGCACCCGATTGGGCGGAAACCCGGGCATCACCAGCGGACGACGCCGCTGTCGGTACCGGCACCTTCAAGTTGGCCACCACCGCGAAAGCACCGAACCCGCCGAGCGCGACGACCAGGCAACTGCAGGTCACGGCTATCGCCGAGCGGCGCCGAGCCTGAGCCCGCTTCGACGCGGCGACCACCTGGGTCGCGGTGAAGGTCGCGGGAGGCGGATCGCCGGGGGCAGCGGCGAACAAAGTCTCGAGTTCACTGTCATCCATGTGCGTCCACCTCCTTGTCTCCCAGCACTTCCCGCAGTTTCGCCAGCCCGCGCGCGGTCTGGCTCTTCACGTTTCCCTCACTGCAGCCCAGCGTTTTCGCCGCGCCGCCGACGTCCATCCCCTCGAAGTACCGCAGGACCAGTACCGCCCGCTGGCGTGGCGGGACCAGTCGCAACGCCTCGATCAGGTCCTGTCTGTCGCTGACCTGCTCGGCTATCCCCGGGCCGTCCTGCGGCGGCTCGGGGAGCTCGTCGGTATGCCGCTCGCGGCGCCATGGCCGTCGCGACTCGTCGATCGACGCGCGCACCAGCGTCTTGCGCAGGTACGCGTCCGTCGCCCCGGGGTCCCGGATCTTCTTCCACCTCCGATGCAGCGCCACGAAAGCCGTTTGGGCTAGATCGTCCGCTTTGTGCCAATCGCCGCAGAGCATGTACGCCGTTCGACGCGCGGAGTCCCGCTTGGCAGCGAAGTACTCCGCGAAGTCCTGCTCGTCGCGCTGGTCCACGCGGTCGGCTCTCCACTCTTTCGCGTTCGATGGGGTAGACGGAACGGAGGGCACCCACGGTTGCACGCCCCGGCGAATCATTCCACCCGGCGCCAACGGCGGCCCAGACCGTTTGCAAGGCGAAGTATTTATGTGATGTGCTTTGAGCGTGACTTTTACCGCCGAGAAGATCGACTTCCGCTCCGACACCGTCACCCGGCCGGACGAAACGATGCGGCGCGCGATGGCTGTCGCCAAGGTCGCCGACAACGTCATCGACGTCGACCCGACCATGCGCGCCCTCGAAGAGAGAGCCGCGAAACTCCTCGGCATGCCCGCGGCGCTGTGGACGCCCAGCGGCACCATGGCGAACCTGATCGCGCTGAGCATCCACCTGCAACGCGGTGACCGGTTCCTCGCCCCGCGCGGCGCCCACGTGCTCACCAACGAACTCGGCTCCGCGGCCTGGCTCGCCGGCGGCATGCCCGACCCGCTCGAGCACGACGCCGGGCCCGGCAGGCCCACCCCGGAGACGCTCGACTCGGCCATCGGCGCGGCAGGCGGCCCGTACTACACGCTGCGAACCACGCTGCTGTGCCTGGAAAACACGCACAATGCCGCCGGCGGCGCGGTGACCCCGCCGCATGAACACGCGCGGCTCCTCGCCACCGCGAAACAGGCCGGACTGAAGGTGCACCTCGACGGCGCCCGGATCTGGCACGCGGCCGTCGCGCTCGGTGTCCCGCCCGCCGCGCTGACCGTCGGCGTCGACTCCGTTTCGGCCTGCTTCAGCAAGGGACTCGGCGCGCCCGTCGGCTCCGTCGTCGCAGGTAGCGAAGCTTTTGTCGAGCAGGCAAGGCGAATGCGCCAGATGCTCGGCGGCGGCGTCCGGCAGGGCGGTGTGCTCGCCGCGGCGTGCCTGGTCGGGCTCGACCGGATCGACGACCTCGAAAACACCCATGAAGACGCGCGGCGGATGGCGACCGGGCTCCACGAACTCGGCTGGGACGTCACCACCCCGCAGACGAACATCGTGCTCGCCGGGGTGCCGGACGTGGCCGCGACACTGAGCGCGCTGGCGTCGCTCGGCATCCAGGCGCTGCCGATGTCCGGCAAGGTCCGATTCGTGATGCACCGCGATCTGGCGTCCACCGCCGTCGAAGAATCGTTGCGGCGCATCAAAAACGGGAGCGCCGCGTGAAGTGGATCGTGTTCGACTACGGCGAGGTCATCAGCACGCGGACGCAGGCGATCCCCGCGCTCGCAGAGACTATGGGCGTCGAGACTTCGGTATTCGAGTCGCATTATTGGGCGCACCGTGACCCGTACGATCGCGGGATTTCCGATTTCAAGTACTGGAAGTCGATCGCCGATGCCGCCGGAGTTTCCCTCGATCAGTCCACTTCGGACAGACTCACGTCGATGGACATCGAAGGCTGGCTGAACACCGACCCGGGAACTGTCGAGATGCTTGGAGCGCTGGAGGAAGCCGGTGCCGCACTGGCCCTGCTTTCCAACGCGCCCTCGTCGTTCGCGCGGGTCGCCGAACGCCAAGACTGGGCAAAGCACTTCCGTGTCACCGTTTTCTCCGGCGACCTCGGCTACGCGAAGCCGGACCCGGAGATCTTCGCGACCCTGGTGGCGAAACTCGGCGCCACTGAGCCATCCACAAGCGCGGCCGACTGCCTGTTCCTGGACGACAGGCAGGTCAACGTCGACGGCGCGCTGGCCGCCGGACTGCGCAGCCAGCGCTGGCTCGGCGCCGAGCAGACCCCGCTCGGCGAACTCTGAGCGGGGCCGTCAAGGCTTAGTTGCGGATGCGCTTCGGGTCGCTCTTCCCTTTGATGGCACCGTACGCGGCCGTGCCCAGGAACAGCACGCCACCGATGACGGCCAGCCAGAACAGGCCCTTGATGACGAAACCGAGCACGGTGAACGCCAGCCAAATGACGATCAGTGCGCCGACGATCTTCCAGAACATGACACCCTCCGGTTCGTTCCGAGCCCCTGTGGCCCCGCTTCTTACAGCCTCCCACGGGTGAGCGCGAAACTCTTGTGTTCCGCTCAACGTTCAGGGTTAGTTCGGGGTTCCCCCTGATGGGAGCCACTCACCTAGTCTGCGGACGCCTTCTTCCAGGTCGGCGGCGGCTCCGGCGAACGAGATCCGGGCGAATTTCCCACCGTCCACCGGGTCGAAGTCGATCCCCGGCGCGATGGCCACCCCGGTGTCGGCGAGCAGGCGCTGGCACCAGCTGAGACTGTCGTTGGTGTACGCGGAGACGTCGATGTAGGCGTAGAACGCGCCGTCGATCGGGGCGATCCTGTCCAGGCCGATGCGCTTGAGGCCGTCGACCAGCAGGTCCCGGTTCGAGTGGTAATGCGCGACATGCCCGTCGAGCTCGGCGTACGACTCCGACTCGAACGCGGCGACGGCGGCGTACTGCGCGATCGCCGGCGGGCAGATGGCGAAGTTGCCGCTGAGCACCTCGACCGCCCGGTGCAGGCGCCGCGGCACCAGCATCCAGCCGAGCCGCCAGCCCGTCATCGCGAAATACTTGGAGAAACTCCCCAGCACCAGCGACTCACGGCCGCTCTGCCACGAACTCCCGACCGAGCCTTCGTACACGATGCCGTGATAGATCTCGTCGCTGATCAGCTGCACCCCGCGCGACGAGCACCAGCCGTCGATCGCGGCCAGCTCACCGGCCGGGAGCACGGTGCCCGTCGGGTTGCTGGGACTGGCGACAATCAGCCCTTTAATCGGCCCGAGCTCGTCGAGCAACGCCGTCGTCGGCTGGAACCGGGTGCGCTCGTCCGTGGCGAACTCGACAACCTCGCAACCCAGCGCCGTCAGCAGGTTCCGGTACGCGGGATAACCCGGGCGGGCCATCGCGACCCGGTCCCCCGCCTCGAACGCCGACAGGAACGACAACAGGAACCCGCCGGACGACCCCGTCGTGACGACGACGTCCTCCGGACTGACGTCCAGCGCGTACCGCCTGCCGTAATGCCCCGCGATGGCCTCCCGCAACTCCGGAATGCCCAGCTGAACGGTGTACCCGAGGTTCTGCTCCCGCAACGCCCGATGCGCCGCCTCCCGCACCGGCCCCGGCGCCCCCGCCGTCGGCTGCCCCGCGGCGAGCACCACCACGTCACCATGACTGCGCTCCCGCGCCTGTGCCGCGGCGAGCACCTCCATCACGTGAAACGGCGCGACGTCGGCCCTCGCCGCGGGCCCGGGAAAAACAGCGGTGTCGACCATGCCCGCCAGGCTAGGCGAGCAAGTGCACCCCACGCGCACCCGAGTGCGATCTGTGCACACCCGCGCGCGATCTGTGTACGCGTGAGTGCAGTCTGTGCACGCCTACCGGAACTCGCGGACTACCTCGATCAGCCCGACCAGATGAGCGTTGAACTCGGCCAGCTCCTCCGCGGGAACCCACAACTCCAGGATCGTCTGCCCGCCCGCCTGCTGGACCGGGTAGCGACGCAGGAACTCCGACTCGACGCGGAACCTGGTCACGTACCCGACCCCACTCTGCGGAACATTCCAGTCGCGGGCGATCTTGACGGCGTAGTCCTCGTTCAGCACCGGATAGAAGATCGGCTGGTCGGGCAACCGTGGCGGCCATGCTCGCCAGCCCGACTCGCGTACGAGATCGAGCTCTTCCGGACCGGTCGGCCGCCACAGCACCGTCGTCTCCACGCTCCGGCCGCCCGTCACGACTCACCCCGTCCCTCCGATCGCCTGGACGCGATCATCGAGGACGGACGCTACTGACCCGGGACGGACCGACGCGACCGGATTTAGCCGTACACAGATCACCATCACGGGTGCACAGACTGCGTTCGAGCGTGCATAACCTGCGCTTACCCGGTTTCGGCGAGACCGGCCAGTGCTTGCGGCAAGGGGCCCTGGTGCAGGACGCCGAGGCGTTGGGTGGCGCGGGTGAGGGCGACGTAGAGCTCGGCCGCGCCGCGGGGTCCGTCGGCGAGGATCCGTTCCGGGTCCACGATCAGGACGGCGTCGAACTCCAGGCCCTTCGTCTCCGACGCCGGAACCGTGCCCGGCACGCCCGGTGGCCCGATCACGACGCTGGTGCCTTCGCGACCGGCTTCGTCCCGCACGAATTCCTCAATGGCAGCGGGGAGTTCGTCGTCGGAGACGCGTCTGGACCATGGCTGGACACCGCACGCGCGGACCGACTCCGGTGGCTGGACGCCGGGGGCGAACTCGGCGAGCAGCGCGGCGGCGACGGCCATGATCTCCGCCGGCGTGCGGTAGTTCACCGACAGCGACCGGTAAACCCAACGGCCGGGCACGTACGGCTCCAGCATCGTGTCCCACGACGTCGCCCCGGCCACCGACCGGCGTTGGGCGAGATCGCCGACCACCGTGAAGGATCGGCCCGGACAGCGCCGCATTAGCACTCGCCAGTCCATTTCGGACAGTTCCTGTGCCTCGTCGACCACGACGTGCCGGTAGGTCCAGTCCCGGTCCGCGGCGGCGCGTTCGACAAGTTCGCGGGTGTCGAGCTCTTCGAAACGGTCCGCCAGATCCTCGGCGTAGAGCAGGTTCTCGGCGGCCAGCATGATGTCCTCGTCCATCTCCTCGCGGTCCAGTTTGAGGATGTCCAACGCACCGGCGGCGTACTCGGCCTCGGCCCGCTGTTCCTGCTCGACAGCCTGCTTGGCGGCCCTCTCGGCTGCTAAGTCACGGCCCAGCAGGTCGACCAGTTCGTCGAGCAGCGGCACGTCCGACACCGTCCAGGCGTCGCCGACGGGGCGCGACAACACCTGGTCCGCACCGGCAGCCCGTAGCCGTTCGGCCGACATGTACAGCGGCGCCAACAGGGTTTCCGGCGTGAGGATCGGCCAGAGGTCGTCGAGTGCGGCGGTGAACTTCTCGTTGTCCGCCAGCTCTTTGAGCAGGTCCGCCCGCATCTCCTCCCAAGCCTCACGATCGTCCCGGGTCAGCCAGCCCTTGCCGATCCGGCCGATCGCCCGTTCGGTGAGCACGTACGTGACGATCTCGGTGAACACCCCGCGGGCCTCATTGTGCGGCAACCCGCTCTTGCGCGCCTCCTGGATGGCCCACTCCGCGGTCTCGGCGTCGATCCGGACTGTGACGTCCGCCAGTTCGATCGGCAGCGGGTTCTCGGGCAGCCGCTGCCGATCGGCGATCGCCGCCGCGAGCACGTCCAGCATCTTCAGCGAACCCTTGTGCCGCATGGCTTCCGGCGTGTCCTCGGCAGTGATGTGCAGGCCGGGCACGAGATCGCCGGTGGTCATGAACACGACGTCGGACTCGCCCAGCGACGGCAGCACGCGGCCGATGTGGTTCAGGAACGCCGGGTTGGGCCCGACCACGAGCACGCCGTGCCGTTCCATCCGCTCCCGCTGGGTGTAAAGCAAATACGCGACGCGATGCAGCGCCACCACGGTCTTTCCAGTCCCAGGACCGCCCTCGATCACCAAAACGCCCGGGTGGTCGAGCCGGATGATCCGGTCCTGCTCGGCCTGGATCGTCGCCACGATGTCGCGCATGCCCTCACCGCGCGGCGCGTTGACCGCCGCGAGCAGGGCGGCGTCCCCCACGTCGGCCCCACCGTCGCGACCGAGCACCTCGTCGGTGAAATCGACCACCTGACGCCCGAGGGTGTGGAACTGGCGGCGCCGGCGCATGTTCTCCGGCGTCGCCGCGGTGGCGATGTAGAACGCACGCGCCGCCGGCGCCCGCCAATCCAGCAACACCGGTTCGTATTCGTTCTTCTCGTCGAAAAGACCGATCCGGCCGATGTACGAACGTTCCCCCGAAAGCGTGTCTAACCGGCCGAAACACAATCCGCTGTCCGCGACGTCCAGCCGCTTGGCCTCTTTGGCCGACGCGCGCACCTGGACGTCCCGTTCCATGGGTGTCCCGCCGGTCCCCCTCAACGCCGCCGTGTACTCGCCCTTCACCCGATCGCGCTCGGCGTCGAGCCGCGTGTAGAGCCCGGCCACGTAGCTCCGCTCGGACCGCAATTCCTCGTCGTACCCCTCAGCTGACACATGCCCCTCACAGCGTTTTGAATCAAAATTGGTTACGCGCTCAGTTCGCAGCAGTGCCGAACCACTTCGGCAGATGGCTGAGCAGATCCTGCTGGTCTTCACCGACCCACGCCACATGGCCGTCCGGCCGCAGCAGCACGGCGGGCACGTCCAGTTCTTCGCTGACGTCGACGACGTGGTCCACCCGATCCGCCCAGCCCGCCACCGAAAGCCGGCCGGTCTGGTCGAGCAGCAACCCCCGGCCCGCGTGCATCAGCGCGTAGAGGCGCCCCTGCTTCAAGTCGATGTCACGCATCCGCTTGCCGAGCAGCTCGTGCCCCTCGCCGAAGTCGTAGCGGATCCTGATCGCGATGAGCATCTCGATCAGGTACTTGTTCACCTCCTCGAAGTCCATCAGTTCCGACATCAGCCGGCGTACCGCCTGCGGACCGGGCTCGGGGGACATCAGCTCCGCCTGCGCGCGGGTGTTGTTCAGCACGGCGGCGGCCACCGGATGCCGTTCCGCGTGGTAGCTGTCCAGCAGGTCCGCCGGCGCCCAGCCGTTGACCTCGGCGGCCAGTTTCCAACCGAGGTTGAACGCGTCCTGGATGCCGAGGTTGAGGCCCTGTCCGCCCATCGGCGGATGGATGTGCGCCGCGTCGCCTGCCAGGAGCACCCTGTCGACGTGGTAGCGCTCGGCTTGCCGGGTGGCGTCGCCGAAACGGGAGAGCCAGCGCGGTGAGTGCACACCGAAGTCGGTACCGGCTGTTGCCTGCAGCTGCCGTTTGAAATCCTCAAGGGTCGGCGGGACCGTGCGGTCTTCGGCCACCCCGTCGGCGGGCACGACGACGCGGTGGAACCCGTCCCCGACAGGCCCTAAGCCGAACCGCTTCTGGGTCTTGCGGACTTCGGCCATCACGGAGTTCACCGTCTCCGCCGACGCTGTCACCGCCATCTCGCCCAGCAGCGTCTCGACCTTGGCGGGCTCGCCGGGAAAGCCGACGCCGAGCAGCTTGCGCACCGTGCTGCGGCCGCCGTCGCAGCCGACGAGGTAGCGCGAGCGCAGTTCCGTACCGTCCGCGAGCTCCGAAGTCACCCCGCGGTCGTCCTGGCTCAGTCCGACCAGTTCACCGCGGCGCCGGATCTCGACACCGAGCTCGATAGCGTGCGCGGTCAGCAGGCGGGCGACGATGGGCTGCGGAATGCCGAGAACGAACGGATACGTGGTGTCCAGCCCCTCCGGCGACGGCTTTTGGATGCCGGCGAAGAAACCTCCGACCGGGTACTGCTTGCCGAGCTCGAGGAACGGCTCCACCAGGCCACGCTGGTCCATCACCTCGACACTGCGCGCGTGCAGGCCGAGCGCGCGGACAACCGAGGTCGGCTCCGCGTCCTTCTCCAGCACGAGCACGTCCACGCCGTGCAGCCGCAACTCGGTGGCCAGCATCACGCCGGTCGGTCCGCCACCGGCAATGATCACGTCGAACATGAAATCCCCCTGTAGCAACAAAAACGAGCTGTGAGTACTACCCGCGCGGTTCACGCGGACAGTGGTGACCTCGCGTCGAGCAGCAGCTTGGCGGCCACGGTCGTCCCGTCGGTGCGGATCGTGGCGGCCACGGCCGTCGCTCGTGCGCGCGTCTCGTCGGTCAGGGCCGACTTGAGCGCGGCCGACAGGGACTCGAAGGTCGGCGTCGGAC
Organism: Amycolatopsis sp.; assembly: GCF_036008905.1. Taxonomy (GTDB): domain Bacteria; phylum Actinomycetota; class Actinomycetes; order Mycobacteriales; family Pseudonocardiaceae; genus Amycolatopsis. The sequence continues at coordinate 21,917 of NZ_DASYMU010000259.1, read as the reverse complement.
CGTCGTGCGCCACGCCGATCCCCAGGTCGGCCACCCGACCGGCCCAGTACGGCTGATCGGTCGCCTGGGGAACCACCACCTGCGGCGCGCCGGACCGGGTGGCGGTCATCGTGGTGCCCGAGCCGCCGTGGTGCACGACGGCGGCCACCCGGCCGAACAAGGCCTGGTGGTTGACCTCTCCGACGACGAAGCAGTCGTCCCGATCGTCGATCAGGGCCAGCTCCGCCCAGCCGTGCAGGACGACCACGCGGCGGCCCTGCGCACGGACCGCCTCGATGGCCACCTCGGCGACGTCCGCCGAGGCGTGCATGGGCATGCTGCCGAAGCCCACGTACACCGGCGGCGTACCCGCGTCCAGGAACGCCTCGAGGTCGGCCGGGAGCGGGCGTTCGTCCGGCACGATCCACGCGCCGGTCTGCACGACGTCGAGATCCGGCGTCGCCGGCCACGGGTCCAGGATCGGGTCCGTCGCCAGCCACGGCCGGTCGCCGAGGACGTAACCGCGGACGTCGTCCACCGGGAGCAGGCCGTTCGCCACCCGGTTCTTGTTGAGCGCTTCGCCGAACAGCGCGTTGACGTTCTCGGCGTCCAGTTTCCACAGCACCCGGTTGTCGGTCACCTCCGGCGGCAACGGCCGGCCCGGATACGCCAGCGGCGCGTGATGCGGCGAAGGCAGGGTGAGCTGCTGGAACGTCACGGACACCGACCGGATACCCAATTTCTCGGCCACTGACAACGCGCCGGCGGCGGTCGGCAACATGCCGGTCGCCACCAGCACGTCACAGCCCTCGGCCGCCGCGGTGACCGCGTCGAACTGGCTGGTGATCAACCGGGCCGCACGCTCGGGCAGGGAAGACGGCGGTGGCGCCGCGACCGTCAGCTCACTCGCCGACGGCCCGACCGGCACCATCGGCACGCCGACCCCGGCCAGCCGCTCCGCGAAGTCCGGCGGCGCGCACACCCGCACCTCCGCACCGAGCTCCCGCAACCGCACCGCGAGCCCCACCACTGGTTCGACGTCCCCACGTGACCCATACGTCGACAACAACACACGCACTCGGTTACTCCCATTTCCGCAGGTTCCAGGCTTGGACCGGTGATTCTGCGGCACAACGGGGGGCTTGTGGCAAGCCCCCCAGTGCGCTATAAGTTAGAAGTGGAAGGGAGTGGTTACTCCTCCTGCCGCCGTCGCGGACCTGTCGCCGCCGTCCCTAACTTGAAGTCGTGAGCCCCAAATATGGCGTAACGCGTCGTTCAGGGCATCTCGGGTCGAGTCTCGCTGGATAGGCGTACACAAAATGCGACCGCGTGTGCAGGGATTGCGCTTACGCGGTCGCAGATTGCACTTGGGCTATCGAGATCAGTAGCCCTGGTAACCGCCGCCACCGGCCATGGCCTTCAGGCCGGGGTGCCCGGCGAAGCCGCCGTAGCGGTCGAAGGTGTAGCGGACACCGGCGATGATGCTGTCGACAGGGTTGTAGATGTCGTCGTGACCGGGGAGCTTGTGCGCGTTAAAAGTGGAATCGATGCATTGCATTAAGCCCTTTGAAGGGTGCCCCGCGGCGGCGTTGGAATTCCCGGTCAGGAAGACGTGGTCGTTTTCCCTGGCGGTCCAGGTGCCCAATTCTGTGGTCACGCACCAGACATCGGCGCGACCGACGTCTTCCTTCGACAGGAAGGCGCCGGTGACGACCGGGGAGTTCGAGCGGATAGCGGCTTCGGGGCTCCACGTGTCACGTGGTGTCGAGCGCTCGATGTCCACCCGTGGCCGTGAACCCGCCAGATAGACGGCGAGGGTGATGGCCTCCAGCACCGCGCCAGGTGCTTGGTAGATGATCACCTGCGGCTTGGTGTAGCCCGGCCGCATCGAGCGCGTGCCTTCCGCGTCGGTGATCGCCTCCAGCCAGGCGGCTCGCTGCATGGTCGACATCGCGAGCACCTGTGTCACGGCGTCCGACTTGGGATGCCCTGCCCTGGCAAGGAGATCCTGGGCGTAGTCGTAGTCCAGCCGGAACTGGTGGCGAGGGCCGCACCCACCGCGGTCGTCGACGTAGTCCGCGTGCGGGATGCCCTCGAGCAGCTCGCGGATCTTCTCGACCATCTCGGGCTTGGACTGCGCGATCGAAACGGTCGGCCGGTGCCGCCGGTTCTCCACGTGGCCGTCACCGGCGATCCAGCCGAGGATGGCCGCTTCCCGCACGGTGATGTCGATGCCCGAGGCGGTTTTCGCGGGCGCGGTCACCATGAGCCGATCACGACTGCGGACGTTTTGCGTCGTGACGAACACGGGTTCCGTCGAATAGGTGTTCTGCTGCTTCGGCGGCACGACACCGTGCATCTTGCGACGGTGTACCGCGACCCCGTTCTCCGGCTGTGAAGCCGCTTTTGGCTTCCAATCACATTCAGGGCAGGTCACCGGCAGGCCTGTTCGCCGCACACTGGCGCGCGGCAGGGTGAGCCAGCGGTGATTCGGCGTGGTGGTGGCGTGCCAGCGCGAATTGCCCATGCGGACCAGCGGCGCGTCTTCGTGATGCACCACTCGCGAGATACGCGTCCACTCGGAGGAACCGTCGGCCTGGTTGTAGCCGATCGTCTCATCGCCGACGCGAACCTCGTTATGCTTCAACCAGCCGCGGCGGGTGAGAATCGTGGTTTCGACCGGCACGCAGTCCCAGTTGTTGATCGCGTTGGGGTTGCCGCCGGATTCCTTTTCGATAATCGTCCAGATCTTGCTGATATCCGCGTCGGTGACGGGTACGCCGGCGGCCTGCAGGATCTTGATGGCCTCTTGGATCCACTGCTGCACGTTGCCGGGCGGGGTGGTCGACGGCGGGCCGCCGCTCGGGCCGAGGCCGCCGCCTCCACCACCGCCTCCGCCGCCCCCACCGCCACCGGAGGACATGCCGCCGTTGGAGTGGACGCCGCCGGTGCGCTGGGGCAGGGTGCCGTCCTTGCCCGGCAGGGGCACGGTCGAATAGCCGCCCTCGACCTGGGTTTTCATCAGTTCTTGGGACTTCTTGATCAGGTCGTCGGCCTGCCTGAGCAGGCCTTCGATATCCGTCTTCGCCTGCGAGGCGACCTTCTCATCAGCGGCCTTGGCCGCCGAGATGATCTCCGCGGAGGACGGCGAGGGCGCCGGTTTGTCGTCTTTGGCGGCTTGCGCGGCCTGAGCGTCGGCGTTGTCGGCCGCGGCGGTCGCCTTGGTGTTGTTGTCGGTGATCGTCTTTTCGGCGGCGCTGACGGCCGTCTGGATCTTGCCCTTGATGTCGGCGAGCTGTCCCTGGAGGACACCGAGATCGGTGCTTACGTCCTGCAGGTGTTTCTGGACCTTGTCGCCCGCGTCGGTGATCTGCTTGACGTAGGCGAAAAACGCGTCCGCGGCGGGTCCACTCCAGACACCGCCCTGCAGCGCGTCGGTCGACTGCTTGAGGGAGGCGCCGTGGTCTCCGGCGTTGGTCGCGGCTTCGTGAAACTGGTCCGCGGCTTTCTGGATGGCGGCCGGATTGACCTTTTCGACCTGTTTGGACTGTTCCAGCACCGCGGGCCAGGACGGCGGCTGGCCTACCCGATCCCCGCTCACGGCTTCGGCCGATCCTGGTGCAGGGTCACGTTGTCCTTCGCGATCTGATCGGCTTCCTCGATCAGGCCTGCGGCCTTGCGCAGCACGAAACTCGTCGCCTCCATCAGTTTCCCGCCCGCGTCGAACTCGTTGTGCACACCTTCCTTGAAGGTCCCGACGGCACTGTGGACGTCACCGGAACCGCCCATCGAACCGAACGGGCTGTCCTTCTCGTCGTCGACGCCGGTCACCTTGCCCTTGGACTTTTCGAACTCGTCCTTGAGCCGCTCGACCTGGCCGGCGGCGATCCCCATCGAGTGCGCGTCGTACACGGGCACGGCTTTTCATCCCCTTCGCACCAAAACTTTGTGTCGCCTGGTCAGACGTCGTCGTGACCGAGACGGTTCCCGCGCCACTCTAAGACTTCCGCGGCGAGCAGGGGTGCGGTTCGCTGCAACTATCACCCGACCTGGCTTAATCCCACACCGTCACCCACCACCAACGGAGCTTCGCGCCAATTTAAACCTCGTCGAGCATTTCCCAGACGCGCTGCGCGAGGAGCTGGTTGTCGGCGGGGGTGACGGTGGCCCAGTCCCGGCCGTCGGTGTTGCGGCCGAGCTGGAAGAGGTAGCGCCCGGCGTCGGTGTCGTAGAACGCGATGACCCTGTCGGCTCGCCGCATCAGGCCGTCGCGGCCGACCCGTTCGACGCCGAACTGCCCGCGGGCTTCCTGGCCGAGCAGCATGCCGGCGAGTTCCTGTGCCTGCCATAGCGGCACACCGCGGTCTTCGAGCGCGGTGACCATGGCCTTGGCGTCGCCCTGGGCTTCGGCGTCGGCTTCGCGCAGGATCTGGTGCGGCAGGCTGATCGACTGCCCGACGCCGGCCTCGAGGTCACCGGCGACCGACACCGCGGCCTCGGCGAGCAGCGTGTCCCTGGCCGGGATCAGCCACACCTCGCCGTTGTCGACGACCCCGAGCAGCGCTTGGCTGCCGACGCTCACCGCGAGGCCCTTGATCTCGCGGTCGGTCCAGACCCAGACGTCGATGGTGACCTTGGCGTGCGCGAACAGGTTGAGCATGTCGACCAGCTCGCCCGACGCCTTGCGCCCCCTGGCCAGCCCGCGCAGCCGCAGTGATTCCCACGCCTGCTCGATCAGGTCGGCGCGTTCGGTGTGGGTCATCCCGGGGCTCGGCACTTCGAGCGCGGAGTGCCGCGGTGGAAGCCGCTCGGCTTCCCAGAGCATGTCGAATTCCAAGGCAGACAGGACAATGCTGCCGTTCGGCGATCCCATCGGCACTGTTGCCGTACCCCTCAGCGTGTTTCGTCGGCGCCGTCGTCGCCGATCAGGTCCGGCGAAACCAGTCGCCCGTCGGCGAACAGATCCTTGTCGTCGACACCGTACCGCCGCACGTGCGAGGCGTCTTCCTCGTCGTGAGGATTCTGGGGCGCGGCGGTTTCCATGAAGCTCGCGTTGCCCTTTTCCTTGCGGGGGCTGAGTTTCTCGGAGTTCCGCATGGCCGCGGCCTCTTCTTCGGGCAGCTCGCCCATCGGCAGCTGGCCGAGTGGTTTGCCGCTGCCGACCGCGCCTCGGCCAAAGCCCCGGCCCTGACGGTCACGCTCGCCGCTGGTGGCGCCACCGACCGCACCGGCGCCCAGCGCAGCCGCTCCGGCGCCGAGATCTCCCGCGGACATACCGGGTTTCGGCAGTGGCGGGAACGGGCGGCCGACTTCGGCGGCCGCGATGGGGGTCTGCGGCCCGGCGCCGACCAGCTTGCCCTTGCCGAGCGCCTGGTCACCGCCACCACCGGTGATGCCTGCCGCGCCGCCGGGGAAGCCGCGTGATCCCTCGGCGCCGCTTCCTCCGCCAGGACCACCAGGACCGCCGGAACCACCAGGGCCGCCGCCGAAACGGCCAGCGGGGTTCTCCGAGCCGGACGCCTGGCCGCCGAGCACGCTGCCGACCGACGGGCCGGAGACACCGGGCATTCCCGGCAGCGGCGGTGTTCCCGGAGTTCCTGGCGCACCAGGGATTCCGGGCGTTCCCGGAGTTCCCGGCGGGAAGGGACGGCCGGGTTCTTGGTGCGAAGGAGGCCGTGGCGCGACACCGCCGGCGCCACCTGGTGCGTGGGGCGCCGATCCCGACGGAGTGGTCGACTCCGAAGGCGGCGGAGGTGGCGGCGCGGAGGTTCCGCCGCTGCTGCGCGAAGGCGCCTGGATGCCCATGGCCGGTGTCGGCGCGTCGTGCTGCGGGACGGCGACATGCGGCTTCGACGCGGGTTGTGAAACGGGTCCGGTTTCCTTGCAGTCGGCCGCCGCGGCCCGGGTGTCGCCGGGAGTTTCGCCCTTGCCGCCGCCTGGGGTGAGGTCGACCGCGGAGCCGGCGAGCTGGAGCGCGCTGGGCCCACCGGCTTCGGCCGAGTCGAGCATCAAACCCTGCGGCTCGGCCATCGATTCGACCGACGATAGGTTCTCGCCGCTTTGCGTGGCGTACGCGTTGAGCGCTTCGACGGCCTGGGCGCGCGCGTTCTTCGCCGCGACGACGTCACGGACGTGGTCGGTCTCGAAACCGATGAGACTCAACGCTTTGTCGCCGAGAGTGAGCCCGCCGGCGCCCTTCCGGACGGTGGCCGCGTCGGGCAGTTTGTAGAGCGTGCGGTTGAAGGCCTCACCTTGGGCGAAGATCATTTCCGCGGAGTGCTCGACCTTGTCCATGGCGTCACGGGAAAACCCGGCCTGTTCGGTGAACACCTGCCCGGCCTGGCCACCGGCCTGGCTCTGCCACTCGACACCCATCTTGGACAGCTCACGCCGCAGCGTCACGTCGGTCTCGGCGAGCGCGCCGGAAACCGAGCGCAGCGCCTCGACCGCGGTGCCGATGCTGCCGATGCCGTCACCGCTTTTGAACTTCTCGATCTCGGTCGCGATACCGGTGTCGGTGTAGCCGTCGAACCGGTGGTTGCGGATCTTCTCCACCATCGCCGAAACGTCCACGAGCGCCACCAATCCCTTTTATCCGTGTGCTTTCAACGTCTGCAGTGCCAGATTCGCGGCCTGTGTGGACAGGTCGCAGAGCTGCTGCTGGTTGAAAGCTCCTTGTGTCACCGGAAACGCCTGCACCACGATGGTCTGCCCTGCGGCGACGCCGACCAAGGTCTGGCAGTCGCTCGGATCGCTGCTCTTGCGGAAGTTCTTCAACGCCGGGAATCCGCCGACGCCGGCGGGTTCCGTGGTCATGCTGTTCTTGCGGCGGTCGCCGGTGAGCCAGGCGTCGAGATCGGCTTTCGTGACGGCCGTGATGCCGTAGGAGTAGTACGGCCTGGTCAGGTCGACGTCGAACGAGCAGCTCGGCCCGTCGGCGGATTCCCTGGCCTGCCTGGGTTTGCTGTTCACCTTGAGCTGGTCGAGCTGTTCGGGGGTCAGCAGGGTGCACGGGTCGATGCCGGTCAGCTTGAGCTCGCTCGGACGTTGCGGCAGTCCGGCGGCCTTCGCGCTCTGCGACGCGGACGATTCGGCTGTCGGCACCACGTACGCCTGCCCTTCGTCTGTCGACGTGCAGCTCGTCAGTACGGCCGTCGCCAGCATTCCGCCGGCAACGTATTTAAGCCGGATGGACACCACGGTCCCCGAATGTCGCCGCTTTGTCCGCGTCACTGACCGTGTAGCGCTCCGCGGCCGTGCGCAGCTGCTCGACGAGCGTGCGCAGGCCTTCGATGTAGTCACGCACGCGTTTGGCGTACGACTGATCGCCGTCGGCGATCAGTTCGTTCCAGGAGTCGACGCTGGCCGTGCTGATCGTGTCCGAGGACGGCGTGTCGATGTGGAGCTCGCCGAGCCGGAGCCGCAGCTTGTCCTGCAGGGCGTTGACCTGCTCTTCGACGACCCTGGCGACGTCGAGCAGCTTCGACGGGTCGACCTTGATGTCGGCCACCCCGGGTGCGGCCGGCACCGTCGACGTGAGCTGGGCTTGGGCGGTTGTTGCCATCTGCGCGCACCCCTCCTACGGACGGTAGTCATTCGAAGGCTACCAACCCGCGTGTCACAACGACTTGAGTTTGACCGATCTACTTGGCGACCGGGGTGGCTATCTCCCCGCGCGCGGCGCGCTGGGCGATGTCGGTCCGGTGGTGCGAGCCTGCCAGGTGGACCTTCTCGACGCGGGCATACGCCTGTTTGCGGGCCGCTTTGAGAGTGTCGCCGACGCCGACGACCGAGAGCACGCGGCCGCCGGAGGAGACGATCGCGCCGTCGTCGCGGCGGCGGGTGCCGGCGTGGAGCACGCCTTCGGCCTCGCCACCGGCGATGACGTCACCCGTGTGGGGCTTGCCGGGGTAGCCGTCGGCCGCGATGACCACGGTGACCGCGGAGCCCTGGTCCCATTCGAGCGGCGGGTGCTTGGCGAGCGTGCCGGTGGCCGTCGCGTACAGGAGCCCGGCGAGCGGGGTGCGCAGGAGCGCGAGGACGACCTGGGTTTCCGGGTCGCCGAAGCGGCAGTTGAACTCGATGACCTGCGGGCCGTCGGCGGTGAGGATGAGGCCGGCGTAGAGCAGGCCGGAGAACGAGGAGTCGCGGGCGACGAGCTCGTCGACGACCGGCTGGATGACCTTCGCGACGACCTCTTTGACGAAGCCCTTGGGCGTCCACGGCAGCGGCGCGTAGGCGCCCATACCACCGGTGTTCGGGCCCGCGTCGCCGTCGCCGACGCGTTTGAAGTCCTGCGCGGGCAGCAGCGGGACGACGGTGTGACCGTCGACGAAGCAGAAGAGGGAGGCCTCGGGGCCGTCCAGGAAGGTCTCGAGCAGCACCGGGTGGCCGCCGTCGAGCAGCATCAGGGCGTGCTTGCGGGCGACGTCGAAGTCAGTGGTGACGACCACGCCCTTACCGGCGGCGAGGCCGTCGTCCTTCACGACCCAGGTGGGGCCGAAGCGGGCGAGGGCGGCGTCGAGGTGCGCGGGGTTGTCGACGACCTCGGCGTGCGCGGTGGGGACGTTGGCCTTGGCCATGACGTCCTTCGCGAACGCCTTGGAGCCTTCGATCCGGGCGGCGGCGGCCGACGGGCCGAAGCAGGCGATGTTCGCGGCGCGCACGGCGTCGGCGACCCCCGCGACCAGCGGGACCTCCGGCCCGACCACCACGAGGTCGGCCTTCCAGCCGACAGCCAGCTTCGTCACCGAGTCGGGGTCGACCGCGTCGACGCCGAGCTGCTCGGACACCGCGGCGGTTCCCGCGTTTCCGGGCGCGCAAGCGAGCGCGGTGACCGCGGGATCCTCGGCGGCGGCAAGGACCAGGGCATGCTCACGGGCGCCGGACCCGATTACCAGTACGCGCACTCGAAAGAGCCTAGTAGCCGCGTCGCACAGCCTCTCCGTTGAGGGTCGTGGCCCCCACCCACCCCGGGGAATATGTCGACACATTCCCCGGACGGGGGGTTAGCCAAGGGCTTGGCGGGCGCCGGGGTGCAGGGGGACGGGGTCGGTTTGGGTAGCCGTCGCCTTTTCGATCTGCTTCGCGGACGGGTGGACCTTTTCGAGATCGGCGCGCTTGTCGAAGAGCATCTTGGTGATCGCGCAGGCGTTGCCGACCGGGAAGTCCTCGCGCACCAGCAGCACGTTCGGCACCTCGATGGTCGGGATGTCCGACGGCTGGCCGTAGGTCGCGGCCGGGATGGTGCCCGCGGTGTAGACCGGATTGACCTGCTTGAGCGAGTCGAGCTGCGGGGTGATGTCGAGGAACTTCACCTGGCCTTTGAGCGAGGTGGTGATGTCGGTGATCTGCGCCGTCGGGAGCCCGCCGGACCACACGAGCCCGTCGATGCTGCCCGTCTTCATGCCGTCGGACGTCTTGGCGAGGTCGAGCCGCTGCGCCTGGATGTCGGTCTCCGGGTTCAGGCCGGCCGCCTGGAGCAGCCTGTTCGCGATGACCTCGGTGCCGGACTTCGGCGAGCCGGTGGAGATCCGCTTGCCGCGCATGTCGGCGATGCTGTTGATGCCCGAGCCGTTGCGCACCAGGACCTGCGTGGAGTTCGGGTAGATCCGGGCCAGTGCCTGGACCTTCTGCGGTTTGCCTTCGAAGGCGCCTCTGCCGTTGACGGCGTCGGCGGCCGAGTCGGCCAGCGAGAACGCGATGTCGTAGTCCTTGTTGACCAGTTGCTGGATGTTCTGCACCGAGGCGCCGGTCTCGGCCGCGGTCGCCTTCAGCTTGCTGTTGTTGCTGATCAGCTGGGCGAGCCCACCGCCGAGCACGTAGTAGACGCCGCCGCTGTTGCCGGTGGCGATGGTGATCCGGCCGTCGGACGCCTCACAGGCGGCCTGGTCTCCCCCGGCAGGCGCCGGATCCGCGGTCTGCTTCCCCCCGCACCCCGTGGCCGCGACGAGTATCGCCGCGGCCACGAGCAAAGCCTTCGCACGCATAACTTTTCTCCTTAACTGCCGACCACTTCGTCAGCACGTTCCTTCGTCCGGAAAACGGCCTGCAACACCACGCCCAGCACGCAGAAGGCGACGCCGATCGCGATCGGCACCGGCTCCAGGTACAGCAGGCACAGCGCGGCGGGGACGAACACCGCGCGGATCCGCCAGCTGACCGGCCCGAACAGCCAGCCGCCGGTCACCACACCCAGCGCCGCGACGGCGAGCGCGGACACCGCGACCACCCACACCACGTTCAGCGCCGGGGCCTGCAACAGCAACGCGCTGCCGTTGTCGGTGAGCACGAACGCGATCGGCACCAAGAACGCGGGCAGCGTGTACTTCCAGCACTGCCACATGGTTTTCATCACCGAGCCGCCGGTGATCGCGGCGGCCGCGACGGCCGCGAGCGCTGTCGGTGGCGTGACTTCGGAGAGCACCGCGTAGTAGAAGATGAACATCGCGCGCTCGGCGTCGGCGACTCCGACGTTGGCCAGCGCGGGCCCGATCACCACCCAGGCGATGATGAACGACGCCGTCACCGGCACGGCGAGGCCGAGCACGCCGACGGCGACCGCCGAGAGGAACACGGTCAGGATCAGCACGACCGTGGCGTTGTCGGTGACCGCGCGGGCCGCCTCCACCAGCGCGTTGGCGAGTTCCTGGCCGAGGCCGGTCTTGGTGATGGTCGAGGTGATCACCCCGGCGGCCGCGCACACCGCGATCACCGGCAGCGCGCCGCGGACGCCTGCCGAAAGCGCGTCGACGATGTCCTTGCCCCAGCCCAAAACCGCCGCGCGGTCGTCGCCGCCATTGACGAGCCGGGCGATCAGGGCGAACAACGCGGCGACGCCGGTGGCGTAGACGACCGCGGCGAACGGCGGGATGTCCAGCGCCAGGAACACGATGATGATGATCAGCGACAGGAAGTGGTAACCGCCGCGCAGCAGCAGTTTCCAGGCGTTGCCGGTGGCGACGTCGATGGCTTTCGCGCCGAAGCGCCGGGCGTCGGCCTCGACGGCGAAGACGATGCCGAGGTAGTAGAGCAGTGTCGGGACAGTCGCCCAGATGAGCACTGTCAGGTACGACGTCTGCAGGTACTCGGCGATGATGAACGCGGCCGCGCCGAGCGTCGGCGGCGAGAGGATGGCGCCGATGCCGGACGCGGCGAGCAGGCCACCGGCGTTTTCCTTGGGGTAGCCCGCCTTGCGCAGGATCGGCCAGGTGATCGCGCCGAGGCTGACGGCCGTCGCGGTGCCGGAACCCGACACCGTGCCGAGCAGGAACCCGGACATCACCGTGGTGCGGCCGGGCGCGGTCCGCGAGCGTTTGAACGCGGCGAACGAGATGTCGACGAAAAACTTGCCCGCGCCCGAGGCGTTGAGCACGGCGCCGTAGATGGTGAACAGCACGATGTAGCTCGCGGCGACGTCGAGCGGCGTGCCGTAGAAGCCGGTGGCGTCGTTGTAGAGCGCGTTGACGATCTGGCTGAAGTCGACGCCCGCGTGCGCGATTCCCCAGTTCTGGGGCAGGAACCCGCCGTAATAGGCGTACAGCAGGAAGACGACACAGACGATCGGCAGCACCAGGCCCGTCGTCCGGCGGGCGGCTTCGAGGATGAGCAGGAGCAGCAGCGCCCCGGCGATGATGTCCAAAGTGGACAGAACGCCTTGACGATCGAGGAATTCGTTGTACCCGCCGCCGAACGGCAGCACTGGGTACAGCCCCACCAGCAGTGACACCACACCGAGCGCCCAGTCGACGACGTTCGGGTCGTCCTTCTCGGCCTCTGCGATGGCAGCCTCGCCGGTGACGCCCTTGCGCACGCGCGGGCGGTAGCAGAGGAAGACCATCGGCAGCGTGCAGCCGAGGAAGATCACCAGGTAGTACTGGTTTCCCTTGCTGAACGGGAAGAACACCTGCTTCAGCACCAGCAGGGCGACGGCCAGTGAAACCAGGTAGACCAGCAGGTCCGGGCGCCTGGACAGGCGTCGCGCGGGACGCTCCTCGTCGTGCTCGGCGGCGATTTCCGCGGCTCGGGTTTCATCCACCGCGTTGACCGACGAAGACATTGCCGACATCACCACTCTGGAACGTTGCAACCGGACAAAGATCTGCTGGTCGCACGCTACGGTGTTTCCGCTCACACGAGAAGAGGTGATCCATGCGGCGTTTACCAGCATGTGGGCGAACCGCCGTTTCACCGTCGCCTGGCGGACGTCCACACAGGTCAGTGTTACGCCGTGGCCAAGCCATCCCTTTCCAGAGAGGTCGATCATGATGCGCACGCGAGTGGGCACTCTCGCTCTAACGGGTCTCGCCTTGCTTAGCGCGGTGGGCCTGGCCGTCGGGCCGGCGAGTGCCACCGAAAGTGGTACTCCGGATGCGGCCAGTTACGGCCGTGGGCACGATGGGCCGGTGATCGTCGGACACCGCGGCGCGCCGGGCTACCGGCCGGAACACACGCTGGCCTCCTACGAACTGGCCTACCGCCAGGGCGTGGACTGGGTCGACGTCGACCTCGTCCCCACCAAGGACGGCAAACTGGTCGCCAGGCACGAGCCGGAGATCGGCGGCACCTCGGACGTGGCGAAGCACCCCGAGTTCGCCGGCCGCAAGACCACCAAGATCGTCGACGGCACGCCGTTGACCGGCTGGTTCACCGAGGACTTCACGCTGGCGGAGCTCAAGACGCTGCGCGCGATCGAGCGGATCCCCGACGTCCGGCCGAACAACACCATCTACAACGGCCACTTCTCGATCGTCACCTACCAGGAGGTGCTCGACCTGACGAAGCGTCTCGGCCGCGAACTGCACCGCACGCTGGGCACGTACCCCGAGGTCAAGCACTCGACGTATTTCGCCTCGATCGGCAACCCGGTGGAGCCGAAGCTGGTCGACATCCTGAACCGCAACGGCCTCAATCGCGCGAACGCACCGGTGATCATCCAGTCGTTCGAGGTGTCGAACCTGATCGCGCTGCACCGCGAGGTGCGGGTGCCGCTGCTGCAGCTGACCTCGGCGTCCGGCGCGCCCGCCGACTTCGTCGCCAAGGGTGACAAGCGGACCTACGCCGACCTCGTGACGGCGCAGGGCCTGCGACAGATCGCGAAGTACGCGACGTACTTCGGCCCGGACAAGGGCCAGATCATCCCGCGTGACGCCGCCGGCAACCTGACCACGCCGACGTCGATCGTCCGGGACGCGCACGCCGCGAAGCTGAAGGTGCAGCCGTACACCTTCCGCAACGAGAACTCGTTCTTGCCGACGAACCTGCGCTCGTCGAGCGACCCCACCGAGTACGGCGACATCTTCACCGAGGAAGCCGCGTTCCTGAAGGCCGGTGTCGACGGCTTCTTCGCCGACCAGCCGGACACGGCGCTGGAAGCCCTGCGCGAGCGCGCCAACGCCTAGGTTTCAAGTGACATGAACGGACCCTTCCTGGCGTTTTCTGCCAGGAAGGGTCCGTTCATAGCGTCCGGGGCTCACACTTCCTTGACACCCCGCCCACGCCGGGGCTAACTTCTGCGGGATTCAATGGACTGTCCGCATACCTTTGAAGTGGGTGCCCATGGACGTTCGCGAGACCCCCGCCGCGCCATCCGACGACGACAGCGACCGGCTGCACCAGCTCGGTTACGCCCAAGAACTCAAGCGCACGATGTCGCAGTTCTCGAACTTCGCGGTGTCGTTCACCATCATCTCGATCCTGTCGGGCTGCCTGACGCTGTACGGCTTCGGCATGGCCACCGGCGGTCCCGCGGCGATGATCTGGGGCTGGCCACTGGTCGGCATCTTCGTCGTGCTCGTGGGCCTGGGCATGGCTGAGGTCTGCTCCAGCTATCCGACCGCTGGCGGGCTCTACTACTGGGCAGCGAAACTGGCGCCGCGCAACGGGCCCGCGTGGTCGTGGTTCACCGGCTGGTTCAACCTGATCGGGCAGATCGCGGTCACCGCCGGGATCGACTTCGGTGCGGCGCTGTTCCTCAACGCCTTCCTCGACCTGCAGTTCGGCTTCTCGGCGACGCCGGGCCACACGATCATGTTGCTCGCGATCATCCTGGTCGTCCACGGCGTGCTGAACACGTTCGGCGTGCGGATCGTGGCCGTGCTCAACAACATCAGCGTGTGGTGGCATCTGATCGGCGTCGCGGTGATCGTCGGGGTGCTGGTGTTCGTACCGGCTCAGCACCAGGACGCGTCGTTCGTGTTCGGGCATTTCGTGAACAACACCGGCTGGGGTTCGTCGGTGTACGTCTTCCTGCTGGGACTTCTGGTCGCGCAATACACGTTGACCGGCTACGACGCCTCGGCGCACATGACCGAGGAGACGGTGAACGCGGCGAAGGCGGGCCCGCGCGGGATCGTCACGTCGATCCTGGTCTCGCTCGTCGCCGGGTGGATCCTGCTGATCGGGCTGACTTTCGCGATCCAGGACTACGACGGCGCGCTCGGGTCGGAGACCGGGGTGCCGCCCGCGCAGATCTTCATCGACGCCACCGGCGCCGCGACCGGCAAGTTCCTGCTGCTGATCTGCATCGGCGCGCAGTTGTTCTGCGGCATGGCATCGGTGACGGCGAACTCGCGGATGATCTACGCGTTCGCCCGTGACGGCGCGATTCCCGGGTCGAGGTTCTGGCACAAGATCAACAAGCGCACGCAGACGCCGACCAACGCCGTCTGGCTCGGCACCGGCGGCGCGTTCCTGCTGGCGCTGCCGTACCTGTGGAGCAAGACCGCTTACTTCGCGGTGACGTCGATCGCCGTCGTCGGGCTGTATGTGGCGTACGTGATCCCGGTGTTCCTGCGGGTCCGCAAGGGCGCCGACTTCGAGCCAGGGCCATGGAGCCTCGGGAAGTGGGGCAAGCCGGTCGGCATCATCGCGACGGCGTGGGTCGTGTTCATCTTCGTGCTGTTCATGCTCCCGCAGGTCTCGCCAGTCACCGTGGACTCGTTCAACTACGCGCCGATCGCGTTCCTCGTCGTGCTCGGCGGCGCGGGCCTGTGGTGGGTGCTCTCGGCACGCAAGTGGTTCACCGGCCCGAAGGTCCAAGGCTCCGCCGAGGAACTCGCCGCCGTCGAACAGGAACTCAAGGAACTCGCCTGAACCCCCCGAATATGTCGACAACTTATGCGACCCCGCGCCGGATAAGTTGTCGGCATATTCGGAAGTTGGGTGGGTTATTCGGGGGCGGTGAGGCGGCGGCCGGAGATGAGGTCGACGGTGACCTGGAGGTAGTGCGCGTTGGGCGAGTTGTCCCAGCTGGCCAAGGGCAGGACAGCAAGCTCCGCTAGCTCTTCCGGGCAGACGATCTCGGTCACCCGGCCGATCACGCGCACACTCCAACCCGAGCCGAGGTCCTCGGTGAACCGCCCGGCCTCGAACGCGACGACCGTGTCACGGATCGCCGCCGAGAGCTTCCCGGACACGTTCGCCCGCAGGATGATCATCTCGTCGTGCAGCACGAACGGCACCGGCTGGATGGCCGGCATCGCCCGCTCGGTATAGACAATCCGGCCGAGGCTGACCCCGCCGAGCAGTTTGAGACATGCCTGGCGATCCAGAACCTCTGGCCCGATGGCATCGAACATCTCAGCTCCGCTCGCCAACATCGTGATACTCAGCCAATATCGCTGCTGTTGACCGAGTGCCACTAGGGCCGAACGACCCTACTCCCCGGTAAGCGGTCGTGACCTGCGGCGTTCGGCGTAGACTGCCGCCTCCGTACGGCGCTGCAGGCCCAGCTTGTGCAGTACCGAGGAGACGTAGTTCTTGACGGTCTTCTCCGCGAGGTACAGCTGGCGCGCGATCTCCCGGTTCGTGTGGCCCTTCGCGATCAGCTCCAGCACGCGCTGCTCCTGCGGACTCAGCGAGGCGTACCGCGGGTCGACGACCCCGGTCTCCCCCCGCAGCCTGCTCATGACCGTGGCCGTCACCTGGGCGTCCAGCATCGACCCGCCGGCCGCGACCGTCCGCACCGCGGAAACCAGGTCCATCCCCGAGATCTGCTTGAGCAGATAGCCCGCGGCACCGGCCAAGATCGCGCCGAACAGCGCTTCGTCATCGGAGTACGACGTCAGCATCAGGCACGCGGGCGGCGGCATGATCGCGGAACGGATCTCCCGGCACACGCTGACCCCGTCGCCATCGGGAAGCCGGACGTCGAGGATCGCGACCTGCGGCTGAACCGCCGGGATCCGCACCAGCGCCTCGGCCGCGGACCCGGCTTCCCCCGCGACCTCGATGTCCCCGGCCGCTTCCAAAACCGTGCGAAGGCCCTGCCGGACCAGCTCATGGTCGTCGAGCAAGAACACCGAAATCGTCACTCGCGCTCCTCCCGTGGCAGAACCACGGTCCATCGCATTTCGGCGCCGCCACCCGGCGCCGGTTCGAAACTCATCGAGCCGTGCCAGCGCTTCGCCCGGTCGGCGAGATTGCCCAGCCCGCTGCTGCGCGTGCGATCCGCCGGCGGCCCGACACCGTTGTCCGACACCACCAGCCCGAGCCCGGCACCGTGACGATCCACGCGCACCTCCACCGAAACCCGCTTCGCACCGGAGTGCCGCGCGGCGTTGGACAACGCCTCCCGCAAACTCGCGAGCAGATCCGGGCGGACGACGTCGGGCACCAGCGAATCGAGCGGCCCCTCGAACGACACCCGAGGCTCGAACCCCAGCACCGCGGTGGCCTCCTGGACACAGCGCAGCATCTCGGTGCGCAGGCTGACCTGGCTGTCCGGCTCTTCCTGCAGGGAGAAGATCGTGCGCCGCACTTCACGGATCGTCTCGTCGAGCTGCCGCACGAACTTGGCGACGCGGCCGCCCGCCTCCCTGCTGAGCAACGGGCCGAGCCCTTCGAGCCCGAGCCCGATCGCGAACAGCCGCTGGATGACCAGGTCGTGCAGGTCACGGGCGATCCTGTCGCGGTCCTCGAACACCGCCAGCCGCCGCCGGTCGTCACCCGCGCGAGCGAACTCCAGCGCGACGGCGGCGTGCGCGGCGAACGCCTCCGCCATCTCCAGCTCGTCCTGTGTGAACGCCGAATCGCCGTGGAATCGCGCGAGGACAAGCACTCCGAGCACTTCATCGGCGTACGCGAGCGGCACCGCGACCGAAGAATCGAGCAATGAGACCTCGGCCGGGAATTCGTTCTCCGGGTCCTTCGACCTGGCCAGCACGTGTCCGCCGTACTGACTGAAGATCGCGGCCTTGCCGGTGCTGAAGACGTGCCCCGAGCCGGTTTCGGCGATCGGGATCGACATCCCGTTCACCTTTTCCGCACCCACTCCCACGCCGTCGACGACGTCGAAGACCAAGTTCGCCGGATTGTCCTCGTCCGGCAGGGCGATAACGGCGATGGGCGCACCGGCGAGCATCCGGGCGCGTTCCGCGACGAGCAGCAGTGCCGCTTTCGGATCGGTCCCGGAAAGCAAACTACTGGTGATGTCGTGGGACGCCCGTAGCCACAATTCGCGTTGCCCTAGGTCGTCGCTCACGCGAGTTACCTTACGACCCTCGGCGCGTTAACAGGTAAGCGGCAGCGAAACAAGGGTCCAATGATCCATTGATCATGGGCCGGTGTACCGGTGCCGAAATGCCGATAACCGGTCAGGCTTTTTCTCGCAAGACGCCGCGCAGCTCAAAAGAGGGTGTGCCGATGATCCGTTTCAATTTCGGCTCGGGCCGCGGAAGTCCCCCCGGATGATCCAAATCTTCGCTATACGTCCCGGCTGCGTTATGCCACCCGAGTTCTCGAATTATCGTGAGTAATTCACGAAGTCGGCCCGAACTGTAGCCCGAATTCGCGGGTCCTCAACGGGCGAGAGGGGCCCGGCTGGGGAAGGATCTTCTGGGAGGCAAACCATGGAGATCCTTACCCTGATGGGCGTGCTCGCGGGTTCACTCGGGCTGACGGCGTTCGCGCGCCGGTTCAACCTGCCCGCGCCGCTGATCATCGTCACCGTCGCGCTCGCGGTGAGCTTCATTCCGGGGATCCCCCGGATGGAGCTTGAACCCGAGTTGATCCTGACGCTGGTGCTGCCGCCATTGCTCTACTCGACCTCGCTCGAGACCTCGGCCACGCACTTCAAGCTGAACCTGCGGCCGATCATCGCGCTCGGCGTGGTGCTGGTACTGGTGACCGCGTTCGTCGTCGGCCTGGTCGTGCACTGGCTGCTACCGGACCTCCCGCTGGCTTCGGCGTTCGTCCTGGGCGCGGTGGTGGCTCCGCCGGACGCGGTGACGGCGGTCGCGATCGGCAGACGGCTCGGGCTGCCCCGGCGGATGATGACGGTGCTGACCGGCGAGAGCCTGGTCAACGACGCCGCCGCACTGACGCTCTACAAGATCGGGCTGGCGGCGGTACTCGGCACGGCAGGCTCGATCGGGCACGGGTTCCTGGTGTTCCTGGTGGCCACGGTCCTCGGCGTCGGCGTGGGGCTGCTCGCGGGTGTGCTGGTCGGGTTCGTCCGCCGCAAGCTCGACGATCCGCTGATGGAGTCGACCTTCGGCATCATCCTGCCGTTCGGCGTCTACGTGACCGCGGAACACCTGCACCCGTTCTCGCCTGCCTTCAGCGGATCCGGTGTGCTGGCGGTGGTCGCGGCGGGGCTCTATCTGGGGCGCAAGTCGTTGTACGCCGGTCCGGCGACCCGGGTACAGGACTCACAGGTCTGGGCGACGTTCGACGTGATCCTCGAGGCACTCGTGTTCGCGCTCATCGGCTTGCAACTGCCGTTCGTGCTGGACGGGGCTCTCGGCGCGGCCAGGGACAATGGAACGCTTTTCCTGGTGGCGGCGATCGTGCTCCTGGTCACGATGGGTATCCGAATACCGTACGTCTTCCTCCTCGCCGTTCTCCCCCAGACGTTGCGCTTGTTCGGCAAGGAACAGGACAGACCGGCGTGGCGCCAGCTGGCGGTGGTTTCGTGGACGGGGATGCGCGGGGTGATCACCCTCGCGGCCGCGACCGGTATCCCGATGGAAACCCCGGGCCGGGCGGAAATCCAGCTCTTCGCGTTCACCGTCGCTATTGGCACCCTGCTCATTCAAGGCCTGACCCTGCCGGTGCTGATCAAGGCGTTCAAGGTGCGGGACCCCGACGAAGCCTCGCGCGACGAAGCCGAGGAACTCGAAGCACGCAAAGCCGCCATGGAAGCGGCCAAGAACCGACTGGACGAGATCATGTCCACCAGACTGTCCTCTTTGGACATTCCGGAGGAGCGGCTCGACACGCTCAAGAAAAGGTTGAACGCCCTCGTCGAAACCAGGTACCGCGGCGCGGTGGCGGCGATTTCTCTTTCTTCCGAGGAAAGGGCTTCGAGTCCGCATGCCGCTTTCGCGAAGGCTCGGCGGGAACTGCTGATGACACAACGGCAAACCCTCTTGGAGGAGCACGCCGCCGGCAGGCTCGACGACGACGTGCTCCGCAAGGTGCTGCGAGAACTGGATCTCGAGGAAATGGCTCTGTCGGAGGCTCTGACCTCACGCCTTAGCTGAAAGAAGGTACTTTTCGGCGGAGGAATGTCTCGTGACCATCTCACCCGCCCCGATAGTGATCCCGACCGCCACTTCGGCGGCCCAGAAAGCGGCGAGCGTGGTCAACATGGCCAGGCTCATGCCCAAAGTCATCGGCTCGGCCTGTTCCATTCGCCATTCGTCAGTCATCTGCGATCACCAAACCCGGTCGAAGCGATGCCTGGGTCTGGGGCTGGACTTGTCAAACGTAGCAACGCAATCCCCGGCCGCCGCCAGAGTCACCCGATCGTCGCAATTGCGAAGTCGTACCACGATCCACCGTATGGGCGTTGCAGCGTCCGGGCCGGAGGCCCAAAATCAGGGAGCACAGATCAGGCACCAAAATTGAATTCGGGCGCGCGAGGAGTGACCATCAAGCAGGGGGACAGAGAACAAGCCATCTGCGAGGCTTTCGTGAGCCTCGCAGACACAGCCGTCGGCACTTGCGACGTCAACGAGTTGATGTGGCGGCTGACCAAACACTGCATCCAACTGCTACCCGTGGACGCGGGGGAGTTTTTGTTGCCAGGTCAGCACTTGGAGCTTTTCCCACCCGGCTTCGAAGACGGCCCGTGCCTGGCTTCGTTCAGCACCGGCCGCCCGATCACCGTGGCCAACCTGCTGACGGTGGCCCAGCGATGGCCCCGGTTCGCTGCACGTGCCGATGCGGAAGGCTTTCGTTCCGCGCACGCCGTTCCACTCCGGTTGCGCGACGAAATCATCGGCGCGGTCGCCTTGCTCAGTACCCGGATCGGTTTGCTTCCGGTCAGCGATTTGCGGCTCTGCCAAGCACTTGCAGACGCGACGGCCATTTGCCTCGTGCAGCAGCGCGAGATCCGCCATCACACCATCCTCGCCGGACAACTGCAGACAGCGCTCGACAGCCGCGTGATCATCGAACAGGCCAAGGGAATCCTCGCCGAACGCGGCCGGCTCGACATGACGGAGGCCTTCGACCGGATGCGAGCCCACGCCCGCAACACCAATCAGCGCCTGAACAAGATCGCGCACGGTGTGGTCGATGGGACGGTGCCCGCCGACGACCTGCTCGAAGCCGCGACTAAGAGTCCATAATGGACTGTCAGCCGTCAACGCGTTATGAACGGACCTTTCCTGGCGAGAAGTGCAAGGAAAGGTCCGTTCATACGCTTTAGGGGCCTAGATGAAGTCGTGCCGCACGATGGTCTCCTCGCGGCCCGGGCCGACGCCGATCGCCGAGACGCGGGCGCCCGAGAGTTCCTCGATGCGCTCGACGTACGCGCGCGCGTTGGCGGGCAGCTCGTCGTAGGTGCGGCAGGCGGAGATGTCCTCGAACCAGCCGGGCATCTCTTCGTAGATCGGGACGGCGTGGTGCACGTCGGTCTGGGTCATCGGCATGTCGTTGGTACGGAAGCCGTCGACCTCGTACGCGACGCAGATCGGCACCTTTTCGAGGCTGGACAGCACGTCCAGCTTGGTGAGGAAGTAGTCGGTGATGCCGTTGACGCGGGTCGCGTAGCGCGCGATGACGGCGTCGAACCAGCCGGTGCGCCGGTTTCGGCCGGTGGTCACGCCGACCTCGCCGCCGGTCTTGCGCAGGTACTCGCCCGAGTCGTCGTTCAGCTCGGTCGGGAACGGGCCGGAGCCGACGCGGGTGGTGTACGCCTTCAGGATGCCGAGCACGGTGGTGATGCGGCCGGGGCCGATGCCCGAGCCCGCGCTGGCGCCACCCGCTGTCGGGTTGGACGAGGTGACGAACGGGTACGTGCCGTGGTCGACGTCGAGCAGCGTGCCCTGCGAACCTTCGAGCAGCACGGTCTCGCCGCGCTCGAGGGCCTGGTTGAGCTGCAGCCGGGTGTCGGCGATGCGGTGCGCGAACTTCTCTCCCGCCGCGAGCACCTCGTCGGCGACCTGCTCGGCCTCCAGCGCCTTGCGGTTGTAGACCTTCACCAGCACCTGGTTCTTGAACTCCAGCGCGGCTTCGACCTTCTGCCGGAAGATCTTCTCATCGAGCA
Source organism: Amycolatopsis sp. (assembly GCF_036008905.1). GTDB lineage: Bacteria > Actinomycetota > Actinomycetes > Mycobacteriales > Pseudonocardiaceae > Amycolatopsis. The sequence continues at coordinate 442 of NZ_DASYMU010000259.1, read as the reverse complement.
GGTCCTGGACGCGGACGCCGACGCGGGCGATCTTGTCCTGGTAGCAGGGGCCGATGCCCCGGCCGGTGGTGCCGATCTTCTTCGCGCCGAGGTAACGCTCGGTGACCTTATCGATCTCGACGTGGTACGGCATGATCAAATGCGCGTCGGCGGAGATCAACAGGCGGCTCGTGTCGACGTCGCGGGCTTCCAGCCCGGCGAGCTCGTCGAGCAGGACACCCGGGTCGATCACCACACCGTTGCCGATGACGTTGGTGACCCCAGGGCTCAGGATGCCGGAAGGGATGAGGTGCAACGCGAAGTTCTGGCCGTCCGGAAGAACCACGGTATGGCCGGCGTTGTTGCCACCCTGATAGCGAACGATCCACTGGACACGGTCGCCGAGCAGGTCGGTGGCCTTGCCCTTGCCTTCATCGCCCCATTGGGCACCGATCAGCACGAT
>NZ_DASYMU010000258.1:0-39512 GCF_036008905.1 Amycolatopsis sp. | reverse complement strand
CCCCCCACCGCCGCATTGGGGTAATCCCAGGCCCCGCCGGACGCTATGAACGGACCTTTCCTTGCAGGAGACGCTAGGAAAGGTCCGTTCATAGCGCGGGAATGGGCTTACGGGACCTTCTCCCGCTCCGGCTCAGCCTCCGAAGCCTTCGAAGCCGGGAAGAGCTTCCGGATCAGCGGGAAGAACAGCAGGATCGCGATGATCACGTACACCACGATCGAGAACGGCGTGTTCACCAGCCCGCTGAGATCCCCGTCGGACAACTGCAGCGCGCGCCGCATCTGCTGTTCCGCGGCCGGGCCGAGGATGACGCCGATGATCGCGGGCAGTACCGGCAGGCCGTAGCGCCGCATGGCGAAGCCGAGCACGCCGATCACGAACATCACCAGCAGGTCGAAGATGTCCGCGTTCACCGCGTACGCGCCGACGCTGGCGAAGAACAGGATGCCCGCGTAGAGGTACGGCCGCGGGATGCGCAGCAGCTTGGCCCACAGCGGCGCCAGCGGCAGGTTCAGTACCAGCAGCAGCGTCAGCCCGATGAACAGCGACGCGATCAGGCCCCACACCAGCGACGATTCCCGCTCGAACAGCAGAGGCCCCGGCTGGATGCCGTACTGCTGGAACGCGGCGAGCATCACGGCGGCCACCGCGGTGGTGGGCAGGCCGAGCGTCAGCATCGACACGAGGGTGCCGGCGGCCGACGCGCTCGCCGTCGATTCCGGGCCTGCGACGCCTTCGATGGCGCCCTTGCCGAACTCGGCGCGGTGCTTCCTCGACAGCTTCTTCTCGGTGACGTACGACAGGAACGTCGGGATTTCCGCGCCACCGGCGGGGATCGCGCCGAACGGGAAGCCGATGAGCGGTCCGCGCAGCCATGGTTTCCACGCCCGCTTGAGATCCGCCTTGCCGAGCCACGGCCGTCCGACCGGGATGGCCTCGGTGGCGGTGCGGCGCAGGTGCGCGGCGACCCACAGCGACTCGCCGACGGCGAACAGTGCCACGGCCACGATCACGACGTCGATGCCGTCGGCGAGGTGCAGTGAGCCGAAGGTGAGCCGTTGCTGGCCGGTCATCTCGTCGAGGCCGACGAGGCCGATGGTGAGCCCGATCAGCAGTGACGCGAAACCGCGGATGCGGGACGCGCCGAGTACCGAGGTCACGGCGATGAACGCCAGTACCATGATCGCGAAGAAGTCCGGCGCGCCGATGTCGACGGCGAATTTCGCGACGGTCGGCGCGAGCAGCACCAGCGCGATGGTCCCGATGATGCCGCCGACGAAGTGCCCGATCGCGGCCGCGGCCAGCGCCTGCGCGCCGCGGCCCTTACGCGCCATGGGATTACCGTCGATCGCCGCGACCACCGCCGCGCTTTCGCCCGGGGTGTTCAACAGGATCGACGTCGTCGAGCCGCCGAACATCCCGCCGTAGTAGATCCCGGCGAACATGATGAACGCGCCGGTCGGCTCCAGGCCGTAGGTCACCGGGAGCAGCAGTGCCACGGCCATCGCCGGGCCGATTCCCGGCAGGACACCGATCGCCGTCCCGAGCAGCACCCCCAGCGCGGCGAGCGCGAGATGCGTCGGGGTCAGCGCGGTGGCGAACCCGTCCATGAGTTGGTCGAACATCTAGAGCACTCCCATCAGCGGTCCGCCGGGCAGTGCCACGCCGAGCAGGTTGTTGAACACCAGGAAGGTCAGCACCGACAGGCCCGCGGCGATCAGCGGGTCGCGGACGAAATGCCTGCTGCCCAGCGCGTAGGCCGCGCCCCAGAACAGGATCGCGCCCGAGATCGGGAAGCCCGCCACACCGATCAGCGCGGCGTTGGCCAGGAAAGCACCACACAGCAACAGAACCGTGCGCCAGTCCGCCGGAGCGGCGAGGTCGACGTCCTCACCGCCTTCCGCTTCGCCGCGTCCGCCGCGCAGCACGTCCCGCGCCAGGAAAACGGCCACCACGAGCAGCAGCGTGCCGACCACGACCGGCACCGCCTTCGGTCCGATCGGCCCGCGCTGGGCGAAGTCGGTGTCGATGGTGAGCCCGTCGACCAGCACCAGCACGCCGAGCACCACCAGAACCGCACAGATGCCGAGTTCGGAGCGCTCCTTCAACCACGCTTTCGTCGTCGTCATGCCAGCCCCAGATCCTTCAGTACCGTCGCCACTCGCGTGTTCTCCTCTTCCAGGAAGGTCCCGAACTGCGCGCCGGGCGCGAAGGCGTCGGTCCAGCCGTTGCGCGCCAGCGCTTCCCGCCACTGCGGGGTGCCGTGCAGGTTCGTGAACAGCTCCACCAGCCGCCCGCGGTCGCCCTCGGAGATGCCCGGCGGTGCGACGATCCCGCGCCAGTTGCTGAACTTCACGTCGACCCCGGCCTCGCTCAGCGTCGGCGCGTCGACGCTGGGCAGCCGCGCCGCGCTGGTCACCGCGAGAACCCGCAGTGTGCCCGCTTCGATCTGGTCGCGGTACTCGCCGATCCCGGAAACGCCGAACGCGACCTTGCCGCCGAGCACCGACGCGAGCAGTTCGCCACCGCCGTCGAACGGGATGTAGTTGACCTGCTTGGGCACCAGGCCGATCGCCTTCGCCATCAGCATCGGCGCGAGATGGTCGGGCCCGCCCGGGGCCGAGCCGCCACCCACCGGGACCTTGCCGGGATCGGCCTTCCACGCCGTGACGAGGTCGCCGAGCGTCTGGTACGGCGAATCCTTGCCGACCACGACGATGTCGGGTTCCTCGATGAGCTTCGCGATCGGCGTGGTGTCGAGCAGCGACGACGGCGCCTTGTTCGTGTAAACGCTGCCGACCACGCCCAGGCCCATCGACATCACGAGCTTGCCGTTGCCCTCTTCGGCCACTGTCCGGCCGAGCCCGACCGTGCCACCGGCGCCCGGCAGGTTGAACACCTCGGCGTTGCGCAGCAGGCCGGTGTCCTCCATCGCCTTGGCCGCGATGCGCGCGGTGATGTCGTAGCCGCCGCCGGGAGCGTTCGGCACGAGCACCCGCAGGCCGCGGAGCTGACCTGTAGTGCTGGTGTCGCTGCCCGGGGTCAGCAACGGCGGCACCAGGACCACGGCCGCCAGCGCGGCCCCGATCGCCACCCAGTTGGTGATCCGCATTGATCTCCACCTCTCGTAATACCTGGGACGCATGGTGCACCCGGGCAGGGCGGGATGTCCCTTTGCGGGCTTAGCGGTCCTTTTGGTCTTTGTGGTCCCGCGTGCCTGTTGCCCTACTGTCAGTGCCCACGCGATACCCACGCGACGAGGCGGAGGAGGTGCGGTGGGCGGCAGAGGATCGTTGGCGCGGCAGCTCCTCGCGTGGCAGCTCGTGGTGGTGTTCACCCTGCTGTGCGCGGTGGGGGCGTTCGCCGTGGTCCAGGCGGGCGCGAACTTCGCGACCACCGAGGGACGGCGGATGCTGTCGGTGGCCGAGGACGTCGCCGCGACCTCGGCCATGCGCGACGCGCTGGTCGACCCGGTGCGGCACGCGGCGCTCGCGCCGTTCGCGGAGACCGGCCGGAGCCTGTCCGGCGCCAGCTACGTGATCATCGCCGATCCGGGCCGCCGGATCCTGACCTCGCCGAACCCGAACCAGCTGGGGGAGCCGCTGGAGCTCGGCGACAGCACTGTCCTGAGTGGCCGGTCCTGGGTCGGCGAGCTGGACGGCGCGATCGTCGCGCACGTCCCGGTGATCAGCGCCGACGGCGGTTCGGTGGTCGGGGTGGTCGTGGCGGGCCAGCAGTCGCCGGGGTTCTTCGAAGGCGTGCTCGACTCGCCCGACGAGGCGCTGCGGCTGCTGGGGATCGCGCTCGCGCTCGGCGTGATCGGCTCGTTGCTGCTGACCAGGCGGGTGAAGAAGCAGACCCTCGGCCTGGAGCCGCGGGAAATCACCGAGCTGGTCGAACACCGCGAGGCGCTGCTGCACGGCATCAAGGAAGGCGTCGTCGGGCTCGACCCGCAGCACCGGATCACCCTGGCCAACGACCACGCGCGGGCGTCGCTCGGCCTGCCCGAGGACTGTGTCGGCCGGTCCGTGCGTGACCTCGGCCTCGACGAGCGGCTGCAGGACGTCCTGACCGGGGACGCGACCGGCGCGGACCAGCTGGTGCTGCGCGAGGGCTCGGTACTGACGATGAACCGGATGCCGATCGCCGTGCACGGCGTCGAGGTCGGCGCGGTGGTGACGCTGCGGGACCGCACCGAGCTGATGGTGCTGCAGAACGAGCTCGACGCGAACCGGCACGCCACCGACACACTGCGGGCGCAGGCGCACGAGTTCAGCAACCGGCTGCACACGATTTCCGGGCTGATCGAGCTCGGCGAGTACGACGAGGTGCGCGGGTTCGTCCACCGGATCAGTTCCGCGCAGGGGCAGTGGCAGGTCGAGGTCGGCTCGCGGATCGACGACCCGGCCGTGGCCGCGCTGCTGATCGCGAAGTCCAGCCTGGCCGCCGAGCGCGGGGTCGGGCTGCGGATGGATCCGGACAGCCGGCTCGGCGACGTCGACGAAATGTTGTCGACCGATCTCGTGACCGTGCTGGGGAACCTGGTCGACAACGCGCTGGACGCGTTGGCGGGGGCGCGTGGCTGGATCGAGGTGTCGGTAACCGAGGACAGCGCGGGAGTTCTGGTCGTCGTGCGCGACTCCGGTCCCGGGGTGGCGCCGGACATCGCCGAAGAGGTGTTCCGCAATGGGTTCACCACCAAGGCCGCCGCGCAGGGGCAGCGCGGTCTCGGGCTCGCGCTGACGCGGCAGACGTGCCTGCGGCGCGGGGGCAGCGTGCAGGTGCACAACGACGACGGCGCGGTGTTCACCGCCAGGCTGCCGGTGGAGGTGGCGGTGTGATCAAGGTGCTGGTGGTCGACGACGATTTCATGGTCGCGAAGGTGCACAGCGGATACGTGGCGCGCACGCCCGGGTTCGAGGTGGTCGGCGTGGCGCACACCGGTACCGACGCGCTGCGCCTGGTCCGCGACCTCCGGCCGGACCTGGTGCTGCTCGACATCTACCTGCCCGATCTCGACGGCCTCGGTGTGCTGCGAGAGCTGCGCGCGGGGGAGGCCGACGGGGTGGACGTCATCGTGATCACCGCCGCGACCGCCGTGGAGACCGTGCGCAGTGCGATGCGCGGCGGGGTAGTGCACTACTTGATCAAGCCGTTCGAGTTCGGGGCGCTGCGTGATCAGCTCGCTCATTTCGCCGCGCTGCACGAGAAACTCGACCGGCTCGCGTCCGCCGGGCAGGCCGACGTCGACCAGGTTTTCGGCGCCCGCCCGAGCAGTACGCCGACCCTCCCGAAAGGACTGACCGCGCAGACGGCGTCGCTCGTGGAGCGGGCGCTGCGGTCGCGGCCGGACGGGATTTCGGCGAGCGAGTGCGCCGAGCTGACCGAGCTGGCGCGCGTCAGTGTCCGGCGGTACCTGGAGCACTTCGTCGCCACCGGCCGCGCCGAAGTGCGGCTGCGCTACGGCGGAACGGGACGGCCTGAGCGTCAATACGTCTGGCTGGCAGGTACTTGATCGGAAGCGCAGATGTGGCGTGTCGTGGGATGCCCTGAACGACGCGTTGTGGGCGTTGAGTGACACGAACGCGTCGTTCAGGGCACCGCCGGTCGGGTGGCCGCGTGGGGTCGTGAGTGTTTACGAGTGTTAGAACACTTGTTGCCACTCACGACCCCACCTGACCAGCGGAAACGTCCGACGCACTTTCTCGCCAAAGTGCGGCGCTGAGTACATCGGTGACCCGGAGGACATCAACGAGGCGGAACGCGTCGCAGGTCGGATTGCTACCTGTCCTCGCGTTCCCGCCACACTGAATCTCATGCGTGTGGCGTCGGGAGCCCGGCGGCGGTCATGTGCCCGTAGAACGATCGCATGGCGTGGTCCGCGCTGAATGGTGCCAGCCGTCGATGGCTGGAAGGTGCTTGATCGGAAGGGCGTGCCTGTCTCCGCCTTGGTCGTTGCGGCTGCGCCGCTGGTCATCCTCTGGCACCTGTCGGTGAACGGCGGTGTGATGGCACGCGGTTTAACATAGGCACCGTGGACAGCCTGAACCTGCACATCCCGTCGCCGCTCGTCGAAGTTCACGACAAGCTGCTCCAGGCGCGAGAGGTTCGGCTCTACCTCAAGCGTGACGACCTCATCCATCCGAATTTGAACGGAAACAAGTGGCGAAAGCTAAAATACAACCTTGAAGAGGCGCGGCGAACAGGTGCATCGACTCTGCTAACTTTCGGCGGCGCCTACTCGAATCATATTCGAAGTAGCTGCCGCTGGTCGCTACTTCGAATTCAGGACGATCGGGATTATTCGAGGCGAGGAGCATCTACCCCTTAATGATTCTCTCGCCTACGCCGAGAATCATGGGATGCTCCTCAAGTATATGGACCGCTCGACCTACCGAAGAAAGAGTGAAATCAATGTCGCCAAACAACTGCATCGCGAGTTCGGCGAGTTCTACCTGATACCAGAAGGTGGCAGCAATTCCCTGGCGTTACACGGTTGCGCAGAAATTATTGAGGAAATCACGGTTGATTTCGATGTAATCTGCTGCTCATGTGGCACTGGCGGGACGCTAGCAGGAATTGCGGGCGCGTTACGGAAGGATCAGCGCGCGCTTGGGTTTGCAGTTCTCAAGGGTGCATCTTTCCTGAACGACGACGTATCAGCTTTCCAGGAGTCCGCATTTGGTCGCACGACATCCAACTGGTCGATTGAGCAGGGTTTTCATTTTGGTGGATACGCCAAGAAGAATGTCGACCTGAAGAGATTTATTTCTTCATTTGAAGCACTGCATGAAAAGTCCTTGAAATTCGCCTGCGGGGCCAAAGACCATGTTCGGGTTGCTTAAGCTGGGACTACTGAGGTTCACGCTTTAAAGTGGTAGTTGCGCAAGCCTGACTTGCCAGATGGTCCCTGCACCCAGTTCAACTCCCATTTATTGCTGTCCACCGAAGACTTGCGGTCGAATCCGACCCACATTCCCCTCATGGTCTTCCCCATCGGGTCTATCGAGAGCTGAATGGCGCCATGATAAACTGAGCCGCGGTAGTATCCGGTCGGAGAAGTGCGCTCCGACCATACTCCAGTTGCTACGGATCCATTAAGGTTGAAATCGAGCTTTAGCTGCGAACCATTCTCGGCTGGCACACTTTCGCCAAAAAATCGATCGCCCTGATGGCGCATTGCCACGTAGTGCTCGCCCGTAAAATCGGCGGCTCTTCCAGTGCTCGTGTATTCGTAGCGACTGTGCCAAACTCCTGAGAGATCATCCTCCATTTTGGTGACTGCGGGTAACTGTGCGGATTTATCTTCGTCGGCCAGGGCGGGCGATGCGGCTGCTAGGGTGAGGGCAGTGCTCAACTTAAGAAGTAGTGCTCTGCGATTGAGTCCCCCACCAGCGCGGCTCGCCCAGGCTGCCGTCAGGCGCGCGAATTCGTGCACGTCGATCAGTTCCAATCTGGAAATAAGTTCGTGAATATCCGGAATCTCGCTCTGATCCGACAGTTGTGAAGAACCCAGTGTGGTTATGGCCGACACCTGGGCCAGCTTCAGATTGTCACTGTATGCCGAATCGGCGGAGCGAAAGTCAACGCAATCACTGACCAAGTCGGCAATGCTGCATTCGTAAAGTTCAGCCAGTCTTCCCAAGACGTCAAGCGATGGTGCGTACCCAGTCGGCCCTGGCCACAGCTCCCAGTATGAGAAGTTTTTGAACGTCTTTGGATCGGCGGGCCAACGACTGTTCCAGTGCTCGGCGGCGTCGCGCTGACTCCAATCGCGAACCATCCGGAGCGCGGCCCGAACGTTTAAGCCGTAGCGATCACTGAACACGGCTGCGATCTCGACCCATGTCCTGTGCTCTGCGCGCAGGCCGGCGGCCAATTCCCGTTGTTCCTGTCGGAGGCTCCGTAGTGCCGGTGGCATGTTCCTATCCCTCTCTGGCGGGCACGAACCGTAGCGCCACAGCGGCGTACCGCAGAACGTACCAGTTGAACAGGGATGAAGTGTCCCACAAGATCACGGCACCACGGGGTGTCTTAGGGCACTGACCTGCGGTTTCCTTGTTTGAGCAAATGAGGTTTCCGGGAGGGCCCGAATGACCACGACAGTACGCGTTCACATGACGTGGGTGACGTCCGTTGGCGGGCGGATGGATCACGCGGTGGCCGATGACGGCATGGCGCCGGGGTTGTCGCGGTCGGGTGAGGTGTTCGTGGCGGTGTGTGGTGCCCGTTTCCTGCCTGCGTCGATGTGTGCTGCGCCGGGTCTGGTTTGTAGTTCCTGCCGCATGTTCCTCGAAGCGCGGGAGTCGAAGTGGACGGTGGAAGCACGTTTGGGGTCCACCCGGCACCGTTTACATCGGCCGGGGCGGTTCGCGCGTTTACGGGCTGCGCTGTTTGCTTCCGCTGCTCCGCCTGTCCCGGCGTTACGGCCCGCAGCGAGGCGGGCATGAGTTGGCCCATCAGCAACATGTCGACGTGGCGTGAACCGGGCGGCTTGGTCGAGGACGTGCACCGTGCCGAGCCTGGTCAACCCGGCTGCGATGACGCCGGATTGAGGTTCCCGATGAAAGGTGAGGGAGAGGTGATGGAGTGGGCGGACCGTATCGGACGTCTGAACTCGGCGATCAACGCTGAGGTGGACGACCTCATGGACATCATCGAATGCGGCCGCGGCGGTGGACCGCAAGTCGAGATCGGCCGGGTGGCGGACGGCCTGATCGTTTTGGGTGAGCACCTCCGGGAAACGGCTGCCGACCTGCTCGACGTCGGCAACGGCGCACGCCAATTGGGCCAGACAGTCAAAGAGTTCCGCGCAACCGCGCGGTGCCTAGAGTGAAATCCAGCAGGGGAGGTCACGTCGATGGGTGGCAACAAGCACGATGGGGAAGACGACTCGCAGACCGATCACGTCGGTCAGGGGTCCGGTGGCGGCACGACGGTCAGCGGAGACGACAAGTGACCATCGCTGACGGCGATGAGGGTATCGCTGCGCTGGTGAAGGAACTGGACTCGGCCGGCACGCTCCCGGCCGGGTTCGGCCCTCTCCTGCACGCCGTCCCTCGCGAGCAGTTCATCCCGGCCCGAGCGTGGGCGAAGGTCGACGGACCCTACGAGGCACTCGATCGCAGCACGCGTCCGGATCAGTGGCTCACGGCTGTCTACTCGGATCGGTCTGTGGTGACCCAGTTCGACGACGGCCGGACCGTGTGGCCCGCTGTGGGTCGTCGGCCGACCTGTTCGGCGTCCATGCCCTCGGTGGTCGGAGCCATGCTCGACACCCTGGGCACGACGACCGGGGACACGGTGCTGGAGATCGGGACCGGAACAGGTTTCAACGCCGCGTTGCTCGCCGAACAAACGGGCGCGAACGGTTCGGTGACCACGATCGAGGTCGACAGTCACCTGGCGGTCGGGGCGCGCCGGAACCTCGATGCCGCCGGGTACCGGGACGTGATCGCGGTATGCGGTGACGGCGCGCTCGGTGCCCCTGACCGGGGTCCGTTCGACCGGGTGATGGCGACCGCCGCCGTTCAACTGGGCCGGGTGCCGTTCGCGTGGGTGGAGCAGACCAGGCCCGGTGGCGTCGTCGTCGCGCCGATCCGGGCTGAGCTGGCGTCGGGCCCGTTGGTGCGGTTCCTCGTCACCGACGAGGACACAGCCGTGGGACGCACCGTGCCGATGAGTGTCGGTTTCATGGAGATTCGTGCCCACCGCACCCCGACCACGGACGACGAGGTGCGATCGGAAGACAGCGCCGAAACCTCCCGGCTGTCCGACATCGACCCGTGGGCGGTGCTGGGCGATTCCGCGGCGAGGTGGGCGGTCGCGGTCTCGGTGCCGTCCTGCCGTTACGACTTGGAGGACAGCACACCGGAACGGCCGTACCCGGTGGCATCTCTCGGAGATCCGCTGTCCGGATCGTGGGCGGTGATCGTGCCGCAGGTGGGTCGGTACCTCGTCCGGCAGGCCGGACCCCGTCGGCTGTGGGATGAGGCCGAGGCCGCGTACCACTGGTGGCAGGGACGCGGCCGCCCATCGGTCAACGCCTGGGAATGGGCTATCACCCCCGACCGGCAAACGGTCCGGCTCCCGAAGTAGTACGCCTCTTCACAACGGCAGGAATTCATTGTGGTGAAAGAAAAAGGAACCCTGCCCACAATTCGCAGTCGTGAGCTGGGGAACGGGCTGCGAGCCGCGATGCGGGCGTCCGGGATGGGAGTGCGGGATCTCGCGCGACGACTCGGCTGGGCGCATCCGTATGTGTCGCATCTGCTGAGCGGAAACCGGAGCTACAGCGAAGTCGACCTCTTGAGTGTCCTCTTTGCCTGTGACGTCAAACAGGACGAACGGCAGCGGCTTCTTCACCTGGCGGGGGAATCGAGAACCCAAGGCTGGCTTCAGCAGTACGACTCGGTCGTGCCCGAACAGCCTCGCACTCTCCTCGACCACGAACGCGAGATGATGAGCCTGTCGGGAATGTACCTGTGCGTTCTCCCGAAGTTGCTTCAGACCGAGGAGTACGCACGAGCGACGCTCGCCCATGGGGCCAAGGACGCTGAAGCCCGAGTGCGGGCCCGGCTCGCCCGGCAGGACGTGTTCACCCGCTCCCCGCCACCGCGGACGGCTTTCTTCCTGCACGAGGCCGTGCTGCGGGCGACAGTGGGTGATCGGGCGACGTTGTCCGGGCAGCTGCACCATCTGCTCAGGATGTCGGTCCGCCCCAGCCTGGAACTGCGGGTCATCCCGAGCGCGCTGGGTGTGCACGCCGGGCATGCGGGCTCGTTCACGCTCATGGAGTTCGCCAAGTACGAACCGGTGGTGTACCTGGAAAGCGAGGTCTCGGCAGTCTTCCTCGAAAAGCCGCACCAGATCGCCGCGTACCGGCGAATACTTGCGGCCCTGGACAGTGACGCGCTTGACCGGAAGGCGTCGCGGGAACTGATCGCCGCGATCGCGCTCGAGCACTCGTGACAGGCCTGGGTGAGGACGTCGTCACTGCCCGTAATAGGTCTAGACCACCCGATCGTAGGTAGTCACCGGTACCGGTCCGCGCCTATCTTGGGCCGACGGCCGTCGTTCGTACCTTTGTGCTGCTTCGTGATGGGAGCTGGATATGTTCGGTCGGTCTTCTCGTGTGCTCGGAATCGCTTTGGCGGCGGCACTCGCCGTGCCCATGCTCGTGCTCGGCGGACCCGCGAACGCGTCGGTCCAGGCCGACACCTGCGCGGTGAAGTCGAAGCCGGCGGGCAAGGTGCTGCAGGGCTACTGGGAGAACTGGGACGGTGCCGCGAACGGCGTCCATCCGCCGCTCGGCTGGATACCCATCACCGACAGCCGCATCAAGGAACACGGCTACAACGTCATCAACGCGGCGTTCCCGGTGATCCGTTCGGACGGGACGGTGTTGTGGGAGAACGGGATGGACGCGGGCGTGAAGGTCGCGACCCCGGCCGAGATGTGCGCGGCCAAGGCCGCCGGCGCCACGATCCTGATGTCCATCGGTGGTGCGGCGGCGGGGATCGACCTCAACTCCACCGCGGTCGCCGACAAGTTCATCGCGACGATCGTGCCGATCCTCAAGACGTACAACTTCGACGGCATCGACATCGACATCGAGACCGGGCTCGTCGGCAGCGGCAGTATCACCACCTTGTCGGCGTCGCAGGCGAACCTCATCCGGATCATCGACGGCGTGCTCGCGAAGATGCCGTCGAACTTCGGCCTGACCATGGCCCCGGAGACGGCGTACGTCACCGGTGGCAGCGTGGCGTACGGCTCGATCTGGGGCTCGTACCTGCCGATCGTGAAGAAGTACGCCGACAACGGCAAGCTCTGGTGGCTGAACATGCAGTACTACAACGGAAGCATGTACGGCTGTGCCGGTGACTCGTATTCGGCGGGCACGGTCGCGGGCTTCACCGCGCAGACGAACTGCCTCAACAAGGGCCTGGTCGTGCAGGGCACCACGATCAAGGTGCCGTTCGACAAGCAGGTCCCCGGTCTGCCCGCGCAGCCCGGCGCCGGTGGTGGCCACATGGCGCCGAACCTGGTTTCGCAGGCGTGGAACAGCTATTCGGGCGGGCTCAAGGGCTTGATGACCTGGTCGATCAACTGGGACGGCTCGAAGAACTGGACCTTCGGCAACAACGTCAAATCCCTCCAGGGCCGCTGACCCCGCCCGCGCGAGATGGCGACATCTCGTGACCTCTCACGAACTAAGAGATCGCCATCTGTCGACAGATGGCGGCAATTACCAATTCCCGTTTCGTCGGGCTGCGGGTTATTCACCCTCATTCCGGTTTTTAGCGACTTCTGCGCAATTCCTCTTCATCGGTAACGAAATTCGGACTTAGAGCGCCATACGCCTCAGGAGTCGTGTTTCTTCCCAGTCCCCGGTGAAGAGGAGTTCGAGTCATGGGTTTTCGCCGCCCGTTTTTCCTGCGTAGATCGAGACGCGCGTTGGCGGTGGGGGTGATCGCCCCGCTCGCCGCGGCCCTCGCGGTGGCCGTCACCACCGCGGTGCCCGCCGCCGCGGCCGTGCCCGACGGGTTCACCGACACCGTCGCGATCGGCGGGCTGAATTCGCCGACGGCCGCGGCGTTCGCGCCGGACGGCCGGGTGTTCGTCGCGGAAAAGAGCGGCCTGGTCAAGGTTTTCGACTCACTCGCCGACACCACGGCCACGGTGTTCGCCGATCTCCGTACCCAGACCCAGGATTTCTGGGACCGCGGCCTGCTCGGCCTGGCCGTCGATCCAGCTTTTCCCGCCAGGCCTTACGTCTACGTCTCCTACACCCTCGACGCGGTGCCCGGCGGAACCGCGCCGCGCTGGGGTGACACCTGCCCGACACCGCCGGGCGCGACCGACGCCGGTTGCGTGGTGACGGGCCGGATCTCCCAGCTGACCATGGGCTCGGGCGGGATCGCCGTCAGCGAGAACCCGCTTGTCACCGGCTGGTGCCAGCAGTATCCCAGCCATTCGGTCAGCGCCCTGTCCTTCGGCCCCGACGGCGCGCTCTACGCCGGCGGCGGTGACGGCGCCAGCTTCAACTTCACCGACTACGGTCAGGTCGGAAACCCCTGTGCCGACCCGCCTTCCCCGGCGGGCACGAACCTCGCCCCGCCGAACGCCGAGGGCGGCGCGCTGCGTTCGCAGTCGATCCGGCGCACGGCCGGGCAACCGGTGACGCTCAACGGAACTCTGCTGCGCATCAACCCCGACACCGGCGAAGGCATGCCCGGCAACCCGTTCGAGAGCAGCGCCGACGCCAACGCGCGCCGCGTGATCGCCTACGGCATGCGCAACCAGTTCCGGTTCGGGTTCCGCCCCGGCACCAGCGAGCTGTGGTCCGGTGACGTCGGCTGGAACACCTGGGAGGAGATCAACCGGATCCCGAACGTCGGCGACGCCGTCGCGGAGAACTTCGGCTGGCCCTGTTTCGAAGGCAGCGCAAGGCAAAGCGGCTACGACGGCGCGAACCTGACCCGCTGCGAATCGCTCTACACCGCGGGCGGGCAGGCCGCGCCGTACTACGCCTACAACCACAGCGCCAAGGTCGTCGCGACCGATCCCTGCCCCACCGGTGGCTCCTCGATCAGCGGGATCGCCTTCGAGTCGGAGAGCAACTACCCGGCCGCCTACGACGGAGCGCTGTTCTTCGCCGACTCCTCGCGTGGCTGCATCTGGGCGATGCAAACCGAGGCGGGACAACCGAGTCCGGGCAAACTCGTGCCGTTCGTGACCGGCGTCAACGTCCCGGTGCAGGTACTGACCGGGCCCGGCGGTGACCTGTTCTACGTCGCGCTCGGCGCCGGCCAGCTGCGGCGGGTCAGCTTCCCCGGCGGCACCAACCACCCGCCGGTCGCGGTGGCCACGGCGACCCCGGCCAGTGGCCCGGCGCCGCTCGCCGTCCAGTTCGACGGCACCGGCTCCACCGATCCCGACGCGGGCGACACCCTGACCTACGCCTGGGATCTCGACGCCGACGGCGCGTACGACGACTCCACGGCCGCTCAGCCGACCCGGACCTACACCGCGGCCGCGGCGATCGACGTCGGCCTGCGGGTGACCGACCCGGACGGCGCGTCCGCGACCACGACGGTCCGGGTGACCGTCGGGACGCCGGTGGGCCAGGACCCGGTACCGGTCATCGACACGCCGACCGCCGCGTTCACCTGGTCGGTCGGCCAGACGGTCCCGTTCTCCGGACGCGCCACCGACGCGCAGGACGGTGAGCTGCCGCCTTCGGCGTTGTCGTGGCGGCTCGCGATCCGGCATTGCGCGTCGAACGGCACGTGCCATACGCACAACGTCCAGGACTTCGCGGGCGTGGCGTCCGGCTCGTTCGTCGCGCCGGACCACGAGTACCCGTCGCATCTGGAACTGACGCTGACCGCGACGGATTCCAGCGGGCGCGCGGCGTCGAAGACCATCGAGCTCCAGCCGAAGACCGTGGTCCTCAGCTTCACGTCCAACCCGAGCCAGGCCATGCTGACCGTGGGCGGGACCCAGCAGCGCACGCCGTTCACGCGGACGGTGATCGCCGGATCCACCAACTCGATCAGCGCGAACAGCCCGCAGAACGTGCCACCGCTCAACCTGAAGTACGCCTACACCAGCTGGGCCCACGGAGGTGCGATGACGCAGAACATCGTCGCGCCTGCCACGCCCACGACCTACCGGGCGAACTACCGGCTCTGCTGGCTCCTGCAACCCTGCTGAGGTTCGTCGTCCATCGCGATCGGTGCCGTTACCACCGGTCGTGATGGACGACGTCCGCCCTCGTGAGTGTTTCGCGGGGTTCTAATCCCGCGAAACACTTACGAGACGCCGAGGTGGTCGCGCAACGTCGGTCCGGTGTATTCGGTGCGGAACACCCCGCGTTCCTGCAGCAGCGGCACGACCTCGTCGGCGAATTTGTCGAGCCCGCCGGGAGTCACGTGCGGTACGAGGATGAAGCCGTCGGCCGCGTCGGCCTGCACGAGGTCGTTGATCGACTCCGCGACCGTCTGCGCCGAGCCGATGAAGGTCTGGCGCGCGGTCACCTCGATCATGAGGTCCCGGATCGAGAGATTCTTCGACTCTGCCAGCTCCCGCCACTGTTTCGCGGTGGCCAGGGGATCGCGGTACATCCT
Source organism: Amycolatopsis sp. (assembly GCF_036008905.1). Taxonomy (GTDB): domain Bacteria; phylum Actinomycetota; class Actinomycetes; order Mycobacteriales; family Pseudonocardiaceae; genus Amycolatopsis. The sequence goes on along the minus strand of NZ_DASYMU010000258.1, from coordinate 24,378 downwards.
GACGCTGGCGCGGCCCTTCGCGATGGTGTTCTCGCCGAGCTCCGGGTCGACGGCGGGGAGCGGCCCGTCCGGATCGTAGGAACTGAGGTCGCGGTTCCACAGCTGTTCCAGGAACTTGATCGCGGTCTGCCCGCTGACCTGCTGGCGCCGGACGACGTCGGCGCGTTCCTGGGCATCGGCGTCGGTGTCTCCCAGTACGAAGGTCGCGGCCGGGAGGATGACCAGCTGGTCGTGCGTGCGGCCGTGCTTGGCCAGCCTGCCTTTGACGTCGGTGTAGAACGCCTGGCCCGCTTCGAGCGTGCCGTAGCGGGAGAAGATGGCGTCGGCGGTGGCCGCGGCGAACTCGCGGCCCTCGTCGGAGTCGCCCGCCTGCAGGATCACCGGCCGGCCCTGCGGGCTGCGCGGCACACTGAACTGGCCGGAGATGTCGAAATGCGCGTCGTGGTGCTCGAAGGCGCCCGCCCGCGCGTCGGACAGGAACACGCCCTTGTCCTTGTCGGCGATGATTTCGTTGCCACGCCAGGAATCGAAGAGCTCCCACGTGGTGCGCAGGAACGTCTCGGCGCGTTCGTAGCGCTGGTCCTGCGCGAGGAATCCGCCGCGCCGGAAGTTCTCGCCGGTGAACGCCTCCCACGAGGTGACGACGTTCCACGCGGCGCGACCGGCGGAGAGGTGGTCCAGCGACGCGAACTGCCGGGCGACCTCGTAGGGCTCGTTGAAGGTGGAGTTGATCGTCCCGGCGAGCCCGAGGCGCTCGGTGACCGCGGCCAGCGCGGCGAGCACGGTGAAGGTGTCGGGCCTGCCGACGACGTCGAGGTCGTAGATCTCGCCGCCCTGCTCACGAAGACGCAGGCCTTCGGCGAGGAAGAAGAAGTCGAACTTCGCCCGCTCGGCTGTCTGCGCCAGCCGGACGAACGAGCTGAACTCGATGTGGCTGCCCGCTTCGGGGTCGCTCCACACAGTCGTGTTGTTCACCCCGGGGAAGTGCGCGGCCAGGTGGATCTGCTTCAACGGCTTGGTCATCTCGTCCCCCTCAAGCGACGTAACGGTTTGCGGGCCGGTCCAGGCCGAGCAGCCCGCGTAGGGTGCTCGCCTCGTACCCGGAGCGGAAAGCCCCGCGGGAGCGCAGTTCCGGGACCAGACCCCGGGTGATCGCGGTCAGGTCGTGCGGGAGCGCGCCGGGCCGCAGGCGGAACCCGGACAGGCCGGCGTCGTGCCAGGCGAGTAGCTGGTCCGCGAGCGCGGCCGGGGTCCCGGTGAAGACGGCGGCGTCGGAGGTGAACTCGGCTCCGGCGCGTTCGTCGAGGCGCGCCTTGCGATCGGCGGCCGCTGCGGCTGTGTCGTCGAGGAACACCACGAGGTCACCGAAAGTGTGCAGGGCGCTTTCCTGCCCCTGGCGGATCTCGGCGAGGATCGTCGGCACGTCGTCGATGCTTTGCGGGGTAAGGAAAACGACGTCCGCCGAGGCCGCGGCGAACCGGAACGGCGCGGAGGTGTGGGCGAGGGCGGCGACCAACGGCTGGCCCTGTGGCGGGCGCGGGGTGATCGACGGGCCCTTGACCTTGAACCAGCGGCCTTCGAAGTCGATGTAGTGCAGCTTTTCGCGGTCGACGAACCGGCCGGTCGCCACGTCGCGGATCTCGGCGTCGTCCTCCCAGCTGTCCCACAGGCGCCGGAGCACCTCGACGTAGTCGCGGGCTTCGTCGAACAGCTCGCCGAGGAGCCCGGTGCCGTCCCGGGCGTCCTCGGGCTTGAACTCGGGGAACTCGCGCCGCCCGAAGTGCTTGGCCGCGTCCTGGCGTCCGGCGACCTGGACGCGTACTCCGGCGCGCCCGCCGCTGACGAAGTCGAGTGTCGCGATGGCCTTCGACAGGTGGAACGGTTCGGTGTGGGTGACCACCGCCGTCGGCACGAGCCCGATCCCCGACGTGAGCGGGGCGACGCGGGCCGCGATCAGCACCGCGTCGAGGCGGCCGCGCACCTGGTCGGTCCGCTCGTCGGGCCCGTCGAACGGCGAGGGGTGGAATCCGAGCGAGTCCTCGATGGTGACGAAGTCCAGCAGGCCTTTTTCCGCCTCGAGCACGAGGTCGGCCCAGTATTTGGCGGTGAACAACTCACCGGGACGGGCGTCGGGCTCACGCCAGGCGGCCGGATGCCAGCCGGCGCCGTCCAGTGCGACGGCGAGGTGCGGGCCGGATCGCTGTGTCATACCGGATTTTCCCTTCGACGGCTGTTCTCGCATTCTCCGCCGAGTTCGACGGACGGCGCCGGAACGGCCATCTGCTGGGACAACGGCGGATTTCCGGGGCGAGCGGGAATATCCGGCGCGTCACGCGTTGTGATCGAGGCTACTCGAAAAGTCGCTAAGTTATCCGTAGTCACTCAGCTTTTTTGGGTACGATCCCGGTGATCGTCGTCGAGAAACACCGAGGAGACACGCAGTGACCAAGCTCGAGATCATCGTCGCCAGCACCCGTCCCAACCGGGTAGGCCTGAAGATCGGGGAGTGGATCGAGTCGGAGGTCGTGGCGCACGGCGGCTTCGACGAGATCGAACTGGTCGACCTGGCCGAGGTGGATCTGCCGTTCATGAACGAGCCGAACCACCCGCGCCTTGGCCAGTACACCCACCAGCACACAAAGGACTGGAGCACGAAGATCGCCGAGGCGGACGCGTTCCTGTTCGTCATGCCCGAGTACAACTACGGCTACAACGCCGAACTGAAGAACGCGATCGACTACCTGCACAACGAGTGGCACTACAAGCCGGTCGGCCTGGTGAGCTACGGCGGCGTCTCGGCCGGTACCCGCGCCGCCCAGATGATCAAGCAGGTCGTCACCACGCTGCGGATGACCCCGATCTTCGAGGCCGTGTCCATCCCGTTCGTCCAGCAGTTCATCATCGATGGCAAGGTCGTCCCGAACGACGTCATGACGACGTCGGCCAAGGCCATGCTCGACGAGCTCGTCCGGGTCAACACGACCCTGCTGGCACTGCGTCAGGGCACTACGGAGAAGTGAGTCAGGGTCATGGATGACGTGCATCGCGTATGCGTGCGGTTCCACGCCGCGATCGAACTGATCGGGGCGCGCTGGACCGGCGCGATCCTCCGGGTCATGTTCACCGGGCAGACCCGGTACGCCGAGATCAAGGCCGCGGTGCCTGGCCTGAGCGACACCATGCTCGCCCAGCGGCTGCGCACTCTCGAAACCGAGGGTCTCATCGAGCGCCGCGTCATCCCGGCCACCCCCGTTCAGGTCGAGTACCACCTCACGGAGATGGGACTCGACCTGGAACCGGTGCTGGCCAGCGTCATCTCGTGGTCACACCGCTGGATCCCGCTGCCGGACCAGGACGCCGTCGGCGCGTAGTACCCCGCGTCCTGGCCCGACTCACCCTGAACGCCACGAGCTGTCGGCATCACGTGATCTCTTGGCACCTAAGAGATCGCCATCTGTCGACAGATGGCGAAGGTGGCGCGGGTCAGGGCGTGGTCGGTAGGGCGGCGTAGAGGTCGACGGCGTGGCCGTCGGGATCCTGGATCGTCGCGTAACGCTGGCCCCAGAAGGCGTCCCAGGGTTCCCGGTGCGAGGTGTACCCGGCCTGGACCAGTTCCGCGTGGATCTTGTCCACCTCGGCGGGGCTGTCGCAGACGAACGCCAGGCTGACGCCGCTGCCGGCCTGCGGGGCTTTCCATTCCGGGTCGAAGGACCGGATGTTGGCGATGGTGTCCCAGGCGAGACGCATGCCGCCGGGCAGGGAAACCTCCGCGTGCGGCTGCTGGTCGGCGTCGGCGGGGAATCCCATGCCGAGCTGCCGGTAGAACTTGAGCGACGTGGCCATGTCCGCCACGGCCACGCCGATGAAATCGAATCGGGGAGTCATGCGGGCAAGTCAAGCGAAGCACCCGGGCGGGGTCTTGAACGGATCGGACACCATCGGGTGATCACGCTTAGCGAAAAGTTAGCGGCTCCTGCGAGGCTCGGAAAGTGGCTTCCCCCCGATTGGCGTTCTGCTTGGCGATGTCGGCCGTCCTGGTGCTGACGGCGTGCGACTCCGGCGAGCCGAAGCAGTACACCACGGCCGAGACGACGGCGGCGTCCCCGGAATTGGCGGCCAGGTTCGCCCCGCTGGTGCGCTTGGCCGAGGGGGAGACGCTGAAGCCGATGGACGCGACGCGGTTCGTCGAGGGGTCGGCGCTGCGCTACGACCATCGCGGTGCCTGCCCGGACGAGGGCCCGGTGGCCGACCCGGTCGACCCGCGCAAACTCGGCAAAGGCGACTACAAGCACACGGATGTCGTGCCGGGCGAGCCGTCGCCGGAGCCGGTCACGTGTCCCGGGCACGGCGGCCCCGAGCACTCCACCGCCGACGATCCCACGGGTTTCTACCTCGACCCGCCCGACGCGCTGCGCGAGGGCGAGGGCACGGGCGCCCCGGTCTACTGGGAACTCCACAAGGATGACCAGGGGCGCACGGCGTACGTCTACTGGTTCTTCTACGGCTACAACAACTTGCTGATCGGCAACAGGCACGAGGGCGACTGGGAGCGGGTCGCGGTCCAGTTGCGCGGGAACGAACCGGTGGCGGTGACCTTCGCCAAACACGGCGGCGATCCGTGCATGGTGCCGTGGCTGGAACTCCAGCGGCAGCAGGAACATCCGGTGGTGTACTCGGCGCGAGGCTCCCACGGTTCCTACGCGACCGACGGGTTCCACCGCGTGGCGCACACCGTCGACCGGACGTCGGACAAGGGCGAGGCATGGGAGACGTGGTCGAACGCGCGGCCGGTCGACCAGGAGCCCTGGTGGGGATACCGCGGCTGGTGGGGCGCGCAGGTGGGGATGAACGGGTTCAACGGGCCGATGGGGCCGTACCCGAAGCGGTTCCTGCCGGGCGTGTTCACCGACCAGCGGTGCGAGCCGCCGACCGACGAGCCGCCGGTGGCCGAACTACCGCCCGGGTTCGAAGGCGTCTGGGAGACCAGGGAACCGGTGACGCAGACACCCGTGGTGCCCGGCTACCAGATGCGGGTCACGCTGGCGAAGGACAAGAGCAGCGTGCGGTACCGGAGCAACTGGACCGACCCGGACGTGCGCCTCGACTGCGGCGGGGCCCTGACACCGACGACGTCGACGGCCCAGTTCGTGGAGTTGCGGGAGACCATCGACTCCGACGTGCACCACACCTGCGTGCCCGAGGTGACGGTCAGGCTCGAGCTGAGCGGGGATTCGCTCAAGGTGACCAACACCGGCGGCGGCACGACGGCGACGGCCACGCTTTACCGGCCGTCTCCGCCGAAGACCACGGAACAGCAGTCGGTGCCCAAGACGAAGGAAGGCGCGATCCAGCGGTACGAGCAGTTCCTCCACGGGCTCGGCAAGGAGGACATCGGCACGGTCTGCGAGATCGCCGGACCGGGGGCGAAGGTGGCCGAGGACAAGGGGTTCGGGCCGTGCAAATCGACCTACGCCATGGTGTTCCAGATGATCTCGCCCGCCCAGAAAACGGCGCTGAAGACAGCGTCGATCGATCCGAAGCTCGTTTCGGTGCGGTCACCCGGCAAGGTCGAGATCCCGGTCGAGGCGGTGAAGTCCGGCGCCACCTTCACTGACGACGACCTCGGCGGCTACACGCTCGAGTACCTCAAGGACAACTGGTTCATCACCGGTAGCCCGACAGGTTAGCCGAGCCGGTTAGCCGAGCTGGTTAGACAAGCTGGTTAGACAAGCTGGTTAGACAAGCAACTTGTGCAAGTAGCTTGGCTAAGTGCTACGCTGATCAACATGAGTGACGCACGGGATCCCGCGGAGGTCGCCGTCCGGCTTTCGGTGGCCATCAAGCGGTTGCGGTCCCGGTTGCGGGAAGAAGGCGGGATAAGCACGTCCGGCTTCACGATCTCGCAGCTGGCGATCCTGCGGCGCGTCATCGTCGAAGGCCCGGCAACGGCCGCGACGATGGCGGCGGACGAACACGTGAGCCAGCAGGCGATCGCGCAAAGCGTCGCGGCGCTCAAGGAAGCCGGGCTCGTCCAAGGCGAGCGTGACGCGGCTGACGGACGCAAGCTGCTGATCAGCGCGACCGTCACCGGCCGGGAGATGTACAAGACGTTGACCGCCTCGCGCATGGCGTGGCTGGACCAGGCGATCGACGCCGTCGTCGGACCGGAGGAGCGGCGGGATCTCGACGTCGCGATCGAGCTGCTGGAGCGACTGGCAGGAGTGGATCTCGGCGCCGGCGCGGAGTTCCGGTGAGCTCGCTGAAAAGCGGGGAAATCCAGGCAGGACAGGCGAAAGCGTTCTCGTGGCGGTTCGTGACGCCGTTGTTCCTCGGCTCCGCGCTCAACCCCATCAACAGCTCGCTGATCGCCACCGCGCTGGTGCCGATCGCCGGCGCCCTGCATGTCACGGTCGGCCGGACAGCGGTGCTCGTCGCGGGGCTGTACCTGGCCAGCGCCGTCGCGCAGCCGACGGCCGGGAAGCTCGCCGACGAGTTCGGGCCGCGCAAGATCTTCCTGACCGGGATCAGCATCGTCTTCCTCGGCGGCGTCCTCGGTTCCCTCGCCCAGAATCTGCCGACCCTGGTCGTCGCCCGTGTCCTCATCGGGATCGGGACATCGGCGGGCTATCCGTCGGCGATGCTGCTGATCCGGCGCCGCGCCACAGGCGCGGGCATGTCCGCGCCACCCGGCGGTGTCCTCGGTGGACTGTCCATTTCGGGCAATGTGACCGTCGCGATCGGCCCGCCGATCGGCGGTGTTTTGGTCGGCTGGCTCGGCTGGCAGGCCGCGTTCCTCGTCAACATCCCGTTCGCGCTCGCCGCGCTGGCCATGACGCTGCGCTGGATTCCCCGCGACGACCCGGCCACGGGATCCCGGCGGCTGCGGGAAATCTTGGCCAGGATCGATCTGCCCGGCATCGTCGGTTTCGGCGGCACGATGACGGCGCTGCTGGTGTTCCTGTTGTCGTTGCCCCGTCCGGATTGGCTGGCGCTCGTCATCGCCGTGGTGGCCGGAGCCGCGTTGATCTGGTGGGAGCTCAGGGTTTCGACACCGTTCTTCGACGTACGGCGGCTCGTCTCGAACGGCGCGCTCACCCGGACCTACCTGCGCTCCGCGTTGATGCTGCTGGGCGTGTACACCGTCCTTTATGGACTTACGCAGTGGATGCAGGCCGGGCGCGGGCTTTCCTCGGAACAGGCCGGGCTGCTCATCCTGCCGATGGGTGCGGTGGCCGCCTTCGTGATCCGGCCGGTTTCGAAGCGAAACCTCGTGCGCAGTCCGTTGACAGTCGCGGCACTGTGCATGCTGGCGGCGTCGGTGGTGATCCTGTTCCTGGACTCCCACAGCCCGGTCGTCCTCATCGTCGGGGTGACCGTGGTCTTCGGCATCACCGTCGGCACCACCTCGAGCGGCAACCAGACCGCGCTCTACGCCCAAGCCCCGGCCGATCAGCTGGGGACCGCTTCCGGGCTGTTCCGCACGTTCAGTTACCTCGGTTCGATCGCGTCGTCCACGATCACCGGCATCGTCTTCAGCTCCGGCGTCACCGACCAGGGCCTGTACACGCTCGCCTTCGTCCTCATCGGAGTCAGCGCGCTCGTGCTGCTCATGGTGGTCACCGACCGCCAGTTGAAGGTTCCCTTATCCGACAAGCAAAGGAACACCGCATGACCACGCCCGTCGACCCGAGCCGCACCGCGTTGATGGTGATGGACTTCCAGCCCGCCATCGTCGCCAACCTCCCGGACGCGGCCGCGCTCCTCGCCAAGACCGCCGGTGCCATCGCCCAAGCCCGCGCCGCCGGCGCGAAGATCGTCTACGTCCGGGTGGCGTTCACCGCCCAGGACTACGCGGCGGTTTCCCCACGCAACAAGTCCTTCGCGGCCTTGGCCGGCGGCGGCTTCCTCGACGACGCAAGCCCGGAGTCGGGGATCCATCCCGATCTCGTTCCCGAGGACGGCGACATCGTCGTCACCAAGAACCGCGTCGGCGCGTTCAGCACCACGAAACTCGCCCACATCCTCAACGCGCACGACATCGACACCTTGGTTCTCACCGGCATCTCCACCAGCGGTGTCGTGTTGTCGACCCTGCGGGACGCGGCCGACCACGACTACCGGCTGCTGGTGCTGGCCGACTGCTGCGCCGACCCGGACCCCGAGGTCCACCGCGTCCTGGTGGAGAAGGTGTTCCCGCGCCAGGCCGACGTCGTCGGCACCGCCGCGCTGCCCGCGATCCTCGGGCGATAGCTCAGAGAGCCTCCCGAGCGCGCTTAACTAACCTCGCCATCTGTCGACAGATGGCGATCTCTTAGGTGCCAAGAGATCACGAGATGTCGACATCTCGTGGGCGCTTAGGCGGGGAGGTGCCAGAGTTGGTTGGCGGCGGCGGTGCAGTCCCAGAGGACCAGCCGGGTCCCGTCGGCCGAGGAGCCGCCGCTGGCGTCGAGGCAGCGGCCGGACTGCGGGTTGCGCAGCGTGCCGTTCGCTTGCGACGCCCAGGTTTGCGCACCCGTCCCGTTGCATTCCCACAGCTGGGTCAGCGTGCCGTTCGCGGTGCCGGAGTTGGCGACGTCGAGGCATTTGCCCAGGGCTCGCAGGGTTCCGCTCTGCACGGTCCAGCGTTGCGCGCCGGAACCGTTGCAGGTCCACAGGCGCACCGCCGTGCCGTTGGCGGTGCCGGAGTTGTCGACGTCGACGCATTTGCCGTCGATCCCGGTCACCGCGCCGCTCGGGTTCGAGCTGCTGCCGCTGGTGGTCAGGTACGCGCTGTTGGCCACGTTCCAGTGCGTCGCGAGATAGCTGCCGGCGGGCGGGTTGGTGTTGAAGTAGTCGTCGCCCTTGCAGTCGATCTGGTTCTCCGGCGCACCGGGGCAGACTTTCTGCAGGCCACCCGGTGGGTTGGGGAGACCGCCGTCGTCGTAGCACATGATGTCTTCGTCGTCCCAGCAATGCCCGAACGCCGAGGAATGTGGCGCGCTGCGCTGGACGGCGCCGAGGGTATGCAGCAGTTCGTGGCCGGTGGCCTGCCAGGACCAGCAGCCCGTGCCGACGGTGGCGTAGTGCGGGCCGGCGTTGTAGGGGTTGCTCGCGCCGGGACTGTCGTTGCCCCCGTTGCCGAAGGCGAGACCGCAGCCGTCCTTGTCGAACCAGACGATGTACTTGCGGTCGGCGCGGTTGTAGCCCTGTGCCTTGATGGCGTTGGTGATCGTGTCCACGGTCGCCATCTCCGACTGGGCGATCGTCACGTTCGCGACCGTCGCGCGGCAATTGGCGTCGGTGACGTAGCGGACGTGCCGGACACCGCCGCCGAGTCGTCCCGCCGCTTCGACGAAGATGTCGTCGATCTGGTCGGCGAAGGTCTGGAACTGCCCGACCAGCTGGCCGTACCGGTCGGCTTGGCCGTTGCCGCGCACGTAAAGCGCCTGGACCCGTTTCCCGCTGGTCCCGTCACCGTCGCAGACCGCGGCGGCGGAGGCGGGTTTTTCGGTGGGAGCCGCGACCCCGCTCGACTGGACCAGTAAGGCCCCCAGCGCCATCGCGGCGCCGACCGCGGCGAACCGTAAGAGATTCCTGGACATGAAGAACCGCCCTTCCGCTGGGGAACGCGCCGAACCCTTCAGAGGTGGTCTAGACCGGTCAAAACGATAGAGATCACCGGCGGTTCTGTCACTGACAGAACCGGACAGATCTCTCTCGGTGACTAGGCCGTGCCTAGCTCGCCTGCGGGCCGTGGAAGGTGTGCTCGCGGGATTTGCCGTCGGCGGTACCACCGAACACCCGCGCGTCGCGCCCGCTGTCGTCCTGCCCGTCGTCGTCGGGCTTTGGCGCGTGTGCGGGGAGTTGTTCGAGGCGCAGCCGCGGAAGCGCTTGTGGCTGCTGGGCGCGGATCCACAGCACCAGGCGTTCGCGCACCGAGCAGCGGAGGTCGAACAGCGTCGGCGCGTCCGCGGCACTCATCAGCGCACGGACGCGGATGAGCGTGTTCACCGCGTCGGTCACCTGCAGCACGCAGACCCGGCCGTCCCACAGTTCGTCGTTCTCCAGGATCCGGCGCAGCTCCGCGCGCATCTGGTCCACCGGCACCGACCAGTCGACGTCGACCTCGACCGTGCCCAGGAGTTCGGAGTCAGTGCGCGTCCAGTTTTCGAACGGATGGGACATGAAATACGACGTCGGCATCACGAGCCGCCGGTCGTCCCACAGGTGCACGACCAGGTAGGTCAGCGTGATGTCTTCGATCCGGCCCCATTCGTTTTCGACGATCACCACGTCGTCGAGCCGGATCGCGTCGCTGAAGGCGATCTGCAGTCCGGCGAAGACATTGCCCAGCAACGATTGCGCGGCCAGCGCGGCCACCGCGCCGATCACCCCGGCGGAGGCGAGCAGGCTGGTCCCCGCTGTCCTGGCGGCAGGGAAGGTCATGAGCATCGCGCCGACGGTGATCACCACGACCGCGGCGACGGTGATCCGCCGGACCAGCGTCAGCTGTGTCTGCACCCGCCGCGCGTGCCGGTTGTCGCGTTCGTCGACCCGCAGGCGCGACATCGCCGCCCGCTCGGCCGAAATGAGCACCGCCGCCAGCAGCCAGGCGCCGGTGGCGATCAGGGCGAGGGTGAGCGTGTGGACCACGGGTTCACGCCAAGGTCCTTGGGCGATACGGGTTCCGACGACCGCTTGGAGGATGATCATCGCGCCGAACCACCGGAAGGGCCGGTTGGCGTGGTCGGCCAGTTCGGCCAGGAACGCCGAATGGCGGCCCAGCCGGCGCAACGCCCGCCGGAGCAGGTGCTCGGCGATCAGGAACACCCCGAAGGCGGCGGCCGCGATCACGGCGACCGTGACTACGGTCGTCCACTTTTCGGACATGGGATCTCCTCATCGGTCCGGGGCAATGAGGGTAGTCACCTGTCAGCGGGGCGCCGGTACCTGTGGTCCGAAAGCGGTGAGGAAGCGGTCGCGGAAGGTGTCCATCGGCCAGACCGGGGCCTGCGGGTTCGGCTTCAGGCCCTCCTGCCAGCCCCAGCTCGTGATCCGGTCCAGCACGGCCGGGTCGTGGGCGACGATGGTGATCGGGACGTCGTGCCCGGCGTTGTCCCCGGTGACGATCGGCGCGGGCTGGTGGTCGCCGAGGAAGACGAGCACGAGGTTGTCGTCGCCGTAGGTCTCCACGTAGGAGATGAGCGCGTTCAGCGAGTACTCGACGGATTTCCCGTAGTCGGACCGGACTTTGGTGGGGTTGCTCGACAGGATGGACTCCGGTGGCGCGCCGGGGGCGGACATGGTGTCGAAGATCGAGCCGTCGCCGACGGCGTTCCAGTCGATGAGCTGGGGGATGGGCGACCAGGGCGCGTGGCTCGAGACGAGGTTGAGCTCGGTCATCAGCGGCGGGTGGCCGGGTTTCGAGTGCTCGAGGCGCTCGAACGCCGACAGCGCGTACTGGTCGGACATGGTGGCCCAGCTGAAGTTCGGGCCGCGGTAGCCGAGGTTCTCGTCGGCGTAGATCCGGTCGTAGCCGAAGAACTTGCCCTCCGGCCAGGCCCGGACCACACCGGGAACGACGGCTGCCGTCTGCCAGGTCGCGCGCTTGAACGCGTTGGTCAGGGTCAGCCTGTCGCTCGCGACGAGGTTCTCGTAGCGCTGCTGGTTGTCGATCCACAGCCCGGACTGCAGCGTGGAGTGCGCCAGCCAGCTGCCGCCGCCCGACGTCGGCGAGGTCAGGAAGCCGCTGCGGGCCTGGAATCCGGCTTTGCGCAGCCGGTCGTTCCCGGCGGTGAGCACCGCGTCGACTCCGGGAGAGATGGCGGGATCCTCGATCGCGACCCGGCCGTAGCTCTCGACGAAGGTGAGCATGACGTCCTTGCCGCGCAACGCGGTCAGCATGTCGCTGCCCGGGGTGTTGCGGAAAGCGTCGACGGAGGCCTGCGCGGCGAACTCCTCGTGGTCCTTGAGGCTCACCCCCACCTGGCGCGTCCTGTCGTAGGTGTAGGTCGCCGCGCTGGTGGACGCGATCGGCGCTCCGGCGACGAACTGCGCGCCGAACAACGCGCACACGGCCCACAGGGCGCCGAACGCCGCGGTGGCGCGGGTCGCGGCGGTGTGATGCCTGCCCAGCAGGCGGGTCAGGCGCCGGACGGCGAGCGTCATCAGGACGAGCACGGCGATGGCGACCAGCACGGCCCCGATCACGGCCGCGATGGAGGCGGCGTGCCCGGCCGTCTCGTCGAGGTAGTCCATGCCGTTGCCGAAAAAGGACCAGTCGAGCACGAGGTCGAACGGCCGGGCGAGCGACACGTAGAAACCCATGTCGACGACTTTCACGATGACGATCACGCCCAGGACCACCCCGGCGATCACCGCCACGACCCGCCGCGCCTTCTCCGGCAGGACGAGCATGAGGGCGACGCCGATCAGGCCCTCGAGCGGGATCCGGACGAACGCGCCGAAGGTGAGGAGGTTGAGCTGGTTCGGCGCGACGAGCGCGAAGAACACGAACAGGAAGGCGAGCGCGGTCAGCAGCCAGGCCACGACCGGGCGCCACCTTCGCTGCTTCGCGGCGTCGTCGCCCAGCGTGGGCTGAAGTTCGCCGTCCGTCGTCATGTGGTCCTCCGCGGGAGCCTGGTGGTCGAGCGTGCGCATCATCGCAGGGCCGACAAAGATTCTTGTTCGGGGTCGGCCGAAAATAGCGGGCGCACGGTGAATCCCTTGCTAAGCGGGAATTACCGCCCTTTTGTCCTACTCGGACTGTCGTCGCAGCATATCGATGTGTTCGCGGGTGGCCCGGAGTTCCGCGGCCATCGCGCCGAGTCCGGTCATTCCCAGGCGGAGTTGTTCGCTCTTCTCGGTGCGGTATTTGGGAAACGCGAAGCGCACGGCGTGGTGGACCATGATCAAGTGGTACTGCAGCAAGGTGATGAGCTCGGAACGGAGGTTCTCCGTCGAACCGGCTGCGGGGGAATCGAGCGTCCACGAGACGAGCCGGTTGTACTCACTGGCCACCCGATACGCCTCTTTTGCGACGCTCGGTGGCGTTTCCCCGGGCTGGGCACACGCGCAGATGACGGCGTCGGCGTCGAACTGGAGCTCGACCGCGCGATCAGCTATGCCCGAAAAGGTCACGAGGGTTTCCCAAACGGTCGCTTTCGGCGGCCGGTCGCGTCGCTGTGGCCACAAACGCACCATGGGATCGGTTCCCTCGTCATCGAGGCGGTCCATGCTACTCCCGGGTCCGGCGCGACATGTCGACATCTCGTGACGCCGGAGGCTCGTCAGGGGAGGTAGGTCTCGAGGGCGTCGGCGAGTTCTTTCGGCTTACCCAGCGCGACGCAGTGGCTTCCGGCGATTTCGTCCGGGGTGATGTCGAGGCGTTCTTTCGCCAGGCGGCGGAAGAAGTCCGGCGGGAAGAACCGGTCCTCGGTGCACAACAGGAACTTCGTGGGCACGTCCGGCCAGGCGTCGAGCGGCCACGGCACGTCCATCGGGGTTCCCGACTGGCCGCGCTCCCGGTGTATCGCTTCTTCGGCGAGTTCGGGCGGGACGTCGTGGTAAAAACCGATGAGAGGATCGTCGTTCCCGGTCAGGCCGCCGTCGAGGGCGGCCTGCTCCTTCGCCGCCGCGCCGTAGCCGGTGTTCGCCCACCAGTCCCCGGGCCTCTCGCCCGGAGCCGGGATCATCCCGGCGAGCAGCACCAGCACATCGGTGGCGAGGCTCGAGGCGACCAGCGGCGCGGTGAAGCCGCCGAACGAATGGCCGACGACGACGAGATCCCCGCGGTCCCCGACGGCCCCGATCACGGCGTCCGCGTACTGCCTAAGGCCCGCGGAATCGTCCTCGCTGGGCAGGTCGGGGGCCACCACGTCGTGCCCGCGCCGCCTCAGTTCGGCTTCGAGCAGGTGCCAGGCCCAGCCGCCGTCACCGGCGCCGTGGATCAAGACGAAAGTCGCCACCGGCCGTACCTCCGCGATTTGGGTGATTCCCCGAAGTGAGAAACCACCCTAATCGCCCGGACCGGAAGTCGGGAACCCATTCCGCGCCATCGGAGATCCGGCGACACTGCAAGAACCCGGATGCATCGTGCTGCCCTCGTCACGGCGGCCGAGGCTGTAATCGATACCTTGGCAGGTGGGGGAGAAACGGCCTGAGGGTTGCAGCGTCACCGGGGAGCCCCTACCGTCGAGGGGTATATCGATAGCAGGCTGTTAGTTCGACCTTACGCAGTGCCACGACAGGAGGCCCTGTGCCGTTCGCAGCGGATGATTCGGAAGAGGTTGTTGTGTCGTCATTGCCGGACGTGCTGAACGTGACGAGTACGTCGTTGCGGGACAAGATCGTTTTGGTGACGGTCTCCGGGGAAATCGACCTGGCCGGTGCGCCGATCCTCGCGGACGCGCTCGCCGAGGTACTGCGGCCGCCCGCGCCGCAGTTGGTCCTGGTGGACCTGCGTGACGTGAGTTTCCTCGACAGCAGCGGGATCAACGCGCTGATCGACGCCCATCATCAGGCGCTCACGAGCTCCGCGCATCTGCGTATCTGCGGAGCCAACCAAGCGGTCAGCAATCCCCTGGAAGTCATGGGAATGACCGATTACCTGGAGATCTACGACAACCGTGCGGCGGCCTTGGCCGACACTTCGATCGGCTGAAGCGAGCCGCATAATCTCCCATCGCCGTTGCCCGTCCACCTCTCCGGTGGGCGGGCAACGGTTCGTCATGGGCTGTACCGCGTACCGTTGACCGGCCGCTGAGGCGGCGGCAGCATGTGCGGATGCCTGGCTCAGCTGAGGGATTCGACTACATCGTCCGCGCCAATGGCGACGTGCACATCGCATGGCGCGCGTCACGGGCAACTACAAGCACGGCAACGAGCGGCTCGCCAAACAGCATCCGCGCAACGCGCGGCGGCCTTGAGTCAGGGCTGCCGAAAAAAGTCGAAAGAAAGTTTCCGGATGGTGTCGAACCGGGCGCCGGTGGTTCGACGTAGGGGTAAAGGACCAGAGAAGCCCCGAAAGGACACTGGACATGAGCATCGAGACCTCGACCCAGACCACCCGCAGCGCCGCCGCTATCGCCCACGACCGGGTCCGCCCCGGTGTGCTGGGGCTGTTCCGCATCGTGGTGTCGTTCCTGTTCCTCTGTCACGGAGTGATGGGATTCGGCCTTCTCGGCGGGATCGACGGCGCGGGGGCGGCGGTGAGCCTGGGGGAGTGGCCCGGCTGGTGGGCAAGCCTGATCGAGGTCGTCGGCGCGCTGTGTGTGCTCGTCGGCTTCGCGACCCGGCCCGCCGCCATCGTGCTGTCCGGCGTGATGGCGTACGCCTACTTCACCGTGCACGCCCCGGAAGCGCTGCTCCCGCTGCAGAACATGGGCGAGCCCGCGGCGCTGTACTCGTGGATCTTCCTGCTCGTCGCGGTGGTCGGCCCCGGCTCTTTCGCACTCGACACGGTGCGCCGGCGCTGACCCGGCGAAGCGTTTCAAGGGGACGGATCACACGATCCGTCCCCTTACGCGTGCGTGGATTGCACGCGCGAGTGCACAGACTGCACTCGCGCGGGTCCCGTAGATCCGGATGACTCCCGTAGTCCTTGACTCGGTGTCTAACCTGTACCCCACGCTCATGGCCACGCTGGATCGCCCAGCAGGATCGAGCCCGGCGGACAGGGGAGACAGCGCTCATGGAGCAACACCCGGAGCCCGTCGCCGCGCGCCGGCGATTCACCTCGCCGGTGGTGCTGCTGAGCGCCCTGCTCGTCATCGCGCTCGTCGGCTGGCTCGGGTTCGACTACCTGCACGACCGGTTGGCCGGCAACGGTTGTACCGCTCCGGCGCAGGTCCAGATCACGGCCGCGACCGATATCGCACCGGTGCTCGCCGAGGTCGCCCGCACCCTGCCGGAGCAGACCGGTGCCGGGTGCTACCGCGTCAGCGTGACCTCGGCCGACTCCGCGAAAACCTCCGGATCGCTCGTCGAGGGCGGGGCGGACGGGCCCGACGTCTGGGTGCCGGAGTCGAGTATGTGGCTGCTGCGCGCCAGGGACGCCGGGGCGTGGAACATCCCCGAATCCGGTCAGCCGGTGGCGAGTTCCCCGGTCGTCCTCGCGCTCACCGAGGACGCGGCGGGCCGGTTCGGCTGGCCGGGCAAGGCCCCGAGCTGGCCTGAGGTCCTCGACGCCGATCCTGCCTCGACCACCATCGGCCTGCCCGACCCGAGCCGCGACCCGATCGGTGTTTCGGCGCTGCTCGGCATCAAGGAGCTGACCGCGGGGGCCGCCGATCCGCCCGCGGCGTTCACCGCCGCCGTCCGGCGGCTGACCACCGGTGTCGTGGCAGGCCCGGCGGAGCTTTTCCCGCGGCAGGAAGGGAAAGCGCCGTTCGCCGCGTTCCCCGCGTCGGAACACGCCGTGCTGACCCACAACCTGGGCGACGGCGGCAGCAAGCTCGTCGCCGCCTATGCCGGCGTGCCGATGCCGAGCCTCGACTACCCGTATGTCGTGCTGCCCAAGGCATCGGAGGCGTCGAGGTCCGGCGCCGAGCGGTTCCTGCGTGAGCTGCTGCAACCGGCCGCGGTCAAAGTGTTCGCCGACGCCGGTTTCCGCACGACCGCCGGCCAGGTGCTCGGCCCGCGTACCCAGGACGGGCGCACGAATGTCACGGCGGTGCCCGTCCAGCCACCCGCGTCGCTCGCGGCGGACGCGGCGCTCCAGGTGTGGGCGGGGGTCAACCTCAGTGCCCGGGTCCAGGTGCTGCTCGACGTGTCGGGCTCGATGGCCGCCGTGGTGCCGGGTACCACGCAGAGCCGGATGCAGCTGACCGTGCAGGCCGCGATCCAGGGAATAGGCCTGTTCAAACCGACGACCGAACTCGGCTTGTGGCTGTTCTCGACCAAACTCGACGGCGACAAGGACTACCGCGAGCTGCTGCCGATGCGGTCCATCGCCGATCAGGTCGCCGCGGGCGGGCTCGGGCAGCTGCAGGGCGTCAAGCCGAAACCCGGTGGTGCGACGGGACTTTACGACTCCGTCCTCGCCGCCTACCAAAGCGCCCGGCAGAACTGGGAACCCGGCCGGATCAACATCGTGGTCGCGCTGACCGACGGCCGCAACGAGGACCAGAACTCGATCACCAAGGACCAGTTGATCGCGGAACTCGGGAAACTGCAGGATCCGCGCAAACCGCTGCCGGTGGTCGGCATCGGGATCGGGCCGGATATCGACGCTTCCGAGCTCCAGTCGATTTCCGCCGCCACCGGGGGACAGGCGTTCACCACCGCCGATCCGACGAAGATCTCGGAGGTTTTTTACCAGGCGCTGAGCAAAATCGTTTGCCAGCCCCCGAGTTGTAAACGCTAGACCCGGGTGGCCCCTGTGCGGCACGATGTCCAGGCCGCACGCTCGCAAGTCCGTGATCGCGCCGGGCCGATGGGGGCACAGTGTTGGTGGATCAGCAGTCGACGGTCCGGGAACCGGGAACGTGGTCACGGCGACCGCGGCCGGTCACGCTCGTGGCGGCGATACTGGGAGTCGTGCCGTTCGCCTTGCACACCTGGGCGGCGTTGCGCGGCGGGTTCGCGCAGGACGACTTCCTGATCACCTACCGGGCGGCCGCGGCGGGTCCGTTCGAGCTCGATTATTTGTTCCAGGACTACCAGGGGCACCTGGCACCCGGTGTGTTCCTGGTGGCCGGGGTGATGACCTTCCTGGCCCCGCTGAACCACGCCGTGATGACCGTGCCGCTGCTGCTCGTGCAGGCGGCCGCGTCGGTGCTGTTCTGGTTGGTGCTCGTGCGCTGTTTCGGCCGCCGGTGGGCGATCCTGGTGCCGTTCGCGGTGTTCACGACGTCGACCTTGCTGCTCGTGCCGACGTTGTGGTGGGCGTACGCGATCCAGATCCTGCCCGTCCTGCTGGCCGCCGTCGGCGCGCTGCACGCGCATGCCGGATACCTGCGCGACGGCCGCCGTGGACAGTTGGTCGCGAGTGCCGTGTGGACAGTCGTCGGCCTCGCGTTCTACGAGAAGGCGGCCCTGATCCCGGTTCTCGTGCTCGGGATGACCGTGCTCGTCGGCGCGCCCCTTCGCCGGTACCGCTTGGTGTGGCTCTGCCAAGGCGGACTGCTCGCCCTCTATGCCCTCGTCTATCTGCTGCTGACGTCGAGCCAGGTCCGGAACGGGACCGCGGAGCGGTCCGTCGTCGGCGTGCTGGAACTGTTCCGGCGGATGGTGGTGGACACCCTGCTCCCCGGGCTGGTCGGCGGCCCGTGGTCCGGTCCGGGCGCGGGGGCGACCTGGGCGAGCCCGCCCGCGGAAGTGCGCGCGATACTGGTGTTCTTCACCCTGGCGGTGCTGGCCTGGGGCGTGCGCGCCGGGGGCCGCCGGGCCTGGCGGGCTTGGGCGCTGCTGGGTGTCGCCGTCGTCGTGGACGTCGCTCTCGTGGCGGTGACCCGGTTCAGCGAGGTCGGTCCCGCGCTGGGCAACGATCCGCGGTATGTCGCCGACATCGTGCTGGTGGCGGCCTTCTGCGGGGCGTTCGCCTTCCTGCGGCCCGTTCTTCTGGCGACAGAACCCGAAGACGTGCCCGCCAAGCGCGAACGCCCGGTGGCGCTCGGGCTCAGCGCGGCGTTGCTGCTGAGTTCCGTCGTGGGGTTCCAGCAACTCGCCCCGGCGCTGCGCTTCGACCACGCGAGCCGCTACATCGACAACGCGCGGGCGGCCGTGGCCGGCGACCCCGAGCTGATCCTGTTCGACGCGCCGGTACCGAGTGACATCGTCCACGAGTGGTTCGCCGAAAACTCCCGCGCCTCAAGGGTTGTCGGTCTCGTACCCGGGATCCGCTTCGACACGCCCACGTCCCGGATGCACCTGCTCGACGACTCCGGCCGGCCACAGCGGATCACCGGGGTCGACCCGATCGCCGTCAGCGTGCCCGGCCCGGTGGAGGGCTGCGGGAACCCGGTCGCCGACATCCTCGTCCGCATCCCGCTCGACATGGCGGTGCTCGGACGGTATCTCCTGCGCGTCGACTATTACACCGCGGCCGGTGGTGAGGGCTTCGTGGACCGCGACGGATTCCGCACGCCGGTCTGGTTCCAGGAGGGCCTGCACTCGATTTACCTGCCCGTGGAGGGGCTTTTCGACAAGATCGGCGTCCAGCTCGCGAGCAAGGGAGCGCCGGTCTGCATCGCGAAGCTCTACGTCGGCAAGCCGACGACGTAAGTCCTTCGCCATCTGTCGACAGATGGCGAAGGACCCTCAGTACGGGTCGTACGGGCTGTCGTGGCCGAGCAGTTTCGTCACGGAGCGCAGTCTCAGCCGCAGCAACACCTTCAGCCCGACGTTGCGGCAGAACCATGGCAATTGGGCGAGCACGCGCGCTCTGTCCACGGTGGACGGCGGCTTCAGGCTGAAGCGGGCGAGCGAAGTCTCCCGGTCGAGGTAGGTGTACCGGCGTCCGAAAAGGACCTTCGCGAGCGTGCCGAGGGTGACCCCGATCGACGAAAAGCAGTCGTGCACCAGGATTTCCCCGCCCGCCGGAAGATGCGCGGACCAGCGGAGATCGTCGGTGTAGGTCCAGTAGTCGTGCTTGCCGTCGATGTAGAGCAGGCGGATCGGCCGGTCCCAGTCCGGTCGTAACCCGGTGCTGTACGCGGTGACTAGTTCGACCACATCGGTGAGCCCGGCCGCCTCGACGTTCGCCTCGAACCGTTGGCGCGTCGGCGATCCGCCGAATAGTTTGCCGTCGACGAACGGGTCCACCGCGACCACCACGGCACCGACCGTGCGCGCGGCGGCGCCCAGCACCACGGTGGACCGGCCCTGGTGGCTGCCGATCTCGACGATCACGTCGTCCTCGCCGAGCTTGCGCGCGGCATTCCACAGCGCGAGCCCCTGTTCCCTGGTCAGCCAGCCTTTGACCGGCTCGGCGACCGCCCAGGTCTTCGCGAAATCCTGCTCGTGAGAAATGGAAACACCTGCCAATGCGAAGGAAACCGGAGTTCGCCGGTCACCCTAGCCGCGTTGCGCCCGCCGATCTACCCGTCGGTAACGATGGAGGGCAAGTGATGGCGGCGCCGCCCGCCCACCGCCTAAGATCCCCCGAAATGGTCACCATCGACGAACGAACCTCCGGCAAGGCGGCGCGGCCACCCGGGCGGGGGAACGGCTGGGTCCACGCGATCTCGCCACGCCGTCTGGTGCGCGCGCCGAGCACCTGGATCGTGCTCGCGCTGACCCTGCTGTCCTTCCTGCAACGACCGGGGAAGACGACTTTCGACACGAAGCTCGACCTGTCCGTCGACCCGCTGGCCTTCCTCGGCCGCGCGCTGCACCTGTGGAATCCGCAGGCGACCGCCGGGGAACTGCAGAACCAGGCGTACGGCTATCTGTTCCCGATGGGACCGTATTTCGTCCTCTGCGACGCCGTCGGGATGCCCGCGTGGGTCGCGCAGCGGCTGTGGTGCGCGCTGTTGCTCTCGGTGGCCTTCGCCGGGACGCTGCTCCTCGCCCGCGCGCTGGGGATCGGCACCGAACGGGCCCGCCTGATCGGCGCGGTCGGTTACGCGGTGGCCCCGCGGATGCTCACCGAAATCGGCTCCCTGTCGGCGGAGATGCTGCCCGCGGTGCTGCTGCCGTGGGTGCTGCTGCCACTGGTGTCGGCCGGGCGGATCGGGTCCCCGCGCCGGGCCGCCGCGCTGTCGGCGTTCGCCGTGCTGGGCATGGGCGGGGTGAACGGCGCCATGATCGTGATGGCGCTGGTGCTGCCCGGACTCTGGCTGCTGAGCCGGGCTTGGTCCCGCGCGCACGTCAAGCTCGTCGTCTGGTGGCTCGTGTTCGTCACCGCCGCGATGCTGTGGTGGATCCTGCCGCTGCTCCTGCTCGGCGAGTACAGCCTGCCGTTCCTGAACTACATCGAGTCGGCGACCAACACCACCGCGCCGATGTCGCTGTTCGAGGTGCTGCGCGGGACGAACCAGTGGGTCGCCTACGTCGTGCAGGGCACGCCGTGGTGGCCGTCGGGCTGGCTGCTGATCGACAACCCGGTGCAGATGCTCGCCACCGGATTGGTCGCCGCTGTCGGGCTCTTCGGCCTGACGCGGGGACGGCTGCCCGAGCGCCGATTCCTGGTGCTCGGCGTGGTCACCGGCGTGACACTGCTGACCGTCGGATACGTCGGCACGCTCGACAGCCCGTTCTCCGGGCCGGTGCGGCAACTGCTCGACGGGCCGCTCGCGGCACTGCGCAACGTGCACAAGTTCGAGCCCGTGCTGAGGCTGCCGCTGATGCTGGCGTTCGTGCACGGTGTTTCGGGATCGCTGGTGCGTAAAGGGGCGTCGTACTGGCGACCGGCGCTCGGCGCGCTGCTGATCGTCGTGATCGCCGCGCCAGCCTGGCTGCTGACGCTGCGTCCCGGTCCCGGCTGGGACGAGGTGCCCGGGTACTGGGACGACGCGATGGGCTGGGTCGCCAAGGCCGGCGGCCAGGATCGCACGCTGATGCTGCCCGCGACCGGCTTCGGCGAGTACACCTGGGGCCGCACGGTGGACGAACCCGCGCAGTCGCTGGCGACGAGCCCGTGGGCGGTGCGCAACCAGGTGCCGCTGGGCTCGGAGGGCAACACCCGGCTGATGGACTCGGTGGACGCCGCACTCGCCGACGGCCGGGGTGATCCGGGACTGGCCGATCTGCTGGCCCGGTCCGGTTTCCGGTTCCTGTTGCTGCGCAACGACATCGACCGTGTGAAGACCAACGCACCCTCGGTGACGACGTTGCGTTCCGGGCTCGCGGGTTCGCCGGGCATCGCCGAGGCCGCGCGGTTCGGGCCGCTGGAGATCTTCGAGGTGCGGCGCGATGTCCCGCAAGTCACGGCCACGTCCGTAAAGGACGTTCCGACAGTCAGCGGTGGCCCGGAATCGTTGCTGCCACTGATGAATTCCGGGCAGCTCGACCCGGGCACGCCGACCGTGCTCGCCGGCGACGGCGGCTCACCCGGCGGAACCGGCCGGTTGGTCACCGACGGCCTGCGGCGCGCCGAGCGCAACGTGGGCGGGGTACGCGACAATCTCAGCCAGACCCTGACCGCCACCGAACAGCCGAGGCAGGACCGCGCGACCCTGGACGTCCTCCCGTTTCCCGGTGAGCAGCACCAGACCGTGGCCGCGTACCGCGGGATCCGCTCGGTCACGGCGTCGACCGCCGCGTCCTTCGCCGACGCGCTCGGCGGCTCGGACCCCAGCCACCAGCCGTTCGCCGCCATCGACGGCGATTCGCGCACGGCGTGGCACTCGTCGGCGTTCGGCGGGCCGATCGGGCAATGGCTCGAAGTCGAACTCGACACCCCCAAGGTGGTGAACTCACTGGATCTCGAACTGGTGGACGACATCCGCGTCGGCTGGCCGCCCACCCGGATCCGGATCACCACCGACAACGGCTCGGTCGACCACCAGGTCATCCGTGGCGAGGGCGGGCATTCGTACCAGTCGGTGCCGGGGATCACCCGCAAGGTGCGGATCACGGTGCTGTCCCTGGTGGTCGGGCGGCTGGACGGCAACGTCGGCGTCGCCGAGCTCAAGATTCCCGGAACCGAGCCGCAGCGCGCCCTCGAAGTCCCGGCCGACCTGCCCGGCGGGTCGGCGCCGGGCTTCGCTTTCAGCCGCGGGGCGCAGCCGCGGTACGCCTGCCAGGGTGGGCAATGTGACGCCGGGCTGGCCCGCGAAGGGGAAGAACCCGACGGGATCCGGCGGTTGTTCACCACGCCGAAACCGGCGAACTTCGTGCTGGGCGGAACCGTGCTGCCCGCCGCGGGCGGGCGGAATCCCGTGTCGCTGCCCGGGGTTTCGGTGTCGGCGACCTCCCAGCTCGGTGGTGATCCCGCCGCGGGCGGGTTCGCCGCCGTCGACGGGGATCCGGCGACGACGTGGATTCCCGATCTCACCGACCTGCGTCCCACCCTGACGCTGGAGTGGCCGGGGAAGCGGCGGATTTCCGGGCTGCGCATCGGTGCCGGCCCCGGAGTCAAAACCCCGCAACGGCTGCAACTCACCACTCCTGGCGACACGCGGAGCGTCGAGGTCGGCGCGGACGGCACGGCGACTTTCCCGCCGCTCGACACCGATCAGCTCTTGCTCAGTCTGTCCACTTCGGACGATGAACCGCCACGATCCGCTGTGACACAGGGCATCGGGAGCCTTGCCCTGACCGGCGCCGAGGACCTGCTGCGCCCGCTGTCCCCGGACGCGCCGTTCGCGGTGCCGTGCGGGGAAGGCCCGAACATCCGTCTCGACGGCGTCGACCACGCCACTTCCGTGCGCGGCACCCTCGCCGACATCACCGCGCATCGCCAAGTCGCGCTGCAGACCTGTCCGGACCTGGAGGACGGCGTCGAGCTGGGTGCGGGAGGCCACGAGCTGCGGACAGATCCGTCTGATTCCTTTGTGGTGCAGGATCTCTGGCTGCGGCCGGGCGGTGCCGCGGCACCGGCTCAGCGGCGGGCCACCGAGGTGCGGCAGTGGGACGCCACGGAACGCTCGGTGAGTGTCGCCCCCGGCGAGGCCGCCGTGCTCGCGGTGCCCGAGAACGCGAACGCCGGGTGGGTGGCGCGGCTCGACGGCCGGGAGCTGGCAAGGACTCGGGTGGACGGATGGCAGCAGGCTTGGGTCGTCCCCGCCGGGGCTGGGGGCGTTGTCTCGCTGGAATTCACGCCTGACCGGACCTATCGCACCGGATTGCTGATCGGGGCGTTCGCGGTGCTGGTGTTGCTCGCCGGGTTGGTGCTGCCCGCGCGCCGGCGGCTTTTCGAGGTGTCGGCGGGCGGGGCTATTTTGGTGCCCGTGCTGCTGATCGGGCTGCTGGCGGTGCTGGGCGGGATGTTGCCGGTGGTGCTGCTGATCGGATGCCTGCTGGCTCGGCAGTTCAGCGAACACGCGCCGCGGGTGCTGGCTTTCGGCGGGATGGTGGTGGCGGCCGGGGTTTCGGTGGTGGGGCGGTTGCTGGGGCATGGGCAGGAATGGGCCTATGGGCCGGTGAGTCAGGCGGCGCTGCTGCTCGCCGCTGCCGCGACTGTCGCTTGCTGTATCGACTGGTTCGCCGAGCGTGGGCGGGTTCGCGGAGTGTGAGGTGGGCAGTGCCCCCAAAGCGGCGTTGGGGGCACTGGACGTCCCCAACGCCGCTTTGGGGGCATGAGCTCGTCCTGGCCTGCTGTCCCCACCGGAGTCCGTCCCGGCTTAGCCGTGGCGTCAATGGACCTTTCATCTCGGATGAAAGGTCCATTGACCGGGTTCGTGGTTGGCCACTCAGGTCTTAGCTCGGGGTGACCGGAGTGCGCAGGTCTTGGTGTTGTGGTGACGTGGTCGCTCAGGTCTGGGTTTGGGGTGACTGGGGATTGGCTCGGCGGGT
>NZ_DASYMU010000257.1:0-4076 GCF_036008905.1 Amycolatopsis sp. | reverse complement strand
CCGCGAGTGACGGCCCGGGCCTGCCGTCGGTCTGGCACGACGTCGCGGTGCACGCCACCGGCGCGACCGCCCTGCGCATCGGGTTCTCCCCGGACGGCTTCGGCGGATGTTCCGTCAGTGCCACGGATCTCGCGGGCGCGCCAGTGCTTACGGCCGCTTCGGTGCGACGCGGGACGATCTCCGCCGACCAGTTCGCGCCCGTCGAGCTTTCCCACCGCGATGCGCTGTTCCAGGTCGGCTGGGTCCCCGCGCCCACCGGCGAAGACCGGAAGGCGAACGAGCGCTGGGCCGTGGTCGGCAACGAGCCCACGGTGTCCACTGTGGAGCGTTCCGGTGTCCCGGTCGTCGGAGTCGCCGACTTCGACGAGCTCGACGCGGCGGACATCGTGCTGCTGCCCGTCACTTCGGCAACCGGCGATCTCGCCGCGGCCGCACACAGATCGGTCCGCGACGCCCTGACGTCCATCCAGCAGTTCTTGCGTGACAGCAAGTTCGACGACTCACACCTGGTCGTGCTCACCCGGCAGGCGATCGCGGCCACTCCAGACGAGAACGTCGCCGGACTCGCCGACTCGGGCGTCTGGGGTCTGGTCCGGTCGGCCGGGTCCGAGAACCCGGGCCGGATCACCCTGGTCGACATCGACGACGAGGACAGCTCCGCGAAGGTGCTCGTCACCGCGATCACCGACGCCGTCACCACCGGCGAGCCGCAGATCGCCATCCGCTGCGGCAATGTCACCGCCGCCCGGCTCACCCGCGCGAAGACCACCGAAGGCACACGCTGGCAGCTCGATCCCAGCGGCTCAGGCACCGTGCTCGTCACCGGCGGCACCGGCACCCTGGGCACGCTCCTCTGCCGCCACCTGGTCGAACGGCACGGCGTCCGGCGTTTGCTGCTGACCAGCCGCCGCGGCCTCGACGCTCCCGGCGCACAGGAACTCCGTGACGAGCTGGCCGGTCTCGGCGCCGATGTCGTCGTCGAAGCTTGTGACATCGCGAACCGCGACGAACTCGCCGGCGTGCTGGCCGGGATTCCCGCGGCACACCCGCTGAGCAGCGTGGTGCACCTCGCCGCGGTCCTCGATGACGGCGTGCTCGACGCGCTGACCGGTGAGCGCGTCGACAAGGTGTTGCAGCCCAAGGTGGACGCCGCGCTCAACCTGCACGAGCTGACCCGAGAGCTGGACCTGTCGGCGTTCGTCCTGTTCTCCTCGTTCTCCGGGGTTTCCGGTGCCGTCGGGCAAGCCAACTACGCGGCGGCGAACACGTTCCTCGACGCGCTGGCCCAGCGACGTCGTTCGGACGGCTTGCCGGCGACCTCGCTGGCCTGGGGATTCTGGGAGCAGCGAAGCGAACTCACCGGAGCGCTCGACGCCACCGACATCGCCCGGTTCCGCCGCGAAGGCGTCATCGCGATGACGGCCGAACACGGCCTCGGCCTGTTCGATCTGGCATCCACTGTGGACGATTCACTGGTGGTCACCGCGCCACTGGACGTCCGCGCGATCGCCCGTGGTTCCGTCCCGGCGTTGATGCGCGGACTCGTGCGCGTCCCCGCGCGCCGCGTCGCGGGCAACGAAGCCGTCCACACGGCCGGACCGGGATTCCTGGAGCAGCTGACCGGCCGGAGTGCGGCCGAGCAGGAAAAGCTCGTGCTGGACCTGGTCAACCGCCATGTCGCGGCGGTGCTCGGGCACGGCTCGGCGGACGACGTCGAGTCCGAGCGCGGATTCCTTGAACTCGGGATGACCTCGCTGACCGCGGTGGAGCTGCGCAACCGGCTGGCCGCCGATCTCGGCCTCCGGCTGCCCATCACGTTGATCTTCGACCACCCGACGCCGATCGCGCTCGTGCGGCACGTCCGCACGGAGATCGGGGCGGACGCCGAACAGGTGCCACTGCTGGCGGAACTCGAAAAACTCGAAACCGCGGTGTCGGGGTCCGAACTGGACGCCGGCACCCGGGCACTACTGGTCAAACGGCTTTCCGCGCTGCAATGGCGACTCGAAGCCGTCGGCGAGCAGAAGACGGAAGAAAACTCCGAAGAGCTCGCCGCGGTGAGTGACGACGAGATGTTCGCGTTCATCGACAAGGAACTCGGCCGCAACTAGCACGCTCGCAACCGTCCTTCGCCATCTGTCGACAGATGGCGGTCTCTTAGTAGCTAAGAGATCACGAGATGTCGACATCTCGTGGCTGAGCACTAGTAACAGCACTAGTGCCATGTCCGGCAAAGTTAGAGGCCTGACGGTGGTCCGGGTTTCCCGCTGGGTGCGCCGCCAGAAAGGGCTCGCCGTCCCCGCAAGTTCCCTCACTTGGGAGGCACCACCCGCATGACGAGCAACGAAGACAAGCTCCGCGATTACCTCAAGCTGGTCACCACCGACCTGCGGCAGACCCGCCAGCGCTTGCAGACCGTCGAGGCGAAGACCGCCGAGCCGATCGCGATCGTCGGCATGGGCTGCCGTTATGCCGGGGGCGCGAACTCGCCCGAGGAGCTGTGGCGGGTTTTGCTCGACGGCGAGGACGCGATCTCGGGCTTCCCCGAGGGACGCGGGTGGGACGCCGCGTCGATCTACGACCCGGACCCGGACAAGCCCGGCAAGACCTACGTCGTCGAGGGCGGTTTCCTCCACGAGGCAGCCGAATTCGACCCCGGCTTCTTCGGTATCTCCCCGCGTGAAGCGGTGGCGATGGACCCACAGCAGCGGTTGCTGCTCGAGGTCGCGTGGGAGGCGATCGAGCACGCGGGGATCGATCCGCTGTCCCTGCGCGGCACCGGGGTCGGGACCTTCGTCGGCGCGGTCGAATCGAGTTACGGCTCCGGCACGGACATGCCCGAGACGGCCGAAGGGCATCTGCTGACCGGCACCGCGGCCAGTGTCCTTTCCGGACGGATCTCCTACTTCCTCGGTCTGGAAGGACCGGCCGTCACGGTCAACACGGCGTGCTCGTCGTCGCTGGTCGCCCTGCACTGGGCGGAACAGGCATTGCGTTCCGGTGAGTGCTCGATGGCGCTCGTCGGCGGCGCGACCGTGATGGCGACCCCCAACGCGTTCATCGAGTTCGCGCGTCAGCGCGGCATGTCGCGCGACGGGCGTTGCAAGGCCTTCGCCGACACCGCCGACGGCATGGCGTGGGGTGAGGGCGTCGGCATGATCCTGCTGGAACGCCTTTCCGACGCGCAGAAGAACGGCCACCGCGTGCTCGCCGTCGTGCGCGGCTCCGCGGTGAACCAGGACGGCGCGAGCAGTGGCCTGACCGCGCCGCACGGCCCGTCACAGCAGCGCGTCATCCGTGCCGCGCTGGAGAGCGCACGCCTGACGCCCGGCCAGATCGACGTCGTCGAGGCGCACGGCACCGGCACGAGCCTGGGCGACCCGATCGAGGCCCAGGCGCTGCTGGCGACCTACGGGCAGGACCGTGAAAGCCCGTTGCTGCTCGGCTCGGTGAAGTCGAACCTCGGGCACGCCCAGGCCGCGGCCGGGGTGGCCGGAGTGATCAAGATGGTGCTCGCGCTGGGCGAAGGCGTGGTGCCCAAGACGTTGCATGTGGACACACCGACGTCCAGTGTGGACTGGACCTCGGGCGCGGTGGAGCTGGCGACCGAGCAGCGCGCCTGGCCGGAGGTCGATCGCCCGCGCCGGGCAGCCGTGTCCGCGTTCGGGATCAGCGGGACCAACGCGCACGTGATCCTCGAGCAGGCTCCGGAGGCTGAGCCTGTTGCCGCACCTGACGAAACCGGTCTCGTGCCGTGGGTTCTGTCGGCGAAGAGCCCGGAGGCGCTGCACGCCCAAGCGGCCCGGCTGCTCTCGCACCTGAAGACCCGCTCGGACATCCCGTCGGCCGACATCGCCGTCTCGCTGGTAAAGGGCCGTTCGCGGTTCTCCCGCCGGGCCGTGATCGTCGCCGGGGACCGGGAAAGCGCGCTGCGCGGCCTGGCGGCATTGGCCGACGGCGAGCCCGACGCGGGAGTGTCCGAAGGTTCGGTCGCCGGTGGCAAGACGGCGTTCCTGTTCTCCGGTCAGGGTTCGCAGCGGCTCGGCATGGGCCGCGAGCTTTATGAGCGGTTCCCG
>NZ_DASYMU010000256.1:0-25596 GCF_036008905.1 Amycolatopsis sp. | reverse complement strand
TACGACACCGGTGAAGCGTCGACGGAACAGGGCGCGCTGCCGTACATCGTGATGGAGTTCGTCGAAGGCCGGACGCTGCGCGACATCGTCAAGACCGAAGGCCCGATGTCGCAGAAGCGCGCCATGGAGGTCATGGCGGACGTCTGCGCGGCGCTGGACTTCTCCCACCGTCACGGCATCGTCCACCGTGACGTCAAGCCCGCCAACGTGATGATCACGAAAAACGGCGCGGTCAAGGTGATGGACTTCGGTATCGCGCGGGCCATGCACGACGGCCAGTCCGCGATGACGCAGACCGCCGCGGTCATCGGGACAGCCCAGTACCTCTCCCCGGAGCAGGCACGCGGCGAGCAGGTCGACGCCCGGAGCGACGTCTACGCGGCCGGTTGTGTGCTCTACGAACTCGTCACCGGGGAACCCCCGTTCACCGGTGACTCGCCGGTCGCGGTGGCGTACCAGCATGTCCGGGAAGACCCGAACCCGCCGTCGTCGGTGAACCCGGCGGTGTCGCCGGAGCTGGACGCGGTGGTGCTGAAGGCACTCGCGAAGGGCCCGGCGAACCGCTACCAGTCGTCCGCCGAAATGCGTTCCGACCTGGTGCGCACCTTGTCCGGCCAGCGCCCGTCGGCGCCGATGGTGATGTCGGAGGATCTGCGTACGCAGGTCATGGACTCCGACCGCCGCGTCCCGCAGCGCTACGAGGAGTTCGCGGACAGTGACCCGGAGGAAGACGCCCGCGCCAAGCGGAAGCGCCGCACGCTGATCGGTGCCGCACTGGCCGGCTTCGGTGTCCTCGCGGTGCTGCTGATCCTGTTGCTCTCGGGTGCGTTCAACCAGGCGGACCAGACGGCGACCATCCCGTCGATCCTGGGCAAGACCGAGGCCGTCGCCAAGGAGCAACTCCGCGGTCTCGGTTTCAACAACTTCACCGACCCGGACAAGCTGGTTGTCTGCGGTGGCGACCCGATACCCGGCCAGCCCACCTGCACCGAGAACGACATCGGCAAGGTCATCGCGATCGAGCCTGGCGTCGGCCAGAACGTTTCGACGGCGACCAAGCTCACGCTGACCTTCGGGGCGGCGCCGACCAAGGTCACGGTCCCGGACCTCACCGGTCTCGACCAGGCGGCCGCCACGGCGAAACTGGCCGAGGTCGGGTTGAAACTGGATCCGTTGATCGGCCAAGAGGCTCCCAGTACCAGTACCGACTCCAACTTGTACGGCACTGTCACCAAGCAGAACCCCGCGGCGAACAGCCAGCTCGAGGCGGGCAAGTCAGTCAAGATCACGATCGTCGGCACGCCTCAGACCAAGACGCCCAACGACTGCACCGGTCAGCAGTACGACGTGTGCAAGGCCGGGCTCGAGGGTCAGGGCTTCACGGTCCAACAGAAGCCAACGCCTTCTGAGCTGCCGAAGAA
Source organism: Amycolatopsis sp. (assembly GCF_036008905.1). Classification (GTDB taxonomy): domain Bacteria; phylum Actinomycetota; class Actinomycetes; order Mycobacteriales; family Pseudonocardiaceae; genus Amycolatopsis. The sequence continues at coordinate 24,175 of NZ_DASYMU010000256.1, read as the reverse complement.
CCAGGTCATCTCGCAGACGCCGAATGGCGCCGCGGTGCCGGTGGGCACGAAGATCGTGGTCACCGTTTCCGACGGCTCCAAGGTGCCGTTCGACATGCCGGACCTGGTCGGCATGACCCAGGACCAGGCGCTCCAGAAGCTGCAGAGCCTCGGCTGGTCTGGCCAGGTCAACACCAAGCCGGACAGTTCGGGCAGCAGCAGGGACGCGGGCAAGGTCAGTAAGACCGATCCCGCGGCAGGTTCCAAGATCACGAAGAACCAGACGGTGACGCTCACCGTCGTCGACGGCAACAATCCGACGACGACGACCAAGACTTCGGGCGGTATCGGTTTCCCGTAGCCACTGAGCACACGAACGACTGAGGGCCCTCTGGATTCCAGAGGGCCCTCAGTCGACCGGTTCAGCTGTCGGCGTCGAGGAAGTTCTGGACGGCGGTGAGCACATCCTGCGCGTCGGCGGCCGTACCGCAGTCGAGTTCGAGCTCGTCGGTGTTGCCGGACCGTTTGATGCGCAGCGAAACCTTTTCGGCTTCTTCCCGGCCGCCGAGCCAGGCGAACAGCGAGGTGCAGAACGTCGCGGCGGAGCCGCTGGTCACGGCCACCACCACGGAGTCGTCTATCCCCGCTCGCGGCGAGACTTCCGCCAGCCGGACACGGCCACGCAGTTCATCCTCGTCGCGGAGCCAGGCCGCGAGTTGCCGAAGCTCATCGCCCGCCCCGGCGACACTGATGGCAACGATTCCGGAGGTCACAGATTTTCCCCTTGCGGCGCGGACCGAAGCTCTATGCATGACTTCGGAGAGTGACGAATGGGCGAGGGTACCTCGGCATCCTATCGACCAAAAGAGGCCAAACAGGTAATTGCGTAGTGCAAATTGCAGCTAGGCCCCAAAACAACTAGACCATTAGAAGCAATATTTAGACTACGGCGGCCTTTTGTAGTGTCTTGGTGTCGTTCTCCAGCTCGGTGACGATTTCTTCGGCGACCGGGTGCCCCGCACCGGCCATCCAGTTCGCCAGCAGCCGGTGGCCACCCTGGGTGAGCACGGATTCCGGGTGGAACTGCACGCCCTCGAGCGGCAGCTCACGGTGCCGCATACCCATCACGACGCCGGATTCGGTGCGGCCGGTGATCTCGAACACATCGGAGATCGTGTCGGGCAGCACAGTCAAGGAGTGATATCGGGTGGCGGTGAACTCGTCGGGCAGCCCTGCGAGCACCCCCGCACCGGCGTGGATCACCTTGCTGGTCTTGCCGTGCAGAAGCTCGTGCGCGCGACCGACGGTGGCACCGAAAGCCACTCCCAATGCCTGATGTCCGAGGCAGACCCCGAACATCGGTACACCCGACTCGGCACACTTCTTGACAACATCGATGCTCTGACCAGCGCGTTCGGGCGTACCCGGCCCGGGCGAGACGAGTACGCCGTCGAACTCGGGGATCCTGTCGAGGTCGACGGCGTCGTTGCGCCAGACCGTGCAGTCGGCACCGAGCTGGGCCAGATACTGGACCAGGTTGTAGACAAAACTGTCATAGTTGTCGACGACGAGCACGCGCATAGGCCCAGCCTAGCGGGTCTTACATGCTGGACCGTACGGCAGATCACAGTGAAAGTTAGGTCGACCTAACTTACCGTTGCAGAGTGACCCGTTCCCTTCGCGTAGCCATCGTGGGCGCAGGGCCCGCCGGCATTTACGCCGCCGATATCCTGGACAAGTCCGACGCTGACGTAAGCATCGACATCTTCGAGCGCATGCCGGCGCCGTTCGGCCTGATCCGCTACGGCGTGGCGCCTGACCACCCGCGGATCAAGGGCATCGTCACCGCCCTGCACAAGGTGCTCGACAAGCCGGGCATCCGCCTGCTCGGCAACATCGACTACGGCACCGACATCAAGCTCGACGACCTCCGCGAGTTCTACGACGCGGTGATCTTTTCGACCGGCGCGTCCACGGACCGCCCGCTCGCCATCCCGGGCGTCGAACTGGACGGCTCCCACGGCGCCGCCGACTTCGTCTCCTGGTACGACGGCCACCCGGACGTCCCGCGCACCTGGCCGCTGACAGCGACGAGCGTGGCCGTGCTCGGTGTCGGCAACGTCGCCCTCGACGTCGCCCGGATCCTCGCGAAGACCGCCGACGAACTGCTCACCACGGACATCCCCGCCAACGTCTACGAAGGCCTCAAGGCCAGCCCGGTCACCGACGTCCACGTCTTCGGCCGCCGCGGCCCGGCGCAGGCCAAGTTCACCCCGCTCGAACTGCGGGAGCTCGACCACTCGCCGAACGTCGAGGTGATCGTCGACCCCGAGGACATCGAGTTCGACGAAGGCAGCATCGCCACGCTTCGCGCGTCGAAGCAGGTCGACATGGTCGTGAAGACGCTGCAGGAATGGGCGATCCGCGACCAGGGCACCCGGCCGAAGCGCCTGCACCTGCACTTCTTCCACTCGCCGACCGAGGTCGTCGGGGAAGACGGCAAGGTCACCGGCCTCCGCACCGAACGCACCGAACTGACCGGCGACGGAAACGTCCGCGGCACCGGCGAATTCCACGACTGGGACGTCCAGGCCGTGTACCGCGCTGTCGGTTACCTGTCCTCGCACCTGGCCGAGGTCCCGTTCGATCACCAGTCGGGCACGGTTCCCAACCAGGCCGGCCGCGTGCTCGACATCGACGAGAACCAGCTGCCCGGCGTCTACGTCACCGGCTGGATCAAGCGCGGCCCGATCGGCCTCATCGGCCACACCAAGGGCGACGCCGCCGAGACGATCGCGAGCCTCCTCGCCGACGCCGATAATCTCGTCCAGCCCGCGCACGCATCGCCGGACGCGATCCTCGACTTCCTCACCGAAGGCGGCGTCCCCTTCACGACCTGGGATGGCTGGGCCAAACTCGACGCCTACGAGCGCTCCCTCGGCGAACCGCACGGCCGCGAGCGCATCAAGGTCGTCGAGCGCGAAGAAATGGTCCGCGTCTCGCGCGAATAATGGTTTCCCAGGGAAACCGGTGAGCCTTTTCGGGGGACAACCCCGCGTTTCCGAGGAACGATTCGGATTCGCGGGGTTATTTTCGTGCGATGGAAGATCGCCAACCCACCGTTCGCGGCCGAGAACTCGGCGACGAACTTCGCGCCGCGATGAAGAAGGCAGGCATGGGCGTGCGGGAACTCGCACGCCGGCTCGACTGGTCACATCCCCGGGTTTCCCATCTGCTGAGCGGAAAACGCGGCGGTAGCGAGCTGGATGTGATGAGCGTGCTCGTCGCTTGCAAGGTTGAGCTCGAAGAGCGCGAGAGGCTGGTTAAGCTCTGTCGCGAGCTAGGAACCCAAGGCTGGCTACAACAATACGATTCACACCAGTCCAACCAGCTGAAAACCCTGGTGGACCACGAAAACAAGGCCACCGGTCTCCGTGACTTCCACGTCGGCGTGATGCCAGGCCTGCTCCAAACCGAGGGCTATGCCCGCGCTCTATTCAACAGAAGTCCGGTCGTCACGGACCATCAAGTAGAACCACGAATAGCCGCACGAATTTCGCGTCAAAATATTTTTGACCGATATCCGCGACCAGAATTCACGTTCTTCATCCATGAATCCGTGTTGCGGCTCCCAGTCGGCGGCTCAGAGGTGATGGCCGAGCAGCTCTACCACCTACTGCGGATGACTGTGCGGCCCAAGCTGGAGCTGCGGATCGTCCCGAACCGTATCGGCTCACATCCTGGAATCACAGGCTCGTTCACCGTTATGGAGTTCGCCGCCTTCTCTCCGGTGATCTACCTGGAGAGCGTGGGCTCGGCAGTATTTCTTGAAAACTTGGACCAGGTCGCCACCTACGAAGTCATTCTGGCGGCGCTAGCGGACACCGCACTCAGCGAGGCAGACTCGAAGGAGTTGATTGTCGCTTTGACGACAGAGCTGTACGCGGACCGAGAGGACCACCATGACAGCGAGCACCTGGCGAAAGAGTAGCTACAGCGGCGACGAAGGTGGCTGCGTCGAAGTGTCACCAGTACCCGCAGACGTCCAAGTCCGAGACACCAAAGACCGCGCCTCCGGCTCCCTCACCTTCGCCACCCTCCCCTGGCGCACCTTCCTCACCCACGTCACCCGTTCGGACTAACAAAAGGGGTATCAAGGGAGCTTTACTGCCGCCTGGCGATAGTAAAGCTCCCACGCTCCCGCCCTCCCCACCGCCGAATCGCCCCACCAGCCCCACTCGCCCCAAAAGGTGCCAGATCAGCTCCCCAAGTAGGCGAGGACGGCCAGGACGCGGCGGTTGGTGTCGTCGGAGGGGCCGAGTTGGAGTTTCGAGAAGATGCTCGCGGTGTGCTTCCCGACAGCGCCTTCGCTGACGAAGAGCCGCGCGGCGATCGCCGCGTTGGAGCAGCCTTCAGCCATCAGGCCGAGGACTTCGCGTTCCCGGGGAGTCAAGGCAGACAACGGATCCGTGGCGTTTCCGGCGAGGAGTTTCGCGATCACCTCGGGGTCCATCACCGTGCCGCCGCCGGCGACCCGGTGGACCGCGTCGATGAACTGGTCGGCGTTGAAGACGCGGTCCTTCAGCAGGTATCCGATCGCGCCGGTGCCGTCGGCGAGCAGTTCGCGCGCATAGAGCTGTTCGACGTGTTGTGACAGCACGAGAATCGGAAGACCCGGAATTTCGCGGCGCACGGCCAGCGCGACTTGGAGGCCTTCGTCGGTGTTCGTCGGCGGCATCCGGACGTCGACCACGGACACGTCCGGCCGGTGTTCCAGCAGCGCCTTGTGCAATTCCGGGCCTGAACCCACCGCGGCGACCACGTCGAAACCGTGTGCTGCCAGCAGATGCGTCAGTCCGTCGCGGAGGAGGTACTGGTCTTCGGCGAGGACGGTCCTGAGTCGAGCTGGCAAGGAATCTCCATCGTCGCGGTCGTGGCGCCACCGGGTGGACTGACCAGCGTCAACTTACCGTCGAATGCCCCTAGTCGACGCTCGATTCCGCGCAAACCGCTGCCACGGGCCGGGTTCGCGCCGCCGAGACCGTCATCGGTCACCGTGACCCGCAGGGCACCGCCGTCATGGCCGAGTTCGATCGTCACCTCGCGCGCTTCGCCATGTTTCACGGCATTGGTCAGTAGTTCGCACACTGCGAAGTAGACGCAGGATTCCACCGGAGGCTCGACTCGGCCGTCGAAATCCACCACCACGTCGGCTTTCAGCGGGCTGTCCAGCGCGACCGCACGCACCGCGTCGACGAGCCCGCGTTCGGAAAGGACCGGCGGCTGGATACCACGGACGAGTTCACGCAGCTCCGTCAACGCTGTCGACGACGACTGCCGCAGCTCGGCCGTCAGTCTCTTCGCCTCAGCCGGATCCCGGTCGATGAGCGCTTCGACGGCACCGAGTTTCATGCCCATGGCCACGAGCCTGGACTGGACGCCGTCGTGCAGGTCGCGCTCGATGCGTCGCAGCTCCTCGGCTTGGGCGTCGGTCGTGTCGGTGCGGGTCCGCTCCAACCTGCTGACGCGCTGAGCCAGTCGCGAGGCCTCCGTCGAACCGAGGAACAGCCGCCCGAAGCGTGCCTGCAGTTTCACGAGCCATGGCGAGAAAACCACCGGGACGAAGATGAGCGCCAAGGCGATCGGCGTCGCGAGCAGCGCCTGGCCGTTCGTGGTGATCTCCGGTAGTCCTAGCAGGCTGAACATGGTGATCTTGACGGTGTCACCGCTGCCCCAGATCTGGCTGATCGGCCGCCAGAGCCACAGCGTCTGCAGCGCGATGAAGCCGTAGCCGACGAGCGCGAACACCGGCAGGCACAGCAACGCCGACACCAGCGGATTCAGCACAGCCGACGCCACATCCCGCCAGGTCGCGCGGTCCTGGATCATCGATTTGAACCGCGACATCCGCGCCGGCCACCACGGGTCCTCGCTCAGCTGCTGGCCGAACTGGTACATCCCGTCCGCGCGCCGCACCGGGAACGGCGGTGGTGGGAGGTACGGCCGGTCGATGCGCACGCCGATCCACTCCGTCGACACCCGCCGGAACGTGTCGGCGACCGCTCTGGAGGATTGCGTCATCGTCGGGAAAAGCGGCCAGGGGCCAAGGAAAACGACGAACTGCGGCGCCAGCATCACCAGCTGGGTGACCGCCAGGCCGAGCAGCGCGAGCTGGTGCCAAAACGCCTCGAAGTGCTCGTGCAGCCACCGCCGCACCCCGGATCGGGTGCTCGGCGGACGCTCAGGCGCCTTCCTGAGCAGCCACGAGGTCCATCGCCCGTACCAGCGCAACGCGAGCGGGCCGGTCAACCCGGTCACCACCGGGAGAAACACACTGACCAGCGGGTTCAGGATCAGCCAGCCCAGGTCGCGACCGGTCGCCGGATCATCGCCGATCCAGTCGAGTTTGAAGAAGATCTTGGGCCAACGCGGGGTCTTGTAGAGGCTGTTCTCCCGCCGATACCAACCATCGGGTTCGCGCTCGGGCTCCGGCGGTTCGGGGCGGTACGGCGCCGGGATGTCGATTCCGCACCATCGCCCGGCGAGCTCCCGTGCGGTGACGGCTCGACGTCGTGCGTAGAGGACGGCTGGTGCGAAAAAGAAGAACAAGCCCAAGCACAGCAGGCAGAACGACACAAAGACGACTGCCAGGTCGAATACCCCGGCGAGCGCCAGTCCGAGCAGCGCGAAGGCCCGCCTGATCGACTGCCAGTACTTGGTCACGTCCTGAAGTCTGGCTCATCGCGGCCGGTGAGCGCAGTAGGCCGAGGCCCACGGCTGGGGTGGGTCTAGCCCCACCCCGACTGGGGTTTCAGACGGATTCTGACGACGTCCGCCGCGTCCTAGCTTTTTCGTATGCCCATCGTCGAAGTCAAAAACCTCCGCAAGAGCTACCCGGACAAGATCGCCGTCGAAGACGTTTCGTTCCACGTGGAACGTGGCGAGATCTTCGGCATCCTCGGCACGAACGGCGCCGGGAAGACCACGACCGTCGAGTGCCTGCAGGGACTGCGCCGCCACGATTCCGGCTCGGTCTCGGTGCTCGGCCTCGACCCGCACAAGGATCGCCGGGCACTGCGCGAAAAGCTCGGCGCGCAACTCCAGGCGAGTGAGTTGCCCGAGAAACTCCGCGTCAGCGAAGCACTCGACCTGTACGCGTCGTTCTACCGCGACCCGGCCGATCCCGCGAAACTCCTGACTCGGCTCGGCCTCACCGACAAGCGCCACTCGTACTTCAAGGACCTCTCCGGCGGCCAGAAACAGCGCGTCTCGATCGCACTGGCGCTCATCGGGAATCCCGAAATCGCCGTGCTCGACGAGCTCACCACCGGCCTCGACCCACATGCCCGCCGCGACACCTGGAAGTTGATCGAAGGCATCCGGGACAACGGCGTGACGGTCATCCTCGTCACCCACTTCATGGACGAGGCCGAGCGCCTCTGCGACCGGATCGCCGTCATCGACGCCGGCCGCGTGCTGGCCCTCGACACACCCGCGGGCCTGAAGACCCGCGCGAACGAGTCCACTTTGGACGATGCCTTCGTCACGCTCACCGGCCGGAACTGAAAGGGAAACACCATGAACGCGCTCGCGAAAATCACCACGACCGAACTGAAGCTCTACCTCCGCACCCCGGCCTGGATGCTCCTCGGCGTCCTGTTCCCGGCCGCGCTCCTGCTCGCCGTCGGCATGATTCCGGGGATGGACAAGCCATACGAAGGCGGCGCGCGGTTCATCGACGCTTGGGCGCCTTCGCTGATCGTCATGTCGATCACGCTGCTCGGCCTGCAGGCGATTCCCGTCTATCTGGCTTCATACCGGGAAAAGGGCGTCCTCAGACGTCTCGCCACCACACCGGTGAGCCCGGCGAACATCCTCATCGCGCAGTTGGCGATCAACCTCGCCATCGCGGTCGTCGGCACCGGCCTGCTCCTCGTGATCGGCGCGGCGGTGTTCGACATCCCCGGCCCGCGAGATCCGTTGGGATTCCTGCTCGCCTTCGTTCTCGGCACCGGCTCGGTGTTCGGGCTCGGACTGCTGACGGCCGCGCTCGCCCGCACCAGCCGGAGCGCCGGTGGGCTGGCGATGATCGCGTACCTCCCGATCATGTTCTTCGGCGGCGTTTACCTCCCGCGCCAGTTCCTGCCCGACGTCGTCCAGCAGATCGGCAAGTTCACTCCACCGGGCGTTCAGGCTTTGCAGGATGCCTGGACCGGAGCCGGTCCGCAGCCACTGCAGCTGGCGGTGTTAGCCCTGTTCACCGTAGGAATCGGCGCATTGGCCGCACGAACGTTCCGCTGGGAGTAAGCGTCTTCCGCCAAACTGGTGATGATGATCGTTTTCTCTTGTGGCCGGGTCCGCGGGCGGGTAGCCAGGTAATAGAGCGGCCGCCCGCCAGGCGGTCCGCACCATCAGGTCGACCACGGAGGTTCGATGTCTCTCGATGTTTCGCCCGCATTGCTCGAAAAGGCCGCGCGCGGCGAGGTGGACGACGCCGAGTTCGTCGCCTGCGTCCGGGATTCCCTTCCGTACGCCTGGGAAGTGATCACCACGGTGATCGCCGACCTCGAAGGTGCGCCGGACGGCTTCGCCGACCACGAGACCCCGCCGCCCACCGAAGCCGAGCGCGGCCAACTGCTTCGCGCGCTGGCGTCGGACTCGATCCGCGGTGGTCTCGAACGGCACTTCGGCGTCAAGCTGGCTTTCCAGAACTGCCACCGGGTCGGCGCGTTCGCACCGTCGCAAGTGGACAGTAAGCGGTACCGCGAGTTCATCTCGGTCCGCGGCCAGCTGCTCAACCAGAGCCCGGAACTCAGGGACTGCTAGCGCGCAGCACGGGCAACACCTCTGCGCCGATCCGTTCGATATTGGCCAGTGTGCTTTCCGGCGCACCGGTGGCTTCCACCATCATGATCACGTGGGAGACGCCGGTGCGCCGCATGCTGCGGGCCAGTACCTCCACGCAGTACTCCGGGCTGCCGACCGGGTGGATGTCGCACAGCATTTCGGTGTACGCCACCGGATCGCGCGTCGGGCCTGACCGCCCGTCGACGGTCACATGCGCGTCGAAACCGGCCTTCAGCCACGCGGGCAGCGTCTCACGCACCTGCCGGACGGCGGTTTCCCGATCGTCCGCGACCTGACACAACACCGTCGACACATGGCCGGCGTCGGAATCGCCGTACTTCTCGACAGCCGCGCGCTTCGAGTCGTCATCGGCGTGCATCCCCAGCAACATCGGCAGTCCACGCGCGGCCGCGAGCCGCACCGCGTCAGACTTCGCGTCGCCGCAAGCGACAACCACCGGCGGCCGGTCCCGAGACTCCAGCCGAGGCACCATCGGCACCTCACGGAACGCGAAATGCTCGCCACTCGCCTGGACATCGCCGCCGCGCATCGCACGCAGCAACAGATCCAGGCTCTCCTCGAATCCGCGCTCGTAGCGATCGAGCCCGGTGCCGAACACTTCGAGATCCTGCCAAGCGCCGCCGCGTCCGACACCCAGCCGGAACCGCCCGTCCGCGACGGCGTCGAGCATCGCCCACTGCTCCGCCAGCGCCACCGGATGCGCCGTGGACAGCACGCTCACCGCGGTGCCGATCCCGATCGACCGCGTGCGGCCCAGCGCGTGCGCGGCGAGCGTGACGGCCGACGGGCACACGCCGTACGGCATGAAGTGGTGCTCGGCGAACCACGCGTCGTCGAACCCGGCCCGCTCGGCGACCTCGACAGCCTCGACGGACCGCCGCAGCGCGGCCGCGTCCTCCTGACCAGGAAACCGCCCGGTCAGGAGGAAAACCCCGAACCGCACTACTGAACGGCGACTTCGTTGAACGGCAGCATCGGCTCGACCCACGGGAACACGACGAACATCAGCAACGCGACGACACCGGCGACGAGAATCAGCGCTGTCACGGCCTTCGCGGCTGTCGGGCCGGGCAGGATCCGCCAAATCCAGGCATACATCAGATGTTGTCCCCGATCTCCTTCAGCACGTCCTGGTAGCCCGAGCCGGGCGTCTTCTGCCACTGCTTGACGAGGACCGAGTGGATGATCAACCGCTCGCGCGCGGAGAACTGCGGATGGCAGGTGGTGAGCGTCAGCAGCGAAGCCCGCGAAGCGACCGGCAGGACGTCGACGGCTCGGTACGGCACCGGCGAAACGGCGTCGCCGCGCGTCGGCAGGACGACCTTGCGGCCGACGGTGTCGCCGTACGCGCCGCCGCCGGGGACGTTCGGGTCGCGCAGCGTCGAGACGCCCTTGCACTGTGGCTCGGCACCCTTGCCCGTCGCCCAGTCCTTGACCTCTTCTTCATGCGGCAGCACGCGGTAGAGGAAGAACGCCGTCTGCGTCTCGACGACGATCGCGTTGCACGAACTCAGCTGGTCGAGGTCGTTGAACGGCGCGCCCTTGCCGACGCGGTGGCCGGCGACACCGAAGTTGCCCGGTTCGCCCGGCAGCGCGGTGCCCTTGTAGTGCCCGGGCCCGACCTCGAGCGACTTCTCGCCGACGCCTTCCTGGATGGTGAAGTGGTAGTCGGCGCCGAACGACGGGATGTAGAGGCGCGCGAACGCGGCGCCGTCGATCAGCTCGGGGTGGAGTTGCCTGTCCTTCTCCCACTGCTGGTCAAGGACGGTGCTGGCCTCCGCCTGCTTTTCGGCCGAGAAGAGATCGGTCACGTAGAGCTCGTAAACCACGAAGAGCAGCACCACCAGACCCGCGGTGATCAGGAGTTCGCCGATCGTGCGGACGGTCACGGCCGCCGCGCCGGAACCCTGCAGCGGTTCGGCGATGGTCGCAGTGGCGCCAGGGCCTTCGAACTCTCTGTCACCGGACTCGTGCGTGGCCACACAAGCTCCTTTCAGGTATCAAACGTGTGCCCTGAGTCACATCGATGTCATAACTAGGACGAAAGGACCGCTCATCCCTGGTGCTCAGCCGGCCTCGATTACGTTAACGTGTGCACGAGGCGCTGGTTGCGCACCCGAAAGCGGGAACATCGTTGCCAGCCGAGCCACCAGCACGCGAGGATTCAGATGCCGAAGTCCAAGGTCCGTAAGAAAACGGCGTATACCCCGCCGACCGACCGCCGCACGCCGGTGAAGGTCAGGGCAGCAGGCCCGTCACCCTTGTTCTACAAGATCGTGATGTTCGGCCTCATGCTGCTCGGCTTGGTGTGGCTGGTGGTCAACTACATCGCGGGCGACAAGATCGGGTTCCTGATCAGCCTCGGCAACTTCAACTTCGCCATTGGGTTCGCGCTGATCATCACCGGTCTTCTCATGACGATGCGGTGGCGCTAGCACGTCGCTCCGACAGCGAATTACACCGATGTGACTCATCCCCACTGTGGATAGGTCCTGTGGATAACTCCTCGACAAGCTGGGCGCCCCGACCTGCGCTTCTTGTCTCCGGATGGGCCGTTGCGGCCTTGATGGCGGCGGGCGCTCTCTTCAGCGCGCTCTCCGACGCCGAGCCCATGGGCGCCGTTCTGTTCGGCCTGGCCGCGATCGCCTGTGGCGCGTTCGCGGCCCACGGAACCCTGGTGCGGCCGCGCCTCACGGCCGACTTCCACGGCATCAGCACGCGCACGATGTCGGGCACGGTCAAGCTCGACTGGGCGCAGGCACGCGTGCGCCTGCGCACCACCCGGCGGCTCGGCCGCGACGGCGTCACCCTGGAAATCGACGGTGACGACCACCTCGTCGTACTCGGGTGGCTGGAGCTCGGCGAAGACCCGCGAGACGTCCTGGACGTCCTCAGCGCCCTACGCGCGCGCAGCTAAAGCTAGGTCGACTGGCCGGGGCCGTCGACGCAGACCACCTGGTTGCGCACCAGCGTGCAGGTCTGGCTGCTGAGCTGGTTGTCCCGGTAGAAGAACATCGCGATCATGGCGACCGTCACCAGCACCAATGCGCCCGCCTGCCACGCGGCTCGCTTCTTCAGTGGCGCGAACACCAGCCCCACCATCGTGATCGCCCCGATGACAAAGCCGCCCAGGTGACCGAACAGCGAGATGCCCGGGATCGAGATGGTGATGATCAGGTTCAGCGCGATCACGCCGATGACCTGCGTCGGGTTCATTTTCAGCCGCAGGATCGCGATCAGGATCGCGCCGAGCAGGCCATAGATCGCCCCGGACGCGCCTGCCGTCCCGACGCCTGGGTCGGCGAAGAGGTAAACCGCGACCGAGCCGCCGATCAGCGACATGAAGTAGACGATGGTGAACCTCAGCTTGCCGAGCAGCAGCTCCAGGTCCTTGCCGAGCATCCACAGCGAAAGCATGTTCACCGCGATGTGGATCAAGCCGTAGTGCAGGAAGCCGGACGTGATCAGCCGCCACCACTCGCCGTTGAAGGCGACCGACGGGGAGAACATCACGCCGTCGGTGAACAGCTGGGAGGCGTCGTTGTTCATCGGGCTCTGCGCCTGCACCGCGGTGATCAGGTACACGAGCACGTTGAGGGCGATGAGCACCGGCGTCACGATGGCGCGCTCGGAGAACCGGGCGCCGACGATCGTGCGCGAGGTCAGGCCGGCGGCGTCGTACTGCTTGCGCTGAGTGCGTTGCTGCCGCTGGCCGCTCTGGACGCAGTCGATGCATTGGAAGCCGACGGCCGCTTCACGCAGGCAATCCGGACAGGCCGGGCGGCCACAGCGGGAGCAGCTCAAACCGGTCTGCCGGCTCGGATGCCACCAGCAGCCGGGCAGGGCGGACTGCTGAGGGGGCTGGGGTTGGGGAGGCTGGTTCACGATAAAACCAACCTACCCAAAAACGCCCGAATCAGCCTTCACGAGTGACGCCGTATGCGTCACCTGTGATGTGAAAAAGATCAGCGCGAGACGCTGACCTTCTCGATCACGATGTCGGACAGCGGCCGGTCGGCCTGACCGGTGGCGGTGCGGCCGATCGCGTCGACGACGTTGCGCGACTCCTGGTCGGCCACCTCGCCGAAGATCGTGTGCTTGAAGTTGAGGTGGGTCGTCGGCGCGACGGTGATGAAGAACTGCGAGCCGTTCGTGCCGGGCCCGGCGTTCGCCATCGCCAGCAGGTACGGCTTGTTGAACTGCAGCTCCGGGTGGAACTCGTCGCCGAACTTGTAGCCGGGGCCGCCGCGGCCGGTGCCGGTCGGGTCCCCACCCTGGAGCATGAAGCCTTCGATGACCCGGTGGAAGATCGAGCCGTCATAGAACGGTCCGGCCTTCGAACCCGAGGCATTGGCCTGGGTGTATTCCTTGGTGCCCTCGGCGAGACCGACGAAGTTCGCCACGGTCTTGGGGGCATGGTCGGGGAAGAGATTCAGGTGGATGTCACCTTGGTTGGTGTGCAGCGTGGCCTTCAACGCCCCACCAACGAGGGATTCATTGCTATCAGTCACAAGACTCATCGTGCCATCTGCGGCAGGATCCCCCGGAAAGGGGCACGATAGGTTACAAGCAACAGAGCAAAATCAAAACGAATGATGAGGTGAAGACCATGACTCGGGCAGCGGATACGGCTAGTGAGTCGGTCAAGACCGGCTTGCTTGACCTGCGTAAACGAGCCGTTGAGGCTGGTAAGGCGGGTGCCGAAGCGGCCGCTGAAGCCGTCGAGGCGGCTGAACACAAGTTCTCCGAAAGCAGGGGCGAGGTCGTCAAGACCGGTCGTCGTGCGCGCAAGAAACTTGCCCGCAAGACGAAGCAGTCCCGTGGTGAGCTCAAGCGCAGCTCCGCGGCAGCGCGCAAGGAAGCGCTCGCTCGCGTGGCTGACCTGCGCAAGCCGGGTCGCAAGGCCAAGAAGGCCGCGATCAAGGCCGCCAAGGCGTCAGGCAAGTCGAAGCGTCGTGGCAAGAAGGACTTCAAGAGCGCCAAGAAGGACTTCCGCGCGGCTCTGATCGAGGCGAAGTCGACGGCCAAGGGCACGCGCAAGCGTCGTCGCTGGCCGTGGCTGCTCGGCCTGGGCGCGGTCGCCGCGGGCACCGCGTACATGTTGCGGGCGAAGCAGGAGCCGCCCGTCGCACCGGCACCGCCGCGGGCCACCCCGCCGAAGCCGGCGCCCCCGGCCAAGCCGGCCCCTCCGGCCGCGAAGCCCGCCCCGGCCAAGACCGAAACGAAGCCGAAGCCCGGCGCGCCGGCGAAGCCGCCCGTGCAGCGCAACGGCCAGCAGGCGTCGACGACGACCAGCTCGGAGAAGAAGAACTAATTCCCCCACCCTCACAGGGAGACGCTCTGCGTCGCAGTATTGAAAACTAACGAAAGCAGGGCCCGGGAGGCGAATCCCGGGCCCTGCTTTTGTTGTGTAGCAATAAAGATCAAACAGCTCAGACGGCTGCGGCGTGCTTGTCGATCAGCTGGCCGAGCCGGGGAAGCGCCTCTTCGACGTTCTTCTTGCCGTTCGGGCGAAGCTTGCCGTAGACCTTCTTGATGCTGTCGCGGCTGCTCTTCTCCGCGCGAGCGTCGGTAACCCCGAGCAGCGCGTCGGATGCCTCGTCCGAACGGCCGGTCAGGTAGGCACCGAAGTCGTTGCCACCAGAGGTCCTGTAGTCACCGTAGAACGGCTCAAGCGCGACAGCGAACTCGTCGAGCAGGGTGTCCACGGCCGCGGGGATGATGCCCGGCTTGATCTTCTTGACCGCTGCGAAGCCGGTCTTCACGACGGCACCGGAAACGCCGCCCTTGTCCGAGACCTCATCGTCGACCAGAACCTGGAGGTCGGTCACGACGGCCGGACGCCTGCTGGAGTCAAGCAGGATTTCCTTGAGGGTGTCAGCCACGAATATCTGTCCTTAACCGATCGAAAGTGCACGATTTGTTTCGCCGCTCCGGCACACCGTAAGTGATTCACTAGGCGTAACGGACACGGGCGGTGCGCTAGTCCTCGACGTCTGCGCGTGCGCATAGGGTAGTACAAGATCAACTTCACTCTTACGTGTGGAGTCAACTACTTACAGCTTCAGCCCGGCGATAGCCTGCTTGGCCACCGTCCGCGCTTTTACGCTCTGCTCCTGATTGGTCGTGACGACCACAGCCGCGCCGTCTTTCGAGACCGCGTAGAGCGCGCCGGTGTCGATTTTTTCGTAGCCGCCGCGCCACCCGGCCGGCTCCGTGGCCGGGTTCGAAGTGTCGACGGGCGCTACTTGATCAACCAGAGCCTTCGCCACCGCGGGGTCGCCGACGTACACGCGAACGGTCAGTTGAAGGCTCGCATTCAAGGAGTAGAAGAAGCACGACGGATGTGGCTGGTCGACAGAGGTCTGGACCTTTGAAACCCGCTGCCCGTTCGCCTGCGCGACGAAATCGCTGGTCAGGTAGGGACAAGGGCCCCCACCCGTCGGCTCGGGCGCGGGCGGAACGACCGGAACCGACACGGAAGGACTAAGTCCTGAGGCACTTAACGACGTCGCAACAGGCGGTGCGGAAGGCGCGGCCGTTTGGGTACAAGCGGCCAGCAGCAGGCCCAGAATCGGAACGAAAATGACGCTGCGTCGCATAACACGGCCAATCTGCCAGAGGCGCGGTCTCTAACGGACCAGGTCGGTGGTTCAAAATTCACCAAGTATCGGATCAATCACACAAAGTGTCGCGGTGTGATGTTCGCCACTCCTAGTCTGGGCGCTCCCCCACCCCGACCCATTGGGAGCGTCCCATGAAGCTCGTCGACCAAGGCCGCGAACACGCGCTAGCCGTGTACCGCATCGTCCTCGGGTTCCTGTTCTGCTGTCACGGCGCGAAACTCCTTTTCGGCATCTTCGGCGCGAAGGGACCGGTCACGTTCGGTGTCTGGCCGAGCTGGTGGGCGTCGATGATCCAGCTCGTCGGCGGCGCCGCCGTCATGCTCGGCATCGGCACCCGGATCGCCGCGCTGCTGTGCTCCGGCTCGATGGCCTACGCGTACTTCTCCGTACACCAGCCGGACGCGCTGCTGCCGATCGAGAACGGCGGGGAGATCTCGGCCATCTTCGCCTTCGGCTTCCTGTTGATCGCTATCCTCGGCGCCGGCAGCTGGGCGCTTTCGTCGGTGTTCCAGCGTTCCACGGCCGACGGCCCCGCCACGCCTTCGACCGCCCAGATGGAAACCGCGAGCTGACCCCACCGTGACGGGGGCGCGTGGGACGATGGCCGACAGCGATGTCGTCGTCGAGGAGGCCCACGCGTGCTCACCCCGGAGCAGTACCTCGGTGCGGTCGCCGAGCGCATCCAGCGCAGTGGCGGCCGGCTGAATTCGGTGCAGATCGGTCCGGCGACCGCCGTCGTCGGGCTGTTCACCGAGTCCGTGATGTTGTCGACGATGAACTACTGCGTGATCGCCGCCGCGGTCCCCGAAGTCAGCGCGGCTGCCCTGCACGACTTCACCGGCCGAGCCACGCAGCATGCCCGCGCGAACGTCATGGGCACCGTCGGCTTGACGGCGGCGTCGGTGGTGATCGCCGGGCTGGTCAGCCCCCGCGTGTACCCGGACGCGGCGCAGGTGGCGTCGGCGAAGACCGGCAACCAGTTCGGCGGCGAGACCAGGATGGTCGCCGTCGACACCACGGCCGGGCAGATGTACGCCTTTGTCGGCAAGAAGCTCTGGGGCGCGGCGATGCACGGCATGATCAACGCGAAACTGCAGTTTTGCTTCCCGCAGCCCGCCGAGGTCTACGCACAGCTGCAATGGCAGGCACAGCAGGGGCAGGTTCCGCCCATACAGCAGGCACCGATGCCGCCGCAGCCACCGCCGGGATGGCAAGCGCCGCAACAATATCCGCCGGGCCACCAGCAGCCGCCGGGCTATCCGCCGCACCAGCCCTACGGACAATGACATGGCCATCCTGCGCGGCTGGCCATCGTTCCCAGAAGAGCTGCCGGTGTTCGATCCACTCGAAGCGCCGCGGACGCCCCAACAACTTTTCCTCAACTGGCTCGACGAAGCCGGCGAGCACGTCCTGGCACCGCACGCCGTCACGCTGTCCACTGTGGATAGTGAAGGCGCGCCGGACGCCAGAGTCGTGATCCTGAAGGACGTCGACCACGCCGGTTGGTACGTCGCGAGCAGCGCCGAAAGCCCCAAAGGCGTCCAACTGGCCAAAGATCCCCGCGCGGCACTCACGTTTTTCTGGCCGGGCCGCGGCCGTCAGGTCCGGCTGCGCGGCCCGGTGTCGACGACGTCGGCGGAGGTGTCGGCCGCCGATTTCCGTGACCGCCCACCGGCTTCACGCACCGAAGCACTGATAGGGCACCAGTCGGAGATCCTCCGGCACCCCGACGACCTGCTGCGCGCCGCCGAGGAAGCCGCGCGTCGGGTGGCGGAAGACCCGGACGTGGTCGCGGAAGCCTGGACGCGCTACCTCATCGCTCCGGAGTCGGTCGAATTCTGGCAAGCCAGTCACGACCGTCGGCACGTGCGCCTGCGCTATCGCCGCGGGGACAGCGAAGACTGGGTGCGAGAACAGCTCTGGCCGTAGGTAACGTTGTGACCTTTTCACCGGTCAGAGGTACCCGGCGAAGCATTCGGTATGCGCACAATCGTGCATGCGCCCCCAGGTGCTCACGCTCGCCGTAGTCCTCGCCGCGGTCGCCGCCACCGGCGGTTCCACCGTCACCGCCCCAACCCCGCCCGCCGACACGGGCTACTTCGCCGAGCCCCGCCTCGCCGACCCGCACCCGTGCGCGGGCCAACCGGGCTTCACCTGCTCGACGTTGACCGTCCCGCTCGACTACGGCGGCCAGATCCCGGGAGCGCTGAACCTCCGGATCGCCACCGCCGACAACGCCGGCGCTCCCCGAGGCGTACTGCTGTTCCTGACCGGCGGCCCAGGCCAGGCAGGCGTTCCGGTCATCACGCGGCTCGCCAAGCAACGCCTGCCCGAAGTCGCCGCCAACTACCGCTTCGTGATGCTCGACCAACGCGGCACCGGCGAATTCGGCGCGATCAACTGCACCGGCCTGCAAACCCAAGTCGGCAGCTCCGACATCGCCGCCCCCGCCGCCGACGCCGTCACCCAATGCGCAGCCCAGTTGGGCAACCGCGCGCCGTTCTACAGCACCGACGAAACCGTCACCGACCTCGACCGGCTCCGGCAGGCCCTCGGCGTCGAGAAAATGACCGTCGACGGCGTCTCCTACGGCTCCCTCACCGCCGCGCGTTACGCCGTCTCCCACCCACGCAACGTCAGCAAACTGGTACTCGACTCCGTACTCCCACACCACGCCACCGCGTCGGATTCCTTGTATCTCAACGCTTTACGAGCCACCGCGCGCGTCCTGCGCGACGCCTGCGGCCCTGGCTGCGAGTCCGACCCGGCAGAAGACCTGGCGTGGCTGGTCCGGCACCGAGACACCACCGGCGGTGTCCGCCTGTTCGACCTGGTCGTCAGCTACGAATACATCGACCCGCGCTACCGCAATCTCATCACCGCCCTACGCGTCGCCCGCGCCGGCGATCCGACCAAACTGGACGGCCTCCTCACGAACTTCATGCCCGGCGGCGACAACGTCAAGCAATTCAGCTCCGGCCTGCACGCCGCGACCCTCTGCGCCGACCAGCGCTTCCCTTGGGGCGATGCCTCAACCCCGTTCCCGTCCCGTTTGCCGATGCTCAAACTCGCCGAAGCTCGCCTGCCCGACACCTGGCCGTTCACCCCCGAGGTCGCCGTCAACCAGGGCATGCTCAAAACCTGCCAACCTTGGCCCGCTCAACGACCCGCTTCGAATCCCGCTGGGCTGCTTCCGGACGTGCCGGTATTGCTGCTGAGCGGCGACCGCGACTTGGCGACGCCGTTGGAGTGGGCGCAGCAGGAAGCTTCGGTGGCTCCGCAAGGGGAACTCGTTGTGGTGAAGGGCGAAGCGCACTCGATCCAAAACCGCGAACTCGGCCACGCGGGCCGCGACGCCGTCATCGAGTTCCTCTCACGATAGTCGAGCGACAATCATTTGCGGCCAGGCTTTAGCTGGGTGGAACGTCGAGGCCCGTACCAAACGCAGAAGGCGATCCCGGACGGGAATCAGACTCGGCGAGGATCACCTTATGCTTGGTGGCGCTCGGCCAGCTGGCGCCGTGCCCAGCGAAACCCGCATCGTGAGCGGCGAACTGGAGGAAGAGAAATCCGGCGCCGATCCCTAGGCCGACGATGATGAACATGATGATGAAGCGAACGTCGCCGCCGGAAATGATAAAGGGAATGCTGAACCCGCCCAGGCCGATGGCGAAGCTGACCACCATGCCGATCCATCGGTGCGACCGCCTGCGACGCGTGGCGGCGACGCTGTGCACGGTGTAGTTCAGTGGCGTGCTGCACACCGGGCATCGAACCGGCCAGTGACGCGCGGGGCTGCCGTCCTCGGGTCTCGTGACTAGGTAGTTCCGGCCCTCGTAGCCCCAGGAGACGGTATCGAACGATGACGGCCGTCCCCAGAATTGCATGCGATGCGAGACGGACGTCCACTGCTTCTGCCCGATCGGGGGCGCCACCAGCCCTTCCCCTTCCAGCCGGCGGTCCGTCCCCTCCGGGACGGATACGTTCCTGACTCGAGGATGGCATCCAAGCACATCCCTCGTCTGCGCCACATTGCCCTTTCTGCACGGGCGTGTCCAACCGGGGGACCGGGAATAGCCGGCCTGCGACCACTGCTTGTGATCATAGGCCGCGAGGAATGGTCACCTGCGTGCGCTCGAATCATCAAGGGTCCGGGGCTCCCGCTCGGTGAGCGCGAGCAGACCGGCTGGCAAGGCGATCGCGACGCCGAGCGCGACCATGAGCAGTGTGGCGGTCGACGGCGCGAGGTGATCGAGCATGGTCAGGTGTACGAAGAAGTGCGGGACCGTCCAGGTCACGTACATGACGAGCGCGGTCCGAGTCATCCACTGTCCCATGTGGATGGTCGCGGCGCCGAGCACCACGGCGCTGGCAAGCGTCATGGCACCGTAGTCACGCATCAGGTGATCGTTGTAGGCCATGCCCATGCCGACCACCTCAAGCGCGAAGAACCGCGCCGGGAGGAACAACGCCCACACGCCAACGACGAGCTGAGTCGCGGCGAGAAACCCCAGACCGACGCGAAGCCACCGCCGCATCACCGGCTCCGTCCGTGTGCCCGGTCTCCGGCCAGGAAGTCGTCGAACGTGATCCGCCCGGCCGCCCGATTCGGGGTCAGGTGATGGCCCGCGCGATAGTCCCGGATCGCCTTGCCGGGCAAGGGAACCGCCCACACCGGCCGACGACGCCCGATTGCCCGGAGGTAGCTGCGGGCCAGTTCGGCGGCCTCCCGCACCTGCGGGCCGCCGATGTCCGGCACCCGGTTCGCGGCCGGTCCTGCCGCGAACGTGACCAGTTGGTCGGCCACCTCCGTGACGTCGATCGGCTGGAAATGCACCTTCGACGGCATCAGCGTCACCGGCAGCAGGCGCTGGACATCGCACATGGTGACGATCAAGTCGTGGAACTGGGTCACGCGCAAGATCGTCCACGGCAACCCGGAGTCCTCGACTCGCCGTTCGCACGCCAGCTTCGCCCGGTAGTAGCCGAGCGCGACTTTGTCGATACCGACGATCGACAGGTACACCAGGTGAGGGTGGCCCGCCGCTTTCGCGGCCTCGATCAGGTTGTCGGTTGCGGCCACATCACCTCGCCCGTTGGTGGTCGCCAGGTGGATGATCACGTCCGCTTCGAGGGCCGCGCCGGTCAGCCCGCCGCGGGTGCGCAGATCACCCACCACCCAACGATGAGCGGCCGGCTCGCGCTTCCTGCGGGTCAGCACCCGCACGTCATGGCCTGTATCGAGCAGCCGCGGCACCAGCGCGCGCCCGAGCCGTCCGGTGCCGCCGGTGACCAGAATCTGTTTCGCCATATCTCGCTCCGTGGTGGCTGGAATCTCGCCTTGCACCACTAGGAACCGAATGGCTCCTCGGAATGTGACACCGCAGCCAGTTGCGCGCCGACGAACCGGAGCTTGTCCGGGTTGGCGACGATCCGGATGCCGGTAATCCGGCCGTCCGCGATTTCTGGCACAAGGACACCGAGCAGCGTGGATGCGAACCAGCCAAGTACCGCCGGAGTCCCGTTCACCTCGCAGATGGACACCGTGAGACCTTCGACATACCGGCTGGTGACGGTCGCCAGATACCGCGCGACCTTCGCCGCGCCGCGCACCGGCAACCGGGCGACACCGAGCGTGCCGCCACCGTCGGCGACCGAGGTGACGTCCTCGGCGAGCATCCGCTCCAGGCCGGCGAGGTCACCGCCACGGGCGGCGTCGATGAACCGCTCGACCAGCATCCGATTCTCGGCGGCTTCGCCCGCGGACCCCGGCGTCCGGGCGACTGACAGCCGTTTCCGTGCCCGGCTGTGCAACTGCCGGCAGTTCGCCTCCGAAAGCCCGACCAGCTCGGCCACCTCGCGATGGCTGTAGCCGAACGCCTCACGCAGCACGAAAACCGCCCGCTCCCCTGGGCCGAGCCGTTCGGCGAGCACCAGGAAGGCCAGCGATACCGTGTCCCGTTGCTCGACCGTCTCCATCGGCCCCAGCGCGCTGTCGGAGGTCAGCACGGGCTCCGGCAGCCACGGTCCGAGATAGCGTTCCCGACGACTCGGCGCCGACCCGAGCCGGTTCAGGCACAGGTTTGTGGTGACCTTGACCAGCCACGCGGACGGCTCCTTGACCGAGCCGGGTTCGGTGCGGTGCCACCGCAGGAAAACGTCCTGAACGACATCCTCCGCGTCCGCGGCCGAACCAAGCATCCGGTACGCCAAGCCGAACATCCGTGGCCGCTGCTGCTCGAATTCCAAGACCGGCGCGGATCCGGGCTCCTCCGCTGGGCGGTTCACGGCCGTGATTCTCGCACGACACCGCCGACGACCTTGATCACCATCGCGCGCGCTCCGCGGCGAGGTGCCTTTATCGCTGACACCTGTCCAACGAGCCGAGAGTTCGGGATGTACCACGTTGTGGAGCTGAGGGGAATCGAACCCCTGACCCCCGCCTTGCAAAGGCAGACACGCGCCTGCGGGCCGACCTGCGAGTACTCCCGGCAACCCTCTACCTGCCGATCTATCCGGCCGTCCCCGTGAGTCCCCGCCGATCACCACTCCCCCGGGCACAAGAGGGGCACGACGGGGCACACTACGGCTGAACCAGTCGGCGGCCTGGTTCAGCCGTAGTTACACCAGTGACATAGAGAGAGTGTGGAAAGTACAGGTCATCAACATCCGCCTCTTCCTTGTCACTCCTGTTTGCACAGGTCAGAAGCCCTAGAGTGACGGAGTGACAGGTGTGACAGCCTGAATACGTCCCGGCCGTCACCGCCTTAGTGGGGACCTAGATTCGCTGTAAATCAGACGGCTCGACCTTCGGGGGTTCGAATCCCTCACTCGCCACACCATGGAAAACGCCCCTTGCCCGCGCTCAATCATCGCCGGAGGAGCGAGCGGTGTCCCGCAGTCGTAGTGCTGGAGTCTCGTTGAGTTTCAGGATTCCAATAGCCTGCACGCTCACCTGGGCGCCGTTAGCGACCGAGTGCAGGATCCCGTTGTAGACGAGATCCCAGATACGACGGTCACGTTGCAACTCCTCGAAGCTACGGCTCAGGCCTAGATCCTTGTCGTAGAGGAAAAGATGGAACGTCGTTCCGCCGTAGGAGACGTCGATCTTCTTCAGCTCGTAAAGATCGACCCACAATCGTTTCTTCACGCCCCAGCGGGCACGCTCCACCATGAACCAGTCGGCTCCGGCCGCATAGGTCAGGTAGCTGAACGGACCGGCAGTGAGGATGGTGCCGATGACGACGAACACCCACATTTGCCAGTATCCGAATGCGGCCAACCCGTCTCCGCTGAACAGCGAGATCCCAGCCACGATCGCGAGCATCAGCCCAACGCCGGTCAGCACAAGGACGGCCTTGCCCCGCGGACTTTCTCGGTGCCAAGCCAGCACCGGTCCTAGACCGGGGGGCGGCTCAGGCTTGCGCGAGAGCCTGGTTTCCCGGTTCGGGTCGTTCTCGGGTGCGCGGCCTTCACCCCGGAAATAACTCAACCCGTGTGGCGGAAACGGTTCGCCAAGCTGAGAATCGGGACGCGGCGGCAGGCTTTCCGGACCTGGCTCATCGCCCAGCGACGGTTTGGGCGTCATATGCTCCGGCCTCTCGCTCACTTCGGCACCAGCCAGTCGGCGACAGCTTGTCCGCCGATGGCCCCGGCGATCCCACCGACCGTGCCCACCACGAACGATCCCACAGGCCCCAGCGGCGCACCGTATACCGCCCCGGCCAGTGCACTGGCACCCGCCGCGCCGAGCGCACCACCCGCGATCAACCCGCTTGTATCGGCGGCAGCCTTGCCCCACGATTGCTCGCCCTTGGACGCGCTCCACACCTCAGAGCCCGCCGTGATCAAGCTGCCAACATACGGCATACCTTTCAGAACCTTTTGCCCAGTTTGGAGGCCGACACTCGCTTCAGCGGGCAGCATGTGAACAGACTTTTTGCCGGGGTATGCGGAGATCAGGCTCCGGATCGGCTCAGGCACCCTCTCGACGTACTGCCCGAACTGCTGCGCTCTTGTCTGATAGGCAACTTTATTGGCACGTGATTCGTCGGCCGCCCATTGGAGGAGCGCCTTGTCCGACGCAGTCATGGTGAGCTGGGTACCGTTGGCCCAGTTCTCGAAGAACAAGGCGCTACCCTCCGCTCGGCCAGCCTTGAGGAGGGCTTCCATACGCGGGTTCTCGAACGAACTGATGTAGCCGTTGACGCGAGCGATCGTCGTGGTGCCGAGTTTGTAGCCGTCGATCGACACTCCCGGTCCATCCGGTGGCACCACGGACTGCTGGAGCGCCTGGTGCGCATTGCCCTCAGTCGTGCGGGCAGCGTCCACAATGGCCTTGCACTCGTTGTAGACCGCGATCTTGGTGTTGTAGTCGGCAACTAGAGCGTTGTATGCCTTGATATCCCCGCTGTAGGTGCCAACCACCTGGTTCAGGTTGTCAGCGGTGCACACCTCAACCGGCGTACCCGGTTGCGGCATCGCCACCGGGTCGGGCTCGACGATGAACGGCCCCTGAACGTTTAACCTGCCCGCCATGGCTTTGCCGATCGCTTCCTGCATTCGAGCGACCACAGCATCCAGCGAGGACGCGAAGTCCCGCAAACCCCGCTCGGTGCGGGAAGCCCAGTCGGCCATCTGGTCGGCGACCACATCGACATTGCTGATCGAGTCTTGGAACGCTTGGCTGGCTGGCCCCTGCC
>NZ_DASYMU010000255.1:0-173417 GCF_036008905.1 Amycolatopsis sp. | reverse complement strand
GCCACCCAGCCTCGGCTCCTGTGTGCGCAGCTCGGACGTTTCCGGCCGCCTGATGCCCGGCGGCAACCACTGTGCGTAGCCAGTCTGCGGCGGACACGCAGGTCCCGGACGACCCGTTGACAGTGGTGTTGAGCGCTTGTCCCATCGGTGTGCCCTCCCTATCCGCTATCCGTGGACGCCGTCTTGGAGGCGAGATGCCGGTGTGTCGTTCTTGTCGTTGAGCTTGAGTTGCCCGGCGTGCGTGTTCTCGATGTCGTCGTACGCGCCGTTCGCCGCATGTACCTTCGACGCCGACCCGCCCAGCGCGCCGGCCGAAGCCGTCGCCATCCGCATCACACCCGCCAGAGCTGCGCCGACAGCGGCCGAGGAGAACCCGGCGTCGACCGCATTCGGTGCGCCAGGGGTGACACCGTCCAGTGCCTGCTCCCCTTGGTGTAGCTGACCGACAATCCCGTTGAGAGCATCGGACGTGTAGCCGTAACCGCCACTATCCCCGTATGGCATTCCCATCGTCAGTTCCCTCCGATCGTTGAACGTGAATTCCAGTCCTGCACCGGACCGGCGTGCCTAGCGTCCTCCGACAGCACGGGGTTGAGCAGCACGCCGTCCGCGCCGGACTCCTCGACGACCTCCGGCATGTCGTCCATGCGGATCGCGACCCACGGCTGGTGCTCTCCGCAGCCTGCGGCCAGCAACTCCGGAGAGGTGTAGGCCAGCATCAGCGGGTGTCCTCGTCGATCGCGTTGCAGCTCAAGTTCCACCACGTGCTGCCCCGTCCGCACCGGTCGCGAAGGCACGTACAACAACCCGTCATGCTCGTCCAGCGGTTCCAGCGTGTCGAGCGGCGGCTGATCGCGACTGTCGACCTCGGGGTAGCGTGGAGATAGGTCCAGTACGGCGTCGATGATCACGACGCCAACGTCCAACTCGTCGCAGAACTCCACGAGCTGATCCCGCGTGACCTGCACCCACGGCTGCCCGCTCCCGCATGCATCCACCAGCAGGTCGATCGAGCTGTACGCCACCACAGCCAGCTCTTGGCGGGCCGTATGTCGTACCTCGACGCCGCCAGGCTGACCGCCCTCGGGTTGCGTTACCAACACGAACATCAGCGTTGGCAGCCGAGCTGCGGCGTCGTCCAGCCGGACCAGCGCCCGTCGGGCAGCATCCATGCCTGTGTTCACGTCCTCCCCTGACGCTACGTACCCGATATCGCTACCGCTCGACCCCACCGGCTCGGTAGCGAACGCCACGCCTGACTCTTTCCATCGACGCCGCGCGGGCATACTCCCGTGTTCCCTCGACTGCTGAGTGTAGCGATCGTGCTCTTTGCTGGAAGCGTTTCATAGAAATTGGGGCACACCCACCCACAAGGGGGGTAGGCCCTCGACGCGAAGGTAAATGGGCACAGTATGTCGGGCCTACTGCCCAGGAGGTCCGTGCTTTGGGGTTCTGGATTTCGCGACGTTCGACGGAACGCCGCCCTCGATGAGTGCCGCAATCTGCTGCGCCGCGACGGTATAGCACAGGGCATTCGTACCGGGCACGGTCCGAGCTGAGTGCGGGCTGATGATCACGCCCGGGCTAGTCCAGAGCGAATGATCCGCCGGGAGTGGCTCGGGATCCGTTACGTCGAGTGCTGCACGTAACCGACCGACCCGCAACTCCCCTACTAGTGCCACGTCCAGCGTTAACTAGCATTGCCCCGTCGTCCATGGCAGCTAAGAAGTCCTTGTTCACCAGTCCTCGGGTGGTCTCGTTCAGCGGTGCGGTGATCACCACGATGTCGTGTCCCCCGATCAGCCCTGGAAGTTCGCTGGCCGCGTGGACGTCGTCGCGGGCTGTGCTGGCTACGAGTGTCGACGTGGCACCGAACGCGGCGAGCAGTCGAGCAGTAGCAGTGCCGGTGCTGCCTGCGCCGACGATGAGAACTCGTTTACCTGCGAGGGTGTCGGCGTCGACCTTGCGGTGTGCCCATGTGCTGGCGTCCTGGTATCGGACCAGTGCCGGCCACTGCCGCAGCTGCGTGAGAATCGCCGCAAGCGCAATCAAGGACGCGAAGCTCCCAAGCGACGTGCACTTTCACGACCTTCGGCACACAGGTAACCATCTAGCAGCGACGAACGGGGCAAGCACTAAAGAGTTGATGGCTCGCATGGGCCACTCCACGATGCGTGCGGCCCTGATCTACCAGCACGCCACAAGAGAGCGCGATCACGCTATTGCTGACGCCATCAGCCGCAACGTCGAGACAGAGCGAGAATCGAACGACGATACGGCCGCTTAAGACGGCCGGGCCAGGTAGAGGATTCCTCTACCTGGCCCGATCTTTCTAGCCTTCGCGCACGCAGCTCCCCTGGGGCATCCCCCGCACGGGTGATATCCGATGATCATCATCCTGTGGACAACTGTTTCACTAATCAAACAAAGGTTCGAACCGCTAACTAATCATTTCGCAGCATTTTCGATCGGCCCGAGTTGCCATGAGTTGCCATGAGTTGCCGTCAGTTGTCCTGAGTTTCCAAAACCGGCACCAAGACACTACTTCGGCCTGTGGATAACCTGTGTACAACTAGGTGAAATATCCACATGTAGTGCCTCAGGTTTAGATTGACTACAAGATGTTGGATGCCAGGGAAGTTGCGTTTTGCTGACAACCCAGCCAAACTAATGCCACTGCGCCGAACCTCGACGCGGTGGACAATCGCCAGACAATCAGTTGCAGGAGAAATCAATGGTTTTTTACGTAGAGCGCAGCGGCATCCAGTGGTTCTTCAAGATCACGTCCAGCAACGGGAACACTCTCGCTCACAGCGAGAACTACCACAACCACGCTGACGCCGTCTCGGCTGCACAGTTGATCATCAACCAGGCTGGAGGAGCCTCCATCGTCGGCTAGCGGAACAAGGAAGCCCCGGCGTTCCGAAGTGTCTCAACCACTTCGGAACGCCGGGGCTTCTGCGTGTCAGGCTAGTTGCCGTCGACACTTGTGTACACCGCCTGAAACGTGATCCTCCCGCCGCCAGCCAGCGATCTTCAGCTAATCCGCGAGTGTTGCTAATAACTGGTCGCACGGCGCTGAACTCCGCCAAGCTCGATAACAAGGGGCACGCTGGGGGCACGAAGACCGACTTGGGCATCTAAATGCAGTGAGGGCCAGACAGAGAAAATACTCTCTGACCTGGCCCTCAGTGCGTTTTGTGGGTTGTGGAGCTGAGGGGAATCGAACCCCTGACCCCCGCCTTGCAAAGGCGGTGCTCTACCAATTGAGCTACAGCCCCGCGCGCGAACGGCGTCAGTGGCCGTTCGCGCGGGAAAAGATCAGTTGTTGGCCGCGTCCGAGGAGCTGGCCTTGGCCGGCGCGCTGCCGTTGGTGGAGACGGCGCCGAGCGGACCGGTGGGCGCGGTGGCCTCACGCCACAGGTCGGCTTCTACCTTCGCGGCCTTGTTGCGCTTGACCACGAAAAGCACGCCACCCGCGATCGCGGCGAGTGCCAGCAGCTTCTTCACGTGAAGGCCCCATCTCTTTACTAACGCGTACCCGACTTGCATACCAATGCTACTTCACCGCCGCCACCGGCTGTCCGCCCGGTCCGGGGCGGTGTGCACGGTTCGCCGATCAAGGTTCCACGTGGAACCTTGATCAGACGACGACCCGGAATGTCTGCTGCTTCTCGTGCAGGTCCCACAAGCGCTCCGCGAGAGCGTCGGGGTCGCCCAGCGGTTCACCGGGCGCGATTCGCACCGGGACCACCAAGTGCCCGACGTAGACGCCTTCGCCCGCAAGGGATTCGTGCAACATCGTCAGGTACGCGGCTTCGGCTGCCATCGCCATGCTGGTGCCCGCGACGCGTGGGTTCGGGACCAACGCCGAGCCGCCGGTCGTGAAAAGGAGAGAGCCTTCGCCGGCGGCGCGCATTCCCGGCAGTACCGCGGCGACGGCGGCCATCGGGCCGAGCACGCTGAATTCGAAAGCGGCTTGGACGTGTTCCCGAGTTGTTTCCAGGACCGGCTGCAGGAAGTCCTCGGCGGGCAGCGGACTGAATTCCAGGACGTCGATACTGCCGAGCCACTGGTCCGCGTCGGCCAGCGCCTCGGCAACCATGTCGGTGTCGCGGACGTCCGCGGTGAAACCTTCGGCGTCGATGCCTTCGTCGCGGAGTTGGGCCGCCAGCCCGTAAACCTGGTCCAGGTCCCGGGAGACCATCGCGACGCGGAACTGCCGTCGTCCGAACGCCCGGGCGATCGCCATTCCGAGTTGGGGACCTGCGCCGACGATGGCGATGTTGGGCATCGAGACATGCTCCTTGCCGAGAAAAGACCGCATAAAAACACCTCAGCCCCGTGACCTTTTGGGTCACGGGGCTGAGGTTTGGGTGGGCCCACCAGGACTTGAACCTGGGACCTCTTCGTTATCAGCGAAGCGCTCTAACCACCTGAGCTATGGGCCCGTGGAACGAAGAGAAGAATACCCAACGCCCCAGGGGCACTCGCAACCGGGTTACTCACGCTCGGACAGAGTCACCTCAAGGCCGCCGGCGAGGTCCGCCGAGACGTTGTAGATGAAGGCACTGACCGTCGCGAGAGCCGACACCAGGACGATGTTGATCGCCCCGAGAATCGCCGCGATACCGAACACGCGGCCCGCGCTGATCAGCGGACCTGTTGACTGCGCGGCACCTTCGCCACCGACGAGTGAGTCGTACGTGCCGTTCAGCTTGCCCCACACGCCCATCCCGTCGAGGACCGTGTAGAGCACGCCGACCGCGACGAGCCAGACGAAGAACATCGCGACACCGAGCACGAGTGAGAGCTTGAGCACAGACCATGGGTCGAAGCGCTTGATCTGCAGGCTCGCCCGCCTCGGGCCGCGGCCGGGACGGCGCAGCGCGGTGGGCGTGGGCCGGGCCCGACCGGCGGCCGCCGGCATCGGCACTTCCCGCGTCTTCGCTTCGCTGTCCTCGCCGCTGTCACCGAACAGCCTGCGCGCGGCCGTGCCGCTCACGACGGGATAGTCCTGCTCGCTCACTGGCTGTCCGTCCTGCTGAGGCCTCGAATACAGCGCGTCGTCACCGGTCAGGCCCGCTGTCGAGACCCGGACGGTTTCCGACTCGGCTCCTGCGGCCGAGCCGGACGTGGTGTCGCCGTCCTTGCCCACACGTTGCCATGGCGGTGCCGACGAACCGGCTGCTGTGCCGTTCGAACCGGACGCGTCGGACTTGTCGGGTGGTGTCACGAAGTGTCAATCCTTACCCTGCGTGGAGCCGCTAGTTCTCCGGCTCCGCTGTGTTGTCCAGAACCGTCTCATCCACAACCGTGTTGTCCAGTGCTGTGTCATCTGGTTCGGCACCGTTTTCTTCGGTGCCTGCACTGGCGACGTCTGAGGGCTCGTCCGCGTTGCGTGCGATGGCGAGAAGAGTTGTTCCTTCGCCAAGATTCATCAGCCGCACCCCCTTCGTCTGCCGTCCGGCCTTGCGTACCTGCTCGGCCATCGTGCGGATCACACCACCGCTCGAGGTGATGGCGTAGAGCTCGTCGTCGACATCGACGATGAGTGCCCCCACCAGCCTGCCACGCTTTCGGTCGTACTGAATGGTGAGCACGCCCTTGCCACCGCGACCTTGCACCGGGTAGTCATCGATCGGGGTGCGCTTGGAGTAGCCGCCATCGGTCGCGACCAGCAGGAACTTGTCCTCGGCGACGACGTTGATGCCGAGCAGCTCGTCACCGTCGTTGAACCGCATGCCGAGCACACCCGAGGTGGCACGGCCCATCGGGCGCAGTGCTTCGTCGGAGGCGTGGAAGCGGATCGACTGGCCTTCGGACGACACGAGCAGCAGGTCGTCTTCGGCCGAAACCAGGACCGCGCCGACGAGCTCGTCGCCCTCGCGGAGGTTGACGCCGATCAGGCCGCCGGAGCGGTTGGAGTCGAAGTCGGTGAGCTTGGTCTTCTTGACCAGGCCCTTCTTGGTCGCGAGGACCAGGTACGGCGAGATCTCGTAGTTCGGGATCTCGATGACCTGGGCGATCTTCTCGTCCGGCTGGAACGCGAGCAGGTTGGCGACGTGCTGGCCGCGGGCGTTGCGGTTCGCCTCGGGAAGCTCGTACGCCTTCGCGCGGTAGACGCGGCCCTTGTTCGTGAAGAACAGGATCCAGTCGTGCGTGGAGCAGACGAAGAAGTGCTGGACGATGTCGTCCTGCTTCAGCGTCGCGCCCTGCACGCCCTTGCCGCCACGCTTCTGCGAGCGGTAAAGATCGGTCTTCGTGCGCTTCGCGTAACCCGTGCGGGTGATCGTGACGACGACGTCCTCGACCGCGATGAGGTCTTCGACCGACACCTCGCCGTCGAACGGGATGATCCGGGTGCGCCGGTCGTCACCGTACTTGTCGACGATCGCCATGAGCTCGTCGCGGATGATCTGCCGCTGACGTTCCGGCTTCTCGAGGATGTCCTTCAAGTCGGCGATCTCGAGCTCGATCTCGGCCAACGTGTCGATGATCCGCTGCCGCTCCAAGGCCGCCAGGCGGCGGAGCTGCATGTCGAGGATCGCCACGGCCTGGATCTCGTCGACTTCCAGCAGTTCCATCAGGGCGGGACGGGCGTCCTCGGCCGACGGCGACCGCCGGATGAGGGCGATGACCTCGTCCAGCATGTCCAGTGCCTTGACCAGACCACGCAGGATGTGGGCGCGTTCCTCGGCCTTGCGCAACCGGAAGCGGGTCCGGCGGACGATGACGTCCATCTGGTGCTTCACGTAATGCCGGATGATCTGGTCGATCCGCAGCGTGCGCGGCACGCCGTCGACCAGTGCCAGCATGTTGACGCCGAAGTTCTGCTGCAGCTGGGTGTGCTTGTAGAGGTTGTTCAGCACCACCTTCGCCACGGCGTCACGCTTGACCGTGATGACGATCCGCTGGCCGCTGCGGCTGTTCGACTCGTCGGCGATGTCCGAGATGCCGGTGAGCTTGCCGTCGCGGACCAGGTTCGCGATGTTCTCGACCAGGTTGTCCGGGTTGACCTGGTACGGGAGCTCGGTGACGACCAGGATCGTGCGACCCTTCGCGTCCTCTTCGACCTCGACCACCGAGCGCATCCGGACCGAGCCGCGGCCCGTGCGGTACGCGTCCTCGATGCCCTGGG
Organism: Amycolatopsis sp.; assembly: GCF_036008905.1. GTDB lineage: Bacteria > Actinomycetota > Actinomycetes > Mycobacteriales > Pseudonocardiaceae > Amycolatopsis. The sequence goes on along the minus strand of NZ_DASYMU010000255.1, from coordinate 166,276 downwards.
TGCCCAGGATCAGGCCGCGCGTCGGGAAGTCCGGGCCCTTGATGCGCGTCAGCAACGCGGCGAGCAGCTCGTCGTCGTTGGCCTCGGGGTTTTCCAGCGCCCAGACGACACCCGACGCGACCTCGCGCAGGTTGTGCGGCGGGATGTTGGTCGCCATCCCGACCGCGATCCCGGAACCACCGTTGACCAGGAGGTTCGGGAAGCGGCTCGGCAGGACGTCCGGCTCCTGCGTCCGGCCGTCGTAGTTGTCCGAGAAGTCGACGGTCTCCTCTTCGATGTCGGCCAGCATGTGCATGGCCAACTGCCCGAGGCGCGCTTCGGTGTACCGCATGGCGGCGGCGGGGTCGTTACCGGAAGAACCGTAGTTGCCCTGGCCGTCGATCAGCGGGTACCGCATCGACCACGGCTGCGCGAGACGGACCAGCGCGTCGTAGATCGAGGAGTCACCGTGTGGGTGGTAGTTACCCATCACCTCGCCGACGACCCGCGAGCACTTGTTGTACCCGCGGTCCGGCCGGAAACCGGAGTCGTACATCGCGTAGAGCACGCGGCGGTGCACCGGCTTGAGCCCGTCACGCACGTCGGGCAGCGCGCGCGACACGATCACGCTCATCGCGTAGTCGATGTAGGAACGCTGCATCTCGTGCTGGATGTCGACCGGCTCGATACGGTCGTGTTCCGGCGGCAAGGTTTCCGTCATATCGTCCTTCTCGGGGGCACAGTCCTATATGGACAAAAGGCAACAGGGGCGGACTTACACGTCCAGGAAGCGAACATCCTTGGCGTTGCGGGTGATGAAGGAACGCCGGGCTTCGACGTCCTCACCCATCAGCACGGAGAACAGTTCGTCGGCCTGTGCCGCGTCGTCCAGGGTGACCTGGCCGAGCAGGCGGTGCGCCGGGTCCATCGTGGTGTCCCACAGCTCTTCGGCGTTCATCTCGCCGAGACCCTTGTAGCGCTGGATCGCGTCGTCCTTCGGGAGCCGCTTGCCGGACTCGACGCCGGCCTTGATGACGGCGTCGCGCTCGCGGTCGGAGTAGACGTATTCCGGCTCGGCCCGCGGCCACTTGATCTTGTACAGCGGCGGCCGGGACAGGAAGACGTGGCCGTGCTCGACCAGCGGCGTCATGAACCGGAACAGCAGGGTGAGCAGCAGCGTGGTGATGTGCTGGCCGTCGACGTCGGCGTCGGCCATCAGCACGATCTTGTGGTAGCGCAGCTTCGACAGGTCGAACTCGTCGTGGATACCGGTGCCGAGCGCGGTGATCAGCGACTGGACCTCGGTGTTCTTGAGGACCTTGTCGATACGGGCCTTCTCGACGTTGATGATCTTGCCGCGGATCGGCAGGATCGCCTGGTACATCGAGTCGCGGCCTTCCTTGGCCGAACCACCGGCCGAGTCACCCTCGACGATGTAGAGCTCGCACTCTTCGGGCTTGGTCGAGCGGCAGTCCTTCAGCTTGCCGGGCAGGCCGCCGATGTCGAGTGCGCCCTTGCGGCGGACCAGGTCCCGGGCCTTGCGCGCGGCCATCCGCGCCTGCGCGCTGGACACCGACTTGTTGATGATGATCTTGGCCTCGGCCGGGTTGGCCTCGAACCAGTGCCCGAGCCATTCGTTCGCCGTGGTCTGGACGAAGGACTTCGCCTCGCTGTTGCCCAGCTTGGTCTTCGTCTGGCCCTCGAACTGCGGCTCGGCCAGCTTGATCGACACGATCGCGGCGAGACCCTCGCGCACGTCGTCACCGGTCAGGTTGGTGTCCTTCTCCTTGAGCAGCTTCTTGTCGCGCGCGTAGGCGTTGACCACGCGGGTGAGCGCCGCGCGGAAACCTTCCTCGTGCGTGCCGCCCTCTTGCGTGTTGATCGTGTTGGCGAAGGTGTACACCGACGGCGTGAAGCCGTTGTTCCACTGCATCGCGACCTCGAGCTCGATGCCTGTCGCCTTGGCGTCGAACGAGATGACGTTCTTGTGGATCGGGTCCTTGCTGCCGTTGATGTGCTTGACGAAGTCTTCGAGCCCGCCCGGGTAGCAGAAGGTGCGCTCTTTGACCCGCGCCGGACGGCCGGCGGCGTCCTCGGGGGTCTCTTCGTCGGCGATGCGCTCGTCGCGCAGGACGATGGTGAGTCCCTTGTTGAGGAACGCCATCTCCTGGAGGCGACGGGAGATCGTCTCCATGTTGTACGTCGTGGTCTCGAAGATGTTGGGATCGGCCCAGTAGGTGATCTCGGTGCCGCGCTTGTCGCTGGGGCCGACCTCGATCAGTTCCTCGGGAACCGAGTGGTTGTAGTGCTGGCGCCAGTGCTTGCCGTTGCGGTGGATGTCGATGTCGAAGGCCGACGACAGCGCGTTCACCACGGACACGCCGACACCGTGGAGGCCACCGGACACCGCGTAGGAGTCGCTGTCGAACTTTCCACCGGCGTGCAGGACGGTCAGCACGACCTCGACGGTCGGCTTGTGCTCCGTCGGGTGCATCTCGGTCGGGATGCCACGGCCGTCATCGATGACCCGGACCCCGCCGTCGGCGAGCAGGGTGACGTCGACCTTCGTCGCGTGACCTGCCATCGCCTCGTCGACGGAGTTGTCCACGACCTCCCAGATAAGATGGTGGAGGCCGCGTTCACCGGTGGAACCGATGTACATGCCGGGGCGCTTGCGAACTGCGTCGAGGCCCTCGAGCACGGTGATTGACTGCGCGTTGTACTCGTTCTCGTTCGGTGCCACCGGCTTGTTTTCTCCTCGTCTCGCCCCACAGGACGGTTACTCCGTACATCCTACTTGGCCGTGTCCGCTCACATGCGGCAAGGACACCGCTAGTTTCCTCACAGAGCCACGAACGCGCCTTGGGATGGGAAAATCCGTAGCCGAGCGTCAGTAAATCGCTTCTCGGAGCACTCTCGCCGTGTCAGCCGTACGTGTCACGGGGACCGCGGCCGGACACGTGCCGGTAGCCTTTTCGCCAGCTCGGCGCTGTCGGGCCGTGGATGCGCATCTTCTTCACCACGCCGTGGCCGACGACGGCCGCGATCTTGGCCAGCAGCTGGCCCTGAAGGGTGCGGAGCTGCATCGCCCAGGCCGTTGAGCTGGCACGAACGGTCAGTTCGCCGTCTTTGAGCGCCACCGGCTGGGCGTGCTCGGCGACGTCTTCCCCGACGAGCCGCGCCCACTGCCCGAAAACCTGGCCGTTCGCGAGACTGGCGTTCCAGCCGCGTTCGACGGCGATCCTGGAGGCGATCCGGCCGAACGGCTGCGGGTCGCGCTGATCCGCGCCGGGCCCTGACCAGCGACGACGTCGAGGACTCTGGCCGCCGACGCCGCCTTTGCCACCAACGACACGCGGCCGTCGGCCCGGTTCGACGCCGCGGGCCTTCGCTTTCTCGCGCGCGCCTTCCAGTGCGGCTTTGACAAGATCCCGCCCCGGCGATTGTGGATTGTCGTTCACGTTTGGCCCAACGGCGTCGTCACGCTGGGTACTCGAACGAGGCCCCCCAGACGGGTTAGCCCGCCCTTGAGGGGTGTCAAGACCCCCATTTGGCCTCTTCGTCACGCGCGGCGATAACCCGTGCACAGTGTTATCCACACTATCCACAGGTTTGTCCCCAGTTCGGGGGGAGTCTGGGGACTTGCCGGTCACCGCGCGTGGTCGATTTGATCTTGTGGGTTCAGGCTCAGACACGGTTGACCTCACCATCCGCGACCGAAAAACGAGATCCGGCCAGCTCAGCTGGTACGTCTTCCTCTACCGCGGCGGTCACGAGCACCTGTTCGGCACTCGCAGCCACCTCCGCGAGCCGCGACCGCCGTCGGCGGTCGAGCTCGGCGAACACATCGTCCAACAGCAAGACCGGTTCCCCGGCTTCGCCACGCAGGAGTTCGTAGGATCCGAGTCGCAGCGCGAGCGCGAACGACCAGGACTCACCGTGGCTCGCGTAGCCCTTCGCCGGTGCCTCACCCAGCACCAGCTCGAGCTCGTCGCGATGCGGGCCGACCATGCTGACGCCGCGCTCCAGTTCGACCTTCCGCGAGTCGGCCATGGCCTGGATCAGCAGATCCGTCAGTTTCTGGATGTCGGCGCGTTCCCCGTTGGGGACGCCGTAGTCCTTGGGCAAGGCTTCGCCGAGACTCGACCGATAGCTGATCTTCGTCGGTCGCGAGTCCGGCGCCACGCCCGCGTAGGCCGCGGCCGTATAAGGAGCCAAGTCGGCGACGAGGTTCAGCCGGGCCGCGAGCAACTGCGCGCCGGACGCCGCGAGGTGACCGTCCCAGACTTCGAGCGTCGACAACGCGTACGGGTCTTCGCGACCGGTGCCCTTGCGTTTGCCCGCCGTCTTGAGCAGGGCGTTCCGCTGTTTGAGCACCTTCTCGTAGTCGGCGCGGACGCCGGCGTATCGAGGGGCGCGCAGCACGAGCAGCTCGTCGAGGAAGCGACGACGTTCACCGGGATCGCCCCGCACGAGCGCCAGGTCCTCCGGGGAGAACAGCACCGTGCGCAGGATGCCGAGGATGTCGCGTGGCTTGCCGACCGAGCCACGGTTGATCCGCGCGCGGTTCGCCTTGCCCGGGGTGATCTCCAGCTCGACGGTCAGTTCGCGGTCGTCGTTGACCACCGCGACCCGCACCAGCGCCCGCTCGGCACCGTGTCTCACCAGTGGTAAATCCGAGGAGACACGGTGCGAACTGAGTGTCGCGACATAACCGATCGCTTCGAGCAGGTTGGTCTTGCCACGGCCGTTCTGGCCGACCAGCACTGTCGCGCCCGGCGTCAACGCAAGATCAGCGAGCTCCCACGAGCGGAAGTCGGTGACTTGGAGATGTCTTAAGTACAAGGCGGTTGTTACCTAGCGCGCAGCTCGATGAGGGGTGGTGGTCGGGCGACGGGCGGGCTAGTCGCCGACCTTTTTAACGGCGTGCCCGCCGAACTGGTTGCGCAGCGCGGCGACGGCGCGCATCGCGGACGAGTGCTCCTGCCGCGAGGCGAACCGCGCGAACAGCGCGGCCGAGATGACCGGCGCCGGCACCGCGTTGTTGATCGCCTCTTCCAAGGTCCAGCGGCCTTCACCCGAATCCTCGACGAAGCCTTCGAGGTCGTCGAGCTCCGGGTCCTCCTCCAGCGCGCGCACCAGGAGGTCGAGCAGCCACGACCGGACGACGGTCCCGCGCTGCCAGCCCTTGATCACGGCCGGCACGTTCTCGACGACCTTCGAAGCTTCGAGGAGTTCGAAGCCCTCGGCGAAGGCCTGCATCATCCCGTATTCGATGCCGTTGTGAATCATCTTCGCGTAGTGCCCGGCGCCGACCGGCCCAGCGTGCGAGAAGCCTTCCTCGCGCGGACCCTCCGGACGCAGCGCGTCGAAGATCGGCATCGCCCGCTCGACATCCGAAGCGGCCCCGCCGACCATCAGGCCGTAACCGTTGTCCTTGCCCCACACACCACCGGAGACCCCGACGTCGGCATAGCCGATTCCCTTGGCCGCCAACAGGTCCGCGTTCAGCTTGTCGTCGGTGAACTTCGAGTTCCCGCCGTCGATGACCATGTCACCTTCGGCCAGGAGGTTGCTCAGCTCGACGATGGTCTGCCGCGTCGGGTCACCGGACGGGACCATGATCCAGACGATCCGCGGACCGGCCAGTTTGGACACCATGTCCTCGAGCGACGACGAATCCGTGACGTCCGGGTTCCGGTCGTAACCGATTACCTCGTGCCCGGCCGCGCGAATCCGCTCGCGCATGTTGAAGCCCATCTTGCCAAGGCCGATCAAACCCAGCTGCACCATGAGATCCCCTCCACAAAGGCTGTCCGCAAGATAAGAAAAAGGTTTGTCGAAGCGAGCTCAGCCCGGCAGGCGGACCGGCATCAACAGGTACAGGTAACCCGGAACGACGTTGCCCTGCTCGTCGGCGGGCTTGATCAGGGCCGGGCGGTTCGGCGTGGTGAAGGTCAGCTCAGCGCGGTCGACGTGGAGCGCGCCGAGACCATCGACGAGGTAGCCCGGGTTGAACGCGATGGTGACCGGGTCGCCTTCGTACTCGACCGGCAACTCTTCTTCGGCGCTGCCTTCGTCGTCGCCACCGGCGGAGAGCCGCAGCGAGTTGTCGGCGAATTCGAGCCGGACCTGGGTGCCACGCTCGGCGACCAGCGAAACACGCTTGATCGACTCGGTGAGCGCGGAAACTTCGATGACCGCTCGGGAGGTGTGCTGGGCCGGGAGTAGCTGGCGGTACGGCGGGAACTCGGCGTCGAGCAGCCGGGTCGTCGTCGAACGGCCGGAACCGGTCAGGCCGAGCAGGCCTTCGCCGCTGGCCAGCGCGAGCTGGACCGTGGCGCCGCTCGAACCGAGCGACTTCGCGGCTTCGGCAAGGGTCCTCGCCGGGACGAGCACCGCGGCGTCGGCGAGACCGTCGGCCGGCTCCCAGGTGAACTCGCGCATGGCGAGCCGGAACCGGTCGGTGGCGACCAGCGTCAGCGTGCGGCCCGAGATCTCGAGCCGCATGCCGGTGAGCATCGGGAGCGTGTCGTCCTTGCCGGAAGCGATCGCGACCTGCGTGACCGCCTGGCCGAACGCGTCGCCCGCCAGTTCCCCGGCGAAAGCGGGCTGGGCTGGCAGCTGCGGGTAGTCCTCGACCGGCATGGTCGGCAGGCTGAACCGGGCGCTGCCACAGGTGATCGACGCACGCGCGCCGTCGACGGCGATTTCGACCGGCTGGTTCGGGAGGGACTTGGTGATGTCGGCGAGAAGCCTGCCGGAAACCAGCAGACGGCCGCCGTCGGCGATCGTCGCGGCGACACCGACCGTCGCGGAAACCTCGTAGTCGAAGCCGGAGACGGTCAGCGAATCACTGGAACCGTCCGAACCGGCATCGAGCAGAACTCCACCGAGTACCGGCACCGGAGGTCTGGACGGCAAGCTTCGTGCCACCCAAGCCACGGCGTCGGCGAGCCCGTCACGCTCGACGCGGATCTTCATCCTCGCATCCTTTCGACAGCCGAGCTCTACAGCTCGAGAAGATCAAACGGGTCTGGGGACGGCGCCCGGAGATCCGAGCGGCCTGAGACCTCGCCGTGTGGTGGCCCGGCGTCAAGGAGCGGCGCGGTGGACCTGGTGTGGGGTCCCACGTTAGGCCGTCACCGGGGGCGGCGTCACTTCGGCCTCACCATCGACATGTCGACAAAAGACACGCTTTGAGCAAGCTGTCCCCAGTTCGGCCCCTGCGTTGTTTTTATCTTTTTCTTTTCTTCAAGAGATTTTCTTAACAGCAGTAATAGTAAGTGCTGTGGATTGTGTGGACAGGTGCCGTATTCGCAGGTCCGGGGCCGTGTAGCCGTGTGGACATCCGGGTCCTCACCCCGTGGATGGTTTCGGGCGGCCGGTGGATGAATTTTTCCCGCGTTCGGCCTGTCCCCAGATTTCGCCGGTTGTCCCCATGGTTGTCCCCAGGTTTGGGGATGGTTTCGAGCCCCTCCTGTGCATGAACTCCGTGACCTGAATCGCTCTGACGAGTGATGTGCACAGGATGTGTATGGCGTGTGGAATCACTGTGGACTTCGTGGGGACAGACCTGTGCACACCCTGTGGATTGCCTGGGGACGGATTGTGGAGCAAAACCCGTTGGCGCTGTTGGGAGATCCACCGCGCCTGTGGGGCAACTGTGCACATGGTGGGGAGAAATCGTTGCGGCACAACAGGTTTCGAGCCATCAGCGGGCGCCACGAAGGTGTCGGCCTCCGTTAGGTCACGGATTCGTACATATATAAGGAGAGGCACTGTGGACGCTGTTGAGGCGCTTCTGGGCCGTTTCTGAGGGCTTCAGCGGCGCTTCGGGCGTGACCGAAGCCGCGACTGTGCCCTTCTGGGCACGTATGGACACACAAGAAAGGGGGTCTCCGGCACGTGTTCCGTGCCGGAGACCCCCTCGGGAGTCCTGTCCGCTGCCGCTACTGGCGCGCGCGCTGCTTGATGCGGGAGGTCAGTTCCTGCACCTGGTCGTAGATCCGACGGCGCTCGGCCATTTCCTTGCGGATCTTCTTGTCCGCGTGCATGACCGTGGTGTGGTCGCGGCCGCCGAAGGTCTGGCCGATTTTCGGCAGCGACATGTCCGTCAGTTCCCGGCAGAGGTACATCGAGATCTGGCGGGCCGTCGCGAGCGCTTTCGTTTTACCCGGACCGCACAGGTCTTCGAGCGAGACGTCGAAGAATTCGGAGGTGACGCTCATGATGGTCGGCGCGGTGATTTCCGGGGCGTGCGAATCCGGGATCAGATCGCGCAGCACGATTTCGGCGAGGCTGATGTCGACGGGCTGCTGGTTCAGCGACGCGAACGCCGTCACCCGGATCAGCGCGCCTTCGAGCTCCCGGATGTTCGCCTCGACGCGGGTCGCGATGAACTCCAGGACGTCGCCGGGGGCGTCGAGCCGGTCCTGCGCGGCCTTCTTGCGAAGGATCGCGATCCGGGTTTCGAGCTCCGGGGGCTGGATGTCGGTGATCAGACCCCACTCGAACCGGGTACGCAGCCTGTCCTCGAGGGTTTCGAGTCGTTTCGGCGGACGGTCCGAGGAGACGACGATCTGCTTGTTCTGGTTGTGCAAGGTGTTGAAGGTATGGAAGAACTCCTCCTGAGTACCTTCCTTGCCCTCCAGGAACTGGATGTCGTCGACGAGGAGGATGTCGATATCCCGATACCGGCGCTGGAAGGCGACCTTGCGGTCGTCTCGCAGGGAGTTGATGAAGTCGTTCGTGAACTCCTCGGTCGACACGTACCGCACGCGCATGCCGGGGAACAGCCGCTGGGCGTAGTGCCCGACAGCGTGCAGCAGGTGCGTCTTGCCGAGACCGGACTCGCCCCAGATGAACAACGGGTTGTATGCCCGCGAAGGCGCTTCGGCGACGGCGACCGAGGCCGCGTGCGCGAACCGGTTGGACGCACCGATGACGAAGGTGTCGAACGTGTACTTCTCGTTCAGGCGCGTCTTGGAAGTCTGCGGCTGGGCGGGAGCGGTATAGGGCTGACCCGCGACGGGTCGCCCCGAGAACGAAGGCCAGATGTCGTGCACCGCGGCCAGCGCGTCGCCTTCTTCGTCCACTTCTTCATCACCGTCTTCGACCTTGGCGAGCTCCGCCAGTTCCGCCGGCGTGCGCCGGGCGGACTGGTGCAGGATCTTCTCGGGCTGAGCGAGCGGAGGCTGTTCTATCGCGGAGCCGGAGCCGTTCTCACGGGGATCGGGTAAATCCCCCCTACCGGGTGACGTCGTATAGCGGGGTACCGGCGGCGGCGAACTCACGACGGATTCGGTGCTGTCGACCTTCACCGCGAGCGAGACGTCACGGCCGAGGCGCCGTGAAAGTGCCTCGGTGATCGCGCCACGCAGCGCGCGCTCGATGGCTTCTTTCGCGAAGTCGCTGGGAGCGGCGAGCAGGGCCGTGCCGTCGAGGAGTCCGATCGGCCTGGTCACCCGCATCCACGCCCGTTGCTGGGGGGACAGGGTGCCGTCGGACAGCTCCCGGACCACCTGCTCCCAGATGACACCCAGATTTACCTGGTGTTCGGACACCTGCTGGCTCCCCTCCCCTCGCCGGCCATTCATCTAGTCGACCCTGCTGTTTGATGCCCTGTAGATGACGTTGAAGCTGACCCGTCAGAACTCGCTGTGCACGTCGAACATCACTCCGTCGGTGCGAAACCACCCCACGGAGTGCTGCAGGCCGTCTTTTGGGACCCCAAACGTTCACCGAAGCAGCAGGTATCCACATAGTTGTCCACAGCTGTGCACTAATGTACGGCGACCCGCGCGGACTCCCTCCGCGGGCTCAACGAACGCCACCGGAGCCTCCACTTCCCCGGCAGCGTCTTCCGTACCGCAAGACCGGCACGGGCTGCTCAGTGCACGTGGACCGGCAAGTTCGAGACAGGCACGTTAACAAGACCCGCGCTCTGCCACAAGACGTCCTGGTCGTAAAGCATTTCACGGGCCACGGCGTGTTGCCAGTTGATGCTGGAGCGTGGCCGGACCCGGTCGTGGCGAGCCCGTCGCGGTCTGTGGTCGAGGGGCCGGTTTCGCAGACCCCGAAGCGGGTGCGTACCCTCGTAAGGTCTCCCGCCTGCAATGGGTGAGTTTTGTGTGCCCTTGTTTGTCGTCGCTGGAAGTGACGAGACCACACGTTGGTAGGAGACGCCACAGACTGCCGTGCGTCAGCACGACACGCCTGACGACGAGGCGAGAAGAAGTCGAGACCAGGAGATTTTGAGCCGTGAGCAAGGGTAAGCGCACCTTCCAGCCGAACAACCGTCGCCGGGCTCGGACCCACGGGTTCCGTCTGCGCATGCGGACTCGCGCCGGCCGGGCCATCTTGGGTGCCCGCCGTCGTAAGGGCCGCGAGACGCTGTCCGCCTGATTCGGCCGTCTTCGAGGCGCGCCGTGTTGCCGGCTGCCGCGCGTGTGCGGCGCAGTGAGGACTTTCGTGTCGTCATGCGTCGCGGCGCGCGGGCCGGTAAGCGTCGTCTCGTCGTACACGCACTGACCACGGACCCGCCAGGGCCTGCCGAGGCAGCCCGGGCGGGTTTTGTGGTGAGCAAGGCCGTGGGAAACTCGGTGGTACGCCACCGGGTGACGAGACGACTTCGTCATCTTGTGATGGCGCGGTTAGGAACATTGCCGCCGGGTAGTTCGTTGGTGGTACGGGCCTTGCCTCCGGCCGCGAACGCGACCAGCAGAGAACTCGGCTCGGATCTCGACGCCTCCCTGCGACGGCTCGGTCTGTTGCCGGGGCGTTCGCCGGAAGGTGGCGCGCCCGTCAAGCAGACGCGCTCGCGCGACGCGAACCACGACAACGGACCAGCGGTGTGAACGACGGTGTGAGTACAGAGCAGACGATCCCCACTGAAGAGCCCGCGGGCGAACCCCGGCCGGGCCCGGTCGCATGGGTCCTGCTGCTGCCGATCAAGTTCTATCGCAAGGCGATTTCGCCTTTCTTGCCACCGGCTTGCCGGTTCTATCCCAGCTGTAGCGCATACGCGGTGGAGGCGTTGACGCGGCACGGTGCCGCTCGCGGTTCCTATCTCGCGGCGCGCCGGCTCTTGCGCTGTGGTCCCTGGACCATGCCTGGCCGCGACCCGGTGCCCGAGAAGTTCTCGTGGCGCGCCCAGAGACCTGCTACATCAACCGAGGAGTAGTTCCGTGTCGCTCGAATTCATCTACTACCCCGTGTCCTTCATATTGTGGTGTTGGCACAAGGTCTTCGGGGCGGTATTCGGGGAAGCCACCGCGATCTCGTGGATCCTCGGCATCATCTTCTTGACGTTCACCGTCCGCGGCATCATGTTCAAGCCGTTCGTCAACCAGGTCCGGTCGATGAAGAAGATGCAGGACTTCGCGCCGGAGATGAAGAAGGTCCAGGCGAAGTACAAGAACGATCGGCAGCGGCAAGCGGCGGAGATGCAGAAGCTCCAGAAGGAGCACGGCGTCAACCCGCTTGGCAGCTGCCTGCCGATGCTGCTGCAGATCCCGGTCTTCATCGGTCTTAACCACGTGCTCCGGACGTTCACGAACCTCCCGCTCGACCAGAAGACCGAGAACTACTTCTTCGGCAAGGCCGACGTCGAGTCGTACGTCAATGCGAAGCTCTTCGGCGTCGACCTCGGCGCCGCCATCCACAACGGCGTCAGCATGGTCGGCGGCACCGGCGGCGGTGGCTTCCATTGGAACGTCGCCCCCGTCGCGATCCCGCTGATGATCGTCGCGGCCGCCGCGACCCACTTGACCGCGCGTCACTCGGTGAGCCGTCAGAACCCCGAGTCGGCCACCGGCCAGACCGCGATGATGAACAAGCTCACGATGTACATCTTCCCGCTCGGTGTCCTCGTGTTCGGTGCGCTCTTCCCGCTCGGACTGCTCTTCTACTGGTTGGCCAACAACGGCTGGACCCTGATGCAGCAGCGCCTGGTCTACACCAAGATCGACAAGGAAGAAGAGATCAAGAAGGCCGAGGCCATCGAGAAGCGCACCGCGCTCGGCCCGAAGCCCGGACAGAAGCCGGCCGTCGGGCAGAAGCCCGCTGTCGGGCAGAAGCCGGTCCAGCGGAAGAACCAGCAAGGCAAGAAGGTCGTCAAGCCCGGCTCGCCCCACGGTTTCGCTCAGCCCAACACCGCGCCCAAGAACGGACCCACACCGAAGCAGCCGACCACGGACGCTCCCAAGGCGACCGACGGCGCTCAAGAAAACGGCACCGGTGTCCCGGGCCTGATCCACGACTCAACTAAGAAGTCGGGCCGCAAGCGTCGCTGACGCTGCCGGGTCTGGAGAGGAGACGAATGATGTCGGAGACGATCGAAACGATCGACGCCGAGCAGGACGACGTCGCGGCTGCGGAGGTAGCTGACGAATCGGCCGAGGCTTCTAGCGAAGGAAAGCCGAGCCGCCACAGCGGTGTCGATGACGACGTACTCGTGCACGAAGGCGACGTCGCCGGTGACTACCTCGAGCGGTTGCTCGACCTGCTCGACTACGACGGTGACATCGATCTGGACGTCGAAGCCGGACGCGCGATCGTCAGCATCGACGGCGGCGAGGATCTGGAGAAGCTCGTCGGCGCCCGCGGCAACGTGCTCGAAGCGCTGCAGGAGTTGACCCGCCTGGCGGTCCAGCAAGAGACCGGCTCGCGCAGCCGGCTGATGCTGGACATCGCGGGCTGGCGCGCGGACCGTCGTGAGGAGCTCCGCGAGTTGGGTAAGACGACGGCGGAGACCGTGGTGTCTTCGGGCGAGAAGGTTCGCCTTCAGCCGATGAGCCCGTTCGAGCGGAAGGTCGTGCACGACGCGGTCGCCGCTGTCGACGGCGTTCGCAGCGAGAGCGAAGGCGAAGACCCGAAGCGGCGCGTGGTGGTCTTCCCCGACGCGTAGCGCGGTTTGGTTTCAGCGAGAAGCGGCTCACCGGATTTTCGGTGGGCCGCTTTTTTGTGCGGTGGGTCGGACGCGGTTTCACGTGAAACCGGGTGGGCCGGGTTCGGTGAGTGAGGCGGCGCGTTTCACGTGAAACGGCGATGACGGATGGGCGGCGCTTCGGTGAGCTCCGCCTCCAGCCGGTTCGGTCGGAGGCCCGACAGAGACGAGCCGCTTCGATCCGGATCCGGCTGGGCGCGCCTCACTCCGCTCCGTAGAGCGAACCATCTGTGGGATGGCGCGGAGGATGGTCAGTCCGTTGGTGCTCGTGCTCGCGAACGATCTCGGCTGAGGCTGGGCGGAGGTCCGGTGGCGAGGTCGAGTCGGCTGCGGCCGACGCCGCTCGCCGTGACGACCGGTCGGCGATCGCGATCGGGGATTCGACACGTCCGGCAGATGTCCCGTTCCCTACGGAGGGTTGCTGCTGGAGTGGAGACGGCGGTCAAGCTCACGCCTGTCTCCTGGCGGCGCCGAGTCCTCTGAGACCCGGCCTGCTCGCCACGTCCGCTCTGACCCAGGCGCCAAGTTCTGCTGACGAGCATCGTTTCGTGAATGCCCACCGCCCCACCGGTCGAAGCGGGCCGCGCTCGGCTGCTTGCTTGGGTGGCGGTTCGTCCGCGACCGGTCGGCGACTGAGATCGGGGATCAGGCGTGTGCGGCAGAGGGCCTGTTCGCTGTGGAGCGTTGCCACAGGAGTGGAGTCGATTGCCGCGCCTGCTCCGGCGGTGCTGAGTCCTCCGAAGCCCGGCCTGCTCGCCACGTCCGCTCTGCCCCGGCATCAGGGGCTGCCCGCGAGTGTCCCTTCGTGGATGCCTACCGTCCCGCCTGGCGGGCCAGCCTCGGTTGCCGCTTGCCGTCGCCAAGCGGTGACGTCCTTAACGCGTCGCTGAGCGCAGGCGCCTGCCGTGCTTCGAGTCGACTGGGCAGCTCGCCGGCACGCGCCTTCGCTCGGTGATGTCGTCGGGTGAACGGGCCGGTCATCGCGAGGTGCGACTTCTCTGGGCGCTCCGTCCATCCACAAATGACGCGAACGGCCCAACCATGCAGTGGAGTTGTCCACACTTGCGGTCTGTCGCTCCGCTTTGTCGTCGGCTTCGGGGACAATCAAGCGAACCCCGTTTCACGTGAAACAGGGACTGTTGAGGAGTGGTCAGTGAGTTTGGACGGCGTCGCAATCTCGGTCCGGTCGGCAGCGGCGCAGGTGTTCGGTGAGCACGTGGAGCTGGCCGCGCGGTACGTCGAGATGTTGGAGAAGCACGGAGTCGAGCGGGGGCTCATCGGGCCGCGTGAGGTGGAGCGGCTCTGGGAGCGGCACGTGCTCAACTCCGCGGTGATCGGTGAGCACATCCCGAACGGTGTCCGTGTGGTCGACGTCGGCTCCGGTGCGGGGCTCCCGGGGATACCGCTCGCGATCAGTCGACCGGACCTGGATATCGTTCTTCTCGAACCGATGGCCCGCCGGGTGGACTGGCTCGCCGAAGTTGTCGAGACGTTAGAGCTTCCCATTACCATCGTGCGCGGGCGCGCCGAGGAGCGAGAAGTGCGTAAGCAGGTCGGCGGCGCGGATGTCGTCACAGCCCGGGCGGTCGCTCCGCTCGCTCGCTTGGCGGGCTGGTGCCTGCCGCTGGTTCGCCCGGAAGGGTTGCTGCTCGCTCTCAAGGGAGCGAGTGCGGCCGAGGAGATCGAACGTGACCGTGACGCCGTCCGCAGGGCCGGTGGCGCTCAGCCGGAGATCGCCGAGTGCGGTGCCGGGGTTCTCGAAGTACCCAGCACCGTCGTCCTGATCAAACGTCTACCCCCCAAGTCTGCTCGGCAACGAGGCAAGCAGAGCTAACGCACCAGAGCACGAAGCCGCGATGTTCCACGTGAAACGGCGCGGTCCCGAACGCCAATGAGCCGTCTATATAGAGGAGGTGTCTCGACCGGTGAATCTGCCGTCACAAGACTCCGCGAGCACCGGCCACGAGTTGGGCTGGACGCCGATCGGCGAAGAAGCGATGCGAGCCGCTCGCATCCTGCACCCGAAGGCGAACACACTCCCCCGCCCAGATCACCGCCGCGTGCTGACCGTCGCGAACCAGAAGGGCGGCGTGGGTAAGACCACGAGCACCGTCAACCTGGCTGCCGCGCTCGCCGTCCACGGACTGAAGACGCTCGTGATCGACCTCGACCCTCAGGGCAACGCGAGTACCGCGCTGAACATCGAGCACCGATCCGGCACCCCGTCCATCTACGAAGTGCTGATCGGTGAGGTGTCTCTGGCCGAGGCGTCCGCGATCAGCGAGCAGTCCCCCAACCTCTTCTGCGTGCCGGCGACGATCGACCTCGCCGGTGCCGAGATCGAGCTCGTCTCGATGGCCGCCCGGGAGCACCGCCTCAAGGAGGCGCTCTCCAAGGAGGTCCTCGACGAGATCGGCGTCGACTACGTCTTCATCGACTGCCCGCCTTCGCTCGGCCTCTTGACGGTCAACGCGATGGTCGCCGCGCAGGAAGTGCTGATCCCGATCCAGTGCGAGTACTACGCCCTTGAGGGGCTCGGCCAACTGCTCAGCAACATCGAGCTCGTCCAGGCGCACCTGAACCGTGAACTCGTGGTCTCCACGATCCTGCTCACCATGTACGACGGCCGCACGAAGCTGGCGGACCAGGTGACACAGGAGGTGCGAAACCACTTCGGCGACACCGTCCTCAACACGGTCATTCCGCGGAGCGTGAAGGTCTCTGAGGCCCCCGGATACGGCCAGACGGTCCTCGCGTACGACCCTGGATCTCGGGGCGCCATGAGCTATATGGACGCCGCTCGCGAGGTAGCCGAGCGCGGCACAACAAACGGATCGAAGGGCGGAAAATTATGACGGAACGCAGGGGCGGCCTCGGCCGGGGTTTGGCGGCATTGATTCCGACCGGCCCCCCACCGGGTTCCAGTCCGTCTCCTGCTCCTCATGACCGCTCGAACAACGCGGACGGGCGAGCCGATTCGGCTCCCCGTGACGGCGATCGGATGACGGCCGGGGTCAACGGATCGGCCGCTTCGAGCAGTGGCGAGGTGGCGGGCGCCGTCTATCGCGAGGTGCCGGTCACCTCGATCAAGCCGAACCCGAAGCAGCCGCGGCAGGTGTTCGACGAGGAGGCACTCGCCGAACTCGAGCACTCGATCCGCGAGTTCGGGCTCATGCAGCCGATCGTCGTCCGTGAGTTGCCGGGCGGTGAGTACGAGCTCGTCATGGGTGAACGGCGGCTCCGCGCGTCACAGCAGGCCGAGCTGGAAGTCATTCCGGCGATCGTCCGGCAGACCGCCGACGAGGCGATGCTGCGCGACGCGTTGCTCGAAAACATCCACCGAGTTCAGCTCAACCCGCTCGAAGAGGCCGCGGCTTATCAGCAACTGCTGGACGAATTCGCGGTCACGCACGAGGAGCTCGCGAGCCGTATCGGCCGCAGCCGGCCGGCGATCACCAACACGATCCGCTTGCTGAAGCTCCCCCTCGCGGTGCAGCGAAGGGTCGCGGCCGGGGTGCTTTCGGCCGGGCACGCGCGGGCGTTGCTGTCTTTGGAGGACGCGGGAAGCCAGGAAGAGCTGGCGGCGCGGATCGTCGCGGAGGGCATGTCCGTCCGCGCCACCGAAGAAGCCGTGATGTTGAACAAGAACGAGAAGCCGGCCAAGGCGAAGCCCGCACCGCGCAAGCCGATCCAGGCGCCGGGGTTGCAGGACCTCGCGGATCGGCTCTCGGATCGCTTCGACACTCGCGTCAAAGTGGACTTGGGACGTCGCAAAGGCCGGATCGTCCTCGAATTCGGCTCCGTTGACGATCTTGAACGCATCGTTCAAATCATCGACGGAAATAAGACAAAAGAGACATCTGAAACCGACTAGGGATTACACCGGGGTGTTTCGTCACGGTGATGATTGCTCAGAGCACTGATTTCCACTACGGGGAGTAGTGGAAAACCGGTCGCGAAAATCAGCTACGACGCTCGACCGCGCGCGACACGAGCTCGCCGAAAACCGAGCCGAGGGAAGAACCGGACGCTTCGACGGCCATCGGCACCGTCGAGGTTTCGGTCAGCCCCGGCGAGAGGTTGACTTCGAGGAACTGGACCGTCCCGTCTTCACACACGATGGCGTCGGTCCGGGAGATGTCGCGCAGTCCGAGCAAGCGGTGCGCCGCGACGGCCAGTTCGCCGACTGCCTTCGCGGATTCATCCGAAAGACGGGCGGGCGCGAAGAAGTCCGTCAGCCCGGCGGTATAGCGAGCGGTGTAGTCGTAGACCCCGTTCTCCGGCACGATCTCGACGGCAGGCAGGGCGACGGGACCGGCGTCGGTTTCGATAACCGTCACGGCCACCTCGACGCCTTCGACGAGACGCTCGGCGAGCACGGTGTCCCCGTAGGCGAAGCAGCCGACCATCGCGGCCGGCAGTTCCGACGCCTCACGGACGACCTGCGTGCCGAGCGCGGAGCCACCCTGGTCGGGCTTGAGGATCAGCGGCAGGCCCAGGCGCTCGACGATGGCGTCCAGCACGTCCTGCGCCCCCAGTTCCCGGAATGTGCTGTGCGGCAACACGACCCACGCGGGCGTGGCATAGCCGGACTTCTCCAGCAATGCCTTGGCTGTCGGCTTGTCCCACGCGCGGCGGCAGCCCTGCGAGCTCGTGCCGACATACGGGACTTCGAGCATCTCCAGGACCGTCTGCACAGACCCGTTCTCGCCCTCGCCGCCGTGCAGCGCGACGATGACCGCGTCCGGGCGATGCTTGCGCAGCCGCTCGATCAGCCCGGCGTCGGTGTCCCACTCTTCGACGGTCAGCCCCTGGCCGCGCAGGGCGACCGAAAGCCGCCGGCCGGAACGCAGGGAAACGTCGCGCTCGTGGGAAAGTCCGCCGGCAAGCACGGCAACGGTGCGTTCAGCCACTGAGGGCTCCTTCGTCAAATGTCTATTGTGGACGGACGAGCGCTGTCGTATGTCAACGCGCTCACGCCGTGTCCGGGGAAGGCGACTCCGGCCCGGAGATCGCGCGCGACTTCACGTTACCGAAGGTACGCACCAGGTCCATTTCGGACTCGAGCACCGCGGCGAGCCGCCGGACACCCTCGCGGATCCGCTCCGGCGTCGGGTAGCAGTAGGACAGCCGCAGCTGGCGGCTGCCGAATCCGTCGGCATAGAAACCGGTTCCGGACGCGTACGCCACCCGTGCGGTCACCGCGCGCGGCAACATCGCTTTGGTGTCAACACCTTCCGGCACGGTCAGCCAGACGTAGAAGCCGCCGTCCGGGTGCGTCCAGGTGCAGCCCGCGGGCATGTGCTGGACGAGCGCCGACAGGATGGCGTCACGCCGCTCGCGGTAGTTCTCCTGGAACGTCTTGATCTGGCCCTGCCAGTCGTGCGTGGAAAGGTAGCGGGAGACGATCATCTGGTTGAGCGTCGGCGGGCACAGCGTCGCCGACTCGGCCGCCAGGACGAGCTTCTCGCGGACCGCGTGCGGCGCGAGCACCCAGCCGACCCGCAGGCCGGAGGCGAACGTCTTCGAGAACGAGCCGAGGTACACGACGTTGTCCGGGTCCATCGACCGCAGCGCCGGGTACGTCTGGCCGTCGAAGCCGAGTAACCCGTATGGGTTGTCTTCGACGACGAGCACGTTGTACTGGCGGCAGATCTCGAGGATCTCCGCGCGCCGCTCGACGGCCATCGTCACGCCGGCGGGATTGTGGAAGTTCGGGATCGTGTAGAGGAACTTGACGCGCTGCCCGTGCTTCTTGGCCTGCGCGAGCGCCTCACGCAGCGCCTCGGGCACCAGGCCGTCGTTGTCCATCGTCACGTGGATCACGTTGGCCTGGTACGCGGTGAACGAGCCGAGCGCGCCGACGTACGAAGGGCCCTCGGCGATGACGACGTCGCCCGGGTCGCAGAACAGCCGGGTGACCATGTCGAGGCCCATCTGCGAGCCGACCGTCACCACGATGTCGTCCGGGTGGGCCGAGATGCCCTCCAGCGCCATGATCTCGCAGATCTGCTCCCGCAGCACCGGAATCCCGTGCGCGGAGCCGTACTGCAGCGCGACCAGCCCGTCCTCGGCGATGATCTCCGCGACATGGGTCGACAGCGTCGCCAGCGGCAGCGCGGCCAGGTTCGGCATCCCCCCGGCGAGCGATACGACCTCGGGCCGGCTCGCCACGGCGAACAAGGCCCGGATCTCCGACGCCGTCATCCCGGCGGTGCGCGCGGCGTACCTGTCGAGGTGGGGGTCGAGGTTGTGGTGGCCGGCTTGCGGCTTGGCGGGGTGGTTCTCGGTCATCGGACACTCCACCAGGATGAGAGGGCATCCCTGGTTCACTCGGTACTGTTTCGGCTCAGCTGCTACCTGTGGGTAGACCCACCCGAGTGTAACCACCCCACCCTGTGGGGTTCCCGACCTTTCGGTGCTCATCACATCGGCCTATCCTCGGACGAGTCTTCGAGGTGCGCGTCGACGCGCCGTAGCAAGGGTTTGCCGGTCAGCTGTGTGCGGGGAGGTCGCGTGTCGCGACGCGTTGTGGGCGTCACGCTGGACAATCTGGAGCAGTTGCCCAAGCGCTGCCGCCGGTGCGTCTACTGGGAGGTGGCGCCCCATCTGAGGGCGCAGGCCGAGGAGTACGGCGCCACCGAGGTCGAGAAGGAAGCCTGGGTTTCGAGCGTGCTGCTCGAATGGGGCTCCTGTGGTCGCATCGTCTACAGCGACACCCTGCCCGTCGGATTCGTCTTCTACGCTCCGCCGAACGCCGTGCCGAGGGGCCAGGCTTTCCCGACGTCCCCGCCGGGCACGGACGCCGTCCTGCTAACCGCGTTCCAGGTCCTGCCGGAGTTCCGCGGTGGTGGGCTGGGCCGGATGCTGGTCCAGGCCGTGGCCAAGGACCTGACGCGACGCGGGGTGAAGGCGATCGAGGCCTTCGGCGACGCGAAGCCGGACGAGGATTCACTCGAGGAGCACAGCTGTGTCCTCCCGGCGGAGTTCCTGCAGTCCGTCGGCTTCAAGACGGTCAGCCCGCATCCGAAGTGGCCGAGGCTCCGATTGGAGCTGCGATCCGGGATTTCGTGGAAGGAAGACGTCGAGGCCGCGTTGGAGCGCCTCCTCGGGCAGGTTTCCATCACCACGGCCGAGCCGAGTCTGAACCGCGCTTGAATCGCGCTTGAAAACGGACGAAAGGGGCCTTCCCGGCTTGCGTGCCGGTCAGCTGTCCACAGTGGCTACCAGAGTGGGCTCTACCACATCTAGTACCCCCGTGCCGATCTCATCCCCAGGTTGTGTATGGCTGTGGACGAAAGGGCGAGTTATCCACAGATTGCTGATGAGGGCGTCACGAAGCCTGTGGATGGATAGACTGGATCCGGGGCCGCCCCCCTTGGGAGGGCGGGGGGCTGTCCGGAGTGGAGTGAAGCGGATTAGCGGGGTTCAGTTACTCCGCTTTGGCCAGTTCGTAGGCCAGGACGTCGGCGAAAGTGAAGGTGCCGGTGGGCTGGTCACCTTCGCCGAGCAGGTACAGGCGCTTGACGGCGATCAGGATTCCTTCGGCGACGAGATCGCGGAAGGCCGGATCGGAAAGCCGGCGCTGGTCGCCGGGGTTGGTCAGGTAGCCGACCTCCACCCGTACCGCCGGGCAGCGGGTCCGGGTGAAGATGTCCCACGTCTTGGGGTGGGTGCGGCAGTCGAGCAAGCCGGTGCGCGCGGCGACCTCACGCTGGATGAAGCCCGCGAGCAGCTCACCGATGGTCGACGTCGTGCCCGTGCCGGTGCCGAAGTGGAAGCTGGCGACACCCTGCGCGTCCGGTGACGAGTTCTGGTCGCTGTGCAGCGACAGGAAGAGGTCGGCGCCGGCATCGTTGGCGAACTTCGCCCGCTCGACCTCGCTGGGGCTCTGGTTTGGCCCGCGGGAGATCAATGCCTCCATGCCGGTGGCCTTCATCCGGCCTTCGAGCCGCCGGGCCAGGTCCCAGGCGATATCCGCCTCACGCAGGCCACCGGCGACGACACCGAGGTCGGCGCCACCGTGGCCGGGGTCGATCACGATGCGCTTGCCACGGAGCCTCGGGCCGGCCTTGCGGACCTGCTCCTGCTCGCGCAGGAACACGGGGCTGCCGCCACGGGCCCGCGGCGAGGAAAGCCGGTGCAGCTCACGGATCGTCTCGGCGCCACAGATGCCGTCGACGACGAGACCCATGTCGCGCTGGAAGTTGCGCAGGCCGAGCTCGGTCTGCTGGCCGAACATGCCGTCCGGCCGTCCGGCGTTGTACCCGAGCTCGGTGAGCCGCTCCTGCAACGTTAGGACGTCATCACCGTGCAACGGCGAAGACATCAGGTGGGCGAGCGGGCGGCTTCCCAGGTGGAAGCTCGCGCCACGCAGTGCCCGGTAGGTCACCGCCCCCACCATGCCGTCGGTGATCAGCCCACGGCGTTGCTGGAAGGCACGAACGGCCTGCTCCACAGCGACATCGAAGGTTCCGAAGCCATCGGCTCCGGTCACCGGGGGAAGCAAGTCCAATGCCGCCAGCACGGACCTGATCTCGGCGACGTCCGGTCCGGCGTCACCGCGGCGGAGTACCCGCATGCACTCCTCGCTCTTTCCTTGGGCACCGGAGACGTTCCCGGTGCGGTACAAAAAATCATGGCTGGGCCTACCCAGGCTCTCTATTGTGCCTTGCGAACTCAGGGTGAGCGCGCAGGCCCGGTCGGTGAGTCAACACGTCGAACGTGGTGAATTTCCGACACTCGAAGTAACGGCCGGGCCGTCCGGAGCTGAGAATAATCCTCCGAACGAGCAAAACCCGGGTGGCCCGTGTCTTCGAACACGTAACACCCGGGTTTCGGCTGGTTAAGCGGTGGAGATCAGCTTCAGAGAACGTCTGAGAGGTCGGACAGCAGTGCGGCCTTCGGCTTGGCGCCGACGATCGTCTTGATCGGCTTGCCGCCCTGGAACAGGATCAGTGTCGGAATCGACATCACCTGGTAGTCACGCGCAGTGTTCGGGTTCTCGTCGATGTCGAGCTTCGCGACGGTCAGCTTCTCACCGTTTTCCCCCGCGATCTCTTCGAGCACCGGCGCGACCATCTTGCACGGGCCGCACCAGGTCGCCCAGAAGTCGACGAGGACCGGCTTTTCGCTGGTCAGTACGTCGTCGACGAAGCTCGAATCGGTCACCTTGACGGTGTTGGTCATCTTGTCTCCTTCAGTGGTTAAAGCTCAGTTCGCCGATTGCTCGAAGTTGAAGATCAGTTTCCCGAGATCGCAGTGGCGTAACCGCCGCCGACCAGCTCGGATGCCTCGTGGGCGGACTCGACGCCCGCGTTCTCCGCCAGCCAGCGTTCCGCGTCGATCGCCGCCGTGCAGCCGGAGCCGGCCGCGGTGATCGCCTGGCGGTATGTGTGGTCCACCAGGTCGCCTGCCGCGAACACACCGGGCAGGTTCGTGTACGAGCTCCGGCCCTTGGTGACCACGTAGCCCGCGTCGTCGACGTCGACCTGGCCACGCACGAGCTGGCTGCGGGGGTCGTGCCCGATCGCCACGAAGAACCCGGTGACGTCGAGGGTCTTCTCCTCGCCGGTGATCGTGTCCTTCAGCTTCAAACCGTCGACCTTGCCGTCGCCGGTGACCTCGGTGATCTCCGAGTTCAGCTGCCACTTGATCTTCTCGTTCGCCTTGGCGCGCTCGAGCATGATCTTGGAGGCGCGGAACTCCTCGCGGCGGTGCACCACGGTGACGGACTTGGCGAACTTCGTCAGGAAGGTCGCCTCCTCCATCGCGGAGTCGCCACCACCGGCGACCACGATGTCGTGGTCGCGGAAGAAGAACCCGTCACAGGTGGCACAGGACGACACACCGCGGCCGAGCAGTTCCTGCTCGCCGGGCACGTTGAGGTACCTGGCCGCCGCACCCATGGAGAGAATGACCGCGCGGGCCGCGTAGCGCGTTCCGTTCGCGGTGACGTACTTGACGTCGCCGGTCAGGTCCAGCTGCTCGACGTCCTCGGAGCGCAGTTCGGCTCCGAAACGTTCGGCCTGCTTGCGCATCTCTTCCATCAGATCGGGACCCTGGATGCCGTCGCGGAAGCCGGGGAAGTTCTCGACCTCCGTGGTCGTCATCAACGCGCCACCGAACTGGGTGCCCTCGAATACCAGCGGTTCGAGCTGTGCCCGTGCCGCGTAAACGGCAGCTGTGTATCCGGCAGGTCCTGATCCGACAATGATCAGGTTCCTGATGTTCTCGGCAGTCACCCGTGACCTCCGCTCGTAGTGACCCTGTATCAGGCCTAACACGATCGTAGGTGCCGGTGTTCCCGGGCGTGACTGGCGCCGCACCTAGGCCACCCGGATGCACAGAACGGACCTTTCCGGCCGCGAAAAGCGCCGGAAAAGTCCGTTCGGGGTGCTGGGGCTACTTCTGGCCGATCACCTTGTCGAAGAGGACGGACGGATTGCCGGGGCCACAGTCCGGTCCGAAGGCGACGATGCGGTACTGGGCGAGCTTCCCGGTGGTGAGGATGACCAGCACGTCGGTCTTCCCGTCGACCGCGACCGGCCGGACGCCGGCCGGACGGATCTGCGGATCCAGCCCGGCGGCGCTCAGACAGGCGTCGAGCCGGGCTTCGGTGCCGAGCGGGCCGAAATCGCGCACGCCCATCGACTTGCCGATGAGTGCTTCCGCTCCGCTGCCGTCACTGCCGACCGGATCACCCAAACCGGCCTGGCCGGACGACGCCGACGGTGCGGGTGGCGCGGCCACCGAGCTCTCGCCACCCTGCTGACTGGCCGGCAACGCGATCGCGACGGCCGCGACGGCCGCCGCGGCCACGGCCAGGACACCCGTGCCCCAGCCGAGGCGCTTGTTCCGGCGCTTGCGAGCCGCGTCGAGGCTGACGACCGGGGCGACGGCGGGCTCTCCCCGCTGTAGCCCGGCTTCGTTGGCGAGTGCCGCGTCCAGCCTGGCCGCGAAATGCGCCGGCATCGGCTCGACGGGCCCCGCTGTCAGCAGGGCCAGATCTGCGGTGGTCGATTCCAGCGCTTCGATGATCGCCAGCGCTTGCGGATCGGCGTTGACGCGCGGCCACAACTCGGCTGCCTCGTGGTCCTCCAGCACACCCGCGTGGAGGTCGGCGAGCACATCGACAGACCACGGCGGACCCACGGTCCCGCCAATCCCCCGACTTTCGTCCGTCATCGTCCCTCCCCGACTCGTTTGCTTTCGGAAGTTGGGACGTTCGCAATCGCATCGGGGTTCCGCAGATGACCGAGAACCTTGGCCAGCTTCGCGCGACCTCGGGCACACCGGCTTTTGACCGTTCCTTCGGCGATGCCCAGCATTTTCGCCGTCTCAGCCACCGAATAGCCCTCGACGTCGACAAGCACGATCGGGGCGCGTTGATCTTCGGGGAGTTGCTCGAGCGCCGCGGTGATGACCAGCTTGGTCTCGCGGTCCGACATCGAGTCGCGCGGCGACGCGGGTTCGTTGAACCCGGTTTCCGGCAACGGGACCGTCGGCCGCGCCTGACGGCGGCGGATCCGGTCGAGGCAGGCGTTCACCACGATCCGGTGCAGCCAGGTGGTCACCTGGGATTCGGCGCGGAAGTTGCCGGCCGCTCTGAACGCCGAGATGAACGCGTCCTGGAGAGCGTCTGCGGCTTCTTCGGGGTCTCTGACCGTCCGGAGCGCGACCGCCCACATTCGATCGCGATGTCGACGGACCAGTTCACTGAAGGCGTGCGGGTCCCCAGCGGCGTGCGCCGCTATGAGATCCGCGTCCGTGGGTGCGGCTGCGGTCACCCGCCAGAGCTTACTGACCCCGTGGTGCAGCTCACCCGGCAGCTGTGAAGCTCATGTCGTTGATCTGGGTGATGAATTTGCCACCGTTGCCGTTGCCCAACTGGGTGATCCAGACGATGACGTACTTCGTCTGCTGCGGCTGCTGCAAGTTGATGGTCGTTTCGGGGCCGTTCAGGTCGCCCGCGCCGACGACCTTGGTGTCTCCCAGGTTGGGCTTGTTGCTGTCCGCGGTCCTGATCTCGACCTTGGTGCCCGCGGTGGCGCCGTCGATCTTGACCGACGAGAGGTTCACCGCGTCCTTGAAGGTGACGACCAGGCCGACACCCTCCTTGAGCCCGGGGAACTGCTGCCTGTACTCGTCGGTGCGCCAGAACGTTTCGGGTTTGGCGTCGGTGGCGAACTTCGCGCGTGCCGGGCTGTCGCCGTTGCCGTCCGGGTTGTAGACGCCGACGGCCGAGGGGGTCACCGGCTGGCCGGTCGCGGCGGGAGGGGCGGCAGGCGGTGCCGCCGGGGACGCTTCCCCGGTGGGCGCGCCTGCCGGCGCCGTCGCGGCGGGCGGGGCGGCGACGTTGACCTTCGGACCGGTGGACGCCGGGTCGTTCTGGAAGAAGCTGATCAGCATCAGGCCGATCCAAGCCAGGATGCAGACCACGGCGACCACGAGCACGGTCACACCGAGCGCGAGCTTGCGCCGGCGCGAGGCGTCCTTGACCGGCTTCTTCGTGGTCCAGACGGTGCCGTCTTCCTTGACCGGCTCACCGCCGACGGCCTTGATCAGCTGGGTGCGTTCTTCGGCCTCGGCGACCTGGCCGAGCACGCGAAGGATCGCGGAGCTGGTGCGGATGCCACCGTGCCCGCCGTCCTCGACCGTGCGGACGGCCAGCGACGAAAGCTCGGGCGGAACCGAGGGCACCAGGGTGCGCGGCGGAATCAGGCGACCGGCCGGGGAAAGCGGCGCCGCCGGGATCGCGGGCGGGCCGCCGGGCAGTGCCCAGCGCCCGGTCAGCAGGAGGTAGAGGACGGCGCCGAGTGCCTTGACGTCGTCGCGCAGCGTCGCGTCGGGCAGCGGGCCGGGAAAAGCGAGTTTCAGCGCGCCGTCGGGAGTGAGGCGCAGCCGTTGCGGGTGGTCGAGCCCGAGCACGAGACCGGACTGGTGGGCCTGCTCGACGGCCTCCGCGAGCGCCTGCACCATCCTGGCCGCGGCGGCGGGTGCCACCGGGCGCTCGGCGATGAGGTCGACGAGGTCGCTGCCCTTGGTCCATTCGGCGACGACGACCCCCAGCAGACCCTCGCTGGACGTCACCCCGCTGCCGAGACTGAGTACGTCGAGCACCCTGGCGACACCGCTGTGACCGAACTTCGACGCGTGCGTGGCGCGTTCGAGAGTGCGGCGTGCGAGCCGGGCGGATTCGGCGTCGGCCGGGTCTCCGGCCAGCAGCGTCAGCGCTACGTCGCGGCGGAGCTGCCCATCACGGGCGCGCCAGAAATGCGCCCCTGCGCGCTCGTCAATGCCGAACTGCGCGAGCAGGCGATAACGGCCATCGCCCACCACACGGCCGGGTGCCAACGAACCCCCACGGGCACGGTTGCCCGCCTGGTCGGCGCTCCCGGCTTGTTCGCTCCGTCTCGTATCCACGCACTCTCCCGGTTATCTCCCTGACTGAGGGTACGGGAACACGACCGGTGAACGCGCGTCCATCTGTGCGTCAATCGTTATCCCCGCTTGATCAACCGGGTGATTCTCGCCGTGGCCGGGGCCACTTCCTCCACCTTCAGTGCCATGAGCACGCCGAACGACACGGCGATGCCGACCACACCCTGCAAGATCAACTTGATCCAGGCCTGCAAGACCACGCCCAGCGAGGCCGGCACGAGGAAGCCGACGAGCACCGCCGCGCCGACGCCGAGCGCGCTGGCGACGACCGTGAAGAGGATCACCCCGAGGACCCGCTTGCTCCGGAGATTACCCAGCGTGACCCACAGCCAAACCTGGCCGAGCATGGCGCCTACGACGTAGGTCAGCCCGTTGACCATCATCACGCCGAGCACGATCTGGCCCGGGTCGAGCAGTGCCTGGCACAGATAGAGCATCGGGATCTTGACGATGGTCATCACGAGCATGATCAGCGTCGGGGTGCGGGCGTCCTTCATCGCGTAGAACACCCGCAGCTGGAGCATCACCAGCGCGTACGGGAGCAGTGCGAACGCCGAGATGGCCAGTGCGTCACCGAGTCGCGAAGCGTCTTCGACGGTGCCCTTGCCCAAACTGAACAGCGCCAGTCCGATGGACGAGCCGATGATGGTCATCACCGCGGAGATCGGCACGAGCATCACCGTCGAGATGCGCGACGCGTACGACAGGTCGCCGATCAGCTTCTTGTTGTCGCCGTCGGCGGCCGCGCGGCTCATCCGCGGCATGATCGCGGTCAGCAGCGAGACGCCGATGACGCCGTAGGGCAGCTGGAACAGCAGCCAAGCGTTCGCGTACGCCGTCACCCCGCCGGCGCTGCCGCTGGTGAGCACCCGGGTCGTGATGACGTAACCGACCTGGCTCACCGCGACGTAGCCGAGGATCCAGACGGCAAGGCCGCCGAACTCCTTCATCCGCTTGTCGATGCCCCAGCGCCACTTGAACCGGAAGCCGGAGCGCAGCAGCGGCGGCACCAGCAGCACCGCCTGCGTGATGATCCCGGCCGTGACGCCGATGCCGAGGATCAGGACCTTGGGGTCGGTGACGCTGACCGGGTCAAGCGAGATGTCACCCGGCACCACGATCAGCACGACGATCGTGAAGATGACGACGAGGTTGTTGACCACCGGCGCCCAGGCCGTGGGCCCGAAGATGCTCTTCGAGTTCAGGACGGCCGAGATCAGCGCGAACATGCCGTAGAAGAAGATCTGCGGGAGCAACAGGTACGCGAACGCCGTCGCCAGCGCCGGATTCGCGCCATTGGTCTTGTTGTCGATGTAGAGCGACGTGAAGACCGGCGCGGCGATCACGGCGACCACCGTGCCGATGACCAGCAATGTCAGCGCGACCGTCATGAGTCGCTGGGTGTACGCCTCGCCGCCGTCCTTGTCGTCCTGGGAACGCACCAGCAGCGGCACGACCACGCTGGAGAGCACGCCGCCCAGCAGCAGCTCGAAGATGATGTTCGGGAACGTGTTGGCGACGTTGAACGAGTCGTTGGCCACGCCGGCACTGATCGCCGCGACCAGCAGCACCTTCCACAGGAAGCCGGTGATCCGGCTGATCAGCGACGCGATCGCCATCCGGCCGCTCGACTTCGCCAGCGATGGCGCCTTCGCCGGGGTGACCGGCTGTTCGCCGGTATGTCCCGGCCGCTTGACCAGCGGGGTGTCGACCCGCGGCATGACCTGGGTCGCGAGCGCGTCGTATGGCCGCAGGAAGTCCGGGTCGGCGGTCGGCCAGCGGGTGCCGACCGGCGCGCCTTGGATACGCGGGATGAACTGGGTCGCGTCCGGTACCGACGGCTGCGGGCCGTCTTCCCACGGGCGCACCGGCGGCGGTGGACGTCGCGGCGGTTGCGGCGGGAGCGGCGGCGGCTTGCGAGGCGGCTCGTTCGGCGGACGCTGACGTCCGCGCGTAGGCGGCTGCTGCGCGGGAGGAGGCTGTTTCCCCCGGCCCGACGGCTGGGACAGCGGCCTGAACCGTCGGGTCTTCTCGGCGTCCGGCGAAGGCGCGCCGCGACGACGGCCGTCCGGCGGCGGCGGTTGCTGCTGCCGCCGGGACGGCTGCGGCAGCGGGGGCAGCGGCTGTGGCCTGGTGACGCGCGGCGGCGGTGGCGGGGGCTGCGCTCCGTCGGGACGAGGGGGGCGTCCGGCACGCTCGGGCGGTGAACCCGGGTCTCTGTCCAACGCGTGCCCAATCCTCAACGGTCTGTGTCTGCGCCCTCGGTGAGCGCGTTCGGTCGACCCAGGGTAATCGGCGGGGCCCGAAACTTCTCGAACCCAACCCGATTAAGCCAACCAGGTGACCTTGCGGCGTCAGGCGCCGCGCTGCGCTTTGCTCTCCTTGATCCGACGATAGATGCGCCGCGAGGACAGCAGGAGGAGAGCCCCACCTGCGCTCGCGGTGACGATGACGGTGATGATCCCGAAGTCGTTCGAGGTCAGTTCGAACCGCGCGGGCGCGCCGAGTTGGTTACCGGATGGCGTGGTCAACGCCACATCGACGCTGAACCGGCCCGCTCGCAGTGCCTCGATCGGGATGTACTGGGGCACCGAGCCGTTCGCCGGGATCAGCCTGTTCTGCGCCTGATCCTGCTCGCTCGGCCGCAGCGCGGCGTTGTTCAGCAACGTGACCCGCACGGTGATCGCCACGGGCAGCGAGTTCGACACGAGGACCGGCAGTGGTGAGGTGCCGGACGCCAGCGAAAGCGTTTGCGGTGGGGGCAGCACGGCTACCCGGTCGCTCAGCGAGGCCAGTTCGGCCCGCGCGTTGAACGTCGCGGCCGGGGCGCCACCCGCGTTGTCCTGCCACGCCACCGCGGCGGCCCGCACCAGACCGGTACGGACCGGGCTGACCAGGTCCGCCGGCTTGACCTGGGATGTCGAGTCCACGGTCATCGCGGAGGCGAGACCGGACGTACTCGTGTCGACCGCCGAAATCGACTCGCTGAGGTCGTCGGATCCGGTGGTGTCCTTGGCATCCGAAGTCATCGTCGCCTGTTTGTCGGCGGACGTCGTGAGCAACTGCTGAAGCGGCTTGGGCGCCACGAGACCCG
Source organism: Amycolatopsis sp. (assembly GCF_036008905.1). Taxonomy (GTDB): domain Bacteria; phylum Actinomycetota; class Actinomycetes; order Mycobacteriales; family Pseudonocardiaceae; genus Amycolatopsis. Next base: position 136,811 of record NZ_DASYMU010000255.1, on the reverse strand, counting down.
CGGTCGTGTAGTCACCGACCGTCCGCAGGAGGTTCTGCAGCTCGGCGAGTGGCACGTTCCAGCGACGCGGGGGCGCGAGCAGCAACGGCCCCGGCGACGCCGCCTGCTGGCCCAGCCCGGCGCGGAAGGCTAGCGCGGCGAGCCCGTTCTGCGCGGCGACCGCGGGCTGGGTGCTCACGCCGGTGGTGACGGTGAGATTCCCGTTCCCGTTGGTCGACGGCTTGACGTCGGTCTTCCCGGCCAGCGCCGACGCGAGCAGGGAATCGATCGGCTGCGCGCGGAGCTCGGTCCCGCTCAGCGACACGCCGCTGGTGACCGGCCCGTCCGACTGCAGGTTCCTCGACTCCGAGAGCACGGTTTCGATCCCGGCCGCCGAGAGCATCGCGAGCGTTTTGGTGTCCATCGAACCTTCGGGCCAGAGCACGCCACGCTGGGGCTGGACGCCGAGAACCCGCTGGATGACCGCCGCGCCGGAGACCGCCGCGGTGACCAGGTCGGGATCCGGCTGATCGCCGTTGTGGACCTTCGAAAGCACCGTCAGGTCGGCGTCGGCGTACGGCATCGCGACCACGCAATGCCCGGCAGTCACCTGCTTGAGCAGGTCCAGCCAGTCCTTCGCCGCCTGGACCCCCTTGCCGTCGGTGGTGCCGGAGCCGGTCCGGAACTGGTAGCCGTGGGTCATCAGTTCGGCGGTGTCGACCAGATCGGGGTCGAGCGCGAAGCACATCGAGCCGAAGAGCGCTTCGTTGTCCTGCTGGAGTTTCGCGGCCATGACCAGCGAGTGCAGCCGCCCGCCGGGAGTGAGTTCGGTGGCAAGCTCGTCGTCGGTGAGCAGGAGCTGGCCGCGGAACGGCATGCTCGCGACCCTCGGCACGGTGTTCGCGATCGGCCACAGGATCGACAGCCCGGCCGCCTTCGCGGGATGCGGCGTTTCCTTGCCCGGCACGCCGACGACCGGCAGCAGCATGCTCAGCGCCGCGAGCCTGGCCGCACCACCGAATTCGGGGGTCCCGTTCACGTTGACGAGCAGCGGGTACACGCCCGCCTTGGTGATCTGCAGCGCGTTCGGCCCGCCGCCCAGCGGCACGGTGATGTTGAACGGCGCCGACTGGCCGGGCTCGAGCGTGTCGATGACGGGCTGGAACCGCGGCGGGTCGGACGTCGTCGGCACCCCGCCCGCGATCGTGTCCGTGAGCTGGCGTTCGGTCGTCAGGCGGTCAGCCAGTTCGGGCCGGACCCTAAGGTTGGTGATCTTGCGGTCGCCGATGTTGGTGATCTTGCCGGGAATGTTGAGCGTGGTGGAGGTGGAGGTCACGTACCTCGGGTTCAGCTGGCTCACTTCGAGCCGGAGCCGCGGTGGTTCCGGGGACTGCTGCGCCATCGCTGGCGCGCCGAGCAGTCCTTGACCCACAAGGAACAGACCGGCAAGGCCGATGGCGGCAAGCCGCTTCACTCAGTTACTCCCTCAGCTGCAGGCTCTTCTTCTTCGGCGGCGAAAAGGGCGCGTGCCTTGCGCACCAGCTTCCGCTCGTCGGCGTACGCGAGTTTGGCTTCGAGCTCGGCCACCGGGACCCACGCGACCTCGGTGACTTCGACGTCTTCGTCCGAGAGCTCGCCGCCCTCGGCTGTCAGGAGGAAATGATGCACGGTCTTGTGGACGCGTCGGCGTTCGGCGACGAACCAGTAGTCGATACTGCCGAGCGGACGCAACACGCGCGCCGAAATGCCCGTTTCTTCCTTTACTTCCCGTACCGCTGTCTGCTCTACTGTCTCGCCGTCTTCGATATGACCCTTCGGCAGGGACCAGAGCAGTCTGCCGTGGCGATCGAGCCGTCCGATCAGCACCGCGTGCAGCCTGCCGTCGTCCATGACCAGCCCGCCGGCGGAGGTCTCGTCGACGGTGGTCAGCCTCCTGCCGCGTTGGCGCCTGCGCCGGCGACCCGGCTTAGCGGCACCGGAGCGACCGGCCGATCCTGACATGCTGCGATGCTAGAGCAAACGGTTACGCCAGTACGCTGGCTCTCCGTGTCCGTGTCGATCGGTCTACGTAGTAAGTGGACTCTCTTGTTGGTGGGATCTCGGTGAATGAACCAGTAACGCGCAGCGTTTCCGCTGGGGGTGGTGGTCGGGAGACGGGCGGGCGTGTCGCCATGCGTAACGCGGTGACCGAATTGATGCGGATCTCCCCTCTCGCGGACGAGCTGGCCCAGTTGTTCGCCAAAGCCGGACACCGGCTGTACCTCGTCGGCGGCAGCGTGCGGGACGCGCTGCTCGGCCGGCTGTCGAGCGACCTCGACTTCACCACCGACGCACGGCCGGACAAGGTGCTGGAGATCGTCCGCCCGTGGGCCGACGGCGTCTGGGAGATCGGGATCGCCTTCGGCACGGTCGGGGTCACCAAAAAGGGCCTCACACTGGAGATCACCACCTTCCGCGCGGACAGCTACGACCGCGTCGGGCGCAACCCGGAGGTCACCTTCGGCGACTCGATCGAGGGCGACCTGCTGCGCCGGGACTTCACCGTCAACGCGATGGCGATCGACTTGTCGACCAAGACCTTCGTCGATCCGCACGGTGGCCTGGCCGCGGTGCGCGACAAGGTGATGGACACCCCCGCGACCCCGCAGGAGTCCTTCGCCGACGACCCGCTGCGCATGCTGCGTGCCGCCAGGTTCGTCGCGCAGCTGGGGTTCACCCCGGCGCCGCGCGTGGTCGAGGCGATGACTTCGATGGCGGGTGAGATCGATCGCATCACCGCCGAGCGAGTGCAGGCTGAGCTGTCGAAGCTCCTCCTCGCGGACAACCCGACGCCGGGTCTCGAGCTGATGGTCGACACCGGGCTCGCGGACCGCGTGCTGCCGGAGGTGCCGGGCATGCGGCTCGCGATCGACGAGCACCACCAGCACAAGGACGTCTACCAGCACTCGCTGACCGTGCTCCAGCAGGCGATCGACCTGGAGAAGACGCACGAACCGACGTCGAACCCGGACCTGATCCTGCGGCTCGCCGCGCTGCTCCACGACGTCGGCAAACCCGCGACCCGCGAGTTCCAGGAGGGTGGCGGCGTGAGCTTCCACCACCACGAGGTCGTCGGCGCGAAGATGGCCCGCAAACGTTTGCGCGCGCTGAAGTACTCGAAGGAAATCATCGACGACGTCTCGCAGCTCGTCTTCCTCCACCTGCGGTTCCACGGTTACGGGAAGGGCGAGTGGACCGACTCCGCCGTCCGCCGGTACGTCACCGATGCCGGTGACCTGCTCCCCCGGCTCCACAAGCTCGTGCGCGCCGACTGCACCACCCGCAACAAGCGCAAAGCCGCCGCGCTCCAGGGGACGTACAACCAGCTCGAGGAGCGGATCGCCCGGATCGCGGCCGACGAGAACCTCGCGCGCATCCGGCCGGACCTCGACGGCAACGAGATCATGAAGCTGCTCGGCCTGCCGCCGGGGCCGATGGTCGGCCAGGCGTGGAAGTTCCTGAAGGAGCTGAGGCTCGACCGCGGGCCTCTCGAGCACGACGAAGCCGTGGCGGAACTGCGCAAATGGGCCGCCGAACAGGGCCTGACCACGTCGGAGTAACCGAAGTGATCATGGCGCGGTGGCACCGGACCGCGCTCAAGACGTGGGAGACTGGCTTCTCCCGCCGACCGGACCTCGAGATCGTGTCGCCGGGTTCTCGCCGGACCGACTACATCCTCAAGCACGGTGAGTACGCCGATGCGGGGATCGGGCACTACTGGATCGTCGACATCACCGAGCCGGGGTCGCTGGTCGCGTGTCATCTCGCGGGTGAACTCGGCTATCAGAACGCTCCGGACGTAACGGGCAGTTCACCGCCGACGAACCGTTCGATCTGCGGGTCCAGGTGGACCAGCTACTCACTTGAAGCTAGGTCATTTGGGGAATCTTTGCCGCGTGTTCAGCCATTTCGGCAACAATCGGCAGATACTCGATCACCCACACAGGTGAACGGAGATCTGATTTGACCGAGGCGCCTGACCCTCCCCGGCCCGCCAGCTTCCTGCTGACGCTGCTGCGCCGGGGTGCGCCGGCGCTGGCCACGGCCACTTCCGAGCTGTCCGACGAGATCGCCGACCCGACGCCGATGCGGGCGTTGCGGCGGATCTCGAAGATGGCGGGGCCGGTCGACCTGGTGCCAAGAGACGGGCTGCTGCTGCGGGCGGCGCGGTATGTCGCGATGGTGCCGCTGGCCTATCGCGTGGTGTCGGTGCCGGGCGCGCTGGCGGGGTTCATGGCCGCGCACGGTGGCCGGGGTGCGGCGCCGGTCGTACTCATCACGGTTTTTTCGGTGTTACTGAACGTCTACGGCATCTTCTGGCTGCTGCGCTCGGCGCCGTTCCGCAGTGACATGGCCAAGCGGCTGATGATTGTCGACGTCGTGTTCACCATGCTGTCCGGGTTGGTGGTCGCGGCTTTCGTGCCGTCGGACGTCTTCGCCGACGCGATGCTGGTGCCGGGCAAGCAGCTGTTCGGTGCGGTCGCGTTGCTGACGCTCGCGGTCGGAGTGCCCTACGCGCTCGGGCTGGCTGCGGCGAGTCTGCCGGTGCGGGTGGTGGGGACGTGGATCAACGGCGGCACCCCCAGCCTTTCCGGCGCGCTCGCCGGGTACAGCTCGATGCTCGGGGTGCTGTTCACGGCATGCGGGGCGTTGGTGCTGATCGGGCTCGGCACGCGGCTGGCGCTCGCGTACGGCATTCGCAACGGGCGGCTCGCCGAGCGTGCGCAGCAGCACCGGATGTTGCACGACACCGTGTTGCAGACGCTCGAAGCGATCTCCCTGTCCAATTCCGGCGACGCCGAACAGCAGCTCGTAAAGGTCCGCAGACTCGCCAGGACCCAGGCCATGGAGCTGCGGCACAGCATCGAAAGCGCGGCCGCCGAAGCGGCCGAAGTCGGTACGCGGCCGCTCGGTGAGAAGCTCGCCGCGCTCGCGGCCGAGATGGCGCGCGACGGGCTGCGGGCGCAGCTGGTGATCGCCGAACTCGACGACGAAACGTTCTCCGAGGTGCGTCAGATCGCCATCCGAGACGCCGTGCGTGAGGCGTTGCGGAACACGTTGAAACACGCGGGGACCGATCAGGTCGTCGTCCGGGTCGAGGAGCGCGACGGCGGTGTCGCGGTGATCACGCGCGACCACGGCACCGGGTTCAGCATCGACTCACGGCCGCCGGGATTCGGCATCAGCGAGTCGATCAACGCCCGGCTGACCGAGGTCGGCGGCACCGCGCTGGTCGAGTCGACGCCGGGCAGCGGCACCCGCGTGACGTTGTGGGTCCCGTTTTAGGAACTCGCGGACGTAGGCAGGGGTTACTACCGGCATGAACGACTCTCTCGACGCGCTGCTGGCCAAGTACGGCGCCGATGCCGACCGGCCCGTCTACGACCAGCCTGCGGCGTTCACCGCGTTCGTGCGCGGCGGCGGCAACGTCAACCTGTACGAGCGCCTGAGCGAGCAACTCGCCGCGGGGTACGACGAGGCGCAGCCCGAATCGCTGCTGGACATCGGCTGCGGTGACGGGCTCGCGCTGGTCCCAGCCCTCGAAAGCGCTGGTCACGTGCCGTCCAGGATCGACCTGGTTGAGCCGTCCGCCGCTCTGCTCGACGCGGCGACAAAGCAACTTGCCGACGTCAACACCGAGGTACACGCCTGGCAGCAGCCCGCGCAGGAGTTCTTCGCGCGGCTCGGTGACCGGCACTGGGACCGGGCGCAGGCGACGTTCTCCCTCCAATCCGTGCCGATCCACGACCGCGTCAGCGTGCTGAAGGCGCTCAGGGAGCACACGGACGTGCTGACGATCGCCGAGTTCGACGTCCCGGTGCAGGTCGAAGGCACTCCGGAGCAGGTGCAGTCGCTAGTCAGCCGGTACGAACGCGGCATCGCCGAGTACGGCGACGATGCCCAGCTCGTCGCGCAGGGCTTCCTGTTGCCGGTCCTGCTCGGCCAGGTCGACCCGAATGTCGCGCGCACGAACTGGGAGCAGCCCGCGGCGAGCTGGGTCGACCAGCTCACCGAAGCGGGCTTCACCGAGATCGACGTCGAGCCGCTCGCCGACTACTGGTGGGCGCCCGCCGTCCTGATCACCGCCGCCTAAATCCGGCCGAGCGACCCGGTTTCGAGGTGCTGGCCGAGCGGCCGCGGCAGCAGGTACGCCACGGCCCCGCCGGGCATGCCGCTCCATGGCGCGGTGACGCCGGTCAGCACTCGGAGCGGACGCTGCACGCGGTACATCCGCCGCTCACGCTCGCGTTCGAACGCCAGCGAGGTCTCGACGAACCGTGCCGACTCCGCGTGCACGAGGTTCCCGGCTTCGTTACCGAAGCGCTGGACCGTGGTCCCGGTGGGGAGCACGATGATCCGCTTGCCGCGGTAGAAGCTCAGCGGCGGTTCGCCCCGCAGCGGCACGATCGGCCAGTCCGCCGCCGACTCGCGCAGCTCTGGCTCTTCACCCGCGCGGCCCGGATACAGCAGCAGCGTGCCGAGGAAGAACCTGGCCGCCTGCTCGAGATGGGCGAACCCGATCGGCTCGTCCGTCGGCGGCCGCGCGACCTCCCAGCCGGACTCCGACTTCCGCAGCCACCAGATCCCGTCAGCGGGCGCCGTCTCCCCGCCGATCCGGTACACCGACGCGTTGACGCCGTGTTCGGCGAGCCGCCGGTGCAGCACGGTCAGGACGTCCGCCGCGCGCAGATCCTGGGCGGGTTCGTCGCCGCGGTCGATCTTGGCGGGCGCGGATTCGTCCGGCAGTTCGGCCGCGATCTGGGCCGGGCGCGGCTTCTTGACCAGCTCGGACTCGGCTGTCGCACGCACGAGCTCGCTGACGTACGGCGGCCGGAACCCGTTCGCCCGGATGTGCTCGACGAGTTCGGCCTCGGGCGGGACGCCGTACTTGCGCAGGTAGTGCGGCACCGCGGCGGGCCAGATCCAGCTGCCGTCGGTGTGGAACGCGTTCGGCACGTCAGGCGGGCCGTTCGGGGTGAAGATGTCGGGCCCCGGCGGGCCGGGCTTGGCCACCGCGACCGGCGACCGGAAGAGGTAGTCGAGCAGGCCGCGGACCTGGTCCGGCGGCACCGGCGGCCGGTTGACCACGGGCCGTTCGCCCTCATTGTGCGAGTCGACCGGCCTCGCCATCCGGAAGACGACGTCGAGCGGCAGGCCCGCCTTCGCGGAAAGCCATGCCGGAACGTGTTTGGCCTCGCGCGGGAACAGCGTCAACTCGGCCTCGTAGGAGCGCGGGCTCGGCCGGCCGCCTTCGTTCGGCGCGAGGCGCCAGTTCGGCTCGGCGTCCGCGTCGAAGTCGAAATCGAACTGCGAAGCCGCGTCGAGGGTGAACGTGCCCTGGAACCAGGTGCCGGTGCCGGGCTCGTACATCGCCGACCGCAGCCGGGTGAACAAGCCGCTGAGCTGCGGCGGCGCTGATAGTGATACAGACACATCTCCGCCGATCTCGTCGCCGACCGAGCGGATTTCCAGCTCCGCGTAGTCCCCGACTTGGCGGAACTGGGCGCCGACACGCTGCCAGCCTTCGGGCAGGACCCGCAGCAGCGTCCGGCCGATCGCGCGCAGCAGCGCGGACTGGTCCTCGGCGACAGGTTCCGGGCGGACGGGCGTCTCGGCGAAGTCGTGGCGCGCCTGCCAGATCGCGGTGAGCTGCTCCGGTGAGGCGTTGGTCGAGAAGTCGACCAAGCCGAGTTCGCGGGCCCGGACCTCGTCCTGGCCGACCCAGCGCAGGGTCAGTTCGGTGCCGCCGGTCTGGGACGCGACCTGGTAGATCTCGTCGTCGTAGCGGCAATGTGTCTGGATGCTGAAGGTGGAACTCGCTTCGGCGTCCGGGACCACCTTGGCCGGCGCGCCGTTCCATTCGATGTCGAAACCGGGCGGCGCCTCCTCACCCGGCAGCGCTACCAGCAGCACTGTGCCGTCCGCGGTCGAACGTTGAGCACGGAACACCCCGCCTCCCCATTCCGCGTACAACGCGTCCGGCCGATCCGCGGCCTCGACTCGATAGCGCAAAGTCCCCTCCCAGGTCCCCATACCCGCACAGCAGATAAAGCCTGTGTAAATCTAGTAGGCCGGATAGCGGAGGAACCACCGGTCGTCACTTGGCGTGTCCGTGTCGAATTCCGTGATCGCGTCATCAGCGAGGTTTTCGATGACTTCGCGCAGCTCAAGCCGGTCGAGCCAGCTCTGGCGCAGTGCTTGCTCCCCGTAGATCGCGCCCACCAGATTGCCACAGACCGAGCCGGTCGAATCGCTGTCGCCGCTGTGGTTCACCGAAGCGAGCAACGCCGTATCGGGGTCCGAGGTCGTCAAAGCGACATAGATCGACATCGACAACGCCGTCTCGCCGACGTTGCCCTGGCCCAGGGTTTCCAGCTTTTCCGGCGTCGGCGCTCCCTGTTCGGCCAGCGCCAGAGCCTGGTCGAGCGCGGCGGACTGCTCTTCGTGGTTCGGCCGGCGCACGAGCTCGGCGGTGGCGATCATGAGCGCGTCCAGCAAGGGCTTGCCCTGCAGAAGCTGCTGGACGATGACGGCGAACGCGCCCGACGACAGGTAGCCGCTCGGGTGGCCGTGCGTCAGCGCCGCACTCTCCGCGCCCAGATCAAAGACCACTGAGGGATCGTCGGACCACAGCGCGATCGGCGCGGCACGCATGACTCCGCCGCAGCCCTTCGAGTTGTTCACCGGCCTGGCGATACTCGCCCGGCGGCCGGACTTGCCGTACATCTCCAGCTCACTGAAGCAGGTCAGACCCGGTGCACGGCGGCTGTACAGCTCGCGATGGGTCACCAGCCAGCCGTCGGCTTCGGGGAGGGTGTTCTCCGGGCCACGCGCGCGGTCCCACGGGATTCCCTGGGTGTGCAGCCATCGCTGGTAGGCCATCTGGAGCGACTGCTCGACGTCGGCCGAGCCCGTCCGCCGCTGCTGCGCGTGGGCCCTGATCAGCGCTTCGAGGGTGAACAACGTCATCTGGGTGTCGTCGGTGATCCGGCCGATGCCGCCGTACGCGGGGATGAAGTCGGTGATGCCGTCCGGGCCGGCGATCTCCCGGATCCGCTCGATCGTGTCGAATTCCGTCTTCGCGCCGAGCGCGTCACCGATCGCCCCGGCGAGCAGACTTCCGCGCAGCCGGTCTTTGAACGTCACCACCGTGGATACCGCTGCTTCCAGTCGTCGGGATAGCGGAACAGCGCCGAGTGCCGGTCGAAGTGGAAGAACGCGTCGGACGCGAGGTTTTCGATGGCGTAGCGCAGTTCCAGATGTTCGACCAGTTTCTCCGGCAGTCCCGGGATCCCTGACCTCGCCCCGAGCATGGCCCCGACGAGCGCGCCGGTCATCGCGGTGTTCCCCGACTGGTCGACCGCGCGCAGCAGTGCCCGTTCCGGGTCGTTCTCGTACCCCGAGATGGCCGTGAAAGCGCGTCCCAGCACGGAAATCGTGCTTTGGCCGTCGCCGATGTCGTCGACCTTCTTCAGCTCGGGAAGCCCGGTCCGGGTGAACAGTGGCAGTGATTCCTCGGCCATCGCCTTGAGCTGCTGCCACGCCGGGCCTTGCTGCTGCGGGTCTTCGGTGTTGAAGACTTCGCGCCCAAGACTCCAGACAGGGAACGAGAAGTCGTCCTTCGTGAGCGCCTTCTGCAGCAGCCAAGTGAGATAGGTGGCGGCTTCGAGGTCGGTCTCGCCGGAATGGATCAACCCGGCCAGCTGGCGGACGGCCTCACGCGAACCGCCGGACAGACCGCTGCCGGGGCCGCCTTCGGTGAGCGCGGCCGGAAGCGCCGAGAGCAACGCCGTCGGCCCGGTCACCTTCGTCACCGGTTCGCCGGTCGACAAGGCGACAATCGACGCGTAAAGCGCGGGATCGGGATAACGCTGAGCGTGCAGCTCGGGCACCTTCACGAGCCAGCCGTCGGCCTTGTCGTACGGGACACCCTGGGTGTGCAGCCAGCGAAGCAGCCCGTTGCGCGCGACCTCGGCGAATTGGTCTTCGGCGTTCGGGTCCTCGCGATGCGGACTGCGGATCACCGCTTCGGTCTGGAACAGCAGCTGCTGGGTCAGCGGGCCGATCTGGCCGGGGCGCGTGAACACCGAGCCGAACGCCTCGCCGACCGCGAAACCGACAAAAGCGCCGGTGACGCGCTGCCAGCCGTAGCGGTAGCCGGGGAGGTCCTCGGCGAAGTACTTGCCGAACGTGTCGACGCGCGGCACCACCTGGCCGTCGTTGTCATACGCCGGGGCCAGGCCGTTCGCGGCGAAGTCGGCGGGCGGTTCGGACCCGCTGACCTGCCAGGATTCGCCGACCACGGTCTTGCGGCACTCGTCGAGTGTCAGTTCGTAGCCGCGCTTGCGGGCCTTGGTCGCCGCGCTGAGCGGAGGCTTCACCGGCTCGGGCAGACCCAGCCGCTCGGCGGTGTCCGCGGCGAGTGTCACCAGCTCCTCTTCGGTCTCCGGGCACCGGCCGTCGACGTCGACCCTGGGCGCGAACCGCGGGAACCGCTCCAGCGTCGCCACCAGTTCGGCGCCGCTGACCTTGTGCCCGGACAGCGCGGGACCGGCGTCGATGACCAGGTTCGGCGCGGGGGTGAACCCGGCCGAGGTGGCCAAAGTCGCCAAGTCGACCTTCCACCAGCCGTGCTCGTTCGGCGGGAGCCGCTTAGGTGAGCTGAACACCTGCAGCTCGGAGGTTTTCGCGTTCCAGTAAGCCGGATGCGTCTTGCCGGTTTCGACGTCGCGCGGTACGAAGACCTCGGTCGCGGTCAGGCCGATCAGGAAGCGCTCGCGACTCAGCCAGCCGGCGATATGGAACAGCAGCAGCGTTTCGACGGTGTTCTCGGGCGCCGGGTAACCCCGTCGGATCGGGCCGACCTTGTACTCGGGGTTCGGCTTCTCTTCACCGGTTTTGGTGCCCTCGGCGTCGTACTTCGCCCACCCGGCGACGGCCGCGCTCGGCACGCCGAGCCTGCCGAGTCCGGCCGCGGCGTAATCCGGGTCGACGATCTCGCGCCACGACTCCTGGCCGGGATAGGTGACCGGGATGCTCAGGCCGCCGGGATGCGGATGTGCCTGGCGCAGATCGCCTTCCGGCACCCGGACAATCAGCGACGGCGGCGGGAAGATCTGCTTGTCGGAGAGGCCTTCGTCGAGGTACGCGACCGTGTTGTACGGAACCAGCCAGCCCTCGGGGATGCGCCGGACGCCGCCGGCATCGACCCGGACCTCGTCCATACCGTGAGCCCGCAGCCACGGCTCGACCTTGGCTACCGCTTCCGCCGCTTCCACTACTCAGTCCTCTCAACACTGCCGTCGGCCAGATGCTCGGCCAGCGTCTTGGGTAGTACATACGCCACCGCGCCGCCGGGCAGGTTGGCCCACGGAATGGTGATGCCGGTGACCACGTAAACCGGCCGCCGGACGACGTAACTCCGCTCGTCGCGTTCTCGCTCCAGCGGAAGGGACGTGGTCGCGAACCGCGCCCCGCGCACATGCACCAGGTTCCCGTCTTCGCCGCCGAAGCGCAGTACCGGGGTGCCGGCGACGAGCTGGACGATCCGCTTGTTGCGCAACAACGTCAGCGGCGGCTCACCCTCGGCTTCCTGGATGGGCCAGTCACCGAGTTCTCTGGCGGTCTCCAACGGGGTTTCGTGCCCCGCGGTCATCCTCGCCGGGTGCAGCAGCAACGCGCCGAGCAGGTGCTGAGCGGCGTCTTCCCGTTTCTGAAAGTACTTCGGCTCGACCGGCTCGCCCACGGCGTACCGCGCGACTTCCCAGCCTTCTTGGGTGAAGTTCAGCGACCAGGTGCCGTCGACTCGCTCGCCGAGGCGGTAGGCCTCCGGCCAGACACCGAGTTCGCCCAGGCGCCGGACGAGCACCACGAGCACGTCTTCTTCCGGCAGTTCGGGATTGAGCTGGGTTTCCCGATCGGCCGCGACCTCGCCTTCGCTCTTGCGGAGGTCGGCGGGGTCGGGCGCGGGTTTCGGCCTGCCCAGCAGCTCGGCTTCGGCTGTGCGGCGGATCAGGTGCTCGACGTAAGGCGGGTGGAACTTCTGCGCCCGGATGTGCTCGACCAGCTCGGTTTCCGGTGGGGTGCCGTACTTCCGCAGGTAATGCGGCACCGAGGCGTGCCAGATCCAGGTGCCGTCGGTGTGATAGCTCTCCGGCACGCTCGGCTCGGCATCGGGCGCGAAGATGTCCGGCCCGAGCTCGCTGCCAGTGAGCACCGCGGGTTCGCGCTCGAGGTACTGCAGGACGAGCGGGATCTCCTCGGCGGACAACGGAGTCCGGTCCACGACCGGCGGCTCGCCCTCGGTGTAGGCGTCGACGACCCGCGCGTGCAGGAAGCTCACCGGCAGCGGCAAGCCCGCCCGGACCCGCCACCATTCGGGGATATGCGCCAGATCGCGCGGGAACGCGGCGAGTTCGTCGGCGAACAAGGCTTTTTTATCGAACACAGTGTCGTCGAGCACCGCGTGCCACTCGGGTTCGGCGTCCAGCGTGAAATCGAAGGCGAAGGAGCCTTCCGCGGACAGCGCGAAATGCGCGTCGAGCCAGGCGCCGCGGCCGGGTTCGTACATTCCGGCGCGCAGTTCCGAGAACAGGTCGCCCAGTCCCGGCGGCGGTGTCATGACCTCGCCGTCGACGGTGGGTTCGAGCTCGGCGTGCGTGCCGATCTGCCGGAACGAGACGTCGATTCGGGACCAGCCTTCGGGTGCGTGATCCCGCACGAGCCGCCCGATCCTGGTCAGGAGCGTTCGTTGGTCAGCGGGTGAAAGACGTTGTTCCACGGGAAACATCAACCGAGGATCGTCTTGACCGGGAAGGACGGCGGCTCGCCGGCCGCGCGCCGGGCGAGTTCGTCTTCCCAGAGTTGATAAGTCTTGCGGCGCAAGGACTTGATGAGCGCCTTCTCCTCGGGACCCGGCCGTCGTCCTTCGGCTTTCGCCTGGTCGTAGAGCCCGTTGATGGTGTCGTACAACGCGAAAACCGGGCCGTCACCGCGCAGATAGTAAGAGCGCGCTTGCTCGGTTTCGTCGATGAACCTGGCTTCGTCGACACTCCGGATCTCGGGCTTCCGGTTGAACAGCACGTCGTCGATCGGCTCGGCCGTCTGCTCGAATTCACCGGTTTCGAGATCGAGGAGGTAGCCGGTGAGGCCACCGTCCGGCGTCGAGTCGATCCGGTAGGTCCTGTTGTAGTACACGAAATAAGAAGGCGTTTCGATCGCCATCACAAGCCTCCCTGCAGCGCGTCCCAGAATAAGTCGCGCTCGCGGGCGAGAAGCGCGTCCCGCAAGGCAGCTTCTTCCGGCCCCATCTCGGGGAGTTTGGCTTCTTTCTGCGCCGTCTTGAAGTCGCGGCGGACTTCGTAGAGGGCGTGTTCGTAGACGGCGATATCGTCGAGCGCCTTGAGGTGCAGGCGCAGTTCCGCGATATGCCCGTTCGGCATGCGGACGCTCATCTGCAGATCCCGGTACCCACTCGGTTCCGGAACGGCGAACCTGTCCTCGAACTTGACGATCTCGAGACGTGGATCCGAGGACAACACGGCGAGTGCCGAATAGGCGTCCTGAACCCGGTCGAACTGGATGTAGCACCCGGCCATGTCGATGAGCCGGGAGGCGTCACCGCGGTAGTTCGCGACGATCTTGTCGTTGGCGCGGCCGATCTTCTTCGGTTCGGTGCGGGAATGCGGATCACCGTCGTTCGCCGCCGCGATCTCGTTGACGATCTCGGTGAGCTGCGCCTGGGCGACCACGGCTTCCTTGTACCGCTCGGCCAGGTAGGCCGCGCGGTAGTCCTCGTCCCCGCGGCGGCTTTGGTCGAACGGCGCCTGCAGCCGATCTTCCGCCCGGTAGTCGCCTGCCGACTCCTCCAGCGCGTGGGTCAAGTCCTGCTGCTCCGGCGTGAGCGGAGTCGGTTCGGCATGTGGAGCCAGCGGAGGCGCGTCGGGAGCCGGGTGATGCGCGTCGTGGATTGCCGCTTCCAGGATCGGGAGCGCCTCGGGATGCGTCATCAGGCTGGCCATCGTCTGCGGCCTCGCGAGCAGGGAACGCTCGAGGTAGTCCGCGTTCTGCATGGCCCGCAGGAGCTCCGGATGCTCCGGCAGCATCTGGCGCACGGCGTCACCGAGCGGCATGCCGTTGTGCTGTGGCACCTTGCCGTCCGCGCCGGGCTCGTTCGCCCGGTTCAGCGCTTCGTCGACGCGGGGGTCGGCGAGGTAGCGGGCGACGTCCTCACGCGTCGGCAGTGGGGACGGCCCGTCCTGCTGAGGCGTGCCGTAGCCGCTGTGTTCGGGCGCGTGGTCGGGCACCGGCTGCGAGAAACTCGGGATCGGACGTCCGTCGGGACCGATCCGCGACGGCTGGACGTCGTAGCCGTGATGACCGTCGTCGGGCCGCGAGAAGGCGATCCTCGGGTCGACGGGCGGGTCCGGCAGTTTGTACGCGACCCGGGGGTCGACCGGGGTTTCGGTCTTCTCCGGGGCGGTCTGCTCGGACGGCTTGTCGGCGGCCTTTTCGACCGGGGTCGCGGTGTCGGCGTCGTTCTTCAGCGGCTCGAACGGCAGCAGGTCGATCTTCGACGGCGGCTGCGGCAGGTTCATCAGCGAGCCGGACTGCGGATCGATGAACGCCACGCCTTCGCCGGTGTGCACCACCATGGCGACGTGGCCGTAGGTCTGGCCGTCCGGGCCAGGGAACAGCACGCCGACGACGGCGTGCGAGCCGACGGGCCGGTCGTTCATCTCCCGGATGACGCTGTCGTAGTCACCGTGCGACCGCCATTCGCCGCCGAGGTGCTGCTGGACGCTGTCGAGTGTGCCGTACCTGGCCATATCGGCCGGGAGCAGCGGAACGGCGTGGACGTCGAACCCAGCCATCCGCTGCGCGTAGGCGACGACGCCGCGCGTGCAGTTGGTGACATAGCCGTTCGCGAAGGCGTCCGGGGTGTGGAAATTCGGGTTCACCGCGGTCAGTTCCGGGTGCCGCTGCGCGATATAGGCCGCTTGCTGCTCCGGGGTCGCCGTGCCCGCGTGGATGGCGGGCTCGCTCGGCGGGTTGGTCGCCTGTGCCAGCGACGACCAGTCCGGCTCGCCGGTCCGGTCCGGCTGCGGCATCGGTTCGTCGGGCGTGTGCTCGCCGTCGAGCCGGGAAGTGATTTCGGACGAGTCGTGCGTGGTCGGAGCGTCTGGTGTGTGCTCCGGGACGGGCTCGGCCGGGCCGCCGAAGATGTCGGCGATCCGGCGGGAGTTGCGTTCCTTGACCTCGGCGGCTTCCTCCGCGAAGCGCTCGCGTCGCTCGGCCGTTTTCTGCTTGGCCGTGTCGGGGTCGAGGTGGCGCGGGTCGCCGGGCGTGACCTCTTCGGCGCGGATGACCCACTGCCGCTTGCCGTCCGGCGTGATCGTGAGCGTCTTCTCGTGGACGTAGAGCTGCGTGCCGGCCTTGGACAGCGCCTCGTGCTCACCCGCGTTCTCCGCGAGCGACGAGATGTCCCGGCTGGTCTTCGAGTCGATCTGCAGCACGACGTCGTCGCCGAACTTGAACTTCTGGTCGTCGCTGAGCTTCATCGACGCACTGGTCAGCGACGGCTCGACGGTGACCTGGCCCTCGACGTAGTGCGCCGCGGCCATTTCCGCCAGCCGCGGGTCGCCGTTGAAGTCGAGGCCACGCACCAGCGGGCCGACATGCGGTGGCAATTCGTTCAGCGCGCCGTCGATCGCCCGGTTCTGGGCTTGGGCGGTCTCGAAGTTCGGATCGGCCTCGCCGAGCCGGTGCGGCGCGTTGACCACGTCGTACAGCTCGCGGCTATAGGCGTGGATCGCGACGGCGGCTTCGTCCGACACATGCGCGAGGTCCGGGTCGGCGTCGCGGCGTGCCAACGCTGTTTCGCGCAGGCGGCCGAAGTTCTCGTCGTTGCCGATGCCACGGCGGATGCTGTCGTGGTCGGCGGCGGAACCGCGATGGTCCGGGTCGGAGAGGTAGTCCTCGCTGAGGTCCGGACGGTCCCGGTTGCCGTCGAGCCGATCGGAGACCGACTGCTCGGCGACCGGGGTTCGGTCGGGCTCAGGCTGCGTCGCCGGTTCGGCTTGACGCTCGGGTTCGGCTTGGCGCGGGGTTTCCGGCTCGGGCTGGCGAGCCACTTCGGGCTCGTGTGCGGCCGGCGCCGTTTCGCGCGGCTGCTGGACCTGTGCGGGCTCGTCGAGCGAACCGCGGTAGCCCTCGAACGCGCGAGGAGGCGGCTCCTGACGCGGGCCGGGAACCCGAGGTGGTTGCTGCTGACGCGGGTCGAAACCCGGCGGCGGCATGGGTCGCTGACCAGGTCCCGGCGGCGGCATCGGCGGACGCTGCTGGGGATGTTGCTGCGGATGCTGACCAGGACCGTAGGCCTGCGGCGGCCGTGGCGGCTGCTGCGGATAACCCGCGGGACCGCGTTGTCCAGGCGGCCCAGGCGGCGGACCGGGTGGGCGCGGTGGCTGGACCGGCCCGGACGGCGGCCCGGAACGATGCTGTGGCCCGGGACCTCCCCGGGGATCGGACTGGAAGTAGTTGCCGCGCCGCGGATCCTGCGGTGGCTGCCAGTTCGGCGGCGGGCCCTGCCGAGGCGGCTGGCCAGGAGGAGGCCCTTGCCGAGGCTGGTTCGGGCCACCGGGATGCCCGCCACCTGGCGGTGGTGGCGGCGCGAATCCACCGGGCGGCGGTGGCTGCTGTCCGGGGAACGGCGGCTGCTGCGGAGGCGGTTGCTGGCCGAAGTCGGGGCGCTGTCCGGGATTCGGACCGGGGTTCTGGGTGAAACCGGCGGCGTTGACGCTGTCCTGCGGCCGGGCGCCGGGCTGCCCCGGGTTCTGGCTGCCAGGAGGGCCGTAGTTGCCGGGCGGTGGCTGGGCCATGCCGTAGCCGCCGGCCGGGTTCCCGTGGGACGAAAACGGTGCGGTAGACGGCGAACCGCCGGGCGAGTGCGTGGGCGCCGAACCACCGGGCGCTGGCGAAGATCCGCCGGGCGTCGGCCCAGACGGTGACGACTGTGCAGCCATCGGCGCAGGTGATCCCGTGGGAGAGCCGCCTGGCGACGAATGCGCGGGCGAAGAACCACCAGCAGAAGTGTGAGCCGGAACGGCTCCTCCGGCCGAAGAACTCGAAGGCGAAGAACCCGGCGAGTGCGATGGCGGCGCTCCTGCTGAAGACGAGCCACCAGGCGAAGAGTGCGTCGCGGAGGATCCCGCCGAAGACCCGCCGGAGGAACTCGAAGGTGAAGATCCAGCAGGCGAGGAACCTGCCGGGGCTGATCCACCGGCGGGAGGCGCGGACTGCGCGGGAGCCGCCTGCGCGGGTGCCGAGTTTCCTTGCTGCTGCGAGTTCTGCTGACCGTTGCCGTCGGAGGCCGCGGCATGCTGCGGCTGACTCGCCGGAGCGGCGGCACGCTGCGCGTCGGGCACGCCATCGGTGCGTTCCGGGGTCGGTGCGGACTGCTGCGTGACGCGGTCGTTCCCACTCGGGGTAGCCGCGGGCGAAGGTGAGTTGTCCGGGCCGTTCGATCCCGCATCGGATCGAGAGCTGCTCGGCGCCGGTGAGCTGTCGGGCTGGTTGGCCGGAGTGTTCGTCGGCGGGCTGTCCGGCCGCGACGGCGTCGGCTGGTTGGTGCCACCGGGATCGTTCGTGCCGCCGGGAGTGGGCGTGTTCGGCGTATCCGGGCTGTTGACCGACTTGAAGTGGTCCTTGGCGCCGTCGACTCCGCCGCTGACCGCGCCACTCGACGCACCCGTGAGGATGTCCTTCGCCGTCAGGTTCCCGAGATCTCCGGTGACCGCGGCCTGCCCGACCGTGCTGGCGACACCTTCCGTCGCGCCCTGCACCGCTTTGCCCGCGATGCCGAAACCCTCGTCACCGGCCATCTTTTTGCTGAGCCCGCCACTGGCGGCCCCGACCACCCCGTCGACAGCACCGCCGATGGCGCCATCCTTGGTCTTGCTCCAGTCCCAGTCCTTGCGGTCGCCTTTGGCCATCTGCAGGCCCTGGATCCCGGCGTCCATGGCGACATTCATCGCCACGTTCGTCGCGACCTCTTTGGCGATCTTCTTGAGGCCCTGTTTGAGGAACTGCTCGAGGAGTTCCTTCGCGAGCTGCTTGAACCCCTGCTGAGCGAGTTTCTGCAGCAGCTCGCGGAACAGCATCTGCACGGTCATCCGGGTGGCGATCTGCGCCGGCGCGATACCGGCCGTCGACGCGCCGAAGGACGGGGCCGCGGCGGCGATCATCGCGGCGATCTGCGCGGCCAGGATCACCAGCGAGATGATGATCATGTACTTCGTGTACTCGATGTCGAGCGCGGTCTGGTCGCACGAGTCGCCGAGCGCCTGCGCGGCGTCGGCCAGTGACTTGAAGTAGGCCTCGTCGCCGTCGGTGAACTTCTTCCACTGCTCGGCGAAGGCCGTGGCGCTGTCACCGGTCCAGTTCGCGACTACCTCGCTGGCCGCCTTCGAGCCGATCTCGGACACGGGCGTGATCGACTTCGACGCGACATGCCAGGCGTCACGCAGCGCGCGGAGCTTGTCCTCGTCGCCCTCGGGCCAGCTTTCCCCGACGACGATCGGCAGCAGCCAGGCGACCGCGCCCGGCATTTCCATCCCCAAGGGTCACTGCCCCTTTTTGAAGGTCGACTGGGCCTGGTCTTCGGCGGCGGTGATCGTCTTCATCGCCGTGTCGACGTTTTTGTACATCCCTCGCATGCCTTCGACCAGCGAGATGAACGCTTCGGCCGCGCCTTCCGAGCCGGGGAGGTAGTCCTTGGAGAACTCCTTGCCGGACTCGTCTTCGCCCCAGCACGCGCCCTGGGCGGCCAGCGCGTTCTTGAGTTCGTTGCCGGCGTCCTCGAGCTGGTCGGCGGCGGTGTTCAGGCCGCTCGCGCCGGACAGGATCGCGTCGGGATCCGCGGTGAAACCACCGGCACCGTCGGGCATCAGTTGCCGCCCCGGGTCATCCAGCTTGACGGTGGTTCGTCGTCCTCGGCCGCTTCGGGACGCGCGCGCCTGGCCACAGGCGGCGGTGGGGGCTGATCGCTGCGCATGATCGGTTCTTCGAACGACTCGGGGCGTGGCGCGGGTGCCTCTTCCTCCTCGAGGAAGTTCGGGATCTTCGGCATCAGGCTTTGGAGCGAAGGCGCGCCCTCGATGAGGTCGGAGAGATCGGGCAGGCCTTCGGTGACCGGCGCCATCAGGTCCGCGACCTGCTGTTTGACCTGCAGCGTGCCGTGCCGGACCAGCCCGAGCACGGTGTTCGCGAGTGCGGCGGGCGTGGTGCGTTCGAACGCGACAGGGGCGAAGTCCAGCGCGGCGAGCGAACCCGTCGCGTCGATCGTGGCCCGGACCAGTCCGTCCTTCGACGTCAACGTGGCCGACGCCTGCGCGGCCGCGGCCTGGGCGTCACGAAGCTGGGCCGTCTGCTTTTCGAACTTCTCGAGCAGCGAGTCGACCTGGTCCTTCATCGCGGCATTACGTGCTTCCAGCCGGGCACGGTCGTCGCCAGGCGCTGTCACTGAACCCCCGAAGGTAGGTGCGTCTCTCTCGGCGTCACCCTAATGCCAACATCGAGACCGCACTCGTGATTCAGCCTAATTTGCGCCCGCTAATCAACCAATACTGTTCCGGCGTACCGCGAAGAGGTAACCGAGTGCCCCGATCAGGTACATCACGGTGGCGGAAAGCAGCAGGCCCGTGGACCGGCCGTCAACGCGAACGAGTGCGGCTGCCACGGCGACCGCGGCGACCTGCACGATGTTGAAAAGTGTGTCGTAAAGCGCGAAAACCCGGCCGCGAGATTCGTCACCGACGTCCAGTTGAATCGACGAGTCCACGCTGAGTTTGAGCACTTGACCGGCGCAGGTGATAACGAACGACGCGAGCAGCACGGTCGAAATTTCCATCGGGAGACCGAGCCCGGCCTGCGCCGCCGCGGCGAGCAGCAGAGAGCCCAGAACGACGCGAAGACGCCCGAAGGTGGCGATCAGGCGCGCGGTCACGAGCCCGCCGACGAAGATTCCGGCGCCCGCGAGCGCGGCGACCTGGCCGATACCGGGCAGGCCCGCTCGCAGGAAGCCGTGGCTGGTGAACGAATTCCGCATCAGCAGCAGCGTGACCAGCAGCGAAATACCGTAGGACGCCCGGTGGGCGAACAGGGCGACGAACCCGGCGGTGACACTCGGCGCGTGCAGCGCGGCTCGTGCGCCGTCGGAAAAGCCCCGGCCAACGGCCAGTGCCACACTGGCCGGTTCGTCCACAGTGGATGGTCCGAGCAGGCCGGGGGCGAACCGCCGCGCGATCGCGGCGGAGGCCAGCGTGCCGAAGACGGCGAAGGCCGTCGCGTAGGCGGAGCCGACGTTGTCGGCACCGAAAAGCCCGCGCAATCCGATCGCGCAGCCGCCGCCCACGAGGGCCACCAGCGAACCGGCCGTGGTGGCGAAGGCGTTGGCCGTGACCACCGAAGAAGTCGGCACGACATGCGGCAGCGACGCCGAAAGCCCGGAACCGATGAACCTGGTGATCCCCTCGGCGCACAGCGCGAGCGTGAACAGTGATAGCCCGGACGCGCCGAGCCCGACCGCGGCGGCCGCGGCCAGCACCGCGACTCCCCGCAACAGGTTCGCGAACACCAGCACCCGGCGGCGATCCCAGCGGTCCAGCAGCGCACCCGCGAACGGGCCGATGACCGAGTACGGGAGCAGCAGCGCGGCGAACCCGGCGGCGATGGCCAGCGGATCGGTCTCACGCTCGGGGTTGAACAGGATCGCGCCCGCGAGCCCGGCGCGGAACACGCCGTCGCCCCACTGCGCGGCGAACCTGGTGAAGATGAGACGCCGGAACTCCGGATCTCGCATCAGGATGCGAGGACCGACTCGTGGAGTGGTGGAGTGGGCGCTCGTTGTCACGCTTTGAAGAGTAATGCGGCGCGCAGCGCTTCCGTTGAGGGTGGCGGTGGGGAAGAGGCAGGCACATATAAGGGCTGACGCACTCGGTCGCCTCACGGCGGCTATGCGCAGTGTGGCTCCAGCCGAACTGGTATTCCACAAAGGCGGTTCTTCAGTGAGCCCGGGGGACACGGAGTGCGCCAGCCAATGTTTCCAACGGGACAAGAGTGCTTGTTGTTCCCGTGCCAGCGGACTTCTTGGGCGTGCAGAGTGGGATCATGTACAGCGTGCCTGCGGACGCCGAGGTTGAACCGGGAACACTCCTGGTCGCTGCCCCCACGATGTTCGACGCCAACTTCCGGCGGACGGTGGTCTTCGTCATCGACCACCGCGACGAGGGGACGCTCGGCGTCGTGCTCAACCGGCCCAGTGATGTGCCCGTAGACGACGTTCTGCCTGCTTGGGGCCGTCATGTCGCCGAGCCGCAGTCGGTGTTCGTCGGCGGTCCGGTCGAGAAGAAGACGGCGTTGTGCCTGGCCGCGTTGCGCACCGGCGAGACAGCCGCGACGGTTCCCGGCGTGATCGCCGTCCGCGGCCCGGTCGCGCTCGTCGACCTCGACACCGATCCCGACCTGCTGCTGCCGAAGGTTCGCGGCGTGCGTGTCTTCGCCGGTTACTCCGGTTGGGACGCCGGGCAGCTCGCGAACGAGATCGACCGCGAGGACTGGCTGATCGTGCCGGCGCTGCCGAGCGACGTGCTCGCTTCGCCGAACCAGGATCTGTGGGGTCAGGTGCTACGCCGTCAGGGCATCCCGACGGCGTTGCTGGCCACCCACCCCGGCGACCTGCAGCGGAACTAAGCCTCAGCGGCGTTGGTGGCCTTTGTCAGCACGCCACAACCACCGGCACCACAGGCACAGCCCGTGCAACCGGCGGGGATGTTGGACGGCTCGGGCACGGCCGATGCGGCCTTGTCGCCGAGGACCCCGCCACCGACCAGCAACGCGAACAGCCCGATCAGGCCGACGATCGTGGCGACGACCAGCCCGGCGGTGTCGGGCATGAGCAGCCCGGCGACGCCGCCGACCACGCCGATGAGCCCGCCGACCAGCGTCGGGAGCCCGGCCACCTTGTTGCCGACACGGAAGGCTTCGTCGCTGCGCATGGTGGCGGCGGTGCGGACACCCGCACCGCGGTCACGCGGCAACTTCTCTCGCCAGCCGAGGAAACCTCCCCAACCCACGAGCACACCCAGCACTATCGGGACCAGCGCGAGTACGAACACTCCACGAGGATAAGCGTGACCTCAAAGCAACCTGCTGGATACCCTGATGGACTGTGCTACACGCCATGTCACGACGTCTGCTCATCCCGGTCCTGATCGGGTCCCTCTCGCTCACCCTGATGGCCGCACCGGCCGCTACGGCGAGCGAATCCGCACACTCCGTTCGCCTGCTCGGCGAACAGATCGTGCCCAACGCACTGCTCTACCAAGGCACCACGGTCGGTGGGCTCTCCAGCATCGACTACGACCCCCGCACCGGCGGCTACGCGCTGATCTGCGACGACCGGTCGGCGCTGCAGCCCGCGCGGTTCTACACCGCGAACTTCCCGGTGACCGCGAAGGGCGTCGGCCCGGTGACGTTCACCAGCACCAAGCCGTTCCTGCGCCCGGACGGCACCACCTACCCGGCGCTGACCCAGAACGACCCGAAGGCGCCGCAGAACGAGCAGACCATCGACCCCGAGGAGCTGCGCGTCGACCCGTGGACGGGCGACTACCTCTGGGCGCAGGAGGGCGAGCGGAACCCGGCGTTCCTGATCGACCCGTCGATCCGCGAGGCCAAACGCGACGGCAAATACGTTCGTGACCTGCCGATCCTCGCCAATGAGAAGATGACGCCGACCACGGGGCCGCCGCAGAACCTCGCGCTCGAAGGCCTCACCTTCGCGGCGCTGGGCTCGTTGGTGGCCAGCTCGGTCGAGGGTCCGCTGCTGCAGGACGGCCCGGTGCCCACCGTCGAGCGCGGCGCGCTGTCGCGCATCACGCTCCAGTCGCGTTTCGGCCCGATCCTGGCGCAGTACGCGTACCCGCAGGAAAAGATCTTCGCCACCCCCGTGCCGCCGACGGCGTTCTCGACCACCGGGGTCTCGTCGCTGCTCGCGGTGGACCAGGTCGACCCGACGAAGTTCCTGGTCATGGAGCGTGCGTTCGTCACCGGTGTCGGCAACAAGATCCGGATCTACGAGATCGACACCAAAGGCGCGACCAACGTGGCGAAGCTGTCGACACTTTCCGGGGCCGAGGTGAAACCGGTGAAGAAGCGGCTGCTCGTCGACCTCGCGGACCTGCCGCTCTCGACCATCGACAACGTCGAGGGCATGACCTGGGGTCCGCGCCTTCCCAACGGGGAGCGAACGCTGGTTCTCGTGAGTGACAACAACTTCGCGGCCACCCAAGTCACCCAGTTCATCGCCCTCGCGGTCCGCTGACGAATCGCTTTGACCAGGGAAGTAAGATAGACCCATGAACACGGCTCGGCTGCTCCTTAGCCTGCCGCGCTGAACCAGCCATCTGGAGCAGCGCGGCGACCCCTCATGCCCACGGGCTGAGGGGTCGAGTTGTTTCTGGAGCACCCACACGGAGGATTTCGGCGATGACTGAGGCGACCGACGCAACCCCCCACCGCTATACGGCGGAACTGGCGGGCCAGATCGAGAAGCGCTGGCAGGACTACTGGGCTGACCACGGCACGTACAACGCGCCGAACCCGGTCGGCCCGCTCGCCGAAGAGGGCGTGCAGGTCCCGTCGGACAAGCTGTTCGTCCAGGACATGTTCCCGTATCCGTCGGGCGCGGGCCTGCACGTCGGGCACCCGCTGGGCTACATCGGCACCGACGTCTACGCGCGCTACCACCGCATGATCGGGCGCAACGTCCTGCACACGCTGGGCTACGACGCCTTCGGGCTGCCCGCGGAGCAGTACGCGGTGCAGACGGGCACGCACCCGCGCACCACCACCGAAGCGAACATCGTCAACATGCGCCGCCAGCTGCGTCAGCTGGGCCTGGGCCATGACGAGCGCCGATCCGTGGTGACCACCGATCCCGCGTACTACAAGTGGACGCAGTGGATCTTCCTGCAGATCTTCAACTCCTACTACGACGAGACGCAGGCCAAAGCCCGTCCCATTGTCGAGCTGGAGAAGCAGTACGCCGGCGGCGAGCGCCCGACTCCGGACGGCCGCGGCTGGGGCGAGCTGAGCGACGTCGAGCAGCGCAAGGTCATCGACTCGCACCGGCTGGTCTACATCTCCGACGCGCCGGTCAACTGGGCGCCGGGCCTGGGCACGGTGGTGGCCAACGAAGAGGTGACCGCCGACGGGCGCAGCGACCGCGGGAACTTCCCCGTGTTCCGCAAGAACCTGAGCCAGTGGATGATGCGGATCACCTCGTACGCCGACCGGCTGGTCGACGACCTGGAGCTGCTGGATTGGCCCGAAAAGGTCAAGACCATGCAGCGCAACTGGATCGGCCGCTCGAACGGTGCCCGAGTTCGGTTCGCCGTCGGTGACGAGAGCGTCGAGGTCTTCACCACTCGCCCCGACACGCTGTTCGGCGCGACATACCTGGTGCTGGCCCCGGAACACCCGCTGGTCGAGAAGCTGACCGCCGCCGAGTGGCCGGACGCCGTCACGGAAAGCTGGACCGGCGGGGAGAAGACGCCCGCCGAGGCCGTCGCCGCCTACCGCGCGGCCGCCGCACGCAAGTCCGACATGGACCGCCAGGAGAACAAGGAGAAGACCGGCGTCGCCACCGGCACGTTCGCGGTGAACCCGGTCAACGGCAAGAAGATCCCGATCTTCGTCGCCGACTACGTCCTGATGGGCTACGGCACCGGCGCGATCATGGCCGTGCCGGGCCAGGACCAGCGTGACTGGGACTTCGCGAAGAAGTTCGACCTGGAGATCGTGCGCACGGTCGAGCCCAGCGCGGGCTTCGACGGCGAGGCGTTCACCGGTGCCGGTGCGGCGATCAACTCGTCGAGCGACGCGCTGAGCCTGGACGGGCTGGAGATCGGCGACGCCAAGAAGACGATCATCGCCTGGCTGGAGGAGAACGGCCACGGCGAAGGCACCGTCCAGTACAAGCTGCGCGACTGGCTGTTCGCGCGGCAGCGGTACTGGGGCGAGCCGTTCCCGATCGTCTACGACGAGTCCGGCCTGCCGATCGCGCTGCCCGAGGACCAGCTGCCCGTCGAGCTGCCCGAGGTCGACGAGTACACCCCGCGCACCTTCGCCCCGGACGACGCCGATTCCGTCCCGTCGCCGCCGCTGTCGCGCGCGACGGACTGGGTCGAGGTGACGCTGGACCTGGGCGACGGCCCCAAGAAGTACCGCCGCGACACCAACGTCATGCCGCAGTGGGCCGGTTCCTGCTGGTACCAGCTGCGCTACCTGGACCCGACGAACTCGGAAGCGTTCGTCGACCCGGAGAACGAGAAGTACTGGGTCGGCCCGCGTCCGGCCGAGCACGGCGTCGACGATCCCGGCGGCACGGACCTGTACGTCGGCGGGGTCGAGCACGCCGTGCTGCACCTGCTGTACGCGCGGTTCTGGCACAAGGTGCTGTTCGACCTGGGCCACGTCTCGTCGAAGGAGCCGTACCGCCGCCTGTACAACCAGGGCTACATCCAGGCGTTCGCGTACAAGGATTCCCGCGAGATCTACGTTCCCGCCGACGAGGTGGTCGAGAAGGACGGCAAGTTCTACTACGGCGACGAGGTCGTCACGCAGGAATACGGAAAAATGGGCAAGAGCCTGAAGAACGTCGTGACCCCGGACGACATGTCCGAGGCCTACGGTGCCGACACCTTCCGGTTCTACGAGATGTCCATGGGCCCGCTGGACGTTTCGCGGCCTTGGGCGACCAAGGACGTCGTCGGCGCGCAGCGGTTCCTGCAGCGGATGTGGCGACTGGTGGTCGACGAGACCACCGGCGAGCTGCGAGTGTCCACTTCGGACAGTGCGACCGCGACCGAGGCGGACCTGAAGCAGCTGCACCGGACGATCGCCGGGGTCCGCGAGGACTACGCGGAGCTGCGTTTCAACACAGCCGGCGCGAAGCTGATCGAGTTCAACAACTACCTGACCAAGACCTATGGTGCGGATCAGGAAACGCCACGCGAGCTGGCCGAAGCACTGGTGCTGATGCTGGCCCCGATGGCGCCGCATATCGCCGAGGAGCTGTGGAAACGCCTGGGCCACGCGGATTCCCTGGTGCACGGGCCGTTCCCGGTCGTCGACGAGAAGTACCTGGTCGAGGACACCGTGGAGTACCCGATCCAGGTCAACGGCAAGGTGCGCTCGCGGGTCACCGTGGCCACCGGCGCGAGCACGGACGAGGTCCAGGCCACGGCGCTGGCCGACGAGAAGATCGTCGCGCTGGTCGCCGGCGGCACGCCGCGCAAGATCATCGTGATCCCCGGCAAACTGGTCAACATCGTTCTGTAGCCGCCGCCGGACACCTGCGCACGCAAGCCCCGACCCAGCGTGGCTCGTGAGTGGCAAAGAGTGTTAGAACACTTGTTGCCACTCACGACCCGTGTCTGAAGGGGCTTCCCGCGCTGAGGCGAGGAAAGCCCCTTCAGCTTTTGGTGCCTCCGCGACATGGTGTCGAGACGCTGCCGCGAACGCGGCGGTCGGGACTCTTGATCGCGTGGGCACGTTCTAATCGGCGTTGAGCTCGGTCGCCAAAGTGGTGATCAGGGCCTTGGAGTCGTTGTGGCTCAACGCGGTGTCGGCCAGCGTGGTCAGGATGCGTTGGTACGCGGCGATCTGGTGCGGTTGTTCGAGGAACACCGCGGTCACCTCGCCTTCGAGGTACACGACCGGGTGGAACTCGGCGAACTCCAGCAGGCTGAACGAACCTCCCCGGCCGACATGAGTTCCTGGCGGGATGATGCGGATCTCCACACGCGGCCGCACCGACATTCGCAGCAGGTGGTGCAACTGCTCGGACATCACGACGGCGCCACCGGCGATCGAGCGCAGTGAAACTCGTGCAGGAAGAACGGCATCCGCGGCCGCGGATGCTGGTCGAAGATCTCCTGCCGGGCGAGTCGGGCCTGGGTCCGTGCTTCGGTGTCTTTCCTTGCCCCGAGGACCGCACGGGCGTATGCCTGGGTTTGCAGCAGTTTCGGCAGGGCCATGAGCTGGACTTCCGATACCTCGAGCGCTTTGCGTTCGTGCTCGATCAGAGTTCGGGGAGCCTCCGGCACGTCACTGTCGTACTGCTGGAGCCAGCCCAGGTGTCCGAGTTCCTCGGACAACCCGAGGAGGCGTTCCCGCTCAGCGAGGCGGACGTTGCACGCGAACAGCACGCTTAGCAGATCGGTATCGCTGACGGACCGGTTTCCGCTCAACAGATGTGACAGGTACGGATGCGACCAGCCGAGTTTGCGCGCGAGCTCCCGCACGCCAAGCCCAGCCGCCGCCATCGCGGCCCGCAACCCGTTGCCCAACTCCCGGCTGCGAACAGTGGGCAACGTCGATTTTTCCTTGGACACCGTTTTTCCTACTGTCGTTTCGCTGACTTTTAGTACTCCTACGATCACTCTGGGGCGTGTAGCCTGATGTGCGTCACTGCTCGCACATCTTCACCACACCACCTGTCACCTGCGAATACTGTGATCGACAGAGAATGCCCGGCATACTCGAAGGCGTGAACGGCATGGGACGTGAGTCGGAAGAGCTTTCCGAAAAACGCAAGCTGCTCGGTAAGCTTCTCGCGGTCTACCGAACCGCCGCAGGCCTGACGCAGCTGCAACTCGCCCAAGCCACTTTCTGCGACCGTACGACTGTGACGCACATCGAAGGCGGTCGGGCCCGGGGCGACGAGAAATTCTGGAAAGCCGCCGATAGCCACTGTGGTGCAGACGGCGGCCTGTTCGCTGAGTTCAGGAAATTCGAGGCTGTCAAGCAGGATCACGAGACGCGCGTCCGCGAGACCGCTCTTCTTGAAGCCCGCGCGAAAGCGGAACGACTTCACACGACGACATCTCCGGCGCGTGTGACAACGGAGGTGCCCAAGCAGGCGATTCCTCAGGAAACCGTGGAGCACGTGCGGCGGCTCTACCGGACTGATGTCGGTCCGGGAACGATCGAGCACCTGCACTTCGCTGCTGAGGAGCTGTGCTGCGAATACGCTTGGCGAGATCCTGACGAGTTGAAAACTGATGCCCACCAATGGTTGCGCTACATTTCGGGGCTACTCGGCGGACCCTGCACGCTCAAGGAGCACCGTGAGTTGCTGGTGATTTCAGGCTGGTTGTTGCTGCTCATCGGGTGTGTCGAGTACGACCAGGGCAGGAAGCACCAAGCCGAACACAGCCGGGCGGCCGCGTTTCGCATCGGCAAGGACACCGGGCACGGTGGAATAATCGCTTGGACGTTCGAAATGAGTGCTTGGTTCGCGCTCACTCAGGGGAATCTCGGCTCAGTTGCGGCGCTTGCGGCTGCGGGCAGCGAAGCCGCGCCCAACACTTCGGTGGTTGTACAGCTCGCGGCGCAGTCCGCGAAAGCCGCGGCCAGGATGGGGCAGCGCGAGACTGTCCACCGAATCCTTGACGAAGGCTACCGTTCCCTGGAGCGCCACGACCGGCCGTCGCGTCCCGAGAACCACTTCGTCATCGATCCGCAGAAGTGGGATTTCTACGCGATGGACTGCTATCGCCTGGTCGGGCAGAACCAGCGAGCGGTGAATCATGCTCGTGAAGTGCTGGCCATCTCGCGTCGTGCCGATGGCAGCGACAAAAGTCCCATGCGAGCTACCGAGGCTCGGCTGACCCTGGCTATGGCATCACTTCGGCAAGGTGACCTGGACAGTGCAGCCGAATGGACACGCGTGGCACTCAGCTCGTCTCGCAAGTCGGCTGAGCAGCTCGTCATGATCGCCGACGAACTCGAGGAGGAGCTGCACACGCTCTTCCCCAAGGACCCCGCCGCGCTGGCCATCACGGAACCGTTGGCACAGGCGCGATTGGAGCTCAAGGTAAACGGTGCCGGACATGAAGGGTGAAGAAGCGCGCTGGAAGAATCGTCTGCGCGCCGGGCATGAGGTTGTCCAGCAGTCATTCGGCGATGCCGAGAAAGCTGCCCTGCGAATCCGCGTGTTCGAGACTGGCCTAGTACCCGGGCTGGTGCAGACACCCGACTACGCACGCGCGGTGTTCGTCGCCATGGCCGAACTCCAAGACACGCCGAACGACACGGAGGCCGCCGTCACTGCGCGCCTGCAGCGCCAGTCCGTCCTCTACGACTCCACCAAGACGATCGAATTGCTCGTCACCGAGGCAGCATTGCGCACACCTGTCGCGCCATCTGGGGTGATGGCCGGTCAAGTCGACCGCCTGCTCGCGGTGATTGGTGTCCCTAACGTTCGCTTCGGCATCGTTCCGCTCGGCGTGCAGTTGCGGTACCCGGTCCTGCACGGGTTCTGGATGCTCGATGACTGGGTGGGGGTCGAGGTGGTCAACACCGAGATCACCACTAGAGAACCGGAGGACGCACAGGTCTATTCGGACTTGATGAATCCCTGTGGGAGTGCGCTGCCGAGGGAGACGCGGCTCGAGCGATTCTGTTGGCCGTCTCGGCGCGCTACCAGCCACCACCTGTTCCCGAGCCCTGACCCAGCCCACCGCGACGGCTGATAAGCGCCAGCTCGGAGGGGTCTTTCTCGCTTCGATGAGGGAGTACGAATTCCCCATCGAACGGAGAAGACATGACGCTCGACGGCAAAGTCGCCTTGGTGACCGGCGGCAGCCGTGGCATCGGCGCGGCCACGGCGATCCGGCTCGCCGCTGACGGTGCCGACATCGTCCTTACCTACCAGCACAACGAAAAGCTCGCGGCCGCAGTCGTGGACCGTGTCAAGGAACTCGGCCGTCGCGCACTCGCCATCCGCGCGGACAGCGGAGACGCGGCGGCGGTCGTCGCGGCGGTCGAAACGACCATCGGTGAGTTCGGCAGGCTCGACATCCTGGTCAACAACGTGGGTGTCGGCGTGATCGCGCCCATCGACCAGATCCAGCTCGAAGACGTCGACCGAGTGCTCGCCGTCAACGTGCGCGGCACGTTCTTGGTGACCCAGGCCGCCGCGCCCCACCTGGGTGAAGGCTGCCGGGTGATCACCATCGGCAGCTGCGTGTCCGATCGGGTGCCCGGTCCGGGAATGACGCTTTACGCGTTGAGCAAGACGGCGATGATCGGCTTGACCAAGGCGCTCGCGCGGGAACTCGGCGGGCGCGGTGTCACGGTGAACCTCGTGCAGCCTGGACCGACCGACACCGACATGAACCCCGCCGACGGCCCGTACGCGGCTGACCAGCGGAGCCTGACGGTGTCCGACCGGTACGCCGAACCGGCGGAAATCGCCGATACGGTCGCCTTCCTGGCCGGGGACCAGGCCCGCTACCTCACCGGGACGTCGATCTCCGTGGACGGCGGCCACGCCGCCTGATCAGGCGGCGGGCAGGGAAAGGCCGATCTCCCGGGCGAGGTCGAGCAGCATCGCGTCGAAGAGGATGTCCGGCTTCGACACCGGGATCGGGTAGTTGCCGAAGACCTCGAGCGTGACGTGCCCGTAGAGGCGGGCCCAGAACTGGATCATCAGGTATGTGGTGCCCAGGTCGAGTTTCTCCGCGGGGAACGTGTGCCCGGACCCGCCGAGCACGGCGAGCAGCTCGGTCTGGAACGCGGCGAGGTCGTCACGCAGCTCCGGCGGCACGACGTCGTCGGGCGGGGTCACCAGGTCCTGCTTGGCGAGGATCTGCCCGGCGGTGGCGAGGAAGATCCGGCCGAACGGCTCGTCGACCCGGCTCAGCGCACTTCCCGGCGCGGAGCCGACGTCGCCGGTGGGCGAGGCGAACACCAGCGTGAACTCCTTGGTGTGCGTCAGCGCCCAGCGCCGGAAACCCTTACAGATGGCGAAGAGCTGCAGCGATCCGTCGTCTTCGAACCCGGCGACGTCCTCGGCCAGCTCGGCCGCGAGATCCGCGCACACGTCGAGCCGGAGATGCTCGACCAGGTCGTCCCGCGAGCCGTAGTAGCGGTACAACGCGGGCGCGGTGATACCCAGCTCGCGTGCGATCGCCCTCAGCGTGACGGCTTCCGGCCCCTGTGCGACGAGGAGCGTGCGGGCGGTCCGGCGGATGTCCTTGTCCGTCGCCGCTCGCACGCGAACCCTGCGTGTGGGGTTGGTCATACCAGCAGTCTAGGAGTTCCCACCCACGGTTTCGGCGGGCGCGCCGGTCACGACTGGGGCGAGAAGTCGGTTTTGCCAGGTCGTCAGGGTTTCCCACCGGAAAGTATTAACCGGTCCTATTCGCCCCGGCGCAGGGGCGAATAGGACCGGTTAGGCGCCGCCGACGCCGATCACTCGGGGGGCTACGTGATCGACGTCGGCGACACGATGCCCTGTCCCCCGATCTCCACCGGGGTTGGGGCAACGCCACCGCGCGAACGCGGCAACGTGACTAGGGAGGGCCTTTGCGGCTCGAAGTGACGGCTGGGGGATGCATATCCCCCGATCGAGTGACGCGGTCAAGCGCTCGCATGATTGTCGCACCAGAACCCGGATAAGTTACAAAAACCTTCACATATGCGTACGAGGAGGCGTTGTGTGGGTGAATGGCCAGGTCATGGCATGGTTCAACGATGACCGCTGACGTCCTCGTAGTGGGGTCGGCCAACGCCGATCTGGTCGTTCCCGTCGATCGCCGTCCTCAGGGCGGCGAAACCGTCCTCGGCGGTGACACGGAAATTTCGCCTGGCGGCAAAGGGGCCAATACGGCTGTCGCGGCCGGGCGGCTCGGGGCGCGGGTGGCGTTGCTGGGGGCGGTCGGCGAAGACGCTTATGCGGCCATCCTGCTGGACTCACTGCGGGAGTCCGGCGTGGACACTGCGCTGGTCCGGACCACTGAGCGGCCGACGGGCATCGCCTACATCACCGTCACCCCGGACGGCGAGAACTCGATCCTCGTCTCGCCGGGAGCCAACGCCGCGCTCGAGCCCGCTGACGTCGAAGGCGTGTTCGACGGGGTGAAGGTAGCCGGGGTGAAAGTGATGGTCGCGTCGATGGAAATCCCGCTGCGGACCGTCGAATACGCGGTCGCGGCGGCGGCCGAGGCCGGGGTTCGGGTGCTCCTCAACCTCTCGCCGGTCGCGGAGGTTTCCGCCGCGACGCTGGGCGCGTTGGACGTCCTGCTCGTCAACGAGCACGAAGCGGCTTGGCTGCTGGGGACCGAGGGCTACGACCCCGCGAAGCTCTTGGACCTCGGGCCGAAGTCCGCGGTGGTCACGCTCGGCGCTCGCGGGGCGATCGTGGTTACGCCGGACGGGCTCACCGAGGTCGAGTCCCCGAAGGTCGAGGCCGTGGACACGACCGGCGCCGGGGACGCGTTCGCCGGAGCGCTGGCGGCTTCGCTCGCCGAAGGGGCGAGTTTGGCCGACGCGGCGCGCAAGGCAGTCAAGGTCGCGGCGTTCTCGGTGACGCGCCGGGGTGCGCAGCCGTCCTACCCGCGGGCCGACCAGCTTTGAGCGGAATGGGGTCCTCGCAAGCTGTGTTGTACCTCATATGAGCACCGCGCCAGACACCTTCAGCGCCGCCTGGCGTCGTGGCTACCTTGCCCAGCTCGGGGTGGCCGCCGGCGTTCGTCCTCCTGACGAGCTCGCGATCATGCCGCTGTCGGACGCGCTTTCCGCGCTCGGCCAAGACGGCGAGACCGACCTGGGCCGTCAGGACGTCCCAGCAGTGGCGATCGTCGGGACGATCGCGCGAACCGGGGATTTCGACCGCGGCTTCCGCCCGCTCAACCGAGCACTCCGTCACCGCTGGGAGACGCTGGCGCGCACCGACGCCGAGCTACCGCCCGTCCGGCTGGTGCGTCTCGGCGACCTGTATTTCGTCGAGGACGGCCATCATCGGGTGTCGATCGCGCGAGCTCGTGGCGCGGTGACGGTCACCGCCCAGGTGCGCAAGATCTGCACGATCGCCTTCGGCATGGGCTGCCTGACGGTCGCCCATCTGCGGTCGAAAGCCGCCGAGCGGAAGTTTCTCGAGCGTGTTCCCCTTGAAGAACAGGTCCGGGTGGGACTCTGGCTGGACGACCCGAAGGACTGGTTCCGGATGGCGGATTCCGCGGAAGCGTGGGGCTTCCGGCGCGGTCTCTCGGGGCGTGACGAGGATGCGCGGGCGGAGTTCGCGGCGGCTTGGTGGGACGAGGAGGTCATGCCCGTGGTGAACGAGCTACGCGACAAGGGCGTGTGCACTCCGCCTTGGGATATCCAGACGTATTTGAGCTATGGTCTAGACCATGTCGTCTGAAGCCCTCTCCGGTGTCGCGGTCAGTCCTGGCCGCGCGAGCGGTCCTGTCGTCCGTGTCTCCGAGCCTCTCGGTGAGCCCGCGAGCGGTCCGGCTCCGGCCGATCTCGCCGCCGAAGCGGCCAGGATCGCCCCCGCGACGCAGATCGTCGTCGGCAGGCTCGAAGCGCTCGCCGAGACGGCCAGTGGCGAAGCGGCCACCATTCTCATCACCACCGCCGCGATGGCGGGCGACCCGGCGCTCATCAGCCAGGCCGAAGAGTTCGTGACCAGGGACCGGCTTCCGGCGGCGCGTGCGATTTTCCAAGCGGCGGAAGGCTTCGCCGAGGCACTGCTCGCGGCTGGTGGCTACATGGCCGAGCGCGCCCGCGACATCCGTGACGTGCGGGACCGGATCGTCGCCGAACTCCTCGGCGTCGAACCTCCCGGCGTTCCCGAATTCGCGACGCCCAGCGTGCTCGTCGCCCGCGACCTCGCGCCCGCCGACACGGCCGGGCTCGACCCGGCGAAGGTGCTCGCGCTCGTCACCGAAGAGGGCGGTCCCACCAGCCACACCGCGATTCTCGCCCGTGCGCTCGGGATTCCCGCTGTCGTCGCCGTTCGTGGCCTGCTCGCGCTCGACGCCGAAGCGCTCGCTGTCGACGGCGACACCGGCACGGTCGAGGTCGCCGATCCGAACGCGCCCGTGGTCACCGCGGCTTCGGCCGGGGCGATCGAGTGGGACGGCACCGGCGAGACCAAGGACGGGCACCGCGTGAAGGTGCTCGGCAACGTCGGTTCGGCCACGGACGCGCAGGCCGCGGCGGACGCCGGTGCCGAGGGTGTGGGCCTGTTCCGCACCGAATTCTGTTACCTGGACGCACCGACCGAGCCGACCGTCGACGAGCAGCGCATTGCCTACACCGCTGTCCTTTCGCCGTTCCGCGGCAAACCCGTCATCGTCCGCACGCTCGACGCGGGCGCCGACAAGCCGCTGGCTTTCCTCTCCCCGGAGGCGGAGCCGAACCCCGCGCTGGGCGTACGTGGCCTGCGCGTCGCGTTCGACCGGCCGGAGATCGTCGATCGTCAGCTCGAAGCGATCGCCGGTGCGGCCAAGGATTCCGGCGCCGAGGTCTCCGTGATGGCGCCGATGGTCGCCACGGCTGAAGAAGCCGCCTGGTTCGCCGAGCGCGCTCGCGCGGCCGGAATCCAGCGGGCCGGGGTGATGATCGAGATCCCCGCCGCGGCACTGGTCGCGCGCGAGATCCTCGCCGTCGTCGACTTCGTTTCCATCGGTACCAACGATCTGGCGCAGTACACCTTCGCCGCGGATCGCCAGCTCGGCGCGGTCGCCAAGCTCAACGACCCGTGGCAGCCCGCGCTGCTGCGCCTGATCGCGCTCATCGGCGAGGCAGCCAAGGCCACCGGGAAACCGGCCGGGGTGTGCGGTGAAGCCGCGGCCGACCCGAAACTCGCCTTAGTACTGGCAGGTTTGGGTCTGACGAGTCTTTCGATGAACGCCGCCGCCGTCCGCGGTGTCGGCGCGAGCCTGGCCGCGACGACGTTGGCGCAATGCGAAGCCGTCGCCCAGGCAGCACTCGCGGCAGCGAACCCCGCCGCCGCGCGCGTTGCCGTGAAAGAAGCCCTATCCGAATAGACCGCGTCGCGGGTGCTTGATGACCAGCGAGCCGCCGTGTACCCGCCCGGACACGACGTAGCGCGGGTTGCCTTCCCGGCCGTTCGAGTGCGTTTTGTCTTCGAGTGAGCCGAACTTGACCTCGGTGATCGCGTTGACGTCCACGGCGGCGTGCTCGGGAATGATGATCTCGACCGAGCCCCACTTGGCGTCGAGCTCGATGTAGACGACCGGGTAGTCGACCTGCGCCTGGCTGAAATCCAGTTTGGTCGAGCCGTACTTGTTGCGGACCACGAGCGCCTGCGGCACGAGCCACGGCCCGCTGCGGACCAGCGACGAGTACTTCGCGTTGAGTACGAGCGGCTCCCCCGGCAAGTTGGTGGCGAAGTTCCGCGGCGGGCCGTATCCGCTGGGCACGGACTGCCGGACCGCGTCGCGGTGGACCAGCCCCGGCAGGTCCGTGAGCACCGCGTTCAGCTCGCCGCGCGTGCGGGCGGCGAGGGCGACGTCAGTGCGCTCGGTGAATTCGTCGAGGTCGAGCATGCCCCGGCCGATGGCCTTCTGCAGCACGCCGACGACGTGCTCCCGTTCGCTGTCCGACACCCGCAGGTCCCGGTCGCTCAGTGGTTTGGTGCCTGTACTCGCCGAAACCGTCTCTTCCTCGCCCATGACAACCATGTTAGGACTCGGATAGCCCCAGGTAGATCCGGGAAAAACCCTGAACGGACCCTTACTCTTCGTCGAGACCGTGCTCGATCGCGTAGCGCGCCAGTTCGACGCGGTTGTGCAACTGGAGCTTGCGCAGCGTCGACTGCACGTGGTTTTCGACCGTGCGATGGGAAAGTACGAGCTTCTCCGCGATCTGCCGCGCTGTCATGCCCTTGGCGACAAAGCGCAGCACGTCCGTCTCGCGCTCGGTGAGCTGCGGCGGAGGCGGCCCTTCGGACGGCGAATCGGCCATCCGCCGGTACTCGCCGAGCACCAGCCCGGCCAGTCCGGCGGTGAACACCGGATCGCCCGCGGCCGTGCGCAGGACGGCGTCGACCAGTTCCGTCGCCGAAGCCGACTTCACCAGATAGCCCGAAGCGCCGGCCTTCACCGCCTCCAGGACGTCACTGTGCTCGCCGCTGGCGGACAGGACGAGCACCTTCGTCTCCGGCAGCGCCGCGGTGATCTCCCTGGTCGCGTCCACGCCGGAGGTTTCGCCCAGATTCAGGTCCATCAGCACCACGTCCGGGCGCACCGCACGCGAAATCCGGATCGCCGCCGCGCCGTCGGCCGCGGTCGCGCGCACGTCGAAACCGTTCTCCGCGAGATCGCGGGCCACTCCGTCGCGCCAGATCGGGTGGTCGTCGACCACCATGACCGACACCTTCGTCTTGTCCGAGCCGGTCATCGTTTTCCCCTCGCTTTCGTCGGCACCCTGACTTCCCATTCCGTACCACCCCCGGGAGCGGTGTCGAGCGTCGCCGTTCCCTCGAGGTCACGGACGCGGCCCTTGATGGACTCCACCACCCCTAGATGTCCTTGAGCCGCCGCGCGTTCCAGCCGTCCAGGCTCGATTCCCGGGCCGTCGTCGCGGATGCTGACCACGACTTCGTTCCCGAGGTCCTCCAGCAAGACCCATGCGCTCGCGGCCGGCGCGTGTTTTTCGACGTTCGTCAGTGCTTCCCTGGTGAGCGCCAGCAGTTCGGCCGTCGTATGCACGGGCAGGGCGACCTCGCCCGCGGGCGCCGAGACGTTCACCGAAGGCGTCGCCAGCAGTTGCAGTGCGGCGCGCAGATCCGTCGTGCCGCTGATACTCGGCACGATCGGCTCGGTGGTGACCAGTGCGCGCAGCGCGATTTCCTGCTCTCCGGCCATTTTCGCGAGCTCCGCAGCTTCACCGCCCACTTCACCGCCGCGTTTGCGGACCCTGGCGAGTACCTGCAGCACGCTGTCATGGATCGACCTCGCGAGCCGTTCGCGTTCCGCCGTCGCGGCTTCGGTGCGCAACGCCTGTTCCAGCGCGGCCGCCGAACGCCGGGCGATGGTCGCGGCCATCCCGACCAGCAGGCCACTCGCCGTCAGCAATACCGCGTCGCGTGCGACGTCGAGGTCGAACTGTGTCCGCGCGATCCCGGTCGCCGCAGCGACGAACAGCCCGGCCAGCACTCCGCCGCTGGCGCCGAACCTGGCGCCCGCGGCCAGCGGTGGCACCGCCGCCCACACCGTGGTGACCAGCGGATCGTCGACGGCGTACTGCGCGTCGGACAGCACCCACGGCGAAGTCATCATCAACGCGCTGGTCAGCACGACGTCGATGATGACGAGCCAGTGCCGGCGCCAGTTCTCCCGCGCGTAGGCCAGGCTCGTCACCACGGTCCAGGCAACCATCACGCCGACGACCGTCCAGGCGAGCCACGGCCGGTCGAAGTCGGCCCGGTGCACGAAAACCGCGCCGACACCGAA
This sequence comes from Amycolatopsis sp., assembly GCF_036008905.1. Classification (GTDB taxonomy): domain Bacteria; phylum Actinomycetota; class Actinomycetes; order Mycobacteriales; family Pseudonocardiaceae; genus Amycolatopsis. The sequence goes on along the minus strand of NZ_DASYMU010000255.1, from coordinate 99,456 downwards.
CAACAGGGTGACCACGCGCAGCGCGATCGTGGCCCACCACAATGGGGTCGCCGGATCAGGCGTGGCTGTGCCCCGGCGGGTCATTTCTTCTTGTCGGGCTTCGCGTCGTTGTAATCCGTTCCGAGCTCCTCGACCAACGGCTGGTCGTCGTTCGGCTGCGCGGCCTTGTCCGCCAGGACGTTGACCTTCTCGGGATCGGGGTCGACCTCGTGCAGCAGTGACCGGATCCCGGCGTTCAGCACGGCCAGCAGCGGAACGGCCAGCAGCGCCCCCGGGATACCGGCGGTGACCAGCCCCGCGGTGATGGCGAGGACTACGGCCAGCGGGTGCAGCCGGACCGCGCGGCCCAGTAGCAGCGGCTGCAGCACGTGGCTTTCGAGCTGCATGACCCCGACCACTACGGCCAGGACGATCAGTGCGCCGACGAAACCGTTGGTCACCAACGCCACGAGCACCGCGACCCCGCCGGTGATCACCGCGCCGATGATCGGGATGAACGCGCCGATGAACACCAGCGTCGCCAGCGGGATCACCAGCGGCACCCCGATGATCGCCAGCCCGATGCCGATACCGACGGCGTCCACGACGGCCACCAGCGCGGTGGCCCGCACGTAACTGACGAGCGAGGCGAAACCGCGGCGGCCTGCGACGTCGACCCGGTTGCGGACGCGCGCCGGCACCGCGCGGACCAGGAACTTCCAGATCTGACCGCCGCCGGAAAGGAAGAAGATGAGGATGAACAGCGTCAGCACGAAGCCGGTGAGGATCTCGCCGACGGTGCCGGCCGTGGTCAGCGCGCCCGAGGTGATCGCCGACTGGTTGTTCTGCAGGAAGCCGACCGCTTGGCCGACGAAGTCCTTCAACTGTTCCTGGCGCAGGTGGATCGGCCCGTCGATCAGCCAGTCCTGGATCTGGTGAAGGCTTTCGTTGAACTGGCTCTGCAGCTGCGGCAGGCCGCCGGAGAACTGCACGACGACGAAGGTCAGCAGCCCGCCGAGGATCGCGAGCCCGGCGATCAGCACGATCGCGGCGGCGAGCCCCCGCGGCACTTTCACGCTGACCAGCTGGGAAACCGCCGGTGCGAGCAGCGCGGCGAGCAGCAGCGCGATCGACAGCGGGATGACCACCACGGACAGATAACCGATGAGCCAGATGATGACGTAGAGCGCCGCGATCACCACCAGGAAGCGCCACGCGAGGGCCGCGCCGATCCGCAGACCTCTCGGCACCAGTCCGGCGACATCGGATCCCTCTGAGAGGGACGGGTTTTCCGTGTTGCCACGCTTCGCTTCGGTCACCCGGCAACAGTATCGGTCCGGGCGAATCGGACCAGGTACCGACACGAGCGCCGGAAACCGACCGCATAGTTGATCTTGGCCGGGTCGTCGGCAGCAGGGTGTCACCCTCGGTTATCGGTGAATTCGGGGCGTTATAGGTACACGTTTGGGCTAACAAGCCGTGTTTGGGGTGCGCAATCAGGCCACTGTTTGCTTATATCCTCGATCAACAAGTGGAATCATTCTTCGAGACCATTTCTCGAAGCCCTCTTACCGAAATCAGAGAAATAGGAGATCGAGTGGCGCACGAGTTGGCGACCGAGTGGCAGGGCGTATCACGCGCCGGCCATTGGGCGTCGCGTGTGCTGCTGGTGCTGGGTGGCGTCGTCGCCGGCACCGCGACGGCCTGGATGATTTCCGGCGCTTCCGCTTCCGCGGACTCCGCCGTTCCCGACACGGGCATCCCGCCGGTCTCCGACACGGCCTCCACTGCGGGATTGCCTGTCATCACCGAAGAAGCCTCGTGCGAGCAGGAGGCGACAGCGTGGTCCGTGCCGCCGGTCGCCCTTCCGGAGCCTGTCGCCGGCAGCCCGGTGGTTCGCGTGGTGCGCTGCACCCTTGGCGTGGCCGGACGTGTCATCGCGAAGTCCCGTACCGCCGAACAGGTCGTCAAGGACTCGCTGACTCGTTCCGGCAAAGCTCCGGACCTCGGTAAAAAGGTCTGGAACCTGCTGCACTCCGACGGCGAGGAGCGGTTGGTCCAGTTCCTAGGCTTGCCGTCGGATCAAGAAACCGGCCAGCAGATTTCCGGCTCGGACGCGGTTTACCCCGTTACGACCGAGGTGCCCGCCATCGCTGAGGCGCTTCCCGTCCAGCACGTCGAGAGCGTCGCCGTCGTCAGCGCACCGGCTGCCACCGCCTTGGTGCACCACGACCAAGTCGATCTTCCGGCCACCTTCGCGCCGGCCGAGCTGCCCAGCGCCCCGCTGCCGGTACCCGCCGCCCCCGGAACTCCTGGTCCTGCTTCCGGTGCTCATTTCGACGGCCCGGCCTTCAGTGTTCCCGTTTGGTTCTCGGCTGCTTTCGACAACGCCAAGACGTGCATCGTTCACGTCGGCCTGCGGTGCATGCCGCTCACCCCGGGCTCTCAGCCCGGCGTTGCTCCCGACTGAATTCCTTTTCTCGCGGGGTAGCTGACGCACCCTGATATCCGCGCTCTATGCGCCGGTATTCGCGTCACTCCTTAATCCCGCGCTCATAGCGGTGCGCCCAAGTGCGTCCGCTTGTCCCATCCCGGTGCTTCTTCGCCATCCGTGATGGAGCACCCCTTAAAGCCCGCAAGGGAAACCAATATGAAGGAGAACTCCCAAATGCAGTCCTGGGCAAAGCGCGGACTCCAGACCGCGTTGGTCACCGGTGGTTTGTTGATGCTGGGTACCGGCATCGCCTCCGCCGAGGAAAACGTCAACCCCGACGGTGCTCCCTCACTACTGGACGGCGGCGTCGCCGTACCGGTCCACGTGGGCAACATCGCGGTCGGCACGCCACTGGGCGAGCAGTTCACCATCCCCATGATCCTCGACACCGACGAGATCAGCACGGGCGCTCTGCTCAAGAGCGTGGGCACCCCGCTCGCCCCGATCGCCCGCGGCAACGTGATCGCGCCGAACGTGCTCGCCCCGATCGAGATCTCGGGCTGGGCGGTCGGCGCGGGCGGCAACGCCTACGTCGAGAACAACGTGGACCTGGACTACAGCAACCCGGTCCCGATCACCACCAGCGGGCAGGAGCAGGCGCTGGCCGGCAACGTGGTCGCCGCTCCCATCGCGGCTCCCATCGGGGTCACCGGTCTCGGCTTCGGCACGCTGTCGAAGGCCGAAGCCGACAACACCGTCACCCAGAGCGCCGCGACCGATGGTGACATCACCACCGACGGCGACAAGAGCGTCGGCTCGGGCAACATCGTCGCGCTGCAGGGCGCACTGCCGGTCGGGGTGCACAACACCGGCGCCGGCTGGGGCGGTATCGGCATCGCGAACGGCTCGGTCGACCAGTCCGCGAGCTCGAAGGGCAAGCTCGCCTCCAACGGAGACGCCAGCACGATCGGTGGCAACATCGTCGGCGGACCCGTCGCATTGCCCGCTCAGGTCGACGGCACGGCCGGGGCCTGGGGTGGCAACGCCTACTCGAACTCGACCAACACGGTTTCGGCCGTGGCCGGTCAGGGTAGCTCCGCCGCGCGTGACGGCGAGGCGTACGCACAGACCAGCGGTGACAAGTCCACCGTCGGCGGCAACACCGTGCTGCCCCAGATCGGCAGCCTCGCCGCGGTGAACTGCACCTCGGGTCCGTGGGGCGGCAACGCCGCCACCGAGTGCACCAACGACCTCAGCTCCGCGGCCGGCGGTGACTCGGCGACCGGCGGTGACAAGTCCACCGTCGGCGGCAACTCCGTCGCGGCTCCGGTCGGCCTGCCCGTCTCGGCGCTCGGCACCGCCGGTGCGTGGGGCGGCAACTCCAGCGCCACGACCGACAACACCGTCGCCGCCACGGCCGGCGGCACCGCCGACACCGCGGGCGACGCTTCCACCGCGGGTGGCAACGTCGTGCACCCGCAGGTCGCGGGTCCGGTTTCGGTCGACTGCACCTCGGGCGCCTGGGGTGGTAACACCAGCACGGAGTGCACCAACGACACCACCGCCGCCGCGGGTGGCGCAGACAACACCACGGGTACTGCTTCGACGGCCGGCGGCAACATCATCGAAGCACCGATCGCCGCGGTCGCACAGGTCACCTGCACCGCGGGCGACTGGGGTGGCAACTCCAGCGCGCTGTGCGACAACACCGCGGACTCGACCGCCGGTGGCCCCAGCTCGATCACTCATGGCGACAAGTCGACCGTCGGTGGCAACGTCGCCACCGTTCAGGGCACCCCGGTCGCCGACGTGCTGTGCAACGCCGGCGCGTGGGGTGGCAACCCGTCATCCGAGTGCACCAACGACGAGACCGTGACCGCGGGCGGCTACGTCGGCACGACCGGTGACACCGCGACCGGTGGCGGCAACATCGTGCAGGCCCCGCTGGCCCCGGTCGCCGAGGTCTTCGGTGTCGCCGGTGCGTGGGGTGGCAACCCGACCGCTTCCGCGACCGAGCACAAAGAGGTCACCGCCGGCGGCGGTGCGAACACCGACGACGACCGCGGCACCGTCTCGAGCAACCTCGTCACCGCTCCGCTGGCTCCGGTCGTCCAGGTGTTCAACATCGCGGCCGCCTGGGTTGGCAACCCCACCAGCACGGTCGACTCGGACACCAACGTCAAGGCCGGTGGCGACACCAAGGCGACCGGTAAGAAGAGCACCGGTTCTGGCAACATCGTCGAGGCTCCGGGTGCACTGCCCGTGCAGGTCAACACGCTCGCCGCGACCTGGGGCGGAAACGCCGAAGCCATCGGCTCCAACCTCACCGACGTCAAGGCCGGTGGCAACACCAAGGCCGTCGGCGACGGCGGCTCGGTGGCGGGCAACGTGGTCGAGGCTCCGCTCGCGGGCTCGGCCAACGTGTTCGGCCTGGCCGCTTCGTGGATCGGCAACAACACCGCCAGCTCGGACAACGACGTCATGTCGATCGCCGGTGGCACCGTCGAAACCTCCGGCAAGAACGGTTCCATCGCCGGTGATGTCGTCGCGGCTCAGATGAACCCGGTCGCCCAGGTCTTCGGCAGCGCGATCAGCTTCGTGGCCAACACGGAGTCGAACACCACGGCCACCACCGGCACTGTCGCCGGTGGCCCGATCACGACCGCCGGTGACGGCGGCAGCGTTTCCGGCGACATCATCTCGGCCGAGGCGCAGGCGCTCCCGCAGGTCTTCGGACTGGGGATCGCCGCGGCGGGCAACGCGACCAACGCGGTGTCCAGCCAGACCTCCGGTGTCGTCGGTGGCGACGAGGCCACTTCGGGTGCGGGCGGGCTGTCCGGCGGCATCTTCGACCTCCCGGTCGCCTTGGACCCCGCGGTCTTCGGCTGGGGCGTCGGCGCGCTGGCCGGTGTGACCAACCAGACCGAAAACGACCTGACCGGACAGGTCAGCGGCGTTCCCACGGGCGGCAACATCCTGATCCTGCCGAAGCAGCTCCCGATCGGGCTGGCACCGCAGGTCTACGACGTCACCATCCCGGTGCTGGCCAATGTGGAGAACGTGGTCACCACGAACACCGACATCCCGGTCGGCGAAGACGAACTGAACGTCATCCCGATCAGCCTGTCCGACGTGCCGGGGGTCGGCCAGCTCGGCGCGACCGACCTGCCGACGCTGCCTACGTTGCCCGTTGCCCAGCGCGGCGACCTGCCGGCCGCCGGTCTGCCGGCGCTGCCCTCGTTGAACTCGCTCCCGGTCGCACAGCTGCCGATCATCGGTGCACTGGTGCCGACGCTGCAGTTGCCGCAGGTGGCTCTGCCCACCGTGGCCGGACTGCCCCTGCCGGGTGCACGTGCCGACCAGCCGACCGGTCTGCCGTCTCTGTCGCTGGCTAACCAGAAGCTGTCCGCTCCGCAGCTTCCGGTCGTGGAAGAGGTCGGTTCGTTCACCGGCAGCCTGCCGCGGCTCGTCACCTCCGTGCCTTCCCAGGTGCCGGCGATGGCGCAGCTCGACTCGGTGTTCCAGCAGCTGCAGAAGTAAGTAATCAGCCCAAAGGGCGCCTTCAGTGCACTCCCTGCACTGAAGGCGCCCTTTGGCGTTTCTGCCAGCATTGATCACTCAACGTGACGCGTGGACACACGCTGTGTTCTTACACGATTGGGGCATTAAGCCGCGTGAAAGATGCGCGAGCGATCTGCAATTTGCTTACCTCGGGAGGCACACAGCGGATCGAATCAGTTCACGACCCGCATTCGAAACGCATTCAGAACCCGTTATAGGAGAACCAAGTGGCGCCGACGACTGAGCGACAGGGCGTTGTTCGCCCCGTTCGCTGGGCGTCGCGCCTGCTGCTGGTGCTCGGTGGTGTCGCCGCCGGTACGGCCGCCGCTTGGGCAGTCTCCGGCGCCACCGCTTCCGCGGCTCCTTCGGACGATGCCGTCTCGGACGCCACCGCCACCGTCACCCCGGTCACCGCCGCGACAGCCGCGAACCTGCGTGGCATCACCCGGGGTACCGCGGAGCTCGTCGGCGACGCCAGCGGTGCGGCTTCCGCGGCCGCGTCGAACGCGGCTTGCCAGCAGGGAGCCACCAGCTGGTCGCTCCCGGCGAGCGAGTCCAAGCGCCCCGCCGCTCCCGCCGGCTGCCGCGAGCACGGCACGCACCGCGTCATCGACAGGGACGTGTCGGACAGGGTCAGCAGCGCAGTCGGCAACTTCGCCGACAGTGCGGTCGTCGCTCCCGTCGAGCGCACACTCGGCGCGGTCGAGCACATCGCCAACAAGCCCGAAGACGCGCCGAAGGTCATCGAGGACTCGCTGAAGCCGTCCGACAATGCGGACTTCGGCAAGGATCTCTGGGACCTTCTCCACAAGAACGACGGCGAGGGCCTGCTCCAGCTCCCCGGTCTTCCCGGGTTCCCGGTCGGGGACGGCGTGCTCCCGGAAACCCCCGAAGTGGTCCCTGACGCGGCAACGTCGCTCACCGGCCCGGCCACGATCGAACTGCCGGGTGCAGCTGAGGCAGCAGCCTCGCGCCTCGCACGCAGTGCCGGTCTGGCCGAAACGAACAACAACACTTCGCTGCACAGCGACGACCGGGGCGATTTTCCTGCCCCCTTCGCGCCGATCGGGATGCCCTTCGCCCCGCTCTCGGCGCCCACTGTCCCCGGCGGCTCTGCCCCCGGTGGTCATCTCGACGGTCCGGCCTACGGCGTCCCCGTCTGGTCCTCGGCCACTTACTACGACGCCAAGACCGGAACTCTCCGCGTCGGCGTGCGGTACATGCCGCTCACTCCGGGCTCTCAGCCCGGTGTCACTCCTGACTGAACCACTCTTCGCGGGGTAGCTGACGCACCCTGATATCCGCGCTTCTGTGCGCCGATACTCGCGTCACTCCTGAACCCCGCGCTCATAGCGGTGCGCCCAAGTGCGTCCGCTTGTCCCATCCCGGTGCTTCGTCGCCTCCGATGGAGCACCCCCATAAACCCGCAAGGGAAACCAATATGAAGGAGAACTCCCACATGCAGTCCTGGGCAAAGCGCGGACTCCAGACCGCGTTGGTCACGGGTGGCCTGTTGATGCTGGGTACCGGCATCGCCTCCGCCGATGAGAACGTCAACCCCGACGTTCCGGCAAGCCCACTCGACCTCAACGTCACCGTCCCGATCGACATCGAGGGCAACGCCGTCGGCACGCCGTTGGGACAGCTCGACATCCCGAGCGTGCACACCGAGGTCAGCACCAAGCCGATCACGAAGCCGGCCAACGCAGCACTTGCAGAGCTCAACAAGAACGTCAGCCCGGTCAGCCCCTCGCAGGTTGGTGACGGAGGCTTCAGCCCGACCGAGTCCGGTCTCAAGGGCAACAAGGTCACGGGCGACGTCGTCGTCCCGATCCAGGTCAGCTGCAACGCCGTCGGCGTCATCGGCGACGCTTCGGTCTCCGACTGCAGCTCGACGCAGAGCTGGTCGCACAACCAGGACATCGCCACCGACGGCTCCAAGTCCGGCATCGCCGGCAACGCCGTCGCGCTGGACTGGGCCGCGCCCATCCAGATCGCGGGCAACGCGGGCGGTCTCGCCGGCGGCAGTGGTTACGCCAGTGGTTCCGCCAGCCAGAGCGCGACCGAGACCGGCAACGTCACGACGGACGGAACGGGCTCCGGCCTTTCCGGCAACGTCGTCGCCGGCCAGTTCGCCACCCCGGTCCAGGTGACCGGCAACGCCGCGTCCTGGATCCTCGGCAACGCCTACAGCGAGTTCGACGCCGACACAGCCGCCACCTCCGGCGGTTCGATCGAGACCAACGGCAAGGGCGGCGCCGGAACCGGCAACGTCGCGGGTGTCCCGATCGCCCTGCCGATCAAGTTCAACTGCAACGCGGGCGGTGTCTGGGGTTCCGACGCCGACACGGGCAAGTGCAACACCTCGAACGACGCCACCGCCGGTGTGGCAAGTGACGACGCCAAGGCCGAGGGCTCGGACTCGTTCATCTCGACCGGTGCCGAGGACTCCTTCCTCGCCGGCAACATCATCGCGCCGCAGGGCGGGCTCATCGCCAACGTCGCGGGTGTCGCGGGTTCGTGGATCGGCAACGCGGCCACCGACGGCGGCTCGTCCTCGAGCACCGTCGTGTCCGGCGGCAACGTCAACACCAACGGTGAAGGCGCCGGCGGCTCGGGCAACATCGTCGACCCGGCAGTGGCCCTGCCGGTCGAGGCGTTCGGTATCGGTGGCACCTACATCGGTAACGCGCACGCCAACCACGACAACACCACCGACGCGACCGCCGGTGGCCAGGGCTACTCGAACGGCAACGAAGCCGTTCTCGGTGGCAACATCATCAACACCCAGGACGCGCTGACCGCCGAGGTCTTCGGCATCGGTGGCTCGCACATCGGTAACGCCACTGGTTCGGCGACCGAAGAGAAGACCGTCACGGCCGGTGGCCACGACGGCACGCAGGGCAACGACTCGTCCGCCTCGGGCAACCTGGTGCAGGTGCCGCTCGCGGTGCCCGCCGAGGTCTTCGGCATCGGTGGCTCGTTCATCGGCCAGGGTTCCGGCTCGGCCGACGAGACCAAGGTCATCACGGGCGGCGGCGGTGGCAGCACCAACGACGACAACGGTGCAGCCAGCTCCAACCTCGTGACCGCGCCGCTCTCCATCCCGGTGCAGGTCTTCGGCATCGGTGGCTCGTTCATCGGACAGGGCCACGGCAAGGCGTCGGCCGACACGACCTCCACCGCGGGCGGCGACGTCGCGGCGGCCGGTCCGCTCGGCGCAGTCGCCGGCAACATCGTGCAGGTCCCGGCCTCGCTGCCGGTGCAGGCGTTCGGTGTGGGTGGCTCGTTCATCGGCTCCGGTTCCGGTGCCAGTGACAGCCTGACCGACTCGACCGCCGGTGGCACCGCGCTCACCGACGGCAAGGGCGGCGGCGTCGCCGGCAACATCATCCAGGCCCCGATCGCGGGCGCCGGCACGGTGTTCGGCGACGGTGTGGCACTGGCCGGCCTCGGCCACGGCACCGCGACCAACGACGTCGTGACCACCGCTGGTGGGGACTCCGAGACCAACGGTGACGGTGGCGGCCTGGCCGGCAACATCATCGGTGCCGACGCGCTCCCGATCGCTCAGGTCTTCGGCGTGGCCGCGGCCGCGGGTGCCGTCACCTCCGGTGACGCCACCAACACCACCGTTGCCACCACGGGCGGCGACGTCACCACCTCCGGTGTCGAAGGCGGCTTCTCCGGCAACATCCTCGACGTCCCCGTCGCGGCTGTGGCCCAGGTCTTCGGTGACGCTGTCGCCGTCGCCGGTGCCGCCAACGCGTTCGGCGACAACCAGACCACCGGTGTCACCGGTGGCGAGGCGTCGACCGACGGCGACGCGGGCAGCATCTCCGGCTTCAACCTGCAGGAGCCGATCGGTGCGGTCGTGCAGGTCTACGGCCTCGCGCTCGACCTGTTCGGTTCGGCCACCGCCGAAGCGGCCAACTCCACGGCGATCGAGCCCGCGGCGCTGATCGACCTCCCGATCGACATGTCGGAGCTGGGCGCCAACGAGCTGCCGACCCTGCCCACCACGATGCCGATGTACGCGCAGCGCGCCGACCTCCCCAAGGTCCCCGCCCTGCCGGTGGCCCTGCCGTCGCTGACGGCGCTGCCCGTGCCGGTGCAGCTGCCCACGCAGCTGCCGACCGTGTCGGCCCTGCCGACCAAGCTGCCGACAATGTCGTCCGTCCCGGCTCTGCCCACCGAGCTCCCGACCATGCCCTCGCTTTCGGCCCTGCCGATCGTGAACGGCATCTCGGGTACCCCGCAGGTGCAGGTCCCGGCTCTGGCGCAGATGGACAGCAGCCCGCTGGGCATGTTCTCCAAGCTCGTCGCGACCCTGACCGGCAAGAAGTTCCACACCCAGTGAAACTGAGCTAGTCGCTTAGGTTGTTCGAAAAACAAAAAGCCGGGCCCGGAGCAAAGTCGCTCCGGGCCCGGCTTTTTGTTTATGTCATGAGAATTGCAACGAGCGTTTCGCCAGGCCGTACCAATAGCCGTCGATGACGGTTTCGGATTTCGTGCCTTCGGTGCTCGCGCCCAGCGAAACGAACAGCGGCGCGAAGTGCTCGATACGCGGGTGCGCGATCAGCGCGGCGGGCGCCTTGTGCTGGAAGTCGAGCAGCGCGTCGAGGTCACCGGACTTCAGCGTCTCGTCACCCCAATGGTCGAATTCGCTGGACCACGCGGGTGGGGTGCCGTCTTTGCCGGACATCGAGCGCATCGCGCTCAGGTTGTGCGTGAAGAAACCGCTGCCGACGATCAGCACGCCTTCGTCTCGCAGCGGCGCGAGTTTCTGCCCGACGCGGAACAGCACCTGCGGGTCCAGAGACGGCATCGAAACCTGCAGCACCGGGATGTCGGCGGCGGGGAACATCTCCACCAGCGGGACGTACGCACCGTGGTCGAGACCGCGCTCTCGCGCGTCAAGAACCGGGGTTTCGTTGGTGTGCAGGAGTTTCCGGACGCGTGCGGCCAGTTGCGGCGCGCCGGGAGCGGCGTACTGCACCTGGTAGTAGCGCTCCGGGAACCCCCAGAAGTCGTAGATCAGCGGCTGGGTGGTGGTCGCGCTGAGCGTGAGCGGGGCTTCCTCCCAGTGCGCCGACACCACCAGGATGGCCTTCGGCTTCGTGAGGCCGGCGGACCAATCGGCGAGCTGGCGGGTCCAGGTCTTGTCGTCGGCGAGCGGGGGCGCGCCGTGGCTCAGGTAGAGCACCGGGGTATGTGCGTCGGACGCGGTCATCGCTGCCTCCAGTATTTGAAAGTTCAATTAATACTCGACGCTTCCGCGTGGCGATATATTCCGGGCCGCTCAGGTAAGGGACTCCAAGTTCGACGCCATCCGCTCGAGGACACCGACCGTGGCCACGTACTCGTCGTCGCTGATCCCGCCGCTACACCGAAATCAGCCGTTAGCCCTGTGCGAGGTCCGAGAAGCGGCTGTAGTGCAGCTGATGGGCCACGACGATCGTGCTCGTCGGACCGGCACGGTGCTTCGCCAGGATCAGGTCCGCTTCACCGGCGCGCGGGTCGTCGCGCTCCCAGGCGTCCGGCCGGTTGATCAGGAGCACGATGTCCGCGTCCTGCTCCAGCGAGCCGGACTCACGGAGGTCGGACAGCATCGGGCGCTTGTCGGTCCGCTGCTCTGGACCACGGTTCAGCTGACTGATCGCGATGACCGGGACTTCGATCTCCTTGGCCAAAAGCTTGAGCTGCCGGGAGAACTCCGAGACTTCCTGCTGCCGCGACTCGACCCGCTTGCCGGAGCTCATCAGCTGCAGATAGTCGACGACCACGAGCCGCAGGTCGTTGCGCTGCTTCAGTCGCCGCGCCTTCGCCCGGATCTCCATCATCGTCATGTTCGGCGAATCGTCGATGAACAGCGGCGCTTCGGAGATTTCGCTCATCCGCCGGGCGAGCCGGGTCCAGTCGTCGTCGGACATCTTGCCACCACGCATGTCCGCCAGCCGGATCTTCGCTTCGGCCGAGAGCATGCGCATGACGATCTCGGTCCGGCTCATTTCCAGGGAGAAGATGACACTGGACAGGCCGTGCTTGATCGAGCACGAGCGCATGAAGTCCAGCCCCAGCGTGCTCTTACCGACACCGGGCCGCGCCGCGACGATGATCATCTGGCCGGGGTGGAGGCCGTTGGTCACCTCGTCGAGGTCGATGAAGCCGGTCGGGATACCCCGCGACGAGCCACCGCGCGACGCGATCGCGTCGATCTCGTCCATGGTCGGCTGCAGCAGGTCTTCCAGTGCGGCGTAGTCCTCACTGGTCCGCCGCTCGGTGACGTCGTAGATAGCCGCCTGGGCGCGGTCGACGACCTCGTCGATGCTCGCGCCGTCGCTCTGGTTGGCGCCGTAGCCGTACTGCACGATCCGGGTGCCGGCCTCGACCAGGCGCCGCAGCACCGCCTTCTCCGACACGATTTCCGCGTAGTACCCGGCGTTCGCTGCCGTCGGCACGGTCGCGATCAGGGTGTGGAGGTACGGCGCGCCGCCGACGCGGCCCAACTCGCCTCGCCGTTCGAGCTCGGCGGAGACGGTGATCGGGTCGGCCGGTTCGCCGCGGCCGTAGAGATCGAGGATGCAGTCGTAGACGGCCTGGTGCGCCGGGCGGTAGAAGTCCTCGGGACCGAGCGCCTCGATGACGTCGGCGATGGCGTCCTTGGACAGCAGCATCCCGCCGAGCACGGACTGTTCGGCCGCGAGGTCCTGTGGCGGCTGGCGATCGAACTCGGAACGCGGGCCAGGATCGCTGGGGCCCGGGTCGGACGCCGCGAATGCGGGACCGCGGTCATCGGTGAGCGCCACCGCTAAAGACACCTCCTCGTAATGCGAACATCTGTTCGACTGTGCCGCGACTTCAAGATACGCCCCGAGTCGCCACCGTGGTGGCAGCTCCGTCCGGGTGTCCGCTCCGCCCGCTTGGGACACACGCTTTTAGAGACACGCTTTTAGAGACACGCTTCGACCCCCGGCGGCAACCGTGAGTACCGGGCCGCTGGGGCACGCTATGTCCCCCAGAAGGACGAGCGCAAACCGGCTGGGGACCGCCCTGTGTACAACCTGGGGATGAATGAGGGTATCCAGTCACAGGTCGGCGCTACCCTGTGTACAACCTGGGGACAACAACCGTGGACAATCCTAAAATGCCTGGTCAGACCCTGTGGGCAAGCTGTGGAGAACTTTCTTTTCGTCCGCTCGGCGTGTCGCACTCCATGCCGTGTTCGGCGTGTCGCGAATGGTCACTGGGGACGATCCGGGGTGAGCCTGTGGATGAATATTACGGAGCGTAGAGCGACCACTCGCTAGGCTGAACGGAGAAGTGGTGTGCTAGGAGAAGAGCTTGCTCTGTGCGCTCTGTAGTCGTTCGGCGAGAACCTGCTGGTTGGCGGGCGCGAACGAGATCAGAGGTTCGCCACTACCAGGTACTTCCTCGGTCAGCCAGCGGCCTTCCGTCGTATCGATGTAGTTCACCGGCCGTTCAATCCGCCGGCGGCCGCCGCCACGCCCGCGCGCGGCCACGTACAGACTGCCGCCACCCATTCGGCGTAGTCCCAGGATGCGGCGGAGCTCGGCGGCGTCCCGGCTGTCGGGGCTCGGCTTCGCGCTGCGCATCACCGAGTAGCCGTCGTCGTCCCGTGCCGTCGACGCGCTGCCGGAATTCAGCACCTGGCTCTTGGGCACCGCGAGCGGGGTGCCGCGGCCGGGCGCGAGTTTCGGGATCTGGGTGATGAAACCTTCGAGCAATTCCGACGGCTTCAGCGACGCGAGCACCACACTTTCGGCGTCCGGGTTTCGGGCGAGGACAAAGGCCTCCCCGCCCGCGCTGCCCGCGAGCAGCGTGTAGCTCAGCGCCTTGCCCTCGTAACCACCGTCGATCCAGCCGTAGTACTCGACCTGCGGCCGCGCCACCGCTTCGAGCGTGGCGACCAGGCCGGGATGCAGACCGCCACGTCCGCTCAGTCCGAAACGGGACAGCTCGTCGTTGGCGATTTCGGCTTCCTTGCGGAGCGCCTCTTCGCTGTACCAGGTCGGCGTTTCGGCCAGCACAGTGTGCGGCTGGCCGTCGCGCCGCCGGATCAGGTTGATCAGGGTGCTGGTCGAGATCGTGACCTGCTTGTCCAGCACCGCGATGTCCCCCTTGTGGATCAGTCGAGAAGTACGGCAATCGGACATATTTTGGCATGCCCGGCCGCCGATTCGTGGGGTTACTCGCCGATGACCGGCGGCGCGGTGAGTTCGTCGGTGCCGAACAGGTCGTTGGGGTCGTCGCCCATCAGGTACTTGGACGTACGTTCCTCGTCTTCGCCGCCCTGGCCGCCACGGGCTCCGCCCATGCCGCCCATTCCGCCGCCCATGCCGCCCATGCCCGCTTTGCCCATTCCGGCGCCACCGGCCGCCGCCGCACCGGCACCACCGCGCCCCATCCCGGCACCCGCGCCCGAACCCGACGATCCGCCCACGCCCGTGCTCGAACCCGCGCCGAGACCGCCGCCGGAGCCCGGCCCGAAGCCGCCACCCAGGCTGCCCGCGCCGCCGGGCCCGAAGCCGCCCGCGCCGCCGCCGGGCAGATTGCCCGCGCCGCCAGGGCCGAACCCGCTACCCGAGCCGTAGTCGGAACCGGGACCGGGAATGTTCGGAGGTGTGTACCCGGCGGCCTTCGTGCCGTCGTACCCCGGGATGTTGCCGGGCTGGTAACCGCCGCCGCCAGGAATATTGCCCGGCTGGTAGTTGCCTCCGCCGGGGATGTTCGGCGGCTGATAACCGCCACCACCGTTACCGGGACCCGGGATGTCGCCGGGCTTGTAACCACCGCCACCGGGGAGGTTGCCGGGCTGGTAATCACCACCGCCACCGGGGAGATTCCCTGGCGTGTAACCACTTCCGCCCGGGTCGCTGGTCCCGCCGTCACGGCCGGTCCCGTCCTTGCCGTTCCCGTTTTTGTCCTTGCCGTTCTGGTCGTCTTCGGAGACACCGACCTTTGCCAGCGAACCGTCGACCGCGCTGTACGTCGGCAGACCGGCGCCGTTTTCGCTGCTGGCCTTGAAATATTCGTTGAACGCGTCGACGTTGGCCTGGCCGTTGCGGTTGTAGTCCTCGATCGCGCGGTCGGTGTCGGTCTCCCACGGCGTGACCGAGTTGAGGAAACCGTTGTCCGGCGGGCTTTGCGGAACCTCCTGCACTTTTGCCGCCACCGTGGTGAAGGCGTTGTGCTGGTCACCGAGGTACTTGTCGCTGTCCGCGAGCTTGGTGCCGGAGTCGGTCATCCACGCTTTCATCGGATGAGCACCCGCGTCCTGCGCCGCGGCCGCGCCCTTGCCGGTCCAGGCGGCGTCCATGTCCTTCGCCAACTTGTCGATCGTGGTGACCCGGTCTTCGTAGCTGCTCTTGAGCCGGGTCGCGGCCCGCTGCCCGTTTTCGATCGAACCCGGTCCCGGGCCGTGGGTGATCTGATCCCAGATCTGATAGCAGTCGATCTTTCGGCTGCCGTCGCCCGCGTTGTACGAGCCGGATTCGTCACGCGTCAGGTAGGCGGCGCCTGCGGCCACGATCGGGACCAGGAACAACATGCGATCAACCTTCCTTCAACGTCTGGACCACCGCGGCGCCGACCCTGTCCGCGACAGGGCAGGGCTTGCTGCTGTCCGGGCTGTCGTCGAGCTGGGTGAAGACGTAAACCGTGAGCTGGTCCGTCACCCCGATTTGGAGACTGCACCGGCCGCGGTTCCGGTCATCTGTGATGTCGGTGTACACCGCCGGGTAGCCGGAGACCGTCGTCTCCTCGAAGTAGGCTTTTTCGGCTTTCTGGTCGTACAGATCGCTCAAGCCGTTCTTGTTCGCCTCGATCGACGCGACGTTGATGGTGTTGGTGCTGCCGTCGGCGTAATCCCAGGCGCAGGTGGGTCCGGCGTCGTTCGTGCGTGAACGGCCTGTTGCTTCAAGCCCGAAAGTCGTGAGTTGGGCAGAGGTGAGCGCGGCGCAGGGGTTGGCCAGGATCGGGGCGGGATTCAGCGGGTTGCTCACCTTGGGTGCCGACCCCGTCGAACCTGCCGGAGCGCTGCCGCTCGACGACGGTATGAACGGTGGTGGCTGCGAAGACATCGGCGCGATGTTCCCCGCGTCGCCTGACTTGACGCCGCATCCGGCCAGCAGCACGCCGGCTGTCAGTGCCGCGAAAGTGATGCTCAAACCCCGGTGTTTGTTCACTGCGCCCTGGTACCCGTCTTGTTGATGTCCGCTTGGACGTCGGCTTCCTTGGTCTGGATCTTCTTCTTCGCGTCGAGCAGAGCGTCGACGTACTTCTTGACGTAGTCCTGCATCCGCGCGTTCTGTTCGAGGAACGCCTTACCGGAAGGATTCGCGGACTTGGCGAAGTCGCCACTGGCGAACTCTTTGCCCGGCGCCTTCACGGACGCCATCATCCGGGCGTCCATTTCGTCCGCCTTGAGGTCGCTCTGCAGGTCCTGCCACTGGCGGATGACGTCGTCGATCTTCTCCGGATCGAACTCGTAACCACCACCAGGGCCACCGGCCCCCGCCGCGGGGGCGGCCATGCTGACTTTTCCGCTCGAGCCGCCATCGGATGGAATCATGGCCGGTCCCCTCTCGAATTCCCCATAACGCCCAGTTTCCTCAAGCCCAGCAGTCGCCGTCAACCTGAAGGTTCGACGTGTCGCCCCCAGCTTGAGTTCCCGGCAATACGGGCGAACGAAAAAGGCGGGAACACCTCCGGTGAAGGAGGCGTTCCCGCCTTTCGCGGTACCTGGTCAGGCTGTTACTGCTTGGCCTTGACCTCGAGCTGGACGCTCACCTTGACATCGGGGTGCAATCGGGCGTTGACCTGGTGCTTGCCGACGGTCTTGATGTGCTCACCGAGCTCGATGACGTGCTTGTCGAGCAGCGGTCCACCGGCGGTCTTGATCGCGGCGACGATGTCGGACGCGGTCACCGAACCGAACAGCTTCTTCGAACCCGCGGCAGCCTTCGCGGCCAGCTGGACGGCGCCGAGGCCCTCGAGCGAGCCCTTGAGCTCCTTGGCGTGGTCGAGGTCGCGGATACGGCGACCCTCCTGCGCGCGGCGGATGGTCTGGACGTTCTTCTCGGAACCCTTGGTCGCCGGCATGGCATAGCCGCGCGGCAGCAAGTAGTTACGCGCGTAGCCGTCCTTGACCTCGACGATGTCGCCGGGGCCACCGAGGTTGGCGACGTCGGTGGTGAGAATGATCTTCGCCATTGACGTGCCTCCTTATCGGGCGGTCGAGGTGTAGGGAAGAAGCGCCATCTCACGGGAGTTCTTGACCGCGATGGCGATGTCACGCTGGTGCTGGCTGCAGTTGCCGGTGACACGACGGGCGCGGATCTTCCCGCGGTCCGAGATGTACTTGCGCAGCAGGTTGGTGTCCTTGTAGTCGATCGACTCCGGACGGCCCTTTTTCACGGCCTTGCAGAACACGCAAACCTTCTTCTTGGGCTTGCGAATGGGTGGCTTCGCCACAATTCACTCCTGGGATACTAAAAAATACAAGTGGTTGATCAGAAAGGGGGCTCTTCGGCGAAACCGCCGCCGCCGCTACCGGAAGTCGCGGGCGCGGAGCCCCACGGGTCGTCGGAAGGCGCGCTGTTACCGCCGCCTCCACCAGAAGAACCGGAGCCGCCACCGAAACCGCCGCCACCGCCGCCGCCACGGGAAACCTTGTTCACCTTGGCGGTCGCGTACTTCAGCGAAGGGCCGATTTCCTCGACCTCGAGCTCGACGACGGTGCGCTTCTCACCCTCTTTGGTCTCGAAAGACCGCTGCTTGAGCCTGCCCTGTACAACGACGCGTGCGCCCCTGGTCAGCGACTCGGCCACGTTCTCGGCCGCCTGCCGCCAGATGTTGCAGCGCAGGAACAGCGCTTCGCCGTCCTTCCACTCGCCCGACGCCTTGTCCAGCGTGCGGGGGGTGGACGCGACCGTGAAGTTGGCAACGGCCGCACCGGACGGGGTGAAGCGGAGCTCCGGGTCGGAGGTCAGGTTGCCGATAACCGTGATTACGGTGTCTCCAGCCATGACGTCTCCTTACCTCAGGCCTTGGCAGCCGCGGTCTTGGCGGGCTTGACCGGCGGGCGACGCAGGACGCGGGCGCCCGGCTTCGGAACCTCGCGGCGCATGACCTTGGTGCGGAGCACGGTCTCCTGCAGGGAAAGCTGCCGGTCAAGTTCCTTGACGGCTTCCGGCGAGGAGTTCAGGTCCAGCAGGGCGTAGATGCCCTCAGCGTGCTTCATGATTTCGAACGAGAGCCGCCTCCGGCCCCACACGTCGACCTTTTCAACGCTGCCGCCGGACGTCCGGATCACGTTGAGGAACGTGTCCAGCGTCGGGGCGACTGTGCGCTCGTCAAGCGTGGGATCGAGGATGACCATTACCTCGTAATGGCGTGACACAACCACTCACCTCCTATGGGCTCGCGGTCACGGACTGTCCGTAACAGGAGGGTTTGTCGAGGTCAGCCTACCTGGGTAAAGATTGGCGGCGCGCGGCGCCTCCGTTGAGGGTGGTGGTGGGCGACGGTATGGCGTCAGGAGACGTTGCGCAGCACCCAGGTCCTGACCAGTGCGGCGGTGACTCCGGCCAGCGCCAGTACCGCGAGAAGCATCGGCAGCTGGACGTCGTCGGCCGACGCGGGCGCGGCCAGCGAGTCGGCGTTTCCGGCGTTGCGGACGTCGGCGGACTGGCCAGGGTCGGCGCTTCCGGCGCCCAGGACACCGAACTCCGGCGACTGCTGGCCCGGCACCGGGCTGCCCGCGGGGTACTTGATGCCCGGCGGCACCGCGAAGCCACCCGGCGTGGCCGCCGGGATGTTGCTGTAGTCGCGCTGCGGGGCACTGAGCGAGCCGGTGCCGAGGTTCGGGATCAGCTGGCCGCCGGGAGTGGTCGGGGCGAGCGTGCCACCGCCCGTCTGGCCGTTGTCGGCCGGGTTGTCGCTGCGCGGGGTGGTCGGCGCGACGTAGTTCGAGGCGAGGCCGGTGACCTGGCAGCTGCCGGCGACCTTGCGGGCGACGTTGTCCAGCGTCTTGATCCGGTCGAGTCCGAGGCCCCAGGTGCCGGAGGTGTCCAGCGCCTTGCGGACCGCCGAACCGACGCTCTCACCGCTGATCGTGCCGCCGACGGTGGCGGGGATCTGGCCGATCACGATGGTCGGGATCTTGGCGATGTCGTTGGCCGCCCAGTCGCCCACAGCCAGAGTTCCGGCTTCGTTGGCGCCCATGCGAACGAGCTCCTTGACCGAGGCGCCGGTGATCGCGATCTGGTCACCCATGTTGCCGGTGACCGTCGTCGCGCAGCTTTCCGCCAGCATCGTCCCGGCCGAAGCGGTGCCGCTCGTCAGGAACGCCCCTCCCGTGACCACGGCCGCCATCGCGGTGACCGTGAGCGCTTTGCGGGTGGTCTGCCGAACAAGGTTCTTCCGCACGTGCGCTGTCCTCCGGGACATCTCTGGGGGCGTGGGTCATGGCATCAGGTATCAAAGGTAGAACGAGGTGGATGAGGAAAAGGTACTAGGCGGTCGGCCTAACTCGCAGCGGCCATTCGGCGTAGTACCCAGGTCCGAACCAGGCCTGCACTGACGACGGAGAGTGACAAAACCGCGATGAGCATGGGCAAACCGGCGCCGTCGACCATTCCGCCGCCTTCGCCCGGCAGCGCTTCGGCCTGGCCCGCGTTCTGGAGACCGCCACCCATGGGCTGCTGCTGAGCTTGGCCGAGGATGCCGAATTCCGGCGAGTAACCGGGAACCTGCCCGCCGTAGCGGAGACCCGGCGACGGCGAGTAGAGACCGGCGTTGACCATCGGGATGTTGCTGTAGTCGCGCATCGGCGCGTAGCCGGTGGAGAAGTTGAACGGCAGGCCGCCGAAGTTCGGTGCGGTGAAACCACCGGCGAGGACCGGGCTGTTCGAGTCGGGGATCGGCGTGCCCGCCGGGTTGCCGCCCGCGGGGGCGTTGGGGTTGGGCGAGCCGGGGTTTCCGCCTGGCGACTGGGGATTTCCCGGTGTGCCACCGGGCTGTTGCTGCCCGGGCGCGTTTTGCCCGCTAAGTGCGCGGCCAACGTCGTTTGTCGCTCCGGCAAGGCCGTTGGTGGTGTTGGCGGCTGCTCCGTTGACGGCACCGGCCAAGGGCGCACCGACCACGGGAACGGGAGCGATCACCGTGTCGACCACGTTCACGGTGATGTGGCAAAGCCCGCTGAGGAGGCCACCTACCAGTGAGGTGAGTCCGTCGGTAATTGTCCTGAGACCGAACGGTGTGCTGACGACATCCCCCGCGTGCACGGTTACGGTATCGCCGCATTTGGCGGGAATCTCCACCGCGGAAGCGGTGCTGGGCATGCCCAACAAAGCCGAGCCCGCGAGGACGAAAGCCGTGGCTCCGATCGCCGTTGCTCGCCGTGTCCGACCCTGCATCGCTTTCGACCCCTTCACCGTGTCCACTTCCAGGACGTATACCCGGATAACGACGTTAATAGACGACGGTGACGCCCGCTCACTCGAAAAAGATCTGGCAATCGAGTGGAACGGACGTCACCGGTGATGACTGCGGGTGATCGTCAGGCCGGGTTGCGGCGCAGCCAGGTGCGGATCAGCGCGGCCGCGACGATGGCGAGCGCCAGCACGGCGAGCAGCAACGGCAGCCGGGCCGGGGTGTTGGAGGCGGGCAGGGCTTCGGCGGTGCCGGAACGGTCGGCGACCACGACGGGCGGCGCGCCGGCCTCACCGACAATGGGGGCCTGGCCAGGCGGGACGATCGGGATGATCACCGGTGCGCCGAGGCCGCCGGGCACGAACGCGGCGCTGATGAACACCCCGGAGATCGCGTCGAGGTCGCCGTTCGGGCCGGTCACCACGGGGCCGATCTCGTTGCCGGGGCCGCCCGGGTTCGTCGGCGGGGTACCGGGGTTGGTCGGCGGGGTGCCAGGTTCCGTCGGCGGCTGGCCCGGGTTCTCGGGCTGATTGCCACCGAGCAGGCCCTGGGTCGTGTTGCCGACGGCGTTGACCGTGCTCTGCACACCGTTGCACGCCTCGGCCACGACCGGGACCTTGCCGACGCCGAGCCCGCGGACCACGTCGCCGACCGGCAGCGAAAGCAGCGGGGCGCCTTCTTGGCGGGCTGCGGAGTTCTGCGCGTCGAGGCCGACGGTGAGCGTGCCGGGGATGTTGAGCGGCGCGCCGAGGTCGAGGGTCAGGCCTTGGGCCCGGGCGCCTTCGAGGGTCGTCGCGCAACTGCCCGACAAGGTGTCATCGGCGAAGGCGCTGCCGGGGAAGGCCAGTGTCGCCGAAGCGGCCACCGCGAACCCCATCACGCAGAACCTTCTTGCGTTCTTCCCCATCGATTCGCCCTCCAGCGTTGGCTGCGTGCTCCGCAGATGACGGCATTCGGCCTAACGTGATCACAGAACGCACCCACGGTACTCCACGAGCGTCACCAAGTCCGCGCTCAGGCCTCGCTTGTTCAGCGGTAACGTGCTGCCATGCAGATTGGCGCCCACATCCACTCCGACGATGTACTGGCCGCCGCCCGCGAGCGCGACGCGGACGTCGTCCAATTCTTCCTGGCCGACCCGCAGAGTTGGAAAACACCACCACCGTTGCCGAATGCCGAGGAGATCCTCGGCTCCGACGTCGAAGTGTTCATCCACTCGCCGTATCCGGTCAACATCGCGTCGCTGAACAATCGGATCCGCATCCCATCCCGTAAGACCGTGCTGCAGCACGCCACGGGCGCGGCCGCGATCGGCGCGAAAGGGCTTGTCGTGCACGGCGGGCACGTCCGGCAGGGCGAAGACCTCGAAACCGGGCTGGCCAACTGGCGCAAGATGTTCGAGCGCCAGGCCGACCAGGGCGGGTTCCCGGTGCCGATCCTGATCGAGAACACCGCCGGCGGGGACGCCGCGATGGCCCGCGAGCTCGACATGATCGCGAAGCTGTGGGACCAGGTCGGCGAGTTCGGTGCCGGATTCTGCTTCGACACCTGTCACGCGTTCGCGGCGGGCTGGGACCTGAGCAAGGCCGTCGCGCAGGTCAAGGCCATCACCGGCCGGATCGACCTGGTGCACCTCAACAACTCCCGCGACGAGTTCGGCTCGACGCGGGACAGGCACGCCAGCGTCGTCGAGGGCGAAGGCACGATCGACCCCGAGGTACTCGCCGCGGTCGCCGCCGAAGCGGGCGCGCCGGTCATCGTCGAAACCCCCGCCGACGGCCAGGCCGCCGACATCGCCTACGTCCGCTCCAAAGCCTGAGCTACGCCGGTGCGGCTGAGTGGGTGGCTCGTGAGTGGCAACAAGTGTTCTAACACTTGTTGCCACTCACGACCGCGGTAGCACGAAAAGCGGCAGGGTCACGGCACCGACGGCCGGGGCCCTGCCGTGTTTGACGACAAGACTGGCTCGCGCGGCGCGGCGGGCACCTTGTCCGGCGCGCCGTCGAGGAACCCGCCTGCCGGGTCGTCGTCGCCCGCGAGCCGGACCAGGTCCGTACCCGGCCGGTAGATCTCCCGGATCACGAGCATGCACAGCCCGACTACGGCCAGGTCACGCACCACGACAGTGCCGAGGAACCAGCCCTGCGGCAGCCCGCGGTGATCCGCCCCGAGGTAGTAGAACATCCGCGGCGCCCACACCAGCGCGTCGAGCACCATCCAGGCGAGCAGCACCCGCCAGCGCGGAATGGCCAGCACGGCCAGCGGCACCAGCCAGAGCGAGTACTGCGGGCTCCACACCTTGTTGGTCAGCAGGAACGCGGCGACGACGAGGAAACACAGCTGCGGCAGGCGTGGCCGCATCGGCGCCTTCAACCCGACGTACGCGATACCCGCACAGCAGGCGAGGAACAGCGTGCCACTGACGAAGTTCAGCCACATCGGTGTTTCGCCGCGAGCGAGTACGCCGTCGAACCCGGTCCAGCCGCTGAAGAAGGACACGACGTTGTAGAGCGAGTCGGGGTCCATCGGCCGGGTGGTGTTGAGGCGGTAGAACTCCTGCCAGCCGTCCGGCGTCAGCAGCGCGAACGGCAGGTTGATCACCAGGAAGGTGCCGACGGTGGTCGCCGCGGTGGTCCCCCACGCCCGCATCTTGCCCGCGCGCAGGCACAACACGAGCAGCGCGCCGAGCAACAGCAGCGGGTACAACTTCGTCGCGGCGCCCAAGCCCAGCAACAGCCCGGCGAGCGCCGGTTTCTTCCGCGACCACGCGAGCAGGCCGGTGGCGGCGAATGCGGCGGCGAGGGTGTCGAAGTTCGTGAACGCGTGCACCAGGACTATCGGCGAGATCGCCACCAGCGCCGCGTCCCATGGCCTTCGTCTGTGTGTCCGGGCCACCGCCCACACCGTGATCAACCACGCCAGCGCCAGCCAGACCGCGGTGATGTCGAAGTACACCGCCACCGGCAACGCCGAGGGCAGCCACCCGGATTCGGCGACCTTCAGCCAGGCGTGGGTGATCTTCGCGTTGACCCACTGGAACATCCCGGTCAGCACCGGGTACTCCATATAACGGGTTTGCGCCTCCGGCGTGCCCGCGTTGTCGGTCCACGACGTCCGGTACGGGAAGGTGTCCGGGTTGTTCAGCCGCTCGGCGCTGTAGAGCGGGACGATGTCGGTGTAACACATCGCGACGAACGGGCGGCCCGATCGCCAGTCGAGCTGGCTCACGCCCTGGTCGTCCTGGTACTGCTGGATGCACGACGCCTTGCCGAACCAGCTCGCGACCAGCGCCATCACGGCGAGCAGCAGCCCGACCCGCACCGGCGACCAGAACCAGTGCTTGCCGACGACGGCGTGTTCCCCGAGCGGACCGCCGATGGGTCTCGTGACCGCGGCCGCCAGTGGGTCGTTCCAGCTCGGGATGACCCGCTGCTCAGGGGTGAGCGTGAGGGCCGTTTCCTTGGCGGTCGGTTCGGGCACGAGGCGGACTTTACTGCGCTGGAGGTGAGCCACCTGTCATTTGGGGTTCCGCATAGAAAACGGAAAGCACTTCGGCCGCCGCGCCGATCGCGACCACGTCCTCACCGAGCTCGCTGACGTCGAGCCGGATCCGCTGCCAGTGCGGCGCCGGGAGCTGTTCGGCGAGCTGGGCCGCGACGGCTTCGGCGTAGATCGTCGGTGCCGCTCGCACGGCACGTCCGGCCAGGACGATCCGCTCGAGGTCGAGCACTTGCACCAGGTCCGCGAGTCCGATGCCGAGCAATCGGGCGGCCTCTTCCGGGCTTTTCGCCAGGTTGTGGAGGACCTCGACGCAGCCGCGCCGCCCGCACGGGCAGCGCGGGCCGTCGTAGGACAACGTCGTGTGCCCGAACTCACCGGCGTTGGTGCGCGGGCCGCGGTAGAGCCGCCCGCCGATGAGCAGGCCCACGCCGATTCCGGTGCCGACGAGCACCACCGCGGTCGCGGGCGTCGGGCCGTCGGTCTGCCACTGGTGCGCGAAGGCGGCGGCGTTCGTGTCCTTGTCGACCACGACGTCGAAGCCGGTGCGGGCGGTGAGCAGGTCGCGCAGCGGCACGTCGTGCCAGGCGGGTTGGTGCGTCGCGTCGCGGACCATTCCGGTGCGGTGGTCGAGCGGCCCGGTCGCGCCGACGCCGAGCCCGAGCACCCTGGTCTTGTCGATCCCGGCGCACAACCGGTCGACGCCGAGCCCGATCGCCGCGACACCTTCCGCGGGCGGGAAGCCGGGCGGTAGCGCCGCGGTGGTCACGGCCACGACCGCGCCGAGCAGGTCGGTCAGCACGACCTGGACCTCGTCGCGATCCAACTGGGCGCCCAGTGCGTAGCGAGCTTCGGGCCGGATGGCGAGCCGGATCCTGGGCTTGCCGACGCCCGCCGCGGGAAGCTGCTGCTCGTCCAGCAGGCCCGCGGCGATCAGCTCGGGCACTATCTTGGACACCGCCTGCTGGGTGAGCCCGCTGCGTCCGGCCAGCTCGACGCGGCTCAGCCCGCCGGCGCGGCGGATCGCGGTGAGCAGCATGGCCCGGTTGTGCTGGCGCAGGCCACGCAGGTTCACCCCGGATTCCGTCATGGTGCGGAGTCTTCCACGTCTGGCCAATTAAGCAACACTGTTGTTTAATGGGTGCATGGCTAATTCGGACTTGCGTGTCGGCATCCTCGGCTACGGCATCGGCGGCCGCGTCTTCCACGCGCCACTGGTCACCGCGACCCCGGGGCTCACCGTCGCCACCATCGTCACCGCCAACCCCGAACGCGCCGCGCAGGCCCACGCGGATTACCCGGAGGCCGACGTCGTCGCCGACGCGGACGCGCTGTTCGCGCAGCCCGGCGAGCTGGAACTGGTCGTCGTGAGCACGCCGAACCGCACCCACGTGCCGCTCGCGCTGCGGGCGATCGAGCTCGGCCTGCCGGTCCTCGTCGACAAGCCGTTCGCGCCCACCGCGGCCGAAGCGGAAACCGTCGTCCAGGCCGCGAAGGCCGCCGGCGTCGGGCTGACCGTGTTCCAGAACCGGCGCTTCGACTCCGACTTCCTCACCGTGCGGAAGCTCCTCGACGCCGGGCGCCTCGGTGAGGTCGTGCGCTTCGAGTCCCGCTACGACCGCTGGGTCCCGAAGCCGCGCGAAAACTGGCGCGAGCTCGGCGACCCGGCCGAAGCCGGCGGCGTGCTCTACGACCTCGGCGCGCACATCATCGACCAAGCACTGCAGCTGTTCGGCCCGGTCGACGAGGTGTACGCGGAGGTCGATCGCCGTCGCCCCGGTGTCGCCGTCGACGACGACGTCTTCGTCTCGCTGCACCACACCGGCGGTGTCCGTTCGCAGCTGTGGGCGTCGACGCTCGCGGCCACCCGCAACCCGCGCTTCCGGCTGATGGGTACCCAGGCGACCTTCACCAAGTACGGCCTGGACGTGCAGGAACCGCAGATCAAGGACGGTCTGCGGCCCGGCGACGAAGGCTGGGGCGTGGAGCCGGAAGCCGACGCGGGCACGCTGGGCGTGAACGACGACGTTGAAATCGTGCCGACCGAGACGGGCCACTACGAGCAGTACTACGCCGAGGTGCGGGACGCGCTGCTCGGCAAGGGCGAGTTCCCGGTCGACCCGGAAAGCTCGGTGGAGACGCTGCGCGTGATCGAGGCCGCGCATCTCTCCGGTGCCGAGCGTCGCGTGGTTCGCCTGGGATAACCCGGTATTCCGGTTAGCCCTACCGTCGGCCCGGTGGCCGGCGGTAGGGACTTCGGTGGTTCGGCGCGACAAAGTGAAGTCGTCGTCGATCAGCTGGGGGTTGGAATGTCGAAGGAACTTTCCCGTCGGGGCGCGCTCGTCGCCGGGCTCGCCGCGGGGGCCACTGTGGGACTCGCCGGGCACGCGTCCGCGGCTGTGTCCGCGGAAACCGTGACCCGCAAGGGAATCGCCTTTACTCATGCGACGGTCATCGACGCCACGGGGGCACGGGCACAGCCCGACATGACCGTGGTCGTCGAGGATGATCGGATCGTTTCCCTCGGCCGTTTTCAGGACGTCCGCGTCCCGCCCGGGGTGCGGAAAGTGGACCTGCGTGGCAAATACCTGATCCCGGGGCTGTGCGATATGCACGTCCACAGCGGTTCGGACCGGATCGAACCGGCGCTGTACGTCGCCAACGGCGTCACCACGGTCCGGGAAATGAGCGGCGACCCCAGATTCGCCGACTGGCTCCGCCGGATCGACGACGGGACCTTGACCGGGCCGAGGTGGTACGTCGGCAGCCGGGTCATCGACGGTTCGCCGTCACCATGGGATCCGGCGCTGGTCCCGGTCATCATCGTCAAGACCGAGGCCGAAGCGCGGGCGGCGGTGCGTCTGGTCAAAAGCGAAGGCGCCGACTTCGTGAAGGTCTACACCCGGCTCTCGCGCGAGGTCCTGCGCGCGGTCGCGGATGAGTCGCGGCGCCAAGGGCTGGCGTTCGTCGGCCACTGCCCGGACATGGTGCCGCTGACCGAGGCGGTGGATCTGGGCCAGCGCAGCTTCGAGCACCTGTTCGGGATTTTCTACGCGAACTCGCGCAAGGAAGCCGAACTCCTTGCCAAGCTGGAAAAACTCAAGCTCACCGACGGCGACTACAACAGCTGGTTCACCGCGATGCACCCGGTGGAACGGGAAGCCGCACTCACGCAAAGCCCGGTGAAGGCGCGAGCGCTGTACGCCAAACTCGCCGCGCGGCAAGCCCGGCAGGTCCCGACCCTCATCCTGAACCACGTCCTCGACAACGCGCGGGCGATTCCCCGCGACAATCCGTTGCGCAAGTACCTTCCCAAGGACACCGTCGAGTTCAACGATTTCATCCGGGACGAGTTCTACCTGAAGAACCGCACTCCGCAGCTCGACGCGGAATGGGCCGAGATGTTCCACCACCGGCTCGACCTCGTCGGCGAAATGCACCGCGCGGGCGTGCCGATCATGGCCGGGACGGACACCGGGACTCCCGAGGTCTACCCGGGATTCGCCCTCCACGAAGAACTGGGACATCTCGTCAGCGCCGGGCTCTCGCCGATGAATGCCTTACAGGCGGCCACTTCCGAGCCCGCGAGGTTCCTCGGCACCGAACGTGACACCGGCACGATCGCCCGCGGGAAGATCGCCGATCTGGTGGTGCTGAACGCGAATCCGCTCGACGACATCCGCAACACCACGAAGATCGACTCGGTGGTCCTGCGCGGCCGGTACATCCCGTCGGACGAACGGACACGAATGCTCGCCGACGTCGAAAAGGCCGCCGCGGAGACACCGCCCGGTGCGGCCGTGGCCGCCGGATGTGCTTGCCACTCCCCCGTTTCCCGTAGTGGCGGATATTCTAGTCGAATCGTCTCTGTATATTCATAAATCCTATTTACGTCGAGTTTATTGCCACTGACTGGGATTTCGACCTCTTGAAACGTAGGTATCGGACATATCGCTTCTATGGGCCATTTGGGATTCCGGGTAGGATAGACGATCACTCGACTGCCCTATTGCGGTCCGGATCTCGGATGAGATGTACTTCTCCTGCGGATTAATTCCTGGCAAAAAGACGAGTTTGCCAGAAATTAACCATCTTCTGAGGGGGAGCTTTGAACCGTTCAAGCTGTGCGCGTGGTCTGTCCAGACCTGCGTCCATGGTTGCGAGAGTCCTGACTGCGGTAACGGTGCTGGCCGGTGCGCTGGCCGCGGCGCCGGCGGCCCTGGCGGCGCCACCGGAGAAGCCTCCGGCACCGGGCGCTGCACCGACGGCTCGAGAAAACCGGGCATCCGTGCTGGAAGCGGATCGGGATCGCGTTCTTCCCAATGATTGGCGTAACTCCGCCGATCGGGCGGTCACCACTGATGGTGATTCGACCGGTCTCCATGTACTGACCGCCGACGCGAAAGACGGATATACGTGGCGAACGGCGGCGACGCTGGCTGAACCTGGAATCGAAACCGATCAATGGGTAGGACAGCAATGTGTCACCGGTTCCGGACGGTATGCCGCAGTTGTTTACGCCCCGCGGCAGGCAGTCAATCATGAGGAAGCGTTCCGGTCGGGCGGATTCTCTGCGATCGTCGACCTCGTCACCGGTGACGTGCGGAAGCTACCCCTGCTGGTCTCGCTCGCCTACTACAATCCCGGCTGCGGAGCCGATGACAACGTCGTCTTGACGCAAAACTTCTTCGCGGTGGACAAGTATGTGTCCCGTTTGACCACTGTTGACGCGGCCACTGGCTCAGTCGTCAGGAAAGTGGATGCCAAGGGGCAGGTGACATCGGCTGTTCCCTATCGGGACACCACAATTGTTGCCGCTAGAGGCGGGCTTTCGAGCGTTGATGAAAAAGGCACGCTACACCGGATTGCCGAAGCGGCGGATACGCCGTTCCGTCTGGGCGTTGACAAGGCTGGTGGTATCGGCTACGAGGTCCGGACAATTAGCCATACCGAGATCCACCGATACACCGTTGCCGGTGACACCACAGTCGCGATCGTGCCAGTTGACTCGGTGCAGCTTCACCAGGTCGGGGGGCAAGTTTTCGTTCAGGGCAGTGGCGTAGGAAAGGACTTCGCTGCCACGGTGCTTCCGGGATCTTGGCAAGCAGCAGACGTCGCCAGCGCTGCGCAGATGTCCACAACCGGGGCGCTCGCTATCACGGGATCGACCAATGTGAAGGGCAGCGCTGGCGACAAGCCAGTGGCGAGTACGCCTGGAAGCCCGTTAGCCGTAACGATCACAGCCAAAGTTATGGCCACGGGAGCACAACCGAGCTTCTCGGTCCAGCCTCAAGCACTCAAACTCGCGGCCGGTATCACGCCTTCGCCAGTGGCCTTTGGTAGTCAAGGTGTACCCAAGGGAGGAATGAAGGTCACGGAGGACCTGTCAACCGTCACTACCGACAACAACGCCAAGTGCCAAGTCCTACGAAATGATCCAAAGATCCAGTCGCTGCAGCCCACTCCGGAAATGAGTGAATGGGCGGCGGATCTTGCGGTCAAGGGACAGTTGAACATCCAGCGACCGGCGAACTGGAACGGTTCAACACTGCCTGCATACAGTCCACAAGGACTGTTTCCACCCCGAGCTTTGGTCGGCGGAGGACAGGTTCCCGCGCAGGTCTTGCTCGGGATCATGGCCCAGGAGTCGAACATGTGGCAGGCCGGTCCCACGACCACTGACGGTGAGAGCGGAAACTTCAACCAGGGCGGCTTCTACGGGCGCAATGTCGGTGTGGACAGCGTGAATTTCAGCACCGCTGACTGCGGCTACGGCGCAACACAGGTAACCACGGGTATGGAAGCTGGTTCCGTTGTCTATACGCCAACCCAGCGGACGGCACTCACTGTCGACTACGCCGCCAATATCGCTGCGGGCCTGCAGATCCTGGTCGACAAGTGGAATCAAATGAAGCAGCTCGGTGTCAGCGTTAACGACGGCGATCCGTCGAAGATCGAGAACTGGTGGTATGCCCTGTGGGCTTACAACAGTGGCTGGCACCTTCAAGGCGGAGATCCTTCCGGTGTCTACGGTTTGGGCTGGGGCAACAATGTTGCCAACGAGGACTTCCCGGCGGACCGGCTGGGCTTTCTTGATGCCGGTTTCGGTGACGCGAAGTTCCCCAACCACTGGGCATATCCGGAACGCGTTCTTGGCTGGGCTCACCATCCCCTACTACGGCTGAACTGGAAAACCGGTGAATACGGACAGGCCTACGTCGCGGCGAGGTGGACCAATAATTCGCCGGTCCGACCGCCTCTCGGAAGTTTCTGTACAAGCGCGGTTCAGTGCGATATGGATCAGATCCACAAGCCGAGTCAGTATCCGGAAGACCCAGGAAGCCATTGCCTGCGGGACGATCTGAAGTGCTGGTGGCATGTATCCACCACCTGGACAGTCTGCGCCAGTTCGTGTGGGGCCGAAAACATCACCTATCCGCCGGGAACTGCCGAACCTTCCTTCGACGGAAAAATACTCTATCCGCAAGACTGCTCCGGTCGGTCTCAGCTTCCTGTCGGTGCGCTCGTCATCGATGACGTGCCTACGAGTGTCACGACGCAACGAAGCTGCCAGAAGGACTGGGACAACCACGGCACTCTGAGCTTCAAGTTCGCTGCGGACGCCAAGGGCAACTTCCCGTCCAAAATTGACTTTCATCAGGTTGATGGCGGATTCGGTGGACATATGTGGAGTGCCCATACCTGGACGAACACTCCTGGCAACGCGAAGCACAAGGTGACTGGTACTTGGACTCTGGATCAGCAGATCAATGGCTGGGCTCGGGTCCTGGTATATGTCCCTGATCATCGGGCGGGCACGCCGCAGGCGTTTTACACGGTGAACGGTTCTGACTCCGAGGCACCGAGCCGGTCAGTGGTTGAGGGGAACTACCTTGACGACGATCGTCGTCCGGCTTCGGGGCGGTGGGTTTCGATCGGTGCCTTCAACTTTTCCGGTATCCCAAGCGTGTCGCTCGACAACATGACACATGCCGGGGTCGACAGCGCTTGGGTGGACGACCTTCGGGATGTGCCGTGGGACGCGGTCGCGTTCGAGAAGTTGCCCGGAAAGCCCACGAACCAGGTTGTTGCGCTCGGCGACTCGTACGCTTCAGGTGAGGGAGCCAGCAGCGACCCAGTGAGGGGCGCGTGGGCGTACCTACGGTCGAGCGATCACGACGGCCGTGACGGCAGCGGAGATGACAACCGATTCCGTGATGCCTGCCACCGGTCGCCGTGGGCTTGGTCAAGGCAAGCAAGACTTCCTGACAGTACGGAGAGTATTGGTTACCGTTCGGACAATTTCGATCAATCTCTCGACTACCACATGTCGGCGTGTAGTGGGGCGGTAGCGCAGAACCTGCGTAGTGGCGGCTCCGGGCAATATCAGGAGGGCCCGCAGCCTGATCAGGGTTACCTTGATCAGAACACCACATTGGTGACCCTGTCGGTTGGTGGAAATGACGCGAAGTTCACTCCTATCATCCAGGAATGCGTGGTGAAACTTACCGGCCTTTGTCAGAATTCAACCTTGCCGGGTGATCCGGAACCACTGGTCGACTGGGAGCCTAAGCGCATCAACAACGAGGTGCGTCCGGCCATTGAAAGTGCGCTGAACGAAATACATTCGAAGGCGAGAAATGCGAAGATACTCGTGATGGGCTATCCGAAATTATTGGACGCAGGAGGAAGTTGTATCCTTGGGCTCGGAACGTCGGAGTACCCGTGGCTCGTTGAGATGGGAAATGTGTTGGACGAAGCCATCAGAACTGCGGCGCATAATGCACATGCTGCAGGTATTGAAGCTACGTTTGCTGATCCGCGTACAGCTTTCGAAGGCAAAGGCGCCTGTAGTCAGAACGCTCAGATTCATGGTGTGGTTCTGGCATTGACCAGAGGTGATGACAAAACTGAACTTTGGCCTGGTCATGGCGTCACCTCGGCTCAGACGTTGCATCCCACGGTCGAAGGTGCGACCACTTACGCAGGTGTGGCCACAGCAGCTTTTCGTGAAATGTAGATTGAGACATGAGTATGCGCAGGAGTTCGCTCGAAGTATTCTGTATTGTCGGCCTGGTGGTATTGGGATGCTTCGGATGTTCCGGTTTGATCGGTTCTTCGGCGGATGATGCGCGGGCCTCGTCCGCGAAAGCTGCCCGAGAAGCGGCGGAGAGATCGTTGAAGCGCATACGGGAGGAACTTCTGATCTCACCGGTTGCTCCTGGCGTGGTGCAGAAGGTCTTGGATGATATTAAGGTCGGGGAAGTAACCGAGGTTGGCATAATTGGCAGCAGTATGGATCCTGCTGGAATTTTCTTGGCCGACATGTCTTTTGTTGCCATTACTGCGGCCGGCGGTGGAGGTGACTACGTGCAGAAAGCCGTGCGTCTCTGTGTGCGTTATTCGGGAACGGTGGGACCAATGGGGCGAGTGGAAATTATAGATCTTACTTGTCCGGCGGGCTTGCCTTCGTCTGTCAAGAATTTGCCTGTCGAAAGCACGACGACTCTCGGTGGTTGATAGTTGCCGCATATCGCAAAGTGGCTGGAGCTTGTCCGTTTTTCGGATTACTTGAGGGGTTGACAACAGTGTCTTTGAAGAAAAAGTTCGGTATTTTTGTCGTAGGCATGATGTTGGCTGGAGTTACGGCCGTCGCGGTTCCGGGTTCCGCGTCAGCGTCGGCTGCGGACTGCGCGGGCGGGGCGAACGGATTTGTTGATATCCCGGACACTCTTGGTGGGACCGACGTTGAAGATGTACGCATCGGCAATCACTGGTTGTACTTGAACTTCGGGACGGTGAGCGGCGCCACTCGGGGATGGGCTCTGCTGTTCGAGGGGTCTTTTGAACCCCTTCAGACGAATGCGAGCGTGTGGCTTGACTGGTCTCAGGATGGCGGCAAAACCTGGATTCAGTGTGGACCGTTTTCGAATTCCAAGGGCAAAGCTTCGATCACTTCGGCTGCGAAAAAGACCAGCTCCAGCCCTTACTGGATCTTCCGTGCCGGTGCATTGGTCAATGGTGAAATGCAACTCTCGCATTGGCACTGAATATCACTGAAAGGCAGCGCTGGTCAGATTAAATGAAGGGGCCTTCGGTGTGACTCAGTCGCACCAAGGGCCCCTTCATTTCTGTCGTGCCGGCTGCTAGCCGGCCGGGTCATTCGGTAGCAGCGCACCTCCGCTGCCGCCGCCGTTGCTCCCCAACGCCGGTCCGCCGCCGTTACCGAGTCCGGGCGGGTTCGGCCCCGGCCGCGACCGCGTCGGCGAAGTCGGGGTCGACTCCTGCGTGTTCGTGTCCGTCGGGGTGGTGGGCGTGGTGGGCGTGGTCGTCGGGGTGGTGGTCGTCGTCGGGGTGGTCGGGGTGGTGGTCGGCGTCGGCGGGGCCGCGTCCTTGTCCTTGCCGATCGCCTTCACCGCGGGGAACTTCTCCGAAGGCGTGCCGGTCAGGTAGAGCGACATGAAGTCTTCCCAGATCGGGCCCGCGAGGGTGGAACCGAAGATCGGCTTGCCGTCCTTGCCCTTCAACGCCTTAATGCCGTCACCTCCGACCCAGGCTGCTGCGGATACCGACGGTGTATAGCCCACCATCCAGGTTTGTGCGTTGAAGTTGGCCAGTGCGGGCTTATCTCCGTCACGCAGTTCGTACTGCTGGGTTCCCGTCTTGCCGGCGCATTCATGGCCGGTCGGGCATTTGAGGTTGGAGTGCTTGATGACCGGGATCAATGCTTCGGTGACGTTGCCCGCGATCTGCTTGCTCAACGTGGCGTCGTCCTTGGCGAACGCGGGGGTGTTCTCGTCCTGGAACTCGAACGCGGTCTCGTCGCTCGAGTTCGTGAGCTTCTTGACGAAGTGCGTCTTGTGCCGGATGCCGTCATTGGCGAAGGTGCCGTAGGCCGCGGCCATGTCCTCCGGAGTGGCGACCGTGCTACCACCACCGAGGGAGATGTTGTTGTCCTCACCCAACTTCGACCGGCCGCCCTGGGCAGATTCCCTGACGCCCGCATCCCTGGCCGCCTGCGCGACCCGGGCGGGCTTCGTCACGTTGAGGACCATGTCGTAGAACACGGTGTTGGCCGAGACCTCCATGGCGGCCGCGACGGTGCATTCCTTGCCACAGTTGAGGCTGTCGCCGGCGTTCCGGACCGGTTTCGCGACGCCGGGGAACGTCCGCGGCGACGTACCGTCGAAGGTTTCGCCGAGGCCCTTGCCCATTTTCAGGAACGCCGTGAGGTCGAACGCCTTGATCGACGAACCCGGGTTACGTGCTTCGTTGGCCCGGTCTCGGCCCGCGAGCTGCTGGCCGTTGGGACCCGTGGTGAGCGTCGGCCCGCCGTAGTACGCCAGCACGCCACCGGTTTTCGGGTCCGTAGCGACGAGCGCGTTGAGGATCTGCGGGTCCGTCTGCCCCTTCATGTTGTCGGCGACGGCTTTTTCGGCGGCCGTCTGGGCTTTGGGGTCGATCGTCGTGACGACCTTGTAGCCACCGGCATACAGCTTCTCGTCGGTGAAGCCCTGGTTGGCGAGTTCGTCCGCCACCCGGTTCTTGATGAAGGTGTTGACCTCGCCTTCCTTCTGGTTGGCTTCCGTCCGTTCGACCGGGGTCGGGAACACCGCGCTGTCACGCTCGGCCTGGGTGATGAAGTTGTTCTTCACCATCCGGTCGATCGCGACGGTCCACCGTGCCTGCTGGACCTCCGGCTTGCCGGCGCGGCCGGGCTGCTGGATGAGCCCGGCGAGCAGGGCGGCCTCGGAGGCGTTGAGGTCCATGACGTTCTTGTTGTAGAACGTCTGCGCCGCGGCGCCGACACCGTAGGCGCCGTTACCGAAGTAGATCGTGTTCAGGTACGCCGTGATGATGTCGTTCTTGCTGTAGGTCTGGTTCATCTTGAACGACTGGACGAGCTCGGTCGCCTTACGGGTGAGCGTCGCGTCCTTGTTCCCGGTGGCCTGCTTGATGTACTGCTGGGAGATGGTCGAACCACCACCCGCGACACCGGTCGCCTGGTTGTAGACCGCGCGGAGGATACCGGTGATGTCGAAACCGGAGTTGGTCTCGAAGGTGGCGTCCTCGGTCGCGTAGACGGCCTTGCGCATGATGTCCGGGATCTGCTCGTACTTGAGGATGACCCGGTTGCCCTGCGGCGGGGTGTCCTTCCCCATCACGGTGGTGCCGTCGCTGAAGTAGTACGTGACGGCCTGGTTCTGCTGGGCCGCGACGCTGTCCGGCGAAGGCACGCCGACCGAGAAGTACATGATGACGAACACGATCGCCGGTACCACGACGAACAGGCCGAACATCGCGTAGAGCACCCGGCGGATGATCTTCCAGCGCCGCTTCTTGCGCTGCTTGGGCGTCAGCGGCGGCTTCTTGAGCTTGCCGTTCTCGTCGTACTCGGGCTCGTCGTCGTAACCGTCGTCGTCCTGGCCCTGCTCGTTGAAGCGGGCCTGGTCGCCGGTGTACGGGCCGTCGTCGTAGTCGAAGTCGTCCGGGCTGCTGCCGTTGTGCTCATGATGGGTCAGCAGTGACGGCTCACGGTCGTTCGGCCCGATGACGGGCTGGACCATGCCGGTGGGCTGATCCACCTTCGGGCGCCGAGGCGGCTGGGGCGGCGGCTGCTGCTGCTGCTGCTGACGGTAGCCACCGGGGGGTGACGGCGGGCCGGGCGGGCGCGCGCCGGGAGGGGGCGGGGGCTGACGCCGGGGCGGCATGGCACCGGGCGGTGGGTTCTGGGGTCGCTGCGGACGACGGGGAACTTCGTCCTCGCCGGAGGGCCACTGCGGTGAATTCCCCTGCGGGACCCCACGCGAAGGCGTGGGCGGGCGCTGCGGTCGCCGGGGTGCGTCTTCGCCGGGCCACTGGGGCCCCGCTTCGTCACCACTCGGCCATTGGGCACGGCGGGGCTCATCAGGCTCCTGGCCAGGCCAGGAGCGATTGCGATGGTCGTTCACGAAATGGCCTCCCAGATCGGCGTTTCGGGGTACGCCGTTCTGTGGTCAACAGCGGTTTTCTCAGCTGACGTCATTGGCCCGCGGTTTTCCGCGAGCCGGACCGCGTTTGCGGGTCTCCTGTGCCAAGGACGTATGACTGCACCAGGTGGTTCCAGCGACAGCTCCGGCATACCTCCACGACATAGACGGTGAACTCCGAGAACAGTCCTGCCATGCGGGTGAGCTCCTCCTGCGCACGGGCGGATCCCGCCACGTGCTTGAGTTCGTCACCGTAGACCCAGGAGACCAGCGTCAACGCTTCTTTTCGGCAGACGGGGCACGACTGCTCGCTCGGTTCGCCATGGAATCCGGCGGCCTTCAGCAGGTACGGGCTGGCGTCGCAGACGTCGTTGGGGCCGACGCGTCCGGATTGCACGCCGGCCAGCAACGCACGGCGCTGCAACGCGTAGTCCACGACCTGCCGCTGGTTTCGCACGACAACAGAGTACGGGTTCTTGCTGTGTAGGCCACGAGCTGTTGTTTTGCGCACGCACCGCGACAAGTCCGACACGCCGCGATTTCGGTAACTCTCGGGTGAATATCGCCCTGCCGTCACCCGTACCGGGTCGCTTAAAAGGTTAGGTACGCCACTTCGATGTATCGGCGCGATATACTCGGGCGGTAGGTTACTTACAGCGGTAGCGGTTATCCATGGCAACGCCGTGGGCCCCCGGTTGTTCCCGGAGGCGCCGCATTGATCCCGAAAGGGGGGTGCACCGTGCTGGAGTTCGCGATCTTGGGGCTGCTGCACGAGGCGCCCATGCACGGCTACGTCTTGCGCAAACGTCTGCACGAGACGCTCGGGATGTTCCGTGCGTTCTCATACGGCTCGCTGTACCCGACCCTGCGAAGGCTTCTGCGAGCCGGTTTCATCGTCGAAGAGCAGGACGAACCGGAGACGACGGAGCAACCGAAGACGTGGGCGCGGCGGGGACGCCGTGTGTACAAACTCACTGCCGAGGGCAAGGAGCATTTCGCCGAGCTCCTCGGCGACGCCGGACCACAGACGTGGGACGACGAAGGTTTCGGCGTCCATCTGGCGTTCTTCTCGAGGACACCGGCAGACGTCAGGATGCGCATTCTGGAAGGCCGTCGCCGTCGCGTCGAGGAACGTCGCGAAGGACTACGCGCGGCCATGTCCAGGGCCGAGGAAAAGATCGACCGCTACACCCGCGAACTGCACAGGCTCGGCCTGGAGACCAGCGAGCGGGAGGTGCGTTGGCTCAACGAGCTGATCGCGCACGAACAAGCCGAGCAACGCGGCCAGGACACCTGAACCGCGCTCGGCAAAGCACCTACAAACAGCTACACGAATGAAGGAGACACCGGCATGGGCGAGCACCGCCGCAGTGTGAGGGTGGCCATCGTTGGCGTCGGGAACTGCTCGGCGTCGCTGGTTCAGGGCGTCCAGTACTACCGCGACGCCGATGCCGGCGCGCGAGTACCCGGCTTGATGCATGTGCAGTTCGGTCAGTACCACGTCCGCGACATCGAGTTCGTGGCCGCGTTCGACGTGGACGCCAAGAAGGTCAACCGTGACCTGTCCGAGGCCATCTTCGCCTCGGAGAACAACACCATCAAGATCGCCGACGTGCCGCCGCTCGGTGTCACCGTCCAGCGCGGTCACACCTTCGACGGGCTCGGCCGGTTCTACCGCGAGACCATCGAAGAGTCCGACGAGACGCCGGTCGACATCGTCGCCGCCCTGCGTGAGGCCGAGGTCGACGTGCTCGTCGCCTACCTGCCGGTGGGCTCCGAAGAGGCCGACAAGTTCTACGCGCAGGCCGCGATCGACGCCGGGGTGGCGTTCGTCAACGCGCTGCCGGTGTTCATCGCCTCGGACCCGGTCTGGGCGAAGAAGTTCACCGACGCCGGTATCCCGATCGTCGGTGACGACATCAAGTCCCAGGTCGGCGCCACCATCACGCACCGCGTGCTGGCGAAGCTCTTCGAAGACCGCGGCGTCCAGCTCGACCGGACGATGCAGCTCAACGTGGGCGGGAACATGGACTTCCTGAACATG
Source organism: Amycolatopsis sp. (assembly GCF_036008905.1). GTDB lineage: Bacteria > Actinomycetota > Actinomycetes > Mycobacteriales > Pseudonocardiaceae > Amycolatopsis. The sequence continues at coordinate 61,514 of NZ_DASYMU010000255.1, read as the reverse complement.
AAGGAGCTCGACCGCCTCGAGTCGAAGAAGATCTCGAAGACGCAGTCGGTCACGTCGCAGGTCGATCGCGACCTCGGCAAGAACAACGTCCACATCGGCCCGTCGGACTACGTGCCGTGGCTCGACGACCGCAAGTGGGCTTACGTCCGCCTCGAAGGCCGCGCCTTCGGTGACGTGCCGCTGAACCTCGAGTACAAGCTCGAGGTGTGGGACTCGCCGAACTCCGCCGGCATCATCATCGACGCGGTGCGTGCCGCGAAGATCGCGCTGGACCGCGGTATCGGCGGCCCGATCCTCTCGGCGTCCTCGTACTTCATGAAGTCGCCGCCGGAGCAGTACGACGACTCCAAGGCCCGCGACGAGGTCGAGCGCTTCATCAAAGGTGAGACGACCGGAAACTAGGTCTCTCTCTCGAACGGCCCGTGCACCTCGGTGCGCGGGCCGCTTTTCGTCGACCGGCCCCGCTGGCGATCCGGAGCGCGTTCCGATTACCCTTGAAGCGGAACGCACTCCGTTTGTCGAGCATTTCGGGAGACTCCCATGACCTCGGACAAGGCCGTACGCCACTGGTTCGTCACCGGCGCCTCCGGTGGCCTGGGGCGTCACCTCACCGAGCACGCGCTGAGCCGCGGCGACCGCGTCACCGCCACCGTCCGGCGCCCGACGGCCCTGGACGACCTGGCCGGGACCTACGGCGACCGGCTGACCGTCGAGATCCTCGACCTCACCCGCCCTGCCGAGGTCACCGAGGTGATCGAGCGGACCCTCCGGTCCGGGCCGGTGGACGTCGTGGTCAACAACGCCGGCTACGTGGTCGTGGGCGCCGCCGAGGAGATGACCGTCGAGCAGGTCCGGGACCAGATCGAGGTCCTCCTGCTCGCTCCGATGCTGATCACCCGTGCGTTTCTGAAGCCCATGCGCGAACAGGGCGGCGGCCGGATCATCCAGATCTCCAGCATGGGCGGCCAGGTCGCGATCCCCACGCACAGCGGCTACCACGCGGCCAAATGGGGCCTGGAAGGTTTCACCGAGAGCGTCAGCCGTGAGGTCGCCGACTTCGGTGTCCACCTCACCGTGGTCGAACCCGGTGGCACCCGCACCGGCTTCGCCTCGGCCATGCAGTTCACCACGGCGACGGACGCCTATCGGGACAACGCCGTGGGTCAGACCAGGTACGCCCTCGAAACCCTTGACGAGAGCGCCCTCACCGGCGACCCGGCCAAGCTGGCCGCCGTCATCTACGACACCACCCGCGACCCGAACCCGCCCGTGCGCCTCACCCTCGGCTCCGACACCTACGAAGCCATCCGCGACGCCCTCAACGAACGTCTCACCGCGCTCGAAACCCAAAAGGACTTGGCGGCGTCAGTCGCCTTCAGTCAGTGAGCGTCTTCGGCAGGTCCGTGATGTCGTCGAGCACCTTCGCCGCCTGCGCGAGGACAGCCGGATCCGGCGGGAAATGCGGGTTCGGCACGGCGTAGACGGTCATCCCGGCGGCGAGCGCCGACCGCAGTCCGTTGGTCGTGTCCTCCACCGCGGCACAAGCCGTCGGTTCGACACCCAGCTGCCGCGCGGCCTCCAGGTAGACGTCTGGCGCGGGTTTCCCGGCGGCGACCTGCTCGCTGGACAGCGCGACCCGCACCAGCCCGATCAGCTCGGTGGCCTCGAGGAACGCCTTGATCAGCACCGGCGGCGACGAGCTCGCGATGGCCACCGGATAGCGCTCCGCCACCGCTCGCACTGTCTCGGCGGCGCCAGTGATCACCGGCGGTCCCTCGGCGTAGCGGTCGGCCATCGCGGAGATCACGACCTCGGCGATCCGCTCCGGAGTCAGCTTCGCGCCGAGTTCCTCCACGAGATACCGCGCCCACTCCGGCGTGCTCATCCCTTGCTGTGCCCGCGTCGCTTCCGCAGTCCAGGTGCCCCCGTGCTCGGCGACGATCCCCTGCCGCACCTCGTCCCACATCCGCTCGGAGTCGACCAGCACCCCGTCGAGGTCGAAAACCACCGCATCCATGCCGCGACCGTACCTTGTGGCCGGTATTACTTAGGCAAGCTAAGTTAAATTTGTTAGCATGGCTAAGTGATCTCCGGAGTGGCCGAACTGGCCCATCAACTGCGTCCGCTGGTCTTCCGGCTGTACTACGTCGTCCGCCGGGAGACCCCGCAGCACCAGCTCACCCTCACCCAGGGCTCGGTGCTCAAGGAGCTGGTCACCGATGGCCCGCGCCGGATGAGCGCGCTCGCCGAGATCGAAGGCGTGCGAATGCCGTCGATGACCGACGTCGTCAGCCGGTTGGAGCGGCTCGGGCTGGTCAGCCGCGCGCCGGATCCGGCGGATCGGCGGGCGGTGCTCGTGGCGGTCACCCCGGAAGGGCGCCGGTTTTACGACGAGCTCGTCGTCGCCAGGGAGGAATTCCTCCGCGAACGGTTGCTGACGCTGGACGAAGGCGACCGGGCGGCGATCGAGGCCGCGTTGCCGGCACTACGAAAACTGTTGGAGAACAAGGAGGCACGCAGTGAGCTCTGAGAGCCACTCAAGCCTGTTGGACGCGATCAAAGGTCAGCCCAAGCAGGTCTGGATCACGGCGTTCGCCGCGGTCATCGCGTTCATGGGCATCGGGCTGGTCGACCCGATCCTGTTGTCGATCGCCAAGGGACTGCAGGCGACACCGTCCGAGGTGACGCTTCTGTTCTCCTCTTATCTTGGGATCCAGGCGGTCGCGATGCTGGTCACGGGCGCGGCGAGTGCCCGGTTCGGGGCCAAGCGCACGGTGCTGGTCGGGCTGACGCTGGTCGTCGTCGCGACGGCGTTGTGTGCGGCGGCCGGGTCCATCGAGCAGCTCGTCGGCCTGCGCGCGGTCTGGGGGCTCGGCAACGCGTTCTTCATCGCGACCGCGCTTTCGGTGATCGTCGGCGCGGCCACCGGCGGCCAAGGTGGCGCGATCTTGCTGTACGAAGCCGCATTGGGCGTCGGGCTCGCGGTCGGGCCGCTGCTGGGCGCGTTGCTCGGCAGCATCTCGTGGCGCGGCCCGTTCCTCGGCACGGCCTTGCTGATGGCCGGTGCGCTCGTCCTCTGCTCGATCTTCCTCAAGAGTGACGCGCACGAGAAGCGCCCGCCGATCAAGCTGCTCGACCCGTTCCGTGCGCTCGGGCACCCCGGGCTGCTGCGGACGTCGATCGGTTCCGCGCTCTACACCGCCGCTTTCTTCACCGTCCTCGCCTGGTCGCCGTTCGTGCTCGGCTGGAGTGCGGTGGCCGTCGGCCTGATCTTCTGCGGCTGGGGCCTGTGTGTCGCGGTCGCCGGGGTGCTGCTGGCGCCGAAGCTCGCCGGACGTCTAGGCGAGCGGCACGCGACCGTGGTCGCGGTCGTCGGGTACGCGGTGTTGCTGCTGGTCATGGCCGTGCCGAGCAAGCCGGTGCTGGTCGTCGGCATCATCGCCAGCGGGATCGTCTCGGGGCTGCTGAACACGTTGTTCACCGGCACCGCGATGTCCATCAGCGACGCACCGCGGCCGGTCGCCAGCGCGGGGTACAACTTCTGCCGCTGGCTGGGTGGCGCGGTCGCGGCGACGCTGGTCGGTCACGTCGCCGAGTGGTTCGGTTCGCCGCAGGCACCGTTCGTGGTCGCCGCGGTGCTGTGCGTGGTCGCCGGCGGGCTCCTGTCGATCAAGGAACGCAAGCCGGACCCGAAGTCCGTGCCCGCCGAAGCGGTGCTGGTCGGCGAAGAGTTCTGAGAGCATTCGGCTCCGAAGGGTCAATACATCCTTTGTTCACCTGGATGTCCTTGTCGGCTCGTTTTGGGCGCTTAGCGTCAGCGCGTTCCCGAACTAGTGACCCTGGAGGCCTTGTGTCCTTCGAGCCTGGGCGCTTGCTGCCCTTGTTCGCGCCCCACGCGGGCGGCCGATCGTCGGTTACCTGCGAATACCGCTGCGGCAACGCATGCGCGCACCCCGAGCCGAACACGTCCGACAACGAGTACTTCGGTGACGTCGTCAAGGACGTCGTCTCCCGTCGGGGTGCGCTCAAGGCGGGGGCGGTCATGGCCGCTGCCGCCGGCGGGTTCGCCGCGCTGTCCGGTACCGCCGCCGCTTCGCCCGCCACCGAGGCCCACATCGCCACCGGTTCCTCCCACCCGAAGCCCGGCCGCCCGGTGCCCGGTACCGACTTCGACGTCGTCCCGCCGAACAAGCTCGACGTGGTCAGCATCCCCCAGGGCTACGAGCAGAGCGTGGTCATCCGCTGGGGTGACGGCGTCGAGGCCGGCGCGCCGAAGTTCGACTTCGCCAAGCAGACGGCGGCCGCGCAGGCGAAGCAGTTCGGCTACAACAACGACTTCGTCGGCCTGATCCCGCAGGACCCGCTGGGCATCCGGAACCTGCTCGTGGTGAACCACGAGTACACCACCGAGATCCACATGTTCCCGGTCGACCAGTACGACCCGGCGAACCCGACCGAGGAGCAGGTCAAGATCGCGTGGGCCGCGCACGGCATGTCCGTGGTGCAGACCTTCCGTGACCCGGTGCGCGGCGCGCTGCGCGCGGTGCCGAGCAAGTACAACCGCCGCATCACGCTGAACACCGAGTTCGAGGTGCGCGGGCACGCGGCGGGGTCGAAGTACCTGAAGACCTCCGCCGACCCGACCGGCCGCAAGGTCTTCGGCACGCAGAACAACTGCTCGGGCGGCGTGACGCCGTGGGGCACCGTGCTGTCGGGCGAGGAGAACTTCAACCAGTACTTCGCCAACACCAATTCGGTCACCGACCCGATCGCGCTGGCCCGCCTCAAGCGGTACGGCTTCTCCGGCGCGGCGTCCACCCGTAAGTGGGAGCGTTTCGACAAGCGCTGGGATCTCGCGAAGGAGCCCAACGAGCCGAACCGGTTCGGCTGGGTCGTCGAGATCGACCCGAACGACCCGGACTCGAAGCCGATCAAGCACACCGCGCTCGGCCGCTTCAAGCACGAAGCCGCGAACATCAAGATCGCCAAGGACGGCAGCGTCGCGGTCTACATGGGCGACGACGAGCGCTTCGACTACATCTACAAGTACGTCTCCAAGGGCAAGTACAAGCCCGGCCAGAGCGCGCTGGCCCGGCGGCACAACTCGGCGCTGCTCGACGACGGCACGCTGTACGTCGCCAAGTTCACCGGCGACAGCCCGGCCGGGGAGATCGACGGCACCGGCAAGCTCCCCGCCGACGGTGAGTTCGACGGCGTCGGCGAATGGATCCCGCTCGCCAGCGGCAACAAGTCCTTTGTGGACGGATTCACCGCCGAAGAGGTCTACGTCTTCACCCGGCAGGCCGCGGACAAGACCGCCGCGACCAAGATGGACCGCCCCGAGGACATCGAGCCCAACCCGGTCAACGGCCGCATCTACGCCGCGCTGACCAACAACACCGACCGTGGTGCGGCGGGCAAGGGCGCGGCCGACGAGGCGAACCCGCGCAACGCCAACAAGAACGGCCACATCCTGGAGTGGGAGGAGGACCGCGGCGACTCGGCGTCGACGAAGTTCTCCTGGCGTCTCCTGCTGGTCTGTGGTGACCCGAAGGCGGCGGACACCTACTTCGGTGGCTTCCCCAAGGAGCAGGTCAGCCCGATCTCCTGCCCCGACAACGTCGCCTTCGATTCGCGCGGCAACCTGTGGATCTCCACCGACGGGAACGCGCTCGGCGCCAACGACGGCCTGTTCTCGGTGCCGGTCGAAGGCCCGGAACGCGGCAAGGTCAAGCAGTTCCTTTCGGTGCCGGTCGGCGCGGAAACCTGTGGTCCGGTGGTGACCGATCACCTGGTGCTGGTCGCTGTTCAGCACCCGGGCGAGAACGCGGTGAATTCGGGCAACCCGACTTCGCATTGGCCCGACGGCGGTACTTCGCAGCCGCGTCCGGCCATCGTGTCGGTGTGGAAAAAGGGCCCGTGGGGATTGGTCGGCCGAATCGGTATTCGTTAGTCCGTAGTGGTCACGATTGGAATTTCGTCGGGGGTCTCGACGGCCCAGCTTCCCGCTGACCGCACGGCCGGAAGACCCGAGTACAACAACCGGTACGAGGATCTCCCGGCCGCACACCCAGCAGAAACCTGGATCCGCCGAATACCCCCAACGAACTTCCAATCGCAACCACTTAGAGTGAATTAATTCGACGACGGGCGTCGCCGGTGGGAGTATTCCCAATGGCGACGCCCCTTCGTTTTTGTGCCCGTCAAGGGAGTCTTCTGGTGACAAGAGCACGCTCGGTCGTGGTCATCTTGGCCGCGATCACGGCCGGGACGCTCGTCCCCGTGAGCACCGCAGCCATGGCCGCTCCACCCGAGGTGGCCGCCGGTTGCACGGGTGGCATCGCGCCCAATCCGAGTGTCGAGCAGCGGGCGGGGAACGGCCAGCCGGTCGGGTACACGTTCGCCCCGGCTGTGCCGATTCCCCCGACCACACCGCCGAACAAGGTGCCGCGGCTGACCACGGACAGCACGTACAGCTTCGACGGCAGCTTCTACGCGCTGATCCAGACCATGGACGGCCGGGTCAGCACCGCCTATGCGGACGTCCCGGCCACCAACGTGATTCCCGGCGCCGCGTACACGCTCACGGACTGGACGGGCACGCACAACGCGGCGCTCGCCGTTCAGGGCAGTGCCCAGTACACCGGTCTCCGGTTCTACAACGCCGACGGCAAACAGATTCTCGAGAACAAACTCCCGGTCACGCACGACGTCGAAACCGATCGCAAGGTCGCGCGCCAGGATTTCGCTCCTTCGGTGGCGCCCGCGGGAACGGCTTCGGTGAAGTTCTTCGCGAGCACCAATTACAGCCGGGTCGAATGGGATTGCGTTTTCCTGCAACTCGCCGCCTATACGGTGAAAAAAGAAGTTCAGGACCCGGTGTCCGGGAATTGGGGCGGGCTCGCCACCATTCCGGCGGGTGACACCGCGAAGTACCGGATCACCGTGTCGAATGTGGGCACCCAGCAGCTTTCGAACATCAGTGTCACCGATCCGTGGTGCGCGACGCAGCCCGAGGGGACACCGTTTTCGCTCGGCGCCGGCGCGAGCGAGCAGGTGACCTGTGACCACCCGAACGCTTCGGTCTCCGAGGACACGAAAGCCAGTGAGGCCACCGTCACCGGCGTGACCTTCCCGGGCGGCAAGCTCGCCGACAAGACGGCGGCGGCGACCATCAAGGTCAAACCGCAGGACAAGATCGGCGACTTCGTCTGGTCGGACACCAACGGCAACGGCGTGGCGGACGAGGGCGAGCCCGGGGTCCAAGGCGCGAAGCTGACGCTCAAGGACGACAAGGGCTCGGAGGTCGCCACGGCCACCACCGGGGGCGACGGCAAGTACCTCTTCGACAAGCTCGCCGGCGGCACGTTCCAGGTCTGCCTGGACACCGAAGCGCTGCCGACGTCCGTCGCGGGCTACCGCGTGAGCAGCGCTTGTACGGCCATGACGACGTTGGGCGCGGGCAAGCACGAGGACCTCACGCTGGACTTCGGCCTGGTCGCGCCGGTGAAACGGCTGGGCGGCTTCGCCTGGGTCGATGCCGACGAGAACGGCCTGCAGGATCCGGGCGAGACGGCCGCCCCCGGCGTCAAGGCGTCGCTGGTCCTCGGTGGCGACGGCGTTGCCGCGACGGCGGTGACCGGCGAAGACGGCACCTACCTGTTCGACAACCTCGGCGACGGCGGCTACCAGGTCTGTATCGCAATCGAGGCGCCGCGGGTGATCACCAAACCGGACGCGGGCGACGACACCAGGGATTCCGACGCCGATCCCACGTCCGGGTGCACCCAGACGACGACGTTGAGCGCTACCAGGCCCGAGGACCACACCCTGGACGTGGGCTTCCTCCCGCCGAGCCCCGAGCCGGGAGGGGTGTTACCCACTGTCGAGTGAGTTCCCTACGCTGAGAAATCATGTCGGGAACACGCACGGCCGAATGGCCGGATGCTGGGTGGCCTCAAGCGATGGACGCGGTCGAGTCCGTCGTCGTCCGGCCGGGTGGGTGGCTTCGCCGTGCCAATTTTTGGAACGCCGTCATGGTCGCGGCGGTGCTCGTGGTCTTCATCTTGCTGGCGTGGCGTCAGCGGTGGATGAGCGACGACGGCCTGATCGTGTTGCGGACGGTTCGCCAGCTCCTCGAAGGCAACGGCCCGGTGTTCAACGCCGGTGAGCGCGTCGAGGCGAACACGAGTCCCTTGTGGACGGCGATTCTCACTGTGGCCGCGGTGATCCCCGGTGTGCCGCTCGAGTGGCTTTCGCTGCTCATCGGCCTTTTCCTTGCTGTCGCGGGACTTTTCCTCGGGATGGAGGGCGCCCGGCGGCTGTACCGTCCATCGGGTTTCACCTCGGTGGCACCCGCGGGCGCGCTCGTCGTCTGCGCACTGCCGCCGTTTCACGATTTCGCCACCTCGGGACTGGAGACCGGGCTGATCTCGTGCTGGCTCGGCGGGACGTGGTGGCTCCTCGTCCGGAACACCTTCGATCGCCCGGACGGCCGCGTCTGGGCGATCGTCGTCGTCATCGGGCTGGGGCCGCTGGTCAGGCCCGATCTCGCGCTGTTCAGCGCGGTCGCGTTCGGTGCGTTGATCGTGCTGCGCGGGCCGAACTGGGGGCTCGCGTGGCGCTGGCTGGCCGCCGCGGGCGCGTTGCCGGTGGCGTACCAGATCTTCCGGATGGGCTACTACGGCCTGCCGACACCGAACACGGCGTTGGCGAAGGAGGCGTCGGCCGCGAACTGGGCTCGCGGCTGGGCGTACTTCCTGGACCTGATCACGCCGTACGCGCTGCTGATCCCGGTGCTCCTGCTCGCGGTGGCCGTCGGGCTGCTGGTGAATTCGGGCCGGTTCGGCCGGGCTTACGCCGTCCTCGCGATCGGCCCGGTGCTCGCGGCCGTGGCGCTGGCGCTGTACGTGACGCGGGTCGGCGGCGACTTCATGCACGGCCGGATGCTGCTGCCCGCGCTGTTCTGCCTGCTGCTGCCGGTGATGGTCGTGCCGGTCACCAGGTGGACGGTGGCGGTGCTGGTCGCCGTCGCGGTTTGGGCCGTCGTCGCCGGTGGCTGGCTGCGCGCGCCGTACGCCGCGCTGCCCGGCGCCGCGGGGGTCACCGACGAGCGTGGTTATTGGGTGTGGGCGACCGGCGTCAAGAACCCGATACTGGCGGAGGACTACGCGAAGTACCCGGGCATGCCACGGCAGCTGGCGGAGCTGCGGGAGGTCACCGAGCCGTCCGTGCTCGCGAAAGGCGTCTCCAGCTGGCAGGTGTATCCGTCCGCACGGCCGCACAGCGTGGTCGCGACCGACAGCATGGGCGCGCTCGGCCTGCTCACCCCGCTGGACCTGTGGATCCACGACACCTACGGCCTGGCGACGCCGCTCGGTTCGCACACGCTGTCCGTTTCCGGGCGCAGCGGCCACGAAAAGCGGTTCCCGGCGCTGTGGGAGATCGCCGATTCGGGCGTCGGCAACTGGGACACCCGAGGTCAGGCGAGTGTCGCCGGCCCGAACCAGATCGACCAGGCACGAGCGGCCCTGCGGTGCCCGGAGATCGCGGACATCCTGACGTCGGTGCGCGCGCCGCTCACCTTCGGCCGCTTCTGGGACAACCTCACCGGCGCCGTGCACCGGTCCGGTGTCCGCTTCTCGCGTGACCCCGCTGTATCGAGCCGCTGCGAATAAGTAGCTTGATCGCATGACTCACCTCGCCCTCGTCACCGGTGCCTCACGCGGGATCGGCGCGGCCGTCGCCCGCGCTCTCGAACCGACGCACCAGCTGCTGCTCGGCGGCCGCGACGCCGACGCGCTGGCCTCCGTCGCCGGTCAGCTGCCCGGTGCCCGGCCGTGGGTGGTCGACCTGACCGACGCCGACGCGCTCGCCGCGGCCGCCGCCGAAATCACCGAGCTCGACGTCCTGGTGCATTCCGCCGGTGTCGCCGAGTTGGGCACGGTCGAGGAGGCCGCCGCTGAGGCGTGGCGGAAGAATTTCGAGGTCAACGTGGTCGCCGTCGTCGAGCTGACCCGCCTGCTGCTGCCCGCGCTCCGCGCCGCGAAAGGGCACGTCGTGATCATCAACTCCGGCGTCGGGCTCAACGCGCGGCCCGGCTGGGGCCCGTACGCGGCGAGCAAGTTCGCCATCCGCGCGTTCGCCGACGTCCTGCGCGCCGAGGAAGAGCCACATGGCATCCGCGTGACGTCGATCTTCCCCGGCCGCACCGACACCGACATGCAACAGTCGATCGAGGGCGCCAGCTACGACCCGAAGCGCTACCTGCGCACGGACTCCGTCGCGGCCGCCGTGCTCGCCGCCGTCACGGCGAGCCCCGACGCCCACCTCACCGAGATCATCCTGCGCCCGAGGCCTTGGTGAGGTCAGGAGCGGGTCGTCTCCGGCGCGTCGGAGGCATGCACCCGGAGTACGCCATCGACAGTCCGCACTCGGAGTAGGCCCTCGACGCCGTTCAGGAAGGTCTCGCCAGCCGCGATCGGATCGCCCAGGCAGCCGGCCGCCATCACTCCGTCGCGCAGCATCACGAAGTGCCGGCTCAAGCCCTCCGGTGGACTGTCGTAGGTCTGAGCGAAGAGGTCGGTGATCGTGGTCAGGAACCACGCCCGGTGGGCCAGCACGGTCTGATGCACTGGGTGGTCGGCATCCGGATATTCGGCCGCCGCGTTGAGGAAGGCGCAGCCGCGGAAGCCCGGCGTCCGGATGTCCTCGACGATCTGCCTGCCGATCTCCCGCAAGATGTCGGCAGCCGGTTTGCCGCTGGCCACAGCCTGCTCGTACTGGCCGCGAATGTGCTGGTGGATGCGCTCGAGGTAGGCGGTGATCAGATCTTCCTTGCCGGGGAAATGCCGGTAGAAGGTCGCACGGGTCACCTTCGCCTCGGCGATGATGCGTTCCACGCCGACGGAGTGGATACCTGCCGCGTAGAAAAGCGCGGTGGCCGTGTTGAGCAGGCGTTCCCTGGCCTCGGAGGGGCGCCCGGACGGTTCCGTGGAGGTCACTCACTCACGGTAGCAGAAAGAACGATCGGTCTTGACAGTCTCCTTCGGCTCGTGCCACTCTTCGTTCTACAAGACCGATCGTTCTTTCTCCTTGAGCTGAAGGGCACCCGATGACCGCCACCGCCGAAACCCGGACGTCCACCGCCGCGCCCGCGCTGCGCCGCCTCTATTTCGTACGCTTCGGCTTCGCCGTCGTCTGGGCCGGCCTGCTGGCACTGACCGCATCCGACTTGGGTGTCGCCGCCGGTGTGCTGCTCGTGCTCTATCCACTGTTCGACGTGGCCGCGGCCGTCGTCGACGCCCGGTCGTCGCGGGCCCGGGAGCTGGTGTTGAACATCGTGGTCAGCTCGCTGGCGGCGCTCGGGCTGGCTTTCGCCGCGACCTCCGGCATTCCCGCCGCGCTGCGGGTGTGGGGTGCCTGGGCCATTCTGGCCGGGGTCGTTCAGCTGGTCGTCGCCCTGCGGCGGCGCCGGCTCGGGGGACAGTGGGCGATGATCCTCAGCGGGGGGATCTCCACGGTGGCCGGCGCGTCCTTCATCGCGGGGGCGGCCCAGGACGATCCGTCGCTGACGACTCTCGCCGGATACGCCGTACTCGGCGGGGTGTTCTTCCTGATCTCGGCGATCCGCCTCGGGCGGATCGGCCGAACTGCTTGAGGCCGCTCGAGAATGACCACCGGGCCCGCACCGATACCGCGACTTGTGACGTCGTCGCGATCGGTGCGGGCCCGGTCATGCATTAGGGAAGCTGACTTTGAGACACGAACTAGCCGCGCAGGCGGGCCGACACCTCGGCGACGTTGGCCTGGACCTTCGCCCGGTCGACGCGCAGCGACTCGCCCTCGCCGACGACCTGCTCACCGGCGACCCACACGTCCCGCACCCGGCGTGAACCGGCGGCCCAGACGAGGTTCGCCATGAGCTGCTCGTCGGGGACGTCGAGCCCGGCCGCGAACGCCGGGTCGTCGAGGTCGACGTGCACCATGTCGGCCCAGCGGCCGGCTTCGAGCGCGCCGATGTCGTCGCGGCCGAGTGCTTCCGCGCCGCCGCGGGTGGCGAGCAGGAACGCCTGCGCGCCGGTCATCGCCGTGGAGTCGTTCGTGGCGAGGCGGGTGAGCATGGTGGAGAGCTGGATCTCTTCCCACAGGTCGAGGTCGTCGTTGCTGGCCGGGCCGTCGGTACCGAGGCCGACCTTGACCGACGCCGCGCGCAGCTCGGCGAGCCGGGCGATGCCGGAGGCGAGCTTCGAGTTGGAGCCAGGGCAGTGCGCGACACCGGTGCCGCGTGCCGCGAACAGCGCGATGTCCTCGTCGGACAGGTGCACCGCGTGCGCGGCGAGCGTCCGGCCGGAAAGCATGCCGACCTCGTCGAGCAGCTTCGGCACGGAACCGTGCTCGGCGCGCTGCTTCTCGTCTTCCAGCGCCGCCTCGGCGACGTGGATCTGCACGAGCGCGCCACGCTCGGCGGCCGATTCGGCCGTCATCCGCAGTGCTTCGACGGGCAGGGTGTACGCGGCGTGCGGGCCGTAGCCCAGCTCGATGCGGTCGCCGGGGCCGAAGCGAAGGCCATCGGCGTCGATCCATTTGTCGATGTCGGCGAGCATGGTGCGCCAGTTCATCCCCGGCAGATCCATGATCGGCGGCCCGATCACGACCCTGGCGCCGGTGGCGAGCACGGCGTCGACGATCTGCTCGCCTTCGAAGTACATCTCCGCGCTCATGGTGACGCCGTGGCGCAGCATCTCGACCGAGCCGAGCAGCATGCCCGTCTGGACGTCCGACGGCTGCAGCTTCGCCTCGACCGGCCAGATGATCTCGTGCAGCCAGCGCAGGAGCGGCAGGTCGCCGCCCATGCCGCGCAGCAGTGTCATCGGGCTGTGGGCGTGGGTGTTCACCAGACCGGGCAGCAGGATGCCCGACAGGTCGGTGACGAAGGCGCCGCCCAGATCCGGGGCGCCCGAAGCCGGTCCGCAGAAGGTGATCCGCCCGCTGTCGTCGACGTCCACGACGGCGTCGCGGAGGATCGAACAAGCGGGGTCGGCGGGCAGGACAACGGGGGCGCGGAAACGACGGGACATCTGGGTGAGCTTACTGATCCATGATTCCGCTCTGCCACGCCCAGGCCGCGATCTCGACCCGGTTGCGGGCGTTGATCTTCCCCTGAACTGCGGCGAGGTGCGTTTTCACCGTCGACAGCGACATGAACAATTCACCGCCGATTTCGGTGTTCGTCAGCCCCCGCGCGGCGGCCTTCGCGACGTCGAGCTCGCGCGCGGTCAGCGGCTCGTTCGGCGGGGCGACGTCCCGTCTCACCGGGCCGCCGTTGAAATGCTTCAGCAGCCGCACGGTCACCTGCGGCGAAACCAGCGCGTCGCCGCGGTCGGCCGCGCGGACGGCTTCGATCAGCAGCGCGGGTCCGGCGTCCTTCAGCAGGAAGCCGCTGGCGCCGTTGCGCAACGCCGTGTGCACGTACTCGTCGAGGTCGAAGGTGGTCACCACGACGACCTTCATCGGGTCGGTGACCTCCGGCCCGGCCAGCTGCCTGGTCACTTCGAGCCCGTCGAGGCCCGGCATGCGGATGTCGAGCAGGCAGACGTCCGGACGCAGTTCGCGGGCCTTGCGCACGGCGGAAACGCCGTCCGCGACATCGGCGATGACCTCGATGTCCTCCTGCGCTTCGAGGATCATGCGGAACCCGATGCGCACCATGTCCTGGTCGTCGGCGATCAGTACGCGGATGGTCAAGAATCCCCCTCAAGCGGTAACCAGGCTTCGACGCGCCAGCCGCCTTCGGGCCCGCGTCCGGCGAACAGCCTGCCGTGCAGCAGCTCCACTCGCTCGCGCATGCCGATGAGACCGTAGCCGCCCGAGCCCCCGGCGGGATGCCGGTCCTGTTCCTTGCCGTCGTCGCTCACCCGGAGGTGTAGTTCGCCGTCGGTCACTTCGGCTAGCACGGTCGCCGCGCTGGCTCCAGCGGCGTGCTTGCCGACGTTCGTCAGCGACTCCTGCACCAGCCGCAACGCCGACCGGCCGACCTCCTGCGGCAAATGCGCCGGCAGGTCGAGCTCGACGGTCGTGGTCACGCCGTGGTTCGCGCCGTCGACGAGCTTGCGCAGGTCAGCGGCCAGGTCGGTGGTCGCCTGCTCGCTGAAGTCACTGCTGCCCGCGGCCGCCTCATCACGCATGCTGCGCACCAGCCGCCGCATCGCGGCCAACGCTTCGGTCCCGGCGACGTCGATGCGGCCGAGCGCTTCGGCGGCGACCTTCGGGTTCTTCTCGGCCGACATCTTCGCGGCCTGGGCCAGCACGACGATCCCGGTCACGTGATGCGCGACGACGTCGTGCAGCTCACGCGCCAGCGCCATCCGCTCCGAGGTCTGCGCTTCGGTGACCGCGGAGTGCACCACCTGCGCCCGCTCGGAATCCCGCGACTTCAGGTACAGCCCGATGGCCACCGAAATACCCAGCAGCAGCACCGCGGCGACGACCAACTGGCTCAGCGCCGCGCTGTTCCTGTTTTCCACGGTGTCGACGATCGAGACGACGGCCACGACCCCGGACAGCAGCCCGACGGTCGGCCAGGCCTTTTCCCGCGGGACGACCCGGATCAGGACGACCACCATGATCATCCCGCTGACGATCTGGGTGAGCGTCAGCCCGCCGATCTGCGGATACCCGGCGCGCAGGTTGACTTGCCCGGCGATCATGCCGGAGAACAGGAACAGCGCGGACATGCCCAGCGCGATCGGGATCGGGGACTTCACCGCGAACACGGCGAGCGCCGCCGCGGCGACCGAGCAGGCGAGCACCGGGACAGCGCGCACCCCGACCCCCGCGGCCCCCACGACCTCGAAGAACAGCAACAGGGTCAGGCCGCCGATGATCGGCCACTGGTCGCGGATGATCTTCGCGACCACGGGATTGGTGCGTTTGGGATGACTGTGCCGGGACCGCAGGCCGAGCAACACCGCGGTGCCCAAGATGAACAGCCCGAAGACCAGTGAGAGCGGGAAGTTGCGGTTGTCGAACTGTGCGTCCTCCGAGCGGCCGGTCACCGCGATCAGGCAGGCCACGATCAGCGAGCTGACCCCGATGAACGCGATCCCGGCGCGGACGTGCCGCACGCAGAAGTAGACGAGCTGGAAACCGGTGACCGTTTCCGCCAGCGAGACGTTCGCCAGCACCGGTCCGTACGGCTGCACCTGGAACGTCCACAGCAGAAGGCTCGACGCCCCGAGCACCACCGCGCCGACATACGCCGCGACGGCGGGCCGTTTCTGCGCCCACAGCGCGCACGCCGAAATCGCGAAGATCCCCGGCAGCATCAGGAGATCGCGGCCGATCGGGCCGTAGACGTCGAAGGAGGCGTCGATGATGATCACCACGTCGCAGACCAGTGCCGCCAAGAGCACGGCTCCGGCCAGCCCGAGCTTCCTCGCCAGCGCGGCGACTCGGTCCGACAGCGTTCCAGAGGTGTGCACAACAAGACGTTAGAGGATTTGGGGTGGTCCGCACCTTGGCCGGTCGGCCGTCGCGGGTCGGCCGATCGGCCGATACCGGCGGGCCGGGCGATGGCCGTCTGCCCGAAGTGGACCACACCCTCGGTCGGTGAAGCTGTGCCCATCACCGAAGACCGGCAATCCCTAACGACAACCCCTGAGGAGAACGTGGTGGATCCGCGGATGCCCTACCCACAAAGTCCTAATCGGACAGCGGTGCTTTCCGGCCGGGGACTGGTGAAGCGCTACGGCACCCAGCACGCGCTGGCCGGTATCGACATCGACATCGAGGCGGGCGACGCGGTCGCCATCGTCGGCCCGTCCGGGTCGGGCAAGACCTCGCTCCTGCATGTGCTCGCCGGCATCCTGCGTGCCGACGCCGGGGAGATCTTTCTTGCGGGACAACGGGTCGACCAGCTGAACGAGAAGAAGCGCAGCGAACTGCGCCGCACCGAATTCGGTTTCGTGTTCCAGTCGGGCATGCTCGTGGCCGAGCTGACGGCCGAGGAGAACGTGGCACTGCCGCTGCTGCTCGGCGGCGCCGGCCGCAAGGAAGCCACTACAGCCGGGCGGGAATGGCTGACGCGGCTCGGCTTGGCGGGCAAGGAAGGCCGGCGCCCCGGTGAGCTTTCCGGCGGTGAGGCGCAGCGCGTCGCGATCGCCCGTGCGCTCACGCACCGGCCGAAGGTCATCTTCGCCGACGAGCCGACCGGCGCGCTCGACACCCGTACCGGCCGCGACACCATGGACGCGCTGCTGCACGCCGCCGCCGAGTCCGGTGCCGCGGTGATCGTGGTGACGCACGACCGCGAGCTCGCCGAGTCGATGCCGCGGACCGTCTCCATCCGGGACGGCCTGATCGCCGCGAGGTTGGCGGCATGAACGCGCTGCAAATCGCCCTGCGCGTGCTCCGGGTCGACCGCCGGACCCGGACGTCGGCGATCCTGACCGCGGCCGGCGTCGCGGTGGCGACCGGGCTGGTGCTGCTGCTGGTCAGCTTGCCGTTCGCCACGCAGGTCCGGGCCGAGCGCGCGCAATGGCAGGAACAGAGCTACTCGAGCAACTCCGAACAGCCCGCGCCGCTGCTGCTGTCGTACAGCGAAGACTTCGTCAACGGCCAGAAGATGACCCGCGTCGACGTCGCCGTCATGGGCAATCCCGCCGACGTGAAGCTCCCCGCCGGGATGCCGAAGCTGCCCGCTCCGGGCGAGACCTTGGCGTCGCCCGAGCTCGCCAAACTGATGCGCGAGCTTCCGTCGTCGCAGCTGGCGGACCGCTTCACGCCGAACATCGCCGGTTCGCTCGGGAACGACGCCTTGCGGTTCCCGAAGCAGCTGGCCGCCATCGTCGGGCACACACCCGAGGACATGCCCTCTGACGCGGTCCCGTCCACGGCGTTCACCCATGGCGATCCCAAGCCGGACGGCTTGCTGCAGCTGCTTTCCGGGGTCGGTGTCGTCGTGCTGCTGGTGCCCAGCCTGGTGCTGGTCGCGTCCGCCGCGCGGTTGACCGCGGCGCGCCGGGAGCGTCGGCTGGCCGCGATCCGGCTGGCCGGGGCGACCCCGGGCCAGGTGACCGGCATGGTCACCGCCGAGACGATGATCTCCGCGTTCGGTGGTGCGCTGGTCGGGCTCGCGTTGAGTCCCGGGCTGCACGCGCTGGCGACGCTGGTGCCGTGGGCCGGCGGTACCTGGCAGGCGACCGACTTCAACCTGCCGGTCGGCCTGACGATCGTGCTCGTGCTGGCGATCCCGTTGCTGGTCGGGCTCGCGGCCGTGCTCGGGTTGCGCCGCGTGTTCTCGACGCCGCTGGGCGCCGCGGCCGGGCATTCCCGCAAGCCGCTGCACTGGTGGCGGCTGCTCGCGGTGCCGGCCGCCGGGCTGTTCTTCCTGCTGGCGATCCTGTACGCGTCTTCGGAAAGCGCTGGTGACGAGAGCGGTCCGCTGGTCTTGTTCGGACTCGCGGTGCTCGTTGCGTCGGCGTCCGTGGTCGGCCCGTGGATTACCTCGGCGGTGGGGGGAACCTTCGTCAAGGTGTGGCGGAAACCGGCGGGCCTGCTGGCCGGGCGGCGTCTGCGTGACGACCCGAAGGGGGCATATCGAGCATCCGCAGGGGTGGTGCTCGCCGTGTTCGCCGGGTCGATGGCGTTGACGCTGATGCCGAGTTTCGAGGCGCAGGCCGGTGGGGGCCGCGCGTTCCAGGATTCGGTGCTCTACGTCGAAACCGACCCGGCCAACGCCACCCAGATCGCCCAGCGGGCCGACGCTTCGCTGGCGAAGTACGGCGAGCAGGCCCGCAGCGAAGTGGTCCGGCAGGTGTCGATCAAGGTCAACGAAGACAGCCAGCGGGGCAGCTACAGCGCGTTGGTCATGGACTGCCCGACGGCGAAGCGGATGACCAGGTTCAACGTCGGTTCCTGCGACGCGGCGCCGGGCATCTACAGCTCGTACCAGCTCGACACGCGGGGCGCGTCGGTCATCTCGTATTACGGCAGTGGCGACGAAAAAGGCACCCCGCTCGCCGCCGGGGTGCCGGTGCACCTGCTGTCCGCGTCCGACAAGGACATGATGTATTCGCTGCTCATCGACCCGGCAGTGCTCCCCGCCGGGCTCGTGGAGTCGCCGAACGAGCGGGTGACCGTCGCGGTGCCGTCGACCGACGCGAACCGTGAAGTGATCAGGACCGCGCTGGGCGGGGCCGCCGGCGGCTCGCAGGTGTACAGCCGGGAACTGCGCCTGGAGAACCAGCAGACCGAGCTGTCGGACCTGCGGCGCGTCACCGTGATCGGGCTGATCGCGGCAGGGGTGCTCGCCGGTTGCAGTGCGGCGGTCGCGACAGCGGGTTCCGTGATGGACCGGCGCCGGACGTTCGGTGCGCTAATCGCGGCGGGAACGCCGGTGAAGGTGCTGGCCAGGGCGTTGCGAATGGAAGCCGCGCTGCCCGCGATGGTGGCCACGATCGGGGCGGGCGTGGTCGGTGTGGGGGTCGGGATCGGGTTGTTCAGTCTCGTCGAAAAGGACGGGATCGTGCTGAGCCCGTGGATCCTGGCGCCGGTCGCGCTGGGGGTGGGGGTCGCCCTGCTGGCGGCTTCGGTGTGCACTCCGGCACTGAACCGGGTGCGCGCGGAACCGCTGGCGGACGAATAACCGCGGTGCACGAATAACAGAAGGCACGTCGTACGCCCTCTTCGTCGGGGGGAGGGCGTACGACGTGCCTTCGTATGTTTAAGGCTTTTCGAAGATCAGGTCGTGACAGACGCGGCCCTCGTCGTGGGCGCGGTTCTCGAACTTCGTGACGGGCCGCCACGCGGGACGCGGAGCCCAGCCGCCCGGCTCGTCGGCGTGGCGGTTCCGCAGCGCGGGTTCCGCGGAAACGACCTCGAGCATCTGGTCGGCGTAGTGCTCCCAATCGGTCGCCAGGTGGAAGGTGCCGCCGGGGGCCAGGCGCGACGCGACCAGCTTGGTGAACTCGGGCTGCACGATCCGGCGCTTGTGGTGCTTCTTCTTCGGCCACGGGTCCGGGAAAAAGAGCCGCACCCCGGCCAGCGAGCCGGGCGCGATGTGCTCGGTGAGCAGGATGACCGCGTCGCCGTGCATCATGCGCAGGTTGGTCACGCCGAGGTTCTCCGCCCGCAGCATCAACTGGCCGAGCCCGGCTTCGTACACCTCGGCGGCCACGTAGTTGGTCTCCGGCGCGGCCGCGGCGAGCTGGGAGGTGGTCTCGCCCATCCCGGAGCCGATCTCGAGCATCACCGGCGCACTGCGTCCGAACCACTCGTCGAAATCGACCGGCCCCGGTGCCAGTTCACCTACCGTGCGGCCCAGCCGCGGCCAGTGCTTCTCCCACGCCCGCTGCTGGCCGACAGTCATCCGGCCACCGCGCTGGACATAGCTGACCACACTGCGCAGGCGCGGCTGCTCCTCGTTCTTCAACACTTTTCAACTTCCCAGTAACGACTACTTACAGCGGAAAGTTGAATATTACTTCAGCGGATAGCTTCGAACTCTCCCAGCCGTGACCGCAGACCGGCCAGACCCGCGACGGCGATGGGTGTCGGCGTGGTCCCGCTGTGGGCGGGAAGAAGGTCGATCCAGCCGTCGTGGCGATCGGTGTTCAGCACAGTCGTCGGAATGCGATGGCCGGACGGCCCGCGCTCGGAAGGCATGAATTCCCAATAACCGGATTCACCGTCGGCGGCCCACGGCACGTATTCCCAACCGGGCCGGGGCTCGAGCAGCTGAGAAATGCGGTCTTCGATCCGGAAACCGTCGGCGCGCGAATTCAGCCGGCCGGTCGCGACCGCGCGGAGCCACCAGGGTGCGGGGAGGGAGTCATTTGTTTGGCTCGATGCCAGGAACAGGGCGATGACATGGTCTTCAGGGGCGCGGTGCACCCAGGCCCGCCGGATTTCGGCGGGACGCGTGGCGGAATCCGCGACGCGGGGAAGTTCGATGGCCTGCGACCATTCGAGGCCGAGCATCGGCTCGAGTCGCGGCTGGTTGAAAGCGCGACGAGCGGCGGGAATGGGATTTTCGACTCCTCGACTGGCATCCACCGTCAAGGGTCACCTCCGTAGAGCTCCGTGACTCCGATTGAGTTGTCCAACAGCCTTTGTAAAGCTGTTGTATTAAATAGTGCCAGGTCAGGGCAACAAGTCAGCTCACTGTGAGGGATACCACACGGTCTTAACGTGGTCTTAACCCGCGGCAATACGCTAGTGCGTGTTACGCGTCACGTACCTGGTTCATCACAACGCCGATGACGAAGAGTATTACGCAGATGGACGCGTAGTAGGCGCCGTAGCCGAGCGGCCCCAGTGGCAGCTCTCCGAGGTTCAACGCCGACGCGGTGAGGCCGCCGCCGATGAACTGGCCCGCGGAAAAGAACGGCAGCCACTCGTAAATGTCCCGCCCGATGCCGGGAATGAGGAAAACGAGCCCTTCGACCAGTTGGGTCCATACCAACGTCACGGCCAGTGCGAGCGCGGTACTGCGCAGGAGCATCCCGACGGCGACCCCGAGCACGCCGGTGAACAGGAAGACCAATCCCTGCCCGGCGACCGCACGCCAGTCGGCCGCGCTGTTGAGCGCCAGGTCGGCGTCGGGCTTGAGCAGGACACCCAGACCCCACGAGCCGAAGCCGATCACCAGCCCCACGAGCCCGCACCACAGGCTCACCACGACGGCCTTCGCGAGCAGCGCGGGCGCACGCTTGGGCACCGCTTGGTAGGTGGTCCGGATGGTGCCCCAGTTGTATTCCGTGGCCGCGGCCAGCACCGCCAGCACCAGGATCACGGTGAGCCCGAAGGAACTCGCCGTCTGCGTGTTGCTGACCGTAACCGGGATCTCGTCGCCGCCGAAGATGACGAACACGACCGCGAAACCGAGCGACGCGACTATCGCCAACGCGGTGCACCACCAGGGCGCGCGCGTGCTGAACAGCTTGATGCGCTCCGCTGTCAGCAGGCTCATTTCCCGCTTTCCGCGTGGTACTCCACTGCTTCACCGGTCAGCTGCAGGAACGCCTCTTCGAGCGAACCGCGGGTCGGGCTCAGTTCGTGCAGGGTGACCCCGGCGGCGAACGCGAGCTCGCCGACGCCGTCACTGTCCATTTCGGACACCAGAAGCGAGTCGCCGAGATCTTCGAAAGGCACGTCACGCTCGGCGAGCGCCATTCGGAGCATGGGGAGGTGCGGGCTGCGCACCTTCACCGATTCGTTCGTGGCGCGGGTGACGAATTCGTCGACGGTGCCCTGGTACATCAGCTTGCCGCGGCCGATGACCACCAGATCCTGCGCGGTCTGCGCCATTTCCGACAGCAGGTGACTGGAGACGAAAACCGTGCGGCCTTCGGCGGCCAGCGCGTGCATCAGCTGCCGGATCCAGAGAATGCCCTCCGGGTCGAGCCCGTTCACCGGCTCGTCGAACAGCAGGACCTGAGGATCACCCAAAAGGGCGGTGGCGATACCGAGCCGTTGCAGCATGCCGAGCGAAAAACCACCGGCCTTCTTCTTGGCGACCGAAGTGAGCCCGACGATGTGCAGTACTTCGTCCACCCGCTTGACCGGGATCTTGTTCGACACGGCCATCCAGCGGAGGTGGTCTCGCGCGGAGCGCCCCGGGTGTCGCCAGGTCGCGTCCAGCAGCGCGCCGACCGTCCTCAGTGGATGGTGGATTTCGCGGTAGTGCTTGCCGTCTATCGACACCGTCCCGGCGTTCGGGGTGTCGAGCGCGAGGATCATCCGCATGGTCGTCGACTTGCCGGCGCCGTTCGGGCCGAGGAAACCGGTCACCCGGCCGGAGTTGACCTTGAAGGACAGGTTGTCCACAGCCACCGTGGCGCCGTAACGCTTGGTCAATCCGGTTGCTTCGATCATTTTTTCATCCTGCCAGTCCCGCCACGATGTGGCGAGCAATAGGAGAAATGACAGAGCCCGGGTCGCCCCCCGACAAAGCGACCCGGGCCCTGTTCCCCTATTCCCCCATTTTCATCCCCACATCCGCGCCGGCGGGCGTGGCCCCGATTCCTCGGCCACCTGCGCGGATCCCCTGTGGTGAGACTTGGTGCCTACGCGTCCCGCTTCTTGGCCACGTAGATCGCGATGCCGAGCAGTACCAGCGAGAAGGCCGCGAAGTAGGCCAGTGACCAGGCCGGGCTCAGCGTCGACGTCGACAGCGGTGGGCCGGCGTCGCCGCCGCGTCCGCCGTTGGAACCACCCGTCCCGGTGAGGAACTTGTGGGCCACGTTGAACGGCATCCAGTCGTGGATCTTCGCGCCGATGTTCGGGATCAGCTGGATCAGGCTCTCCACCGCCAAGTTGTAGATCAGCAGCAGGGAGATCGCGCCGGCGCTGTGCCGGAGCAGGATGCCGACGGCCACCGCGATCACCGCGGCGAAGGCGTAGACCACGCCGATGCCGGCGACGTTGACCCAGTCGTCCGTGCTGTTCAGCGCGAGGTCACCGCCGGGCTTGATCAGGTAGGCCATCGCCCAGGAGCCGAAGCCCGCGAGCAGGCCGATGACCAGCGCGAGCAGCGCGACGACGGTGGTCTTCGCGCCCAGTGCGGCGCCGCGGTGCGGGATCGCCTGGAACGTCGTGCGGATGGTGCCGAAGCGGTATTCGGTGGTGACCGCCAGCGCGGCGAGCACCATGATCACCGCCAGCCCGAACTGGTAACCGAATTCGGCGCTGGAGACGGTGATGAACGAGGTGTCACTGGTGCTGGCGGTGATCAGCGCCGAGAACCCGATGGTGATGATCAGGGTGAGCGCCGCGCACCACCACGGCGACCGGGTAGTGAACAGCTTGATGCGTTCAACTGCGAGCAGAGTCATGGTCTCTCTTCAATCCTTTGAGTGGCGACCTGTGCGGTCAGCGGCCGGTGGGTG
Source organism: Amycolatopsis sp. (assembly GCF_036008905.1). Lineage (GTDB taxonomy): Bacteria > Actinomycetota > Actinomycetes > Mycobacteriales > Pseudonocardiaceae > Amycolatopsis. Next base: position 38,625 of record NZ_DASYMU010000255.1, on the reverse strand, counting down.
CGAGTGGCTGGGCGGGCGTGCCGTCGATTTCGGTGTGGTACTCGACCGAATCGCCGGTGATCTGCATGAACGCCTGCTCCAGCGAGCCGACGTGCGGGCTCAGCTCGTGCAGCACGACCTGGTTGGCCGCCGCGAGCTCACCGATCTTGTCGCTGTCCATCCCCGACACCACGAGCGCCGGACCTTCCTCGACCACCGTCGCGCTGGCCCCCACCAGCACGTCGCGCAGCAGCCCCAGCTGCGGCGACCGCACCTTCACCGTGTTCTCCGCGGCCCTCGCGACGAAGTCCGTCGTCGTCGACTGCGAAATCAGCTCACCGCGGCCGATCACGATCAGGTTCGTCGCGGTCAGCGCCATTTCCGAAAGCAGGTGCGACGAGACGAAAACCGTCCGTCCCTCTTCGGCCAGCCGGTGCATGAACTTCCGGATCCAGAGGATGCCCTCCGGGTCGAGCCCGTTGACCGGCTCGTCGAACAGCAGGACCTCCGGGTCGCCCAAGAGTGCCGCAGCAATCCCCAGGCGCTGCGACATGCCCAGTGAGAACCCACCGGCGCGTTTCCCCGCCACCCCGGTCAGTCCCACGATCTCGAGCACCTCGTCGACGCGGCGCGCCGGAAGCTTGTTCGACTTCGCCATCCACGCGAGGTGTGCCCGCGCCGAACGGTTCGGGTGCACCCACTTCGCGTCCAGCAGCGCTCCGACGGTGCGCAGCGGCTGCTTCAGCTCGTGGTACTTCTTCCCCCCGATGGTGACCTGGCCCGACGTCGGATTGTCCAGCCCCAGGATCATCCGCATCGTCGTCGACTTGCCGGCTCCGTTGGGACCCAGGAATCCGGTCACCTGGCCGGCCTCGACACTGAACGACAGATTGTTCACCGCCAGCGTCTTGCCGTACCTCTTGGTGAGGCCCACTGCCTCGATCATTGTCTGCTCCTTAAATGCGGGTTTGCCGCTTTGACGCCTGGCGGTCCGTGTCCGTGCTCGTGGGGCTTGTCGTTTGCCCCAGCCCCCCTGTGCCGAACCATCCTGACCCCTCGGGCCAGTCCGGCGCGTCATCCTGAAGACCGAACCTGTCCTCGACCTTGAGACGTAGCTTGGCGGTTATTTCGGACCGCCGCGATCCGTGATGACCCTGAGTCGACCCTGAAGTGTGATCGGGGTAATCCCCTTGCCGAGGTTAATGAACAGTGATTCAATAATGAGGTGGCGAGACCCCGGAGTATCAGCGACGAGCGGCTGCTGACCGCCACGGAAGAGGTCATCGGGCAGGTCGGGCCGGGTTTCACGCTGGCGCAGGTGGCGGCGGAAGCTCAGGTCGCCGTCGGCACGGTCGCGCAGCGGTTCGGCTCGAAAAGCGGGCTGTTGCAGGCATTGAGCCGGATCACGACAGTGCGCACCGTGGAGTCGATGCGCACGGTTGCCGCCCGAAAGCGCAGTCCGATGGACGGTTTGCGTTCGGCGGCGGTGAACGTCTACGTGGGACTGGGAGACGCGGACCGGGCGGCGAACAACCTGGGGCAGCTGGGAGTCGACATCGGCGACCCGGAATTGCGCTCCTTGCTGGGAGAGCACTACGCGGCCGTCGAAAACGAGTTGCGGCGGCTGGTGCGCGCGGCCGCCGGTGAACTACCGAGCGCGCCCGCGCCGACACGCGCCGCGAGGGCTTTGTTGTCGGTGCTGAATGGGGCCTCGCTCGATTGGTCAATTCGCCCGAAAGGGCGACTGGTGGATCGACTGGAACAGGACATCGACGCCGTACTGGTGGGTTGGCGTCGAAAGGAGGAGTAGGTATGAGACTTTCGGACAAGGTGGCCGTGGTGACCGGGGCGACCAGGGGCTGCGGCCGCGCGATCGCGGTCGAACTGGGACGCCTGGGCGCGACGGTGTTCGTCACCGGACGCACCACGCGCGACTCGGCGTCACCGATGAAACGCGCGGAAACCATCGAGGACACCGCCGATCTCGTCGACGCGGCGGGCGGCCGCGGGATCGCGGTGCGCTGTGACTTCACCTCGGTGTCCGATGTGGACGCACTACGGGCGCGCATCGAGTCCGAAGTGGACGGAAGGATCGACATCCTGGTCGACGACGTCTGGGGTGGCGACCCGTTCGCCGATTTCGAACGGCCGTACTGGGAATCCGACCTGGACGACGCCCTGACGCTGGTGCGCAACGCCGTCGACACGCATCTGATCGCCCTGCACCGCCTGTTGCCACTGGTGGTGCGGCGTCCGGGCGGCCTGGTCATCGAGGTGACCGACGGCGACAACGACAACTACGTCGGCGCGGGGATCCCGTACTACCTCGCGAAGTGCAGCGTGCGCGCGATCGGCCGCGGGCTCGGCGTCGAACTGGCGAAGGTGGGCTGCGTCGGAATGACCGTCACGCCCGGGTTCCTGCGGTCGGAGGCGATGCTGGACCACTTCGGCGTCACCGAGGAGAACTGGCGCGACGCTGTCTCCACCACCGCGCCCGCGGAGTTCGCGTTCTCGGAAACCCCGACCTACCTCGGCCGCGGCGTCGCCGCCCTCGCCGTCGACCCGGACGTCGCCCGCTTCGCCGGCCAAACCCTGGCCTCGTGGACCCTCATGCACGAATACAACTTCACCGACGTCGACCACACCCGCCCCGACTTCGGCACCACCCTGACCCCCACCCCCACCCCCTAACCCCTCCCAAACTTCCGAATATGTCGACAACTTATGGACGCCCGAACTTCAGAACATGTCGACATATTCGGAAGTTATCCACAGGGGAGGGTGCGTGTGGATAACTAGCGAGTTGTTGATCTTGGTCGAAGTTTTTTGTCGCGGTTGGTCCTCATCCTGACGGGCGTGGATTACGAACCAGATTTTGACTACGGAGACATCAACGGACCCTTCCTCGGAGGGCTGGCGGTCAGCGAGGGAATGCTGACCAAGGAGGAGCTCTATTCCCCACTGTTCAGGCAGCTGTTTCACAACGTGCACGTGCCGGCCTTCATACCGGTAACGCACGAGTTGCGTTGCAGAGGCGCGGCCCTGATCGCGCCACCAGGTGCTGTCTTGTCAGGTTGTTCAGCTGCGGCTGTGCGCGGACTCGACTTCACCATCGCGCGTGACCCGGTTGAGTTCATCGTGCCCGAGTCGGCGAAATTTCTCACCAGGCGTGGCTTGGACATCCGTCGTACCAAGATCCCCGGAATCGAAGCTGAACCTTGGTCTGACCTGCTCCTGGCCTCCCCATTGCGCATGACAATGGACATCCTGACCCACAACAAGCTTCGAAGATCGTTCCCGAGGGTCGTGGGTCTCTTGGACGCCCTTCTGCGGGTGAAAATGGTCGATCACACAGCGCTGGAACTGCTCGTCCGGAACCGGCACGATCATGGCATCCGGCGAGCACGAGAAGCAGTGGCGCTGGCCGATCCTCGTGCGGAGTCGATTCCTGAATCCGAACTGCGGGTGTTGCTGGTGCAGGCGGGCTTCGATCCTGAGCCTCAGTTGGTGGTCTACCAGAACGGCGTGTTTCTTGGTCGGCTCGATCTGGCTTTTGCCGAGTTCAAGTTGGCTGTCGAGTACGACGGTGAATGGCACAAGGACGGTCCCCAACCAGAGCGGGACGCGCGTCGGCGCGCAGCTTTCCGCGCGGCCGGATGGCAGTTCATCATCGTCACGAAGGAGCAGCTCTACGGAGATCCCGGTGCCATCATTGCCGCCGTCCGCTCCCGAATATGTCCACAAGTTCTGGCGGCCTGAACTTCGGAACATGTCGACATATTCGGAAGCGGGGGTCAGGCGAGGCCGGGGCGGGCGAGGCCGGTTTCGTAGGCGAGGACAACGGCCTGGACCCGGTCGCGTAGCTCGAGTTTCGCCAGGATCCGGCCGACGTGGGTCTTCACGGTGGCTTCGGAGAGGAACAGCGTCTCCGCGATCTCCAGGTTCGACATCCCCTTCGCGATCAGCACGAACACCTCGCGCTCACGATCGGTCAGCACGTCGAGCGTCGCGACGTCCCGCAGGGGCGTGCCGCCCGCGCCGACGAACCGGTCCAGCAGCCGCCGTGTCACGCTCGGCGAAACCACCGCGTCCCCGGCGGACACCGCGCGCAACGCCGAAACCAGGTGACTGGGCTGGGTGTCCTTCAGCAGGAACCCACTCGCCCCGCCCTGCAACGCCGAATACACGTACTCGTCGAGGTCGAAAGTCGTCATCACCAGCACCCGGGCCGTCCCCGCTTCGACGATCCGCTTGGTCGCCTCGACGCCGTCCAGCACCGGCATCCGCACGTCCATGAGCACGACGTCCGGGCGCAGTTCCTCGGCGAGCTTGATCGCCTCGGCGCCGTTCGCGCCTTCTCCGACGACGTCGATGTCTTCCTGGGCGCCCAGCACCATCCGGAACCCGACTCGCATGAGTTCCTGATCGTCGACGACTACTACGCGTATCACTGTGCCTTCCTACCAGCGCCGCGCAGCGGCTCCGGTGAGGGTGGTGGTGGGAGATGGGTGGGCTTAATCGGTAGCTTCGCGCTGACTCTCCAGCCGCCACCCGCCGCGGGGCCGACGTCGAGGCTGCCGCCGAAGACGTGGGCGCGTTCCCGCATGCCGATGAGCCCGTTCCCGCCGGGCACGTCCGCCGCGGCGGACGCCTTCACCAGAGAATTCGCCCGTCCGGCGCCGTCGTCTGTCACTTCGATCTCCATCACGTCCCCGTTCCGGTGCACGCGCACCGAGGCCTTGGCGCCGCGCCCGGCGTGCTTGAGCGCGTTGGTCAGGGATTCCTGCACGATCCGGTACACCCCGAGCGACACACCCGCGGGCAGGTCGCCGAGGTCTTCGTTGATGTCCAGGTCCACCGCGAGCCCGGACGACCGGCAGCGCTCCGCGAGCTCCACCAGCGCTTCGGCGTTCGGCTGCGGCACGCGCGGCTCGCCGTCGCCGTCTTCGTTGCGGAGGACGTCGAGCAGCCGCCGGAGTTCCGCCAGCGCACCGCGCCCGGTCTCCGAAATGGTGTTCAGCGCCCGCGCGGCCATCGCCGGGTTGGACGTGATCGCGTAGGACGCGCCGTCGGCCTGCACCACCATCACGCTCACCGCGTGCGCCACCACATCGTGCAGCTCGCGGGCGATACGGCTGCGTTCCTCGCCGACGGCGATACGGGCCGCCTGGTCGCGTTCGGTTTCGAGGAGATGCAACCTGGCCTCCACTTCGGATTGGTAAGCGCGCCGGGCACCAACGAATTCGCCCAGCACCCAGCACAGCGCGAGCGCGAACGCCAGGAACAGCGAGACGACCACGATGTCCGGCTCACGTTGGAGCACCAACTGGAGCCCGGAGACGATCACCAGGATGAGGACGTACAGCGCACCCTGCCGACGTCCGGCATAGACCACCGCCGAGTACAGGGCGATCATCCCGGCGAGCGCGCTCGAGAAGCCGAGTTGCAGCGCACTGTGCGGGATGCTGACGACGAGCACCGTGTACGCGACCGTCAGCGGGTACTTCCGCCGGAAGGCGAGCGGCGCGACCATCGCGACGTCGACCGTGAACACGAGGAACCACGGGAGCGTTCCCGGCAGTCCAACGGCCGGCGAAGGCTCGTCCGAGGCGGCCACCTCGGGGGGCAGCGAGGAGACGTAGATCAGCAGGTCCACGAATCCGAGCAGCGCGGCGAGGAGGCTGTCGCCCACCATGGGCCTGGCCTGCATCCAAAGACTCAACCGTCGCACTTGGCAACAGTAAGTCGCGCCCGGCCTCCGGCGCGTCGCCCGCCGGTAGCACCTTCGGTGCGACCCGAGGATGACCGGCATGGCACGATTCGTGCGGACGAGAAGACCGGGAGGGGACTGGGGCGTGACGGCACCGACCGAGGGACGGCTGGCCGGCCCGTTGTCGATGTCGGTGGCGAACCTCTGCCACCGGCTGCAGCCGCAGGTCTGCGCCCGCACCGCGGCCGGGTTCGCCGAGGTGCTCCGCAGGCTGGGCGGCCCGCTGCAGGTCGCGGTCGCCGGCCGGATCAAGTCGGGTAAGTCGACGCTGGTCAACGCGCTGATCGGGCGCCGGGTCGCGCCCACCGACGTCGGCGAGTGCACCAGGCTGGTCACCCGCTTCCAGTACGGCACGGTCGACCGTGTCGAGGTGGTGTTCACCGACGGCCGCAAGCAGGTGCTGCCGTTCGCCCCCGATGGGATGATCCCGGCCGAGCTGGGCGTGAACATCGAGGAGGTCTCGCATATCGAGGCCTACCTCACCAACGCCGTGCTCCAGGGCATGACGGTGATCGACACCCCAGGCCTCGGCTCGCTGGACGCCGCGTCGGTGTCGCGTACCGAGGAGCTGCTGGGCGCGGCGAAGCACCGCAAGGAAGCCGACGAAGAGGGTTCCGACGACCTCGACGACACCTCCCGCAACGCCGTCGCCGGTGCCGAGGCCGTGCTCTACGTCGTCACCCAGGGCGTCCGCGCCGACGACCAGCAGGCGCTGGCCGCGTTCACCGCGGCGACGGCCAGCCGCGAGGCGGGCCCGGTCAACGCGATCGCCGTGCTCAACAAGGCGGACACCATCGCGCCCGAGTCGGTCGCCGGTTCCGACGGTGACGTCTGGAAGGCGGCCAGCATGCTGGCCGCGAAACAGGCCGCGACGCTCAAGCCCCGCGTCGCCGACGTGCTGCCCGTGATCGGCCTGATCGCCGAGTCCGCGGAGTCCGGTGGCTTCACCTCGGCCGACGCCGACGCGCTCAAACTTCTGTCCACAATGGACGAAGACATTCTCGGGACCATGCTGATCTCGGCGGATATCTTCATCACCTGGGAATGCGACGTCCCGTCCGGGACCCGCTTGCGGTTGCTGGAAAAGCTCGACCTCTACGGCGTCAGCCAGGCCGTCGCGGCGATCCGCGCGGACCCGGAGATCACCGCGGGGGCGTTGCGCCGCACCCTGCTCGAAGCCTCGGGCCTCGCCGCTGTCCGCGCGCGGCTCAACCTCGTCTTCGCCGCCCGGGCCGACGGCATCAAAGCCGCCGCCGCGCTCGCGTCGGTCACCGCGCTCGCCCACGCCTCCGGTGATCCCGGTGAGCGGCAACGGGTCCACGACGCCATCGAAGTCCTCCTGGCCAAGCCCGAAGCCCACCAGCTGCGCCTGCTCGAAGCGTTGACGCTGGTCGCCTCCGGTGCCGTCGACATGCCGGAAGACCTCACCGAAGAGGTCCTGCGGGTCGGCAGCAACGCCGACATCGGCGCCCAGCTCGGCATGCCCGGTGGTTCCCGCGCCGAACTCGCGCCGTTCGCGCTGGAACGGGCGGGCTGGTGGCGTTCGTTCGCTTCCTTCGGTGCGACTCCGGCTCAGAGCCGTGTCGCCCACGTCGTGCATCGCGCCTATTTCCTGATCTGGCAGCAGATCCGCGAAGCTTGATTGGGGTTGTATCGGTTCGATCTGTTCGATGAACCAGTGAAAGGTCCGATCGGGTCTGCCGGTTTCGCCCCCAGATGCCGGGCTGCTCGGCGAGACTGGTCCAATCTGGCAACAGGTTTCGTGGGACGGGGTGATGGGCGATGCCTGCTTGGTTTCGCAAGGGTGAGAATCCGGATGACGTGCCGACGGGCCAGATAGCGGCGGTCAGCCTCACGCAGATCATCGAAGACGTCGACGGCAAGGGGCCCGAGGAGAGCACGGGAACCGAGCCGGTCAAGGCCGCGTCCGAACCCGATGTGTACCCCGCCTCTGTCATCGCCGCCGGAACAGACCTCGAGCAGGTGCTCGCCGAACGTCAGGCACTGATCCAGCTCTGCCTCTACGCCATGGACCGCGCCAAGAGCAGCGGGGTCGTCGAACGCCTCGAGCAGGGTTTGGCCGCGATCGGTGTCCGCGCGCTGCGGCCCGACGGCGAAAGGTTCGACCCGGCGGTGCACGAGGCCGGCAGCGCGATGCCGACCGACAACGCCGAGCTGGACGGCAAGGTCGCGGAGACCGAGGTCGCCGGTTTCGCCGATCGTGAGCGGTTGCTGCGGGCACCGATCGTCACCGTCTATACGAAACGCACCTCGTGACGGCGCCTTCGCTCGGGGCAAGTCTGCCCGATCAGGTGAAAAACGCGCGCGAGCAGCTGCTCACGTTGTTGCGTGACGCCGATCCGCAGGCCGCCAGGTGGGTCGAGGACATCCGCCGCACCCGGCCGAAGAAGCCGTCGGTGGTCGTCGTCGGGGAAACCAACCGCGGCAAGAGCTCGCTCGTCAACGCGCTGCTGGCCACGCCCGGCCTGTCCCCCGTGGACGCCGATGTCGCGACGGCCACCTATCTCGTCTTCGAGCACGCCGAGCAGTGGAGCGCGCAGGCCTGTTATCCGGGCCAGCTGGCGCCCGTCCCGATCCGGCTCGACGAACTGATCCGCTGGGTTTCCGCGGCGCACGATCTCCCCGAGGGGCAGCTTCCTCCGCGCTACGTGGAGGTTTCCGGCCCGGTGCCGCTGCTGGAGCGAGTCTCCATTGTGGACACTCCTGGGGTCGGCGGGCTGGATTCGATGCACGGCGAGCTGGCACTGGAAGCCGCCGCCAACGCCACCGCGCTGCTGTTCGTCGTCGACGCGTCTTCGCCGTTCACCTCGACCGAGCTGCAGTTCCTGCGCAACATGGGCGACCGGGTCGAGACAGTGCTCTTCGCGCTCTCCAAGGTCGACAGCTTCCGCGGCTGGCGTGAGGTCCTGGAGGCCGATCGTCAGCTACTGGCCCAGCACGCGCCGCGCTTCGCCGACGCCGTGTTCCATCCGGTGTCGGCGCGCATGTTCGAGAGCGCGGGCAAGGCTCCCAACGAGCAGATGGCCGTCATGCTGCGCGAACGGTCCGGAATCGCGGTGCTCCAGGGCGCGATGCAGCAGATGCTGATCGGGCGTTCGGCGATGCTGTCCGAGGCCAACACCCTGCGCGCGCTGTCGAGTGCCTTGGGCGCGCAGAAGGCGAAACTGCAGGCCGAGAGCCGCGCGCTGTCGGCGGGTGAGGCCGAGGCGGAGCTGCTGCGGGAACGCCGCGACCAGCTAACGGCCGAGCGCCGGACGTCGACGCGGGGCTGGCAGCTGAAACTGCGGGGCGAGGTGCAGCGGACGCGCGTCGAGATCGGGCATGAGAGCAGCCGTCAGATGCGTGACGCGCAGGCGCATTTCCGGCAGGTGATCGACTCCGCGAAACGCGAGCAGCTCACGGGTCTGCCGCAGCAGGTCGACATCGCGCTGCAGACCATGTCGCAGCGGGTTTCCATGGCGCTTTCGGAGCGGCTCAACCGCGTCACCAACGTGTCGCTTTCAGAGCTCTTCTCCGCCGAGGAGCTCGACGTCATCCGTGCCCAGTTCGCGCGCGCGGGCGGCCCGCCGGTGATCCTGCGGCCGCCGGAGAAGCGCCCGCCGACGGCCGAGGACAAGCTGCTCGTGTTCATGGGCATCTCCGGCGGGGTCGGCGCGGGCAAGATCGCCGCGCTGCCGCTGGCCGGGGTCGCGATCCTCAACCCGGTGGTGCTGCCCGCGACGATCATCATCGGGCTCGGCGCCGGCTGGTGGATGGCGCGGACCCGCAAGCACGCCGCGGACAAGCAGCACATGAAGCAGTGGCTCGTCGAGGCGATCGCCGACGCTCGGTCCACGCTCGACCAGCTGGTCGCCGAGCAGCTGATCGAGGCCGAGCAGCAGCTGTCGATGGCGCTGGACGAGGCGCTCAGCCGGCGGATCGACGCCATCGAGGCGGAGATGAAGGAAGTCGACAAGACGATAAAGATGGGGGCGCAGGAGCGCGCCAAGAAGATCTCGGTGGTGTCCAAGCAGCTCAGAGAGGTCACCGAGGGGCGCGAGCGCGCGGAGCTGTTCCTGTCCAGGATCCGTTCACTACGAGACAAGGCGTGAGCGCATGACCTACCCGCCCCGGCAGCCCTACGGTCAGCAGCCGCAACAGCCCTATGGCCAGCAACCGCCGTACGGCCAGCAACAGCCGTACCCGCAGCAGCCGTACGGCTACGGCCCGCCACCGGGCTACCCCCAGCCGCCGAAGAAGAGCAAAACCGGCCTCATTATCGGGATCGTCATCGGCGCGGTCGTGGTGCTCGGCGGCGGCGCCACCGCGCTCATCCTGTTCCTGAGCGACAGCGGCTCCAGCGGCCCCAGTGGCGATCCGGCCGCCACCGCCCAGCAGTACGTCGATGCCGTGAACGCCCGCGACGGCGCCGCGGTCCGCGCGCTTGCCTGCACGCCGATGAGCGAGTCGGACAGCAAGTTCGCCGCGTCGGAGTTCGGGAAGTTCGGCCTGCAGCTGAAGCTGGCCGGTCCCTCCGGCACCCCGGACGATCGGCAGGCCTACTACTGGGTCGACGCGAAGCGCGGCACGCCGTCGGAAGGCGAACCGGCCGAGCAGCGGTACATGCTGCCCGTCCGCACCGACGGTTCGCGCTGGTGCGTGAGCATGGGTGCCACGGGCCTGCCCAGTTGAGACGCGCGGTTGTGGACGGGAACCGAACGGGCCTACGGTGAGTCAGAACGTAGTCAGCGCCACTCCAGCAAGAGGGGGAGTTTCCCGTGTGGGTCGACGAGACAGGCGGAACCGGCACCGGCACCGGTAACACCGACGGTATGACGGTCCACGTCGACGGGGAGGACTACGCGGCCGAGGTCAACTACGACATCGACCACGACGGCGTCAACGACACGGCGATCATCGAGCACGAGGACGGCACCGCCCAGGCGTTCGGCGACACGAACAACGACGGCGTCGCGGATCACTACGCCGTGCTGGACGAAAACGGCAAGGTGGTCGAGATGGCGACCTACGACCAGGCCAGCGGCCAGTGGGTCGAGGCAGGCGGCGGTGACCAGGGCGGCGGCGACCAGCAGACCGACTCCACCGGCACCATCCACGCGGACATGCCGAAGGGTGACGTCGAGGTCGGCCCGGCCACGATCGACACCGACCACGACGGCAAGAACGACACCGCGGTGGTGCAGACGAAGGACGGCGGCACGATCGCGTTCACCGACTCCGACGGCGACGGCCAGGCCGACGTCGCGGTGGAGATCGACGCGAGCGGCAACGCGACGACGTACGAGCACACCGGCAAGGGTGAGTGGACCGAGCAGCCGAGCGGGCTCGTCGGCGAGGTCGCGCCGGACAGCGACGCGGCCTGGGGTGGCGGCGGCACGCAGACGCTCGAGGGCGTCGCGAAGATCGACTCGGTCACCGGCCAGTGGATCAGCCCCAACTAACTCTTCCCCAACTACGCAAGCTTCCCGAACCACGCACTCTTCCCGAACTACGCAAAAGCCCGGCGGCCACTATGGCCCCGGGCTTTTGTGTTTTGGGTCACCCAATTTGTTGTCGCGCCGTCGAAATTCATTACGACCGATTCGGCGGATCGGTGTGTGCTCACTCACCGGAAGATTTACGGCCGATGGCCCATTCCGGTGACATCTGAATCGATTCCCTTATCGTTCTTGTGAGAGAACCGACAGGTCAGCTCTCGGTTACCTGTGGTTCATCGGGCTACTCTCGGGGAATCCCAATTTTCAGTACACCGGTTTCCCGCCGGTGTGCGAAGCCATTCGGTCGCCGGCAATGACGCCCGCACCAGAACAGCGTCGTTCAGGTGCGGGCATTTTGTCGTCGGAGTCAGGAGAAAGAGATGACTGCAGTAGCCATCCCAGGACTGGACACCGCGCCGACGACGCACAGTCGCGTGTTGTCGTGGGTGCGGGAGGTCGCTGAGCTGACCAACCCGGACCGAGTGGTGTGGGTGGACGGCTCCGACGAAGAAGCCGCGCGCATCAACGCCGAGCTCGTCGAATCCGGCACGTTCGTGCAGCTGAAGTCGAAGCCCAACTCGTTCTGGGCCGCCTCCGATCCCAACGACGTCGCCCGCGTCGAGGAGCGCACCTTCATCTGTTCGCAGGAGCCGGAGGACGCCGGTCCCACGAACAACTGGATGCACCCCGACGAGATGAAAGCGACGATGTCCGAGCTCTTCCGTGGCTCGATGCGTGGTCGCACGATGTATGTCATCCCGTTCTGCATGGGCCCGCTGGGTGACGAGAACCCCAAGCTGGGCATCGAAATCACCGACTTCGCCTACGTCGTCGCGTCGATGCGCGTGATGACCAGGGCCGGCACCGCGGCGCTGGAGAAGTTCATCGCGCCGGACGGCAGCGAGCGCGAGTTCGTGCCCGCGCTGCACTCCGTGGGCGCCCCGCTCGAAGAGGGCCAGGAGGACGTTCCCTGGCCCTGCAACACCACCAAGTACATCAGCCACTTCCCCGAGGAACGTCTCATTTGGAGCTACGGCTCCGGGTACGGCGGCAACTCCTTGCTGGGCAAGAAGTGCTACTCGCTGCGCATCGGCTCGGTCATCGCCCGTGACGAGGGCTGGCTCGCCGAGCACATGCTGATCCTCAAGCTGATCTCGCCGGAGAACAAGGTCCACTACGTCGCGGCCGCGTTCCCGAGCGCGTGTGGCAAGACGAACCTGGCGATGCTCCAGCCGACCATCCCGGGCTGGCGCGCCGAGACCCTCGGCGACGACATCGCGTGGATGCGCTTCGGTGAGGACGGCCGTCTCTACGCCGTCAACCCGGAGTTCGGCTTCTTCGGTGTCGCGCCGGGCACCGACTGGCACACCAACCCCAACGCCATGCGCACCATCGAGCAGGGCAACACCGTGTTCACCAACGTCGCGCTGACCGACGATGGTGACATCTGGTGGGAGGGCATGGAGGGCAAGCCCGAGCACGCCACGTCCTGGAAGAAGAAGGACTGGACGCCGGAGTCGGAAGAGCCCGCCGCGCACCCGAACTCGCGCTACTGCACGCCGATGTCGCAGTGCCCGATCCTCGCGCCGGAGTGGGACGACCCGAAGGGCGTGCCGATCTCGGCGATCCTCTTCGGTGGCCGTCGCAAGACCACGGTTCCGCTGGTCAACGAGGCCCGCGACTGGCAGCACGGCGTGTTCATGGGCGCCACGATGTCGTCCGAGACCACCGCGGCCGCGGCCGGCGCGGTCGGCAACGTGCGCCGCGACCCGATGGCGATGCTGCCGTTCCTCGGCTACCACGCCGGTGACTACTTCAAGCACTGGCTGGACCTCGGCAAGAGCGCCGACGCCGCCAAGCTGCCGAAGATCTTCTACGTCAACTGGTTCCGCCGTGGCGACGACAAGCGCTTCCTGTGGCCTGGATTCGGCGAGAACTCGCGCGTGCTCAAGTGGGTCATCGAGCGCGTCGAGGGCCGTGGGAACGCGGTCGAGACGCCGATCGGGTTCGTCCCGACCGCCGAGGACCTCGACACCGAGGGCCTCAGCGAGCCGCTGGCCGACATCCAGGCGGCGCTCGACGTCGACCCGGCCGAGTGGCGCCAGGAGATCCCGATGATCCAGGAGTGGTTCGACAAGATCGGCGACCGCGTGCCGTCGAGCCTGCGCGACGAGCTCGCCCAGCTGGAGCAGCGCCTCGGCTAGGTCTCAAGCGCTATGAACGGACCGTTCCTCTCAGTTTTCGAGAGGAACGGTCCGTTCATAGCGTCGGAGCTAAACCCGAGGTGCCCGAGATGGCGACTCGGTAGCGTAGGGCCATGAGTGCAGCTGGGGAGAAGCCGTTCCGATTCGGCGTCAACATGTATGTGCCCGTGTCCCGCGTGGACTGGGTCGAGAAATGCCGTAGGGCTGAGACGGCCGGGTTCGACGTCATCGGCGTGGCGGATCACCTCGGTATGCCGCCCACCTTCCCGGCGCTGGTGCTCGCCGCCGAAGCCACGGAACGCGTCCGGCTCACCACTTTCGTGCTCAACACGGCTTTCTACAACCCGGTCCTCCTGGCGCGTGAGGCCGCCGGGACCGACCAGTTCACCGACGGCAGGCTCGAGCTCGGCCTCGGCGCCGGGTACGTGAAGGCCGAGTTCGAAACGGCTGGAATCCCTTGGGAAGGCGCGAAAAGCCGCGTCGATCACCTGGAGAACACCGTCCGTGAGCTCAAGCGCCTCTTCGCCGACCCGGAGCATCAGCCGCGGCCCGCGCAGAAGCCGGGCCCGCCGCTCATGCTCGCCGGCCGTGGCGACAGGCTGCTCACGCTGGCCGCCGAGCACGCCGACATCATCGGTTTCACCGGTGCGGCACCGGGCAAGGATGGCCAGCAGGCCACCATGGCCGACGCCGAAGGCATCCTGGAGCGGGTCGAGTTCGTCCGCGGCTTGCTCGGCGCCCGGGTGTCCGAAGTGGAGCTGAACATCCTGGTCCACCAGCTCGTGGTCACCGACGACAGGCAAGCCGCGCTCGCGGAGATCCAGGCCAAGATGCCGTACCTGACCGTCGAGCAGGTGGGCGAGCTGCCCGTCGCGCTCGTCGGCACGCATCAGGAGATCGCCGACCAGCTCGTGGCGCATCGCAAGCGGTTCGGCTTCAGCTACTTCATCGTGATGGAAGATCGCCTGGACGACTTCGCCCCGGTGATCGACCTGTTGCGGTGATCGAGGTCCGCGGGCTGGCCGTCCGGCTGGCCGAAGAAGAATGGCTGTTCCACGGCCTCGACATGACGGTCGAGCCCGGCGAGTGCGCGGCCGTCATCGGCCCGAACGGCACCGGGAAGTCGACGTTGCTGCGTTGTCTGTACGGCATGCAGACACCGACGCGCGGCCGGGTCGAGGTGGGCGGGGCAAAGCCCGACGAACGGGACAATTCCTTTCGCCGCAAGGTTTCCGTGCTGCTCGACGACTCCGACTTCTTCTCGGAGCTGAACCCGATCCAGCATCTCGAACTGCTGGCCGGGTCGTTCGGCGAAGACCTCGGCGACTTCGACGCGTTGCTCGCCGACGCCGGGCTCAGCGAGCGCGCGCATCTCACGGCCGGGCACTTCTCCGCCGGACAACGCCGACGGCTGTTGCTGCTCGGCGCGACGGCCCGTCCGCACGAAGTGCTCCTGCTCGACGAGCCCGAGCGCGCCCTCGACACCGCGGGCAAGGAATGGCTGGCGTCGTTGGTCACCCGCTCGACCGACGCGGGGGCCGCGGTCGTGCTGGCCACGCACCATCCGCCGCTGCTCGAAATAGCCGACAGCGTGCTGGAGCTGTTTTGACGAGCGGTGTCGCGACGCGCATCCCGGGGCGTCGCCGTTATGGCGGGATCTTCACCGGTGACACGCCGACGCTGCTCGCGTTGTTCGCGATCGGCATCCTGGTCAACGCTTTCAACCGGCTCGAGTGGTGGCAAGGTTTCCTTATTGGACAGTCCACAGTAGACGCTAATGCCGCATTGGGGCTGCTCGTCATCGGCTGTGCGCTGGCCTGGCGCGCGATGCTGCGACGCGGTTTCGTGTGGGCCGAACCCGCGGCACTGACCTGGCTGGACTTCACCGATGTCGACAGGAGACGGGTGCTCGGCAGGCGGCTGCTGTCGTCCTGGCTAATCGGCGTGCTCGCGGTCGCCTACGCCGGTGCGCTGGTCGCGGCCGCGACCGGACTCGCGACGCCGGTGTGGATCTCGGCCGCCGCCCTGCTCGTCGGCAGCGCGGTGCTTTCGCTCGCCACCGTCCGCCGCGCGCCGGGCGGCGCGAAAATCGAGGCTGTCGCACCGATCGGACTCGCGTGCCTCGGCGTGGTCATCGCCGTCGCCGGACTCGCGCCGATCTGGCTTGACGTCTTGGGCGGCGCGCTGTTCGTCACCGGATGCGTGCTTTGGCTCAGCTCAAGCGGTATCGCGACCCGTGCCGGCCGCACAGACCTGGTCGACGGCTGGAACGAACGCCTGGTGCGGACGGTGTCGCTGACCTTCCTCGACCCGATGCTGCTGCTGCCGTCCGCGAATCCGGTGCGCGGTCATTCGCTGCGGCGGCCGACCACGCTCCGGCTGGCCTACGTCGGAATCCTCGGCCGATCCCGCTATTTCGGCACCGCCGCGTTGCTCGCGATCGCGGTCGGGGTCGCGCACGCCGCGTTGCCAGGGCTTCCGGCCGTGGTGCTGCTCGCGCTCGGCGGGTACGCGGCGCTGATGCCGTTCGGCGGCGGGATCGGCGAACTGTGGCGCAACACCGGCCTGCGGCGCTGGCTCGACACCGGGGACTACGAACTCCGCCTGGTCAACACACTGGTGCTCGCCTGCCTCACCGCGGCCTGGGGACTGGTCGTGGCGCTGGTCGACGTCGTGCTCGGGGTCGAGGTGGCAGGTTCGGCGTGGCTCGCGTTGCCGCTGGTCGTCGGCAGTGTGCTGCGCACCGCGACCCGGCCGTCGATGACCTACGACAACCTGGGCGCCACCGACTCACCGATGGGACCGATGCCGACGCGGTTGCTGACGCAGCTGTTCCGCGGCCCGGACCTCGGTTTCATCGGCGCCGTCGTGCTGGCCGCGGTGCCACTCGGCCCGGTCCCGCTCGTCGTGCTGCTGGTGCTGCTGGGGTGGTGCCTGCTGCGTTAGCGCCGAACAGCGCCAGCGTTTCGACGACCTGCGAGTGCAGCGGGCTGGGCAGTTCGTCCGGCGCGAACCAGCCGAGCCCGTCGAACTTGTGCGGTTCGCCGATCGCGACCTCGACCGGATCGACCTTGACCGCGAAGACGAGCGCGACCCAGTGCGACACCGGATCACCGCGCAGGACGTTGCGGACCCCGACCATCTCCATGTCGAGCGCGTCGGCCAGGTACTCCTCGCGGACCTCACGCGCGACGGCCGACTCGAACGATTCGCCGTGCTCCAGCGCGCCGGCGCCGGTGTCCCAGCTGCCCGGCTCGTCCCGCGCCCCCGGGCCGCGCCGCGCGAGCAGGATCCGGCCCTGGTCGTCATGGCAGATGAACACACACGAAACGACCGGCACACTCAGTGCCAGGTCACGGCCGTTCTGGGTCACGCTGTCGAACTCCTCAGAAATGGTCGAGCAGGTCAGGAAACTTGCCGAGCTGCAGCACTCGGTCGTCGGCCGGGTCGAGCTCGTCGTGTTCGAGCACCCAGGTGTGCGCGTTCGGGATGAAGACGGCGTTGAGCCCGGCCCGGCGCGCCGGAAGAATGTCGGACTTCGGCGAGTTGCCGATCATCCACGTCCGCTCCGGTGGCCAGGAGTACTCGGCGGCGAGCTGCCGATAAGTCTCGACGCCCTTCTCCGCGACGATGTGGACACCCGAGAAATGCCGCGCGAGAGCGGACGCGTCGAGCTTCCCCTGCTGCTCGTCGACGTTGCCCTTGGTGAGCAACAGCAGGTCGTGCCGCGCGCCGAGCTCCTCCAGCGTCTCCGTCACACCGGGCACCAGGTCGACGCGGTGATCGATGAGGTCTGCCGCCAGCGCGTCGATCTCCCGGCGCTCCACTTCGGACACCGGGCGCTCGCGCAGCCGCTCGAAGCACTGGCCGAGGCTGTGGAGGAACATCGCGCTGCCATAGCCGAGGGTGACGGCGTTCGCGCGTTCGATGTCGTCGAGGATCGCGCGGATTTCGGTCTTGTCCAGCGTGGGATGCGCGACCCAGTGCAGGAAGTCGTCGATCACCCGCTCGAAGCGGACGTTGTTCTCCCAGAGCGTGTCGTCGGCGTCGAAGATCAGTATCTGACCCGTGGCTTTCACTCGGTGAAGAGTACTTGGCGGGCCGGGTCCGCTTCGATTCTTTATCGGACTCCCATAGACACTAGGCTCACCGTGATCGAAAGGAGCTCGTGTGGGCGGCGGACATGCACCGGGTACGGGACGCAGGGCGACCAGCGAGTTCCCGGCCGAGTGGACCGACGAACAGATCATCGCGGTGGTCAAGGACGTCGCCAACGACCCGGGCGAGCCGCGGCGGCGGCAGTACAACGGACGCTGGCGCGCGGCGGGCGAACGCTACGGCGTGAAGGTCGTCGTCCTTGTCGAGGAGAACGGCCAGGTCCACACCGCGTACCCGCTCGAAGGTCCCGGCGTCGTCCGCAACCCCGACACCGCGAAGGACCCGGCCAACCCCACGGTCGCCGATGTCGCCGAGGGCCGGATCAGCTACTTCGCCGAGGTCCTGCTCAACCAGCTCAAGAGCCGGCTCGCGCAGACCGACTTCGCGCACTATCGCAGCCTGCTCTGGTCGGGCGAATGGGAAGAACTCGTCGACGTCCTCGTCGCGCATATCGGCGCCGAGAACGTCCGGCTGACCGTCGACGAATACGCAGACCTCGAGCGCTTGCTCAATACTTATGACCTGCCGGTCATCGGCTACGACTTCCTCAACGACCGCGATCACGTCCTGGAACGGATGCGGCCCTAACTCGCCTTCGCGAGGCGTCCACTTTCCACCGCACTGCGCAGGGCTTCCAACGGCAGGCTCACCGCGTCCGCGATGGCCGCGACGGTGAAGAACGCCGGTGTCGGGATGCGTCCCGTTTCGATCTTGCGGAGCGTTTCCACCGAAATCCCGGCCTCGGCCGCGACCTCCACCATGCTGCGCTCGGCGCGTGCCGCTCGGAGCGCCGCGCCCAGCCGCTCGCCGCGTTCACGCTCTTCCGGGGTCAACGGCACTCTCACCATGCCGCCAATTGTAATACCACCGAGTCCACGTCTGATGAACCCGCGACGCGATCGCGTCGCCAGGGCGCTCTTTGCTGAATCAGCTCACGTTCTGCTAATCGGCGCCCTGCCGCCGAGATAGCGTGCCTTCGGCCTAAGCGGGTTCGTGCGCAGAGATTTGCTTAGGACGGAGCGGCCCACGCGGGCCCATCCGTGTGGGTTCATACCACCCGACGGCGAGCCCCACGAGCCTCACCGGTCACATTCACCCGTCCACACAAGTTGTCCACAGCCTGTGGGCAAGGTTGTGCACAGCTTTTTGAAGGACCAAGAAAAAGGCCCCGTCGAGCCGAAGCTCGACGGGGCCACAATCCCTTGGGGTATCAGGCGCCCGGAGGCACCGGAAGCGGGATTCCGGCGACGCTCTGGTCGTTCGGCACCTTGCCGTCGACGAGGAAGTCCTCCACGACCTTGTCCACAGCCGCGTTGCCATTGGCGTACATGCCGTGGTCACCCTCTCCGGTGACGGTCAGCATCCGTGAGTTCGCGAACGCCTTGTGCGCACGGGTGGCGCCTTCGATCGGGGTCGCCGGGTCGTGCACCGACTGGACGATCAGCACCGGCGGGACGCCGCGGCCGTCGAGCACCGGCAGCGGAGCGGGCGGTGTCTTCCAGAAGATGCACGGCTGGATCAGCCAGCCCGCGCCGAGCAGCGGGAGATCCTGGTTGATCAGCTTCTGCGACTGCTTGATGGCGGTGTTGCGGTTACCGGTCCACGGGCCCTCGTTGCAGGGGATGGACCAGAAACTGGCGTCATAGGCGTCACCGTCGGTCGGGACCATCAGCGGCTGCGGGCCGAGCGCGTCGGACAGCGTGTTGACCGTCTTGACCTGCTTGGTCGCGGCGACCTTCTGCTCCTGCGAGCTGCCGGCCTCGGTCAGCGTCTTGACGCTGACCAGGTAGTCGGCCAGGCCGGGGAACGCGGACTTGCTGTAGATCTGACCCGCGATGGTCGAGTCGAGCCCGTTCGCCGACAGCGGCGCGCCGTCGATCTCGACCGGGTTCTGGGTCAGCGCGTAGCGGACCTTCTCGTAGGTCTGGCGAGCCGCTTCACCGGTGGTGCCGAAGCCGAACACGTTGTTGTACTTCGCCATCCACGGCAGGAAGTCCTGCCGCCAGCGGCGCTCGAAGCCGAGCGGCTGCCAGTCGAACGAGTTCTGCCAGGTCGTGGTGAACTCGGTCGCCGAGTCGAGGATGAACCGGCCGGTCCGGTTGGGGAACTGCTGCGCGTAGTGCGCCCCCATCCAGGTGCCCGCCGAGTAGCCGACCCAGTTGATCTTGTCGCGGCCGAGCAGCACGCGCAGCAGGTCGATGTCGTGCACGGTCTGGTCGGTGTTGATCAGCGGACCGAGCTCGCCGGACTTCACCTGGCACGAGTTCGCCGCGTACTTGGTGGCGTCCAGGATCAGGTTCAGGTTGGCCTTGTCGCGGTCACGCGGGTCCAACGAGGAGCCCGTGCCGATCGCGCCGCCGCAGGTGATGTTGGTCGACTTGCCGGTGCCGCGCGGGTCGAAGCCGACGATCTCCTGCGTGGCGCGCAGCTTGGTCTGCTTGCGCAGCCGCGCCGGGAAGTTGCGGCCGGGAGCGCCGGGACCGCCGGGGTTGACCACCACGCTGGCCGTCGCCGGGCCACCGGTCGCCTTGAGCCTGCTGACCGCGATCGTCAGGTCGATCTTCTCGCCGGCCCGGTTCCAGTTGCGCGGCGTCAGGTAGGTGGCGCACTCGATGCCCTCGGCCCCCGCCGGAGGAGCCGTCGGCAGTTCGCTGGTCGTGCAGGTGTGCCAACCGAGCGTCTGGCTGGTGTAGCGCGCCGGAATGTTCGTGGAGTTCAGTGGCGCCTTCGCCGCTTCACCTGCGAACGCAGGCGTGAACCCGGCCAGCATGGTGCCGGCGATCGCCGGAATCACCACCGCATAGCGGAGTTTTCTCATCCTTGCCCCTTTAATCGCCCTTGCGGAGACGTGCTCCGCGATGGGCTATTGATATCCGGCTGAGGAGTCTCGGGCAACCGCCCTTCGTCGGAAGGCGTGGCGTGACGCACGGCTAAGTCAACGGCGTCCATCAAATCGATATGGGACAAGCGTGACGTCAACGGTCGGAAGTCCTAAGGTCAACGCGGCATGATCGCCGCAGTGTCGCGAAGATTGGGTGGGTCTGATGTCATCTGGCAAGTCCAGCGGGAAGGTGACCGGGCTGCAGTTCAGCCCCTGGAACCTGCTGCTGTTGATCCCGTTGTGGATTTTGATCACCCCGCTGTACAACCAGGAAGGGCCTGCTCTGTTCGGCATGCCGTTCTTCTACTGGTGTCAGTTCGCCGGGATCATCGTCGGCGTGGCCTGCACGTCGATCGTCTATTTCATGACCAAGGACAAGCCCACTGTGCCCGCTGAAACACCCCCGCAGGACCTCGACCCGTTTGACGACGGGAGCTCGAAGTGAACGACATCCATTGGGTAGAGCTGATCGTCTTCGCGGTCCTCTTCGGCCTGGTCACTGTCCTGGGGTTCATGGCGGCCAGGTGGAAGGCCGGTGACACGCTCGACCACCTCGACGAGTGGGGTCTCGGCGGCCGGAAGTTCGGCTCCTGGATCACCTGGTTCCTGATCGGTGGCGACCTTTATACGGCGTACACCTTCGTCGCCGTCCCCGCCCTTTTGTTCAGCGCCGGCGCGACAGGGTTCTTCGCCCTTCCGTACACGATCATCGCTTACCCGATCGTCTTCCTGCCGCTGCTCCGGCTGTGGTCGGTCTCGCGCTCGCACGGCTACGTCACGCCCGCCGACTTCGTGCGCGGCCGCTACGGCTCGCCGATCCTGGCGTTCCTGATCGCGATCACCGGGATCGTCGCGACGATGCCGTACATCGCGCTGCAGCTCGTCGGACTCGAGTCGGTGCTGCGAACGCTCGGCTTCAACGCCTCGGGCATCCTCGGCCACCTGCCGCTGCTGATCGCCTTCATCATCCTGGCGGTCTACACGTACAAGTCCGGCCTGCGGGCCCCGGCGCTGATCGCGTTCGTCAAGGACATCCTGATCTACATCGTCATCATCGTCGCGGTGATCTACCTGCCGAGCCTGTTCAGTGGCGGCTGGAGCGAGATCTTCTCGCTGGCGGACAAGAAGTTCGACGCGACCCCGGTCGCGTCCGACGGCATCCTGCTCAACGCGAACAACCAGCTGCAGTACGCCACGCTGGCGTTCGGCTCGGCGCTCGCACTGTTCCTCTACCCGCACTCGGTGACCGGTGTGCTGGCATCGCGCGGCCGCAAGGTGATCAAGCGCAACATGTCCGCGCTGCCGGCGTACTCGCTGCTCCTGGGGCTGCTCGCGCTGCTCGGCTACATCGCCATCGCCGCGGGCACCAAGGCCGTGACCAACAACGCGACCGGCCGCCCGGACACGAACACCATCATCCCGCAGTTGTTCCAGGACAAGTTTTCCCCGGTGTTCACCGGTATCGCGTTCGCCGCGATCGGGATCGGCGCGCTCGTGCCGGCCGCGATCATGTCGATCGCCGCGGCGAACCTGTGGACCAGGAACATCTACAAGGAGTACATCAAGAAGGACGCCACCCCGGCCCAGCAGGCGAAGCAGGCGAAGCTTTCTTCGCTGGTCGTCAAGTTCGGTGCGGTCGCGTTCATCCTGTTCATCGACCCGCAGTTCTCCATCGACCTGCAGCTCATCGGTGGCGTCATGATCCTGCAGACGCTGCCCGCGGTGGCCATCGCGCTCTACACGCGCTGGCTGCACATCTGGGGCCTTGTCGCCGGTTGGGTCGTCGGCATGGGCTGGGGCATGTACCTGCTCTACACCATCCCGAACCCCGCCACCGGCAAGGCGCACTTCGGTACTTCCGCGCTCTCGCTGGACAAGCTGAGCCTGTTCGGCTGGCACCCGTTCGCCGGTTCGACGGTGCTGATCTACGTCGGCATCCTGTCGCTGGTGGCGAACCTGGTGGTGGCCGTGATCGTCACCTTCGTCGCCCGCCGGATGAAGGTCAGCAACGGCCTCGACGAAACCAACGGCACGGACTACCACGTCGACGAGGACGACAAGGACCTCCGCGAAATCGGCGTCCACTAGTCCCGAGTCAGTAGAAGAGAAAGCGCCCCCGGAAGCCACTTTCCGGGGGCGCTTTCTCATGGCGGGTCAAAGGATCTGCGCGCCGACACAGACCCCGACCAGGAACCCGGCGACCAGGCAAAAGGTAGAAGGCTTCAGCAGGACAGCCGGTGAAATGAACGTTTTCATCGTCTTCCCCCTCTCCTCCAAGGCAAGGGTCACACGTCAAGGCCGAACGCCGTATGTCAGTTGACGCATCAGGGCGTGTCAGATCCACCTGACACGCCCTAACGTGGCCATCATGGAAACCGACGTGAGCAGGTTCGGCGTGGTCGAGCCGGAGGATTTGCCGACGGACCTTCGTGAGCGGATCGGGGTGATCGCGGAGAAGTCCGGCTTCGTGCCGAACATCTTCCGCGCGCTCGGGCACCGCCCGGCCGAACTGCGGGCGTTCCTCGACTATCACGACGCGCTGATGGAACGCTCCGACGGCTTGTCCAAGGCCGAGCGCGAACTGGTGGTCGTCGCGACCTCCGGCGCCAACCACTGCACGTACTGCGTGGTCGCGCACGGCGCCATCCTGCGGGTGCGGGCGAAGGACCCTGAGCTCGCGGACCGCGTGTCGAGCAACCCGTGGCAGGTCGAGCTCGACGAGCGGGGCCGCGCGATCGTCGACCTCGCGCTCGCGCTGGCCCAGGATTCGGCGACCTTCGGCGACTTCGACCTGGAGTCGGCGCGGGAAGCCGGGCTGACCGAGGACGAGATCTGGGACGTCGGCGCCATCACCGCGTTGTTCGCGATGTCGAACCGGCTCGCGCACCTGACGGCGTTGCGGCCGAACGCGGAGTTCTTCCTGATGGGCCGCAGCCCGCGGTAGCGCCTACAGCGTCAGTCGCCAGGTCTGGCTGACGACGTCGGCCCCGAATACCTTCACCGGCTCTTCCTCGGCCAGCCGGAACCCGGCGCGCTCGTAGATGCCGCGGGCGGCGGCGAGCAGGCTGACCGTCCACAGCTCCATCGACGCGTAGCCGCTCGCCCGCGCGAACTCGACGCATTCGCCGACCAAGCGCTTTCCGACGCCCAGTCCCCGCGCGCCCGGTTCGAGCAGCAGCAGGCGGAGCTTGGCGATCTTCTCGTCCGGCCCCGGCATGCAGAACACACTGCCAACGGGCTCGCCGTCGACCTCGGCGATCCAGCCCGCCTGACGCGCGTTGCCCAATCCGGCCGGACTCTGTCCATTCAAGAACTCAGAGGCGACCTTCGCGACCAGCGCCTCGAAGGTTTCGTCCCAGCCGTACTCCCGCGCGTAGAGCACGCCGTGCCGGTGGACGACCCAGCCAAGATCGCCGGGCCGTGGCGGGCGCAACACCAGAGTCGGGTTCTCGCGTCGGGGTTCGACCAGGCCGGAGATGGTGTTCATCGCGCCGAGAAGGCGCCGCTGCTGATCTTCGTCAAACTGGTGAAGGAGCGCGTTGATCTTGTCGCTGCTGCGCTTGTTGAGTACGCCGAACGCGTCGCGGCCGGCTTCGGTGAGGGTGATTACCTGACGGCGGGCGTCGGTTTCGCTGCGCTCACGGACGAGGAGCCCGCGGCTTTCGAGCTTGCCGAGCAGCCTGCTCGCGTACCCGGCGTCGAGCTCCAGGCGCTTGCGGAGATCGGGCACGCTGGTGCTCTCCCGCTGCGCGGCTTCGAAGAGGACACGGGCCTCACTCAGGGAATACTCGGCGTCGGCGGGGCCTTCGTCCAGTACGCCGATGACCCCGGTGTACAGACGGTTGAAGGCGCGGACGGTCGCGACCCGGTCGGACGGCTGGGCGTCGTTCATTGACCACCTCAACATAATCGTTGCCTGGGTCAAGTATTACGTGCCGTCGTCGTTTGGGCAAAAAGAAACCCCGTGATGCTGGCAGGTCGGGGGTCCGCCAGCATCACGGGGTCATACGGGGTATCGACGCCGACTACAGCGGCGTTACACCCCATGAATTATGTGTCGCAGGTCACCCTTTCGGGTGTATCTGACACAGGGCTTCGTACGCGAACGCACTCAGCGGGTGAAGGCCTGTCGGGCCTGGGCGATCGCGATGAGTTCCTGACGAACGGTCGCGGTGGCCGCGGTGTCGATCGCCCGGTTCAGGGCCCGGCGAGTGCGAGCCTCAGCGCGGTGGGCACGGAGCTTGGCGGCGAGATTGTTCATCGGTTTCTGCATCCCCTTGGGTTCTTCGGTGGCTTGATGACTCAAGTATGCACCTTTTTTCACAAGGATGCCAACGATCGTCCGGTGATCTGAGGCACTTGCCTACGAATCATCGGCTAGATTTCGTTAATGCCGATGAAATCTCGTGGCGTCGATCACCTCCAGGTAACCCTCTTCGGCTCTATAAGAGCATCTACCGTTTTCGCCAGACAAAAGTAGGCGAGCCGATAGACCGGACGGGTGGCGAACGGTGCCTAGTCCTCGATACGGGACAGCAGGTAGTGCCCGAAGTGCGGCACGGTGAAGGCGATGTGGCCGCGCTCGGCGGAGTACACCAGGCCCTTCTTCATCAAGCTGTCCCGCGCGGGCGAGAGCGAAGACGGCTTGCGGCCCAGGTAAACGGCCACATCCGCGGTGCTGGCGGCTTCGTCGCGGCCTTGGGTCAGCTCAGCCATGCCGATCAGGTACTCGCGCTCGGCCGGCGTCGCGCGCTCGTAGCGCGAACCGAAGAAGCCGACGGCGAGCTCCGACTCGGCTTCCGGCGCGGCAACCTGGACGTCCTTGACCGTGATCGGGTCCGCGGGCGCGGCGTCCCAGGCGGCCTTGCTGTACGCCTGGATGAAGTACGGGTAGCCGCCCGAGGCGTCGTAGAGCGCGTCGAGCGCCTCCGGCTCGATCCCGGCGTCCTCCCGCTTGATCGGCGCCATCACGGCGATGTCGGCGTCCTCCCGTTCGAGACGGTCGATGCGCGCGTAGCGGAAGAGGCGCTCGGAGTACGACTTCGACGCCGACAGGACGGCCGGCACATGCGGCAGCCCGGCACCGACGACGACCAGCGGCGCGCCGGACTGGGAAAGCTCGTGGCAGGCCGCGCACAGCGCCGAGACGTCCTCCGGGAGCAGGTCCTGGATCTCGTCGATCAGCAGCGCGACCCCGGTGCCGACGTCGGCGGCCAGTTCGGCGACCTCGGTGAACAGCTCGACGAGGTCGATCTCGATGTCACCGGAATCCGCGCGGCCCTGGGCGGCGGGCACGTCGATGCCCGGCTGCCAGCGATCCCGCAGTTTCGCGTCCGGCTTGTTGGCCTTGAGCGCGAACGCCTTGAGCACGCCGAGCACCTCGTCGACCCGGTCCGGCGCGCGATGCCGGACGGCCAGGTCCCGGATCGCGCGATGCAGCGCCGCCGACAGTGGGCGGCGCAGTTCGATGTCCGGGCGGGCTTCGATCTTCCCGGCGCCCCAGCCGTGCTTGATGGCCATCGAGCGCAGCTCGCCAAGAAGGACTGTCTTCCCGACGCCGCGAAGGCCCGTCAACATCAGGCTGCGTTCAGGGCGGCCCCTGGCCACCCGCTCGAGCACGATTTCGAACGCCTTGAGTTCGCGCTCGCGACCGGCCAGCTCGGGCGGCCGTTGACCGGCGCCCGGGGCGAAGGGGTTGCGGATGGGATCCACGGCTAACAAGCTATCGGGGTTTCTAGCGTCAGTCCGATATTCGGCGATAAACGTCTAGGCGTGTCGGGTCTGCAGCCCCGGCACGTTTTATCCCCTAGTCACTCAGGTTCCGCTCGCCATAGACCTTCATCGCGTCACGGATGTACTCCGCGGTCCCCGTGCCGTGGACGTCGTAGTTCGCCGTGAACCGCGGGTCGTCGACGTACATCTGGCCCAGCCCGATGAAGTGGCTCTTCCCCGGGCTCGACGTCAGCGACAGCCATTCGAAGTGCCGCTGCGTGATGGCCTGCGCCTCGGGTCCGTCGGCGGGCTTGCCGTCGATGTTGGCCTGGGCGTAGTCCTTCGCGATGTCGACCTGACGCTGCTGGAACTCCTTCTTCTGGGCGTCGGTGAGCGAGCGCCACCACTGGTCGCTCTTGACGTACGCGTCCCGTCCCCAGCGCTCGGTGACCTCCTGCTCGTACTGCGTGTGGTCGAACCCGTCGAATACCTCGTCTGCCATGAGTTGTTCACCTCCTTCCGTTTTCCGCAGGGTCGTCTTGACCGATTCGATCTGCCGCCCGATTCGCTGACGTTCTTGTTCCAGCAGCTTCAGGTGGGTGCGCAGTGCCGCGGCGCTGTCCTGCTGGCCGTCGAGTACTTCGGCGATGGCCGGGAGGCCGAGGCCGAGTTCTCGCAGGAGCAGGATGCGCTGCAACCGCACGAGGGCTTTCTCGTCGTAGTAGCGATAGCCGTTGCCGCCGACGCGGCTGGGTTCGAGCAGCCCGATCTGGCCGTAGTGGCGCAGCGTGCGGCTCGTGGTCCCGGCCGAGCGTGCGATGTCCTGGATCGACCACTCCATCGCCGTTGCCCTCCTCTCGTTTCAGTGATTTCAACGGTAGAGCTTGACGTTGCGTCAAGGTCAAGCCGACTTCTCTTGCAATTCACCCAGCCGTGCGACGGTGCGGGGTATGAAACCTCTGGCGACGGTTCTTGTTGCGACAACGGCCCTGCTCAGTGCGACAGTCGGGGTGGCCGACGCGCATCCGCGCCGGGATTTCGACATCCAGGCGCACCGCGGCGGGATCGGGCTCACCGTGGAGAGCACGCTCGCGTCCTTCGGCAAGGCGCTGGAGCTCGGGGTCACGACGCTGGAGCTGGATATCCAGATCACCAAGGACGGTCGCGAGGTGATCACCCACGACCGCAAGACGACCGCGGCGAAATGCCTCGACACCGCACCGGCGACACCTGGCGACCCGGCGTTCCCGTATGTCGGCAAGTACGTCAAGGACCTGACGTTCGCGCAGGTGCGCACGCTGGACTGTGGCTCGCTGCGCCAGTCGGACTTCCCGAACCAGACGCTCTCGCCCGGCGCCAAGATGCCGACACTCGCCGAGGTGTTCCAGCTGGCCCGCGAGCACCGCGCCTGGGGTATCCGGTTCAACATCGAGACCAAGGTCGAGGCCGCCGCGCCGCAGGAAACCGCGCCGCGTGAGCAGTTCGTCCGCCGGGCCGCGCAGCAGATCACCTGGTCCGGCTTCGCGCCGAACGTGACGATCCAGAGCTTTGACTGGGGCTCACTGATGCTCATGCGCGAGGTCGCGCCCTGGCTGCCGACCGTCGCGTTGACGCAGCCGGAGTTCCTCCAGGTCGGGCAGCCCGGCAAGTCGCCGTGGCTCGGCGGGCTGGACATCGACGACTTCGGCGGTAGCCCGATCCGCGCGATCAAGTCGTTCGGCGCGAGCGCGCTCTCCCCCGTCCACGGCAACCCGCAGGGCGGCCACGTCGACGATCCCGGGTACCAGCCGTTCACGACCAAGGCGCTGGTCACCGAAGCGCACCGGGCCGGGATCAAGGTGATCCCGTGGACGATCGACGACGTCGCGACCACGAACAAGCTGATCGACGACGGTGTCGACGGGATCATCACGGACTACCCGGACCAGCTGCGGAAGATCGCCGCCGACCACGGGTTCAAACTGCCGAAGGCTTATCGCGGCCACTAGAGCAATCTAGGGAATACGTGATACTTCCTTATACGCCGCTAGCGCGGTTCGCCGGAGGCGGTACGGGGCATCCTGGGCGTAACTTCGTAACCACGTTCCGGCTAGCCAGGAAGGCAACGACCGTGATTCTCCGTCGAGTGGCCCGTCCACTGCTTGCTTCGATATTCATCTACGGCGGCATCGGCGCACTGCGTGACGCCCAGGGGCACGCGAAGGTAGTGGAGCCGTTCCTCAACGACACGTTCGACAAGGTCGAGGGCGTGTTGCCGGAAGGGGTCCCCCGCGACCCGGTCACCTTGGTGAAGATCGACGCCGGCGTGAAGATCGGTGCCGGGCTCGCGCTCGCCACGGGGAAAGCGCCGCGTCTCGCGTCCTTCCTCCTGCTGGGTTCGCTCGTGCCGACGACGCTCGCCACCCACCGGTTCTGGGACATCAAAGAGCCTGCCGAGCGCCAGCAGCAGATCACGCAGTTCGTCAAGAACGCGAGTCTTGCCGGTGGCCTGCTGCTGGCGACGGCCGACACCGGTGGCAAGCCGTCGCTCGGCTGGCGCGCCCGCCGCGGTGCGAAGAAAGCGGCGAAGCGCGCCGAAGCCGTTCTTCCAAACTAGGGACTGGGAACTACCTGCTCGCGACTCGCTTGTAGCGGGCCGCGGCCAGTGGCGCGAAGATCGCGATGATCGCGACGCAGCACAGGATCGAGTACAGCGCGGCGTTCTCCGCCGGCCAGCCGGTCGGCGGAGCGCCGAACCTGTTGCCGAACAGGTCCCGCGACGCGTTGATGACCGCGGTGAACGGGTTCCATTCGGCGATCGCCCGCAGCACCCCGGGCAGCTTGTCCGCGGGCACGAACGCCGACGAAATGAAGCTCAGCGGGAACATCCAGATCAGCCCCGCGCTCTGTGCCACTTCGACACTGCGGGCCATCAGCCCGATCAGCGCGCCGACCCAGGACAGCGCCCACGCGAACATCAGCATCACCAGGTAGCCGAGCACCGCGTCGAGGAAACTGCCGCGGATCCGCCACCCGACGATCAGCCCGCACAGCGACATGACGACGAGCGCGACCACGCTGATCAGCAGGTCGGACGTCGTGCGCCCGAGGATCACCGCGAGCCGGGAGATCGGCAGCGAGCGGAACCTGTCGATGATGCCCTTCTGCAGGTCGTTCGCGAACCCGATCACGGTGAACGCCGAGTTGAACGCGACCGTCTGCGCGAAGATCCCGGCGATCAGGAACTCCCGGTACGCCAGGCCGCCCGACTCGCCGCCGATCGCGTCACCGAAGACGTAGGCGAACAGCAGCACGAACATGATCGGCTGGATGGTGGCCGCCATCAGCCAGTCCGGGTTGCGCTGGACGTTCTTCAGGTTCCGCCAGGTGATCACGCCACCGTCGGAAAACCCCTTCAGGATCGTGCTCACTTCTTCTCCCCCTCGTCCGTCGCGTGACCCGTGAGCGACAGGAAAACGTCGTCGAGTGTCGGCCGGTGCAACCCGATGTCGAGCACGTTGACGCCCAGCGCGTCGAGCCTGCGCAGCGCCTCGATCAGGGCTTTGGTGCCGCCCTCGACCAGGACGTCGACCTTCCGCGTGTGCGTGTCGACCGTCGGTTCACCGGAGCCGATCTCCAACAGGACCTTGGCCGTGGGGGCGACCTCGTCAGGCGAGGACACGACGAGCTCGAGACGCTCACCGCCGATCTGGCCCTTCAGCTCGTCGGCGGTGCCGCGGGCGATGACCTTGCCCTTGTCGATGACGACGATCGTGTCGGCGAGCTGATCGGCTTCTTCCAGGTACTGCGTGGTCAGCAGGACAGTGGTGCCGTCCGCGACCAGCTCGCGGATCACCTGCCAGGCGTCCATCCGGCCACCGGGGTCCAGGCCCGTGGTCGGTTCGTCCAGGATGACGACTATCGGCTCCGCGACCAGCGCACCCGCCAGGTCGAGCCGCCGCCGCATCCCGCCCGAATACCCCTTCGCGGGCCTGTCGGCCGCTTCTTCCAGCCGGAACCGGGACAGCAACTCGCGGGCGCGTTCCCGCGCCGCGGGTTTCTTCTTTCCGTACAGCCTGGCGACCATGTACAGGTTCTCGAACCCGGTCAGGTTCTCGTCGACCGCCGCGTACTGCCCGGACAACCCGATCGAGCGACGGACGGCGTCCGGATCGGCCAGCACGTTGTGCCCGGCCACCATCGCCTCGCCGGAATCCGGCTGGAGCAGGGTGGTCAGGATGCGGACCGTGGTCGTCTTGCCCGCGCCGTTGGGCCCGAGCAGGCCGAGCACCTGACCCGACGGGATCTCCAGATCGACCCCGTCGAGCGCGCGCGTCGACCCATAAGTCTTAACCAGCGCCTTCGCGCTTACCGCGACTTCACTTGCCATGCGGGACAGGCTAGAACGGACCACCGACAAAATGCGCCCGATTTATCCCGAAGCGAACTACTTCTCCAGGATCGCCGTGACGCCGAGACCACCCGCGGCGCAGATCGAGATCAGGCCACGGCCGGAACCCTTTTCATCGAGCAACTTCGCCAGTGTGGCGACGATCCGGCCACCGGTCGCGGCGAACGGGTGCGCGGCGGCCAGCGAAGAGCCGTTGACGTTCAGCTTCGAGCGGTCGATCGAGCCGAGCGGCGTGTCGAGGCCGAGCTTCTCCTTGGCGAAGGCCGGGTCTTCCCACGCCTTCAACGTCGCCAGCACCTGCGAGGCGAAGGCTTCGTGGAGCTCGTAGAAGTCGAAGTCCTGCAGCGTCAGCCCAGCTTGTTCGAGCATCCGCGGCACGGCGTACGCGGGCGCCATCAGCAGACCTTCGTCTCCATGCACGTAATCCACGGCGGCGGTCTGCGAGAACGTCAGGTACGCCAGCACCGGCAGCTTGCGCGCGGCCGCCCACTCCTCCGACGCGAGCAGCACCGTCGAAGCGCCGTCGGAGAGCGGAGTCGAGTTGCCCGCGGTCATCGTGCCGTCCGGGCCGCCGTAGACCGGCTTGAGCTTGGCGAGTTTCTCGACGCTGGAATCGGGCCGCATGTTCTGGTCGCGCGTGAGCTTGAGGTACGGCGTGATCAGGTCGTCGAAGAAACCGCGGTCGTAGGCGGCGGCGAGGTTGCGGTGACTCGCGGCGGCGAGCTCGTCCTGCGCTTCACGGGTGATGTCCCAGACCTTCGCGGTCTGCGCGGCGTGCTCGCCCATCGACAGCCCGGTGCGCGGCTCGGCGTTGCGCGGCATGTCCGGGACGATGTGCCCAGGGCGGATCTTCGCGACCAGCTTGAGCCGGTCGCCGAGCGTCTTGGCCGAGTTGAGCCGCACGAGGATCTTGCGGAGGTCGTCGTTGACGGCCAGCGGCGCGTCGCTCGTGGTGTCGACGCCGCCGGCGATGGCCGAGTCGATCTGGCCGAGCGCGATCTTGTTGCCGACGTTGATGATCGCCTGCAGGCCGGTGCCGCACGCCATCTGGACGTCGTAAGCCGGGGTCGCCGCGGACAGTTGGCTGCCGAGCACGCTCTCGCGCGCGAGGTTGAAGTCCCGCGAGTGCTTGAGCACGGCGCCGGCCGCGACCTCGCCGATGACCTCACCCTGCAGGGAGTAGCGGCTGACGAGACCGTCGAGCGCGGCGGTGAACATGTCCTGGTTGGACGCCTTCGAGTACGGGCCGTTGGACCGCGCGAACGGGATCCGGTTGCCACCGATGATGGCGACCCTGCGGACCTGCGGTGCCTTCTGCGTGGCCATTACTTCCTCCAGCGACTCGAGACCTCTTCTAACGGGTGATCTAGCGCCCCACCGACAGTCTAACCTACTCGCTAGTAGGTTAGACTGGGAAGTGACGCACCCGGCACAGGAGGGCATCCGATGGCTGACAGGTACCAGCAGTTCACCAAGACCCCGGTGGGGAAGTTCGTGGTGCCCAAGCTGGGCCTGCCGAATCCGGCCACCCTCCGGCGCTTCAAACCTGGTCAGCCCGCTTTAGACGGTCCCGCACTTCTCGGGGCCGCGCCAGGCGGACGGCTGGAGAAGACCCTGTCGAGTCAACTCGCCGACGCCGGCATCGAGGTCATCACGACCGCGCTCGAAGAGGGCAAGCACGGCGCGCTGGTCTTCGACGCGACCGGCATCACCGGGCCAGAGGAGCTGCGTGAGATGTACGCGTTCTTCCAGCCGGTGATCCGCAAGGTCGGGCCCAGCGGACGGGTCGTCGTCCTCGGCACCCCGCCTGAGCTGGTCGAAGGCCGCGAGCGGATCGCCCAGCGCGCGCTCGAAGGCTTCGTCCGCTCGGTCGGCAAGGAGCTCAAGCGCGGCGCGACGGCACAGTTGGTTTACGTCGCGGAAGGTGCCGAGGACGCGACGGAGTCGACGCTGCGGTTCCTGCTGTCGGCGAAGTCCGCGTTCGTCGACGCGCAGGTCATCCGGGTCGGCACGTACACGAAGACGGCCGAAGCGCCCGCGAACTGGGCGAAGCCGCTCGATGGCAAGATCGCGCTGGTCACCGGCGCGTCCCGGGGCATCGGCGCCGCGATCGCCGAAGTGCTCGCCCGCGACGGCGCCCACGTCGTCGCGCTGGACATCCCCGCGCAGGGCGCGGACCTGTCCAAGTTGGCGAACAAGGTCGGCGGCTCGGCATTGCAGCTCGACATCACCGCCGCGGACGCGCCGCGGAAGCTCGCCGAGTACCTCAGCACGCGCCACGGCGGCGTCGACGTCGTCGTGCACAACGCGGGCATCACCCGCGACAAGACGCTCGGCAACATGACCGAAGGTGGCTGGGACTCGGTCATCTCGGTCAACCTCGCGTCGCAGCTCGCGGTCAACGACAAGCTGATCGCCGACAAGGTGCTCAACGAGAACGGCCGGATCATCGGCGTCTCGTCGATCGCCGGGATCGCCGGCAACCTCGGCCAGACGAACTACGCCACCAGCAAGGCAGGCGTCATCGGCATGATCGACGTCGGCGCGCCGGTGCTCGCCGAGCTCGGCGGCACGATCAACGCCGTCGCGCCGGGGTTCATCGAGACCAAGATGACCGCCGCGGTGCCGCTGTTCATCCGCGAGGGCGGTCGTCGCCTGTCCAGTCTCGGCCAGGGCGGGCTGCCGGTCGACGTCGCCGAGACGATCGCCTGGTACGCCAACCCCGCGTCGGCCGCGGTCAACGGCAACGTCGTCCGCGTGTGCGGGCAAGCGCTGCTGGGAGCGTGACGGCCATGGTCGTGAAGGAAGTGCACAGCGCGCCGAGTCTCGGGACGCTGTACCCGAAAGCCCTGCTCGGCGGGCTGCTGCCCGGCGGCAAGGGCGGGAAAGACCTGCCGGACACCGAATTTGTGCGTTCCGACGTCACCGTGGATCCCGCGCATTTGGCCGCGTACAACCATGTCTGCGGCTTCCGGCTCACCGACGCGCTGCCCGCGACCTACCCGCACATGCTGGCGTTCCCGTTGCAGATGGCGTTGATGACCGAGGGGAACTTCCCGTTCCCGCTGCTCGGCATGGTGCACGTCCGCAACCGGATCACCCAGCACCGCCCGATCCTCCTGGGCGAGACGTTCACTGTGCGCGTGCGCGCGGAAAACCTTCGCCCGCACGAAAAAGGCACCCAGTTCGACGTCGTCAGCGAGCTCGTCACCGGCGAAAGTCCAGTGTGGACAGACGTGAGCACCTACCTGCACCGCGGCGGCGGCACGGGTTCGAGCAGCCCACGCGACCAGCTCGTCCCGCCGACCCCGAACGCGATCTGGCACGTGCCGGGCGACATCGGCCGCCGGTACGCCGAGGTTTCCGGCGACCGCAACCCGATCCACCTGCACCCGCTGACCGCGAAGCTGTTCGGTTTCCCGTCGGCGATCGCGCACGGCATGTGGACCAAGGCGCACAGTCTTGCGGCTTTCGAAGGCAGGCTGCCGGACGCCTACACCGTCGACGTCCGGTTCAAGCAGCCCGTGCTGCTCCCGGCGAAAGCCGCTTTCACCACGTGGAAGACGGATGACGGCTGGGCGTTCGAGCTGTGGAACGCCCGCAAGCCCAAGCCGCATCTCGACGGCACCATCACAGCGTTGTAGTCGTCCCCTCGGACGGCTTCCAGACCTGGCCTTCGATGAGGTCGTTGAAACCCAGCCACACCAGGTTCATCAGCCAGGACGCGAGCACCCCGTCGGAAACCTCGGGGTGCTCGAGCGCCCAGTCCGCGAGCGACTCCGCCGCGCCGACCAGCGCGGCGGACAGTCCTTCGCCGGAGAACTCCGCCTGCTCGCCGAGTCCCTTGCGGGTTCCGGCGGAGACGACCAGCGCCGCGACCAGCTCGATCGCGCGCAGGCGCATGTCGGTGACCTCGGCGGCGAACGCGCCCCCGACCGTCAGCGCCTGCCGATGCAGCACCACCCACGACTCGCGGTACTCGGCGACGAAGCGGTAGAACGAGCGAAGGCCGTGCCACAGCTGCATGTCCGGTGGCAGGTCAGGCTGCACGCCCGCCTGTACCGCTTCGAGCAGCCGAGTCGCCTCGCGGCGAATGCATTGGCCGAACAGGTCCTCCTTCGAGCCGAGATAGGTGTAGATCATCGGCTTGGAGACCCCGGCGACCTCGGAGATCTCGTCCATCGACGCCGAGTGGTAGCCGTAGCGCGAGAACACCTGCACGGCGGCGTCGAGAATCTGCCGCTCACGCACCGCTCGCGGCAGCCGCCTCGCCCGCTCGGGTGGACGCTGTACTTCCTCGGACACGCAGACCTCCTAATTCGGGGCAAACGCTACCTGGACCTGAGGTTTAGCCGTGCTTGCCCACGTACCTACTGGCAAGTAGCCTTACTTTCGAGCAAGGACAAGGGGAGGGGTTCCAATGGACAACATCGAGGTGACCAGCACCGATGGCATCACCGGGCTGCGCGGCACCGCGCTGATCGAGGCACTGGAACGCCTGGATCCGGCCGGACTGGCCGCCGGCGCGCTCGACGTCAACGACGTCGTGGCCGTCATCGATCCCAAGGAAATCGGCAAGGACGACTTCCGCCGCCTCCTCGCGGCCCTGTCCCGCGTCCCGTCGCTCGACCTCGGCAAAGTCGCCCCCGCACACTTCGCGAACCTCGTCTCCCGGGCGTCCAAAACGCAACTCGACAACGTTGTCGCCGAACGCCCCCTGCGCGAACGGCTCCTCGACGAGATCTTCGGCCGCATGGGCTCCCACATCCGCCCCGACCGCGCGAAGAACCTCCACGCCGTCGTGCGCTGGCGCCTCTCCGGCGGCGTCGGCGACGGTGGCTACGACCGATACGAGACCGTCATCTCGCACGGCTCCTGCGCGGTCAACCGGGACATGCGCGAGAAGGCGAAAGTCACCATCACCATCGGCCCGACCGATTTCTTCAAACTCATCACCCACCAGTCCACGCCGGCTGTGCTATTCGTCACGGGAAAGATCAAGGTAAAAGGCGATCTCGCATTTGCCGCCGGTCTGATCGGTTTCTTCGACCTACCGAAACCGAGCTGACTGAGTACACTCCTAGCTCGTGTCCCCGGAACCGAAAAGTCGACGATTCCGCTTTTCCCGCGCGCTCAAGGAGTCGTCGGCAAGCCGTGGCGACCACGCCATCAACGCGTTCGCGGACAAGATCGACCTGCGCAAACTCAGCGTCGACCAGTTCATCCAGCTCCTGGAAACCCTGCACATGCTGGGAAGCGCCGGCGCCGGCGTGGAACTGAGCTCACTGTCCACCGAGGTACTCGTCGACATCGTGCAACGCGCGTCGAAGGAACAGGTCAAAGCCATCGCGGACCATCCGGAGTTACGCTCGGTGTTCCTCGACGAGATATTCCAGAGAATGTCCGACCATTTCCTGGAAGACAAAGCACGACACGTCAATTTCGTCGTCTCGTGGCGCTTTTCCGAAGGCGACGGCGACGATGGTTTCGACCGTTTCCAGACAGTAATCGAAGACGGCGTCTGCGTATCCAGCACCGACCTCGGCCGCTCCCCGGACACGACCATCACCCTGTCCGTCGACGACTTCATCCGCATGGCGACCGGCAACGCCGCCGTCGCCGCGATGTTCGTGACCGGCAAGGTCAAGGTGAAGGGCGAGTACGCCCCTGCGGTCCGGTTCAGCAGCTACTTCGACATCCCCAAAGCAACCCAGACCTGAGGTCGCGGCGTGCCGGGATCAGGATCGCGAGCCGTCCAACCTGCGAAGACCAACTGTGTCGCCAGGAGCTTCGACTCCAGGTGGGTCGTTGCTGCGGCATTGGTGGTACGCGGCAGATGTGTGCAACACGCACATGGAACTGTGCCGCCAAGTGTCCATGATCAACAACTCCGCGGTATGCTTTCAGCATGCCTGAGCTGCCTGAAGCACGAAAGATGGATCGCACCGCCGTGGAACTGTTCGCGGGGGCGGGCGGATTGGCCATGGCGGTTCATCGCGCTGGTTTCAGGCCACTCCTGTTCAACGAGTTCGCCAAGCACGCCTGCCGCACCTTGGAGGCCAACGGCGCCAAGCCGCAGGACGCGGAGCCGCGCATCCCCGAGCCGGGCGATCAGTGGCCACTCGTCGCCGGTGACGTCCAGGACTTGGACATGGGTTACCTGCATGGTGAGGTCGACATCCTCGCTGGCGGCCCTCCCTGCCAACCGTTCTCTCTCGGTGGTGTGGCCAAGGGCGACGAAGACAAGCGTAATATGTTTCCGCAGATGTTCAGGGCTGTGCGCCAGATTCAGCCGAAAGCGGTAATCTGTGAGAACGTACGCGGGTTGCTGAGGCCTTCGTTTAAGTCATACTTCGAGTATATTGAGCGTGAACTTCGCCTACCGTTCGAAGAGCGTGACCCCGATTCCACTTGGCAGGAACACGATGAAATTATTCGATTAAAGCTGGAAAAAAAATCCGGTCGACCGGAAAAGCGCTATGATGTTGTTGTCACGAAGGTCAATGCTGCGGACTACGGCGTTCCGCAGATCAGAAACCGTATCATCATCGTTGGCTTCAGGGCCGATCTTGGCATAGACTTGGATGAGTTTAAGAGGTCCGTTACTCCTCGTTACTCGGAAACAGCGTTGATTCGGTCTATGATTAATGGTGATTATTGGGATCGTCATAGCGATGTTCCGGATCATGTGCGTAAATTAGTGCTAGCCCGCCTTCCTAGGCAGATTCCGGCAGATGACTCCAAATTGCCATGGAGAACGCTGCGAGACGCTATAAAGGGAATTGGTGAAGAGGTCGGTTCTTTGCCGGCGGTTCCGTGGGACAAGCTGGATCGCAAAGAGCACTATCTTGGTGGTTTCACGGATCACATCGGATGGCCTGACGCGCGGATATACGATGGGCATACCCCTAACGAGCTCGACCGCCCGGCGAAGACGGTTAAGGCCGGTGTGCACGGCGTCCCCGGCGGGGAGTCCGTGATGCTCACCGATGAGAGGGTGCGCGACTCGGGGAATCCGGATGGTTGGAGGTATCTGCATCGCTACATGACTGTTCGAGAAACGGCGCGTGTGATGACATTTCCCGATGATTGGAAGCTGGAGGGCCCGCGAGGCGAAAAGATGCGACAACTAGGCAACGCTGTTCCAGTGGTTCTCGGTGAGGTTTTCGCCAATGCTGTTGCTGAGCTTCTGGAAAAGGCTGGAAAGTAGCGTATGGCTGATTTGGTGCGAGCGAAACAAAATACCTGGAAGGGTGACTCGCCGGCGGATCGCGCGTGGAAAGGGCGGGCAGGATTAAGTCGTGAAGCGCGTACCGCGGAACAAGATCGCGCTGCCCGAGGCCGCTATCGGCGCTCAGTCGATCTTGGTGATGGACGGTTGGCGTGTGCGTCAGTCGAGTTGAAGGTCTTGCCGAACACGCGACGAATTCGCGCCTATCTTCGGTGGTCGGATGGTGGACGTTCTCCTGCTCGCTACCTCGGTGAGGTTGATAAGGCCACTCGTGCCGCGAATTTAGCCGAAGGGTGGAAGTGTGCATGGGAGAAGGGGTTACTGTGCGACGTGGCCCTCCCTGAGCACTCTTGGGCCTCTTCTCCCGCGGTTCGAGCGTCGATGCGGGGCAATAAGGGACGAGACACCAAGCCAGAGAAGTATTTGCGATCACTTCTACATAGGGAGGGGTTGCGGTATCGAGTCTCATTCAAGCCTTTGTCGAATTTAAGAAGGACTGCGGATATCGTCTTTCGGAGGGCACGCCTTGCGATATTTATCGACGGTTGCTATTGGCATGGATGCCCAGAGCACTATCGACCCTCCAAGAAGAATAGTGATTTTTGGCGGAAAAAAATTGAGAACAACCAGCGACGCGACATGGAAACAAATAGCCTACTTATTGAAGCTGGCTGGACAGTTATCCGTCTATGGGAACATGAAGATCTCGATTTGGCGGCAGGTCGAATTGTAGATTTAGTCCGTAGTCGGACGCTTGCCCCGAGATCGTTGTCTTCTGGGGGCATGGCCGTAGAGTAGTTTT
>NZ_DASYMU010000254.1:0-28456 GCF_036008905.1 Amycolatopsis sp. | reverse complement strand
CCCCCGGGGGAAAACGTCGACATATTCCCCGGGCGGAGTTACAGGAGCACGCCGAGGAGGGCGTCGACGGCGTCGCGGAACAGGCCCGGCGCGGCGCTGTCGGTGCCTTGGCGCTTGAGGGCTTCGTCGGCCCACGCGTCGGCGGCCGCGAGGGCCTTCGGGGTGTCGAGGTCATTGGTGAGGTGATCGCGCAGCCGGGCGATCGTGTCGTCCACCGACGGTCCGGCGGCGAGCGCGGCGGCTTCACGCCACCGAGCGAGCCGCGCCTCGGCGGTCGTGAGCAGGTCGTCGGTCCACGCGCGGTCCGCGCGGTAGTGCCCGGCGAACAGGGCGAGCCGGACCGCGGCCGAGTCGACGCCGTCGGCCCGCAGGCGCGACACGAACACCAGGTTCCCGCGCGACTTCGACATCTTCTCGCCGTCGAGGCCGATCATCCCGGCGTGGACGTAGTGCCGCGCGAACGGCCTGTCGCCCGCGAGCGCCTCGGCGTGCGCGGCGCTGTACTCGTGGTGCGGGAACACCAGGTCGGACCCGCCGCCCTGGAGGTCGAAGCCCAGGCCGAGCCGGTTGACGGCGATGGCGCTGCACTCGATGTGCCAGCCGGGACGGCCCGCGCCGAGCTCGGATTCCCACGACGGCTCGTCGGGGCGTGCCATGCGCCAGAGCAGCGCGTCGAGCGGGTGGCGCTTGCCCGCGCGGTCGGGGTCTCCCCCGCGCTCGGCGAACAGCTTCCGCATGGTCTCTTCGTCGTAGTTCGACTCGTAGCCGAAATGCCCGGTTGCCGCGTGGTCGAAGTAGATGTCCGGGTACTCGGAGTCGTCCGCGCGGTAGGCCGCGCCCGCCACCACCAGCTTTGCGATCACCTCGACGATCTCCGGAATGCTCTCCACCGCGCCGACGAACTCGCGCGGCGGCAGAACCCGCAGCGCGGTCATGTCCTCGCGGAACAACGCCGTCTCGCGCATGCCGAGGACGATCCAGTCGTCCTGGTCGCGGATGGCGCGCTCCAGCAGTGGCTCGTCGATGTCCGTCACGTTCTGGACGTAGTGCACGTCGTGACCGGCGTCGCGCCAGAGGCGGTTCACCAGGTCGAAGGTGAGGTACGTCGCGGCGTGGCCGAGATGGGTCGCGTCGTACGGCGTGATGCCGCAGACGTACATCCGGGCCGTTTCGCCCGGCGACGTGGGACGCACCTGTCCCGTCGCGGTGTCGTGGAGCCGCAACGGGCGGGGGGTGCCGGGGATGGTCGGCACGTCGACCGATGACCAAGTCTGCATGGTTCCAGCCTAGGCGGCGTCGCGGAGCACGTTCTCGCCCGGTGGGATCGGGCAGGTGAACGGCCCCGTACGCCCCTGGACAGCGAACTTACTCGAGGGTAGGAAAGAGGGATGACGACGGACGCTTCACCACGCGACACCGTCCGAAGCACGTCTCCGCTGCCGCCGGGGCCACGGCTCCCGATCCTCGTGCAGACCGTGCTCTTCGGGAACTATCGCCACCACTGGCTCCCCCGGCTGCGCCGCCGCTACGGCGACGTCGTCCGGCTGAATCTCTTCCCGGAACGGTCGGTCGTCTCGCTGTCGGACCTCGAGCACATCAAGACGGTGTTCGCCGGGCCGGTGTCGACCTTCCACGCCGGCGAGGGCAACGTCATCCTCAAGCCGGTCATGGGCGCGAACTCGGTCCTGCTGACCGACGAGGACGTCCACCTGCGGGCACGCAAACTGCTGATGCCCGCCTTCCACGGCGCCGCGCTGCGCGGTTACCGGGACATGGTCACCGAGCTGACAACGGCCGAAGTCAGCCGCTGGCCGGCCGGGACCGTGTTCGGCGTCCACGACCGGATGCGGGCGCTCACCCTGGAGATCATCCTTCGGGTCGTCTTCGGGGTCAGCGCGGGCGCGCGGCTCGACGAACTGCGGGAGCGGCTCAACTCCACGATCGACATCGGTGCCATCGACATCTTCGGCTGGCACAACCCCAAGCTGCAGCGCTTCGGGCCGTGGCGCCGCAACAAGGCGCACCAGGACCGCGTCGACGAGCTGCTGTACGAGGAGATCGCCGAACGCCGACGCGCCGACGACCTCGAAAGCCGCACCGACGTGCTTTCGCGGCTGCTGACCGTGCCTTCGGAGGACGACCGGCTCTCCGACCTCGAACTCCGCGACCAGCTGATCACCCTGCTGCTGGCCGGGCACGAGACGACCGCGACCGCGCTGGCCTGGGCGTTCCACGAACTCGCCCGCGACCCCGCGCAGCAGGCCGCGGCGATCCGCGCGGCGGACGACGGCGACGAGAAGTACCTCGAAGCGGTGACCAAGGAGGCGATGCGGCTGCACCCGGTCATCTCCGAGGTGGCGCGGAAGCTGACCAAGGACGTCGAGATCGGCGGCTACCGCATCCCCGCGGGGTACACCGTGATGCCGTCGATCGGGCTGGTCCACAGCGACGACGAGCACCACCCGGACCCGTGCGCCTTCCGCCCGGAACGGTTC
Organism: Amycolatopsis sp.; assembly: GCF_036008905.1. Lineage (GTDB taxonomy): Bacteria > Actinomycetota > Actinomycetes > Mycobacteriales > Pseudonocardiaceae > Amycolatopsis. The sequence goes on along the minus strand of NZ_DASYMU010000254.1, from coordinate 25,961 downwards.
CTCGAGGGCGGCCCGCCGACCGGCACCTGGTTCCCCTTCGGTGGCGGCGTGCGACGCTGTCTCGGCGCGGGCTTCTCCTTGCTGGAGGCGAACATCGTGCTCCGCGAGGTGTTCACCCGCTTCCGCGTCGCCCCCGACCGCCTGCACCCCGAACCCGCCAAGACCCGGCACATCACGCTCGTCCCCGGCCGCGGCGCCCGCATCACCGTCACCCCGCGAACGGGAACCCCGGCCACCCAGACGGGAAACACGCCTACCTAGCCGGGGAACACGCCTTCAGAGGCCGGTGGCGCCGTCGATGCGTTCGCGCAGCAGGTCGGCGTGTCCGTTGTGCCGGGCGTATTCGGCGATCGTGTGCACGACGATCCGGCGCAGTGATACGGGTTCACCGGTGCGGAAGGACGTCCCGGTGTCGTCCAAAGAGGAGTTCGCGACGATCTCGCGGGAGCGGGCGCACTCCTCCCGCCACACGGCCAGCGCCTCCTCGACGTCACCGTCCAAGGTGTCGAAATCCTGGTCCGGATCGTCGTCGGAGTAATAGAGCATCGGGACGTCCTCGCCCGCGAACTGCGTGCGGAACCACCAGCGTTCCGCGCCACTGAGATGCCGGATGAGGCCGTGCAGACTCAGCCCGGACGGCGAGATGCTCTTTTCCGACAGCTTCTCCAGCGGCACGCCCGAGCACTTGAGCTCGAAGGTCTGGCGGTGCCATTCGAGGAACGCGGTGAGGATCTCCCGCTCGTCACCGACGAGCGGGAGCGGGTCCCGCGTGTCGCCGTCCCAGGTGGGCGAGTAACTCGTGGGTATCTTGGTCATCCTCCGAGCATCGCACCCACCACCGACAAAAGCCGATCAGAACCGGCTGGACCTGACCTGACGTCGTCGACGATCCCGGCTAAGTTGTTGACCATGCGCTTCGGACTGTTCGTGCCCCAAGGATGGCGGCTGGATCTGACCGGTATCGATCCCGCCGACCACTGGAACACCATGCTCGGCGTCGCCCGCGCCGCCGAGGAAGGCCCTTTCGAATCGATCTGGGTCTACGACCACTTCCACACCACCCCCATCCCGACCGAAGAAGTCACCTACGAGGCGTGGACGCTGATGGCCGCGTTCGCCGCCGCGACCAGCCGGGTGCGGCTCGGCCAGATGTGCACCTGCATGAGTTACCGCAACCCCGCCTACCTCGCGAAGGTCGCGGCCACCACCGACATCATCTCCGGTGGCCGGGTCGAAATGGGCATCGGCGCCGGGTGGTACGAGCACGAATGGCGTGCCTACGGCTACGGATTCCCCTCGGCCGGTGAGCGTCTCGGCATGCTCGACGAAGGCGTGCAGATCATGCGCCAGCTGTGGACCACCGGCAAGGCCACGCTGGACGGCAAGCACTACCAGGTCGACGGCGCCATCTCGCGGCCGTTGCCGTTGCAGGACGGCGGGATTCCCCTGTGGATCGCCGGCGGTGGCGAGAAGAAGACGCTGCGGATCGCCGCGCAGTACGCGTCCTACACCAACTTCGCCTCCGACCCCGAAGGCTTCCGGCACAAGTCGGAGGTGCTCGCCGAGCACTGCAAGAACCTCGGCACCGACTTCGGCGCCATCACGCGCTCGGCGAACTACAACATCGTCATCGGCGAGACCGAGAAGGACGTCCAGGACAAACTGGCGTGGCACCGCTCGCATATGGAGCCGTACCTGCCCGCCGAGGAACTCGAGCGGACCCACCAGAACATCGCGAACGGACCGCTGGTGGGCACGCCCGAGCAGATCACCGAGCGGCTCACCGAGTTGCGGGGCCTGGGTATGACCTACGCGATCCTGAACTTCGCAGAGGCCGCCTACGACCGCTCCGGCATCGACCTCTTCGCGAAAACCGTCGCCCCCGCCCTCTCCTATTGATGAGAAGGTCAAATGTGGCGTCGCCTCGGAGCGAAGCTGGGTCGTGAGTGGCTACGGGTGGCTCTAACACTCGTAAACACTCCCGACCCCCACGCGCGTGACCGCCCGAAGGGGGCTTAGCGGCGGACCCGGAGGTAGTCGCCGACGACGGCGGCGCCGAGGCCGTCGAGGTCCGGGGCCACCACCCGGCCGCCGGAGCGGCGCGCGATGAGGTCGACGAACGACGTCAGCCGCGGGTCGTCACCGAGCCGGAACACCGTCACCGCGGCGCCCAGCTTCGCCAGTCTGTCCACTTCGGACAGTGTCTTGAGGATGGTCCGCGGGTCGGGCGGGTAGTTGAACTCGGCCGAGCCGTCCGGTTCCAGGTGCGCGGTGGGCTCGCCGTCGGTCACCATCAGCACCACGGGTTGCGCGTCCGGGTGCCGGCGGAGATGCCGCCCGGCGAGCAGCAACGCGTGGTGCGCGTTGGTTCCCTGCTCCCACGCGCCTTCGAGACCGACCAGTTCCGCCAGTTCCACGGAAGTCGCGTACCGGCCGAAGGTGATCAACTGGAGCGCGTCGTTGCGGAACCGCGTGGTGATCAGCTGATGCAGCGCCAACGCCGTGCGCTTCATCGGCAGCCACCGGTCCTCCTGCACCATCGACCACGACGTGTCGACGAGCAGCGCCACGGCGGCGCGGCTGCGGTGTTCGGTCTCGATGACCTCGACGTCCTCGACGCCGATCCGCACCTTGCGGTCGCCGACGGAAACGCTGCGCAGCACGGCGTTGCGGACCGTCCTGGACACGTCCCACGACTGCATGTCGCCGAACTTCCACGGCCGGCTCGACCCCGTCGGCTCCCCCGCCGCGCCCGCCGACTCCGTGTCACGGTCACCGGTCCGGCCACGCAACGCGCTCACGACATCCGCGAGCGCCGTCTCGCCGAGACGGCGCAACGCCTTGGGAGACAACCGAAGCGAGCCGTCGGGCGCGCGTTCGAACAGGCCCTGCCGCCGGAGCTCACGCTCCAGTTCGGACAGTCGCCGGGCATCGACCGACGAATCGGCGCCGAGTTGTGCTTCCAGCGCCTCGAGATCGATGTCGTCCAGGCTCGCGCCCGGATAGGACTGGCCGAGCTGCTCGGCGAGCGCGTCGAGTTCGGCGAGGTCCTCCATCGCCTGGGCGCCCTCACCGAGTCCGAGCGGGTTCTTGCCCCGGAACCGTTCCGACGACGTCCAATCCTCACCGGGCCGCAACGCCTGCAGCTGGGAGTCCAAAGCGGACAGTTGCTGCGCGAGCCGCGGATCCCCGAAGGCCTGCTGGGCCAGCTGCGACAGTTCGTCGCGCTGTTCCTGGGTCATCGAGTTCATCATCCGCTGCGCCGCGGCCGCCCGCGCCGCGAGCACGTCGATCAGCTCGTCGACATTGCGCGGGTTCTCCGGGAAGAACTCCCCGTGGCGCTTCATGAATTCGGCGAAGCGCTCGGCGATGTCCTCGAATCCCTGCGCGTGCGCGGCGAGCAGCGCGTTGAGGTCGGACAGCATCTGGTTGATGCGTTCGACGTCTTCCGGCCCCGCGTTCTGCATCGCCTCTTTCATGCCCTCGAAACGGGCATCGAGCATTTCCTTGCCGAGCAGGTCCTGGATGCGCTGGTAGTTCTCGCGCCCCTGCTCGGACCGCCAGTCGTACTGCGCGAGCTCACGCACGGCCGCCGCGGTGCCCGGGGGCAACGCGTCCAGCTGCGCCTCACGGAACCTGGCGTCGTCCGTCGGCTCCGGGAAGAGCGCGCGGCGCTCGGCGTCCAGCGCCTCACGCAGGAGCTGCTGGACCTCTTGCAGCGTCCCGTCGAGCCGGTTGCGCCGCTGGATCTCCGCGCGGCGCTGCCAGACCCGGCGGGTCAGCTCGTCGAGCCCGGCCGTGCGCTCGGTGCCGCGCCGGAGCATCTCTTCGAGCGCGGAACGCGGAGACGAGCCGGCCATGATGTCGCGGCTGATCTCGTCCATCGCGTCCCGCAGGTCCGCCGGCGGTGCGAGCGGATCGGGTCCCTCGTGCCAGGGACCGTACGAGTAGCCCTCCGGCTGGGCGGTCACGGGCCGTACACCGTCGTCGTGTCGTCGGAGTCCTTCGCGAGTTTTCGCGCCAGGTAGAGCGATTCCAGCGCCAGCTCGACGGCGGCGGCGATCCGGCCCGGCGAGTCGGTCGCGGCCACGCCCGCGCGCACGGCGACTTCGTGCAGAACCGGCAATTCCGGCAGTGCGGCGAGAACATCCTTGCCGGGCACGCGTTCCCCGGTCGCGACGAGGTGCCCGTCGGCGACGGCGTCGGCGAGCGGGCGGAGATCGAGCCCGGCGAACCTGTCCCGTGCCGTCTCGGCGACCGCGCGGCGCAGCAGGTGCACGAGGTGTTCGACCTCGCGCCCTTCCTCACCGGGCTCGAACTCGATCTTCCCGCGCAGCACCGAAGGCACCGCGTCGAGATCGACCGGCCGGGCCACCGCGGGCTCCTCGCCGGTCAGCGCCGAACGCCGGAGCGCCGCCGCCGCAACGGTTTCCGCGGCCGCGACAGCGAACCGGGCGGACACCCCGGAGCGCTGGTCGATGACGGTGGACTCGCGGAGGTTCCGGACGAACCGGGCGATCACCTCGAGCAGCGGCTCCCCCACCTCGGCGACGAGGTGCGCCTCCTGCCGGACGACCTCGACCTCCGAGGCGACGTCGAGCGGGTAATGCGTGCGGATCTCCGCGCCGAAGCGGTCCTTCAGCGGCGTGATGATCCGGCCGCGGTTGGTGTAGTCCTCCGGGTTCGCCGTCGACACGAGCAGCACGTCGAGCGGCAGCCGCAGCGTGTAACCGCGGACCTGGATGTCGCGCTCCTCCATGACGTTGAGCAACGCCACCTGGATGCGCTCGGCGAGGTCGGGCAGCTCGTTGATCGCGACGATGCCGCGGTGCGCCCGGGGCACGAGACCGAAGTGGATGGTCTCGGGGTCGCCCAGGCTGCGGCCTTCGGCGACCTTCACCGGGTCGACGTCGCCGATGAGGTCACCCACCGAGGTGTCCGGGGTGGCGAGTTTTTCGGTGTAGCGGGAGCTGCGGTGCAGCCACGCCACGGGCAGGTCGTCGCCGAGTTCGGCGGCACGGCGCAGGGACGCCGGGGTGATGGGGTCCAGCGGGTGCTCGGCGAGCTCGGAGCCCTCGATGACCGGGGTCCACTCGTCGAGGAGACCGGCGAGGGTCCGCAGCAGGCGGGTCTTGCCCTGGCCGCGTTCACCCAGCAGGACGATGTCGTGCCCGGCGAGCAGGGCCCGTTCCAGCTGCGGCAGCACGGTTCTCGAGAAACCGACGATGCCGGGCCACGGGTCCTTGCCCGCGCGCAGGGCGGCGAGGAGGTTTTCGTGGATCTCGGTTTTCACACTGCGAGGCTCGTGCCCGGCGGCGCGGAGCTCCCCGACGGTGCGGGGCAGATGTGCTGGTGCTGAGTTCACTCCTACGACGCTACTTCGCGTTTCGTGTCCCGTCGACGTGGAGCCACTCCAGCGGGACCAGTGCCGGAACCATTCGGGGACCGGGTAAAATAGGGCGTCGTGTGCAGTCCCAGTGCGACCTTCGCCGTCTGGTCTTCCGCGTGGCTCAACGGTGCCGCGGCGTCCGACGATGTGCTCGACTCCCTGAAGGCTTGGGGCGAGGCCCATGACGTCGTCGCGGCCGATGCCGGCGCCGCCGAGGCGTTCGACCTCCCGCTCGCGTTCAACCGTCCCGCCACCCCCGTGCAGCTGCTCGTCGCGTTGCGCGCCCAGGGGGTCACCAGTGTCCAACTGGTACTCCCGGCGCCCGGCGACGTCCGCGGGCTCGGCGGGGGCGGCCCGTTCACCGAAACCGCGCTGCGGGCGGGGGAAGCCGTGGTGCTGCCCGGCATCGGCTACGGGTTGGTGCCCGAGCCGATCGCCGAGGGGCTCGTGCGCTGGACGGTCTTCTCGGTCAAGACACAGACCCCGCTCGAGTACATCGGCCTGGGCGACGCGGAGCACGGGATGACCGACGCGATCCGGTCGAGCGCGGGTGCGCTGCAGGCGTTGAACGTCGCCAGTGACCGTCCTGGCGTCCGGGCCGAGCTTTCGGCACGGCTGCGGGCGGTGACCGACGTCGAATGGCCCGCCGGGACCCCGCCGCGTGCCCTGCGGGTGCTGCAGCGGGCAGAGGAGGTGGCCGCGATCCTGGCCATCGCCCGGACCGACGAGCCCGGTGGCGCGCTCTCGGCGTCCGCCGCGGTTCAACGGGCCGACGCGCTGCGCCCGCTGTCCGACGCCGTCCGCCACGCGCGTGCCGCGTCGGTGAACGAGGCCGTGCGGGTCTTCTCGGAGCAGGCCGACCGGACGCCCTGAGGCTTACGAAACGGGCCTCGCGGGCCGCTTCACCGGCTCACAGCACGCCACCGCGCAGGGCGCGCCGTTGACCGTGCACCCCGCCGCGGGGAACTCCGAAAGCTTCCGGACCGGCGCGTCCTCGACGTGCTCCCGGACGAGCTCGACCACCAGCTCCGCGAACCGTGCGTCGCCACCCGGCGTAGCCGCGCGGGCGAACCCCATCCCCAGCTCCGCGGCGCGCTCGGCGGCCTCGTTGTCGAGGTCCCAGATCACCTCGAGATGATCGGACACGAACCCGACCGGGCACACGACCACCGAGGTCACGCCCTGCTCGTGCAGGACATCGAGGTGGTCGACGATGTCCGGCTCCAGCCACGGAACCTGCGGCGGCCCGGACCGCGACTGCCAGACGATGTCGTACTCCCCGACACCTCCCTCGGCCGCGACCAGGCGAGCCGCTTCGGCGATCTGCCGCGAGTACCTGTTGCCACCTTCCGAAGGCGGCCCGGCCGCGTTGTCCGCACTGATCGGCACCGAATGCGCCGTGAACACCGTGCGCGTGCCCGGCAGGTTCCCGAGCTCCGCGTGCGCCACCCGCAACGCGTCCGCGAACGCCCCGATGAACAGCGGATGGTCGAAGAACTGGCGGATCTTCACGAGTTCGAGCGCGTCACCGCCCACCGAGGCCCTAATGCGCTCGATGTCCTCGTCGTACTGCCGGCAAGCCGAGTAACCCCCGTAAGCACTGGTGGGAAACACCAACGCGCGCCGGACCCCGGCCGCGACCATCTCGGCCGCGGTGTCCTCGGCCATCGGCCGCCAGTTGCGGTTCCCGAAGTACACCGGCAGCTCGACCCCTTCGGCCGACAGCTGCTTCTCCACCGCCGCGATGGCGTCCCGGTTCAGCCGGTTGATCGGCGAAATCCCGCCGAAGTGCTGGTAATGCTCGGAAACCTGGAGAAGCCGCTCGCGAGGGACCCCACGGCCCCGCGTCACGTTCTCCAGGAACGGCATAACCTCGTCCGGCCCCTCGGGACCACCAAAAGAAAGCCACAGCAGCGCGTCATAACCCACTCCCCCATCCTGCCTTCTCGCCATCCTTGCCGCGCATCCAGGTGGGCGTGCCCACGCCGTATAGGGCGTTATACGCAACACGCTCAAGTAAGCACGGCACCATCCGACCGAAACCAAGGGGCACGTCGCACTCAAAATCACGTCCGGCTACGTCTCCCACTACCGCAGTAAACCCGTTGGGCGGCAGGCGAAAGAACCACAGCGCGCGGGGCCGCCGAAAACACAGTGATGCCGCGCGAACCTCAGGACTGAAATGAATGGACCTTTCATCTCAAAAAACGAGATGAAAGGTCCATTCATGCCACGGCTAAGCCGGGACGGACAGGCCGTGCCCACCCGAGTCGGAGACTAGATACCCAGCGCGTGGACTCCACCGTCGACCATGATCATCGAGCCGGTAGTAGCGGGCAGCCAGTCCGACAGCGCCACGCACACGGTCTTCGCCGTGGGAATCGGGTCCGAGCTGTCCCAGCCGAGCGGAGCGCGCTCGCCCCAGCCCTCTTCCAGCTCGCCGAAGCCGGGAATCGACTTGGCGGCCATGGTCTTCATCGGTCCCGCGCTGACGAGGTTCACCCGGATCCCCTTGGGGCCGAGATCGCGCGCCAGGTACCGGTTCACCGACTCCAGCGCGGCCTTCGCGACGCCCATCCAGTTGTAGACCGGCCAGGCGACGCGGGCGTCGAAGTCCATGCCGACGATCGAGGAGCCGGGGCTCAGCAACGGCAGGGTCGCCACGGCGAGGGACTTGAACGAAAACGCCGAGACGTCGACGGCGATCTTCACGTCGTCGGCGGGCGCGTCCAGGAACGGCGCGCCCAGGCAGGTCTGCGGGGCGTAGCCGATGGAGTGCAGCACTCCATCGAGGCCGTCGACGTGCTCGCGGACGCGGTCGGCCAACGAGGCCAGGTGCTCCTCGTTCGTGATGTCCAGTTCCAGCACCGGCGCGGGCTGCGGCAGGCGCTTGGCGATGCGCTCCACCAGCGACATGCGGCCGAAGCCGGTGAGGATCACCGTGGCGCCCTGTTCCTGGGCGATCTTGGCGGCGTGGAATGCCAGCGAAGCATCGGTGATGACACCGGTGATCAGCAGGCGCTTACCTTCGAGAAGTCCGGACACCTTGTCCTCCAGTTTCGGGAAAGTCGTTACAAGACAAGAAATCGGGAACTAGTGGCCCATACCGAGGCCGCCGTCGACGGGCAGTACGGCACCGTTGACGTAACCGGCCTCTTCCGAAGCCAGGAACCGCACCGCGGCGGCGATGTCGGCGGGGTCCGCGTAGCGGCCGGCCGGGATGTTCTCGAGTGCCTTCGCGCGCACGGCTTCGGAGAGCTGCTCGGTCATGTCCGTGGTGACGAACCCGGGTGCGACGACGTTGGCGGTGATGTTGCGCGAGCCGAGTTCACGGGCGAGCGAACGCGCGAGGCCGACGAGACCGGCCTTGCTGGCCGCGTAGTTGACCTGTCCGGCGCCGCCCATGAGGCCGACCACGGACGAGACGAAGATGAACCGGCCCCACTTGCCCCGCAGCATGCCCCGCGAAGCGCGCTTGGCGACGCGGTACGCGCCGGTGAGGTTCGCGTCGACGACCCGGGTGAACTGGTCCTCGCTCATGCGCATCAGCAGCGTGTCATCGGTTATGCCGGCGTTGGAGACGAGCACCTCGACCGGGCCCTGGTGCTCCTCGACGAGCGTGAACGCGGCATCGATCTGCTCGGCGTCGGTGACGTCCGCCTGCACTCCGAACAAGCCCTCGGGCGCGCCCGAACCCCGGTGCGTCACGGCGACCTTGTGCCCCTGCGCGGCGAGGTCCCGGGCTATCGCCAGGCCGATCCCGCGATTGCCGCCGGTAACCAGAACGGACCGTCCCACTTAACACTCCTCGGTTCACCATCTTCGCTGCTGACGAGGTGAGGTTATCGGCTGGCCCGCCGCGCACCGAACCCGCGCCACCCCTACCTACGGGTAACCGCGATCGTCCTAACCGGACTTCCGGCACCCGCCGGCGGCGGAAGTCTTTGGCGGGCAACGGTCGGCTCCACCAGGCAGCCTTACGGAATCAGGCCACGTCCCGCAGGGCCGGACCGGTGGCGGGAGCCGGTGTCAGGGTGACAACCCAGCGTGACCGAAATCGCACCTGGCCGGCCCGGCGGCGTCAGTTCCGTGGTCCCGGCCACCCCGGTCGCCACCCCGGTCGGCCATCCTGCCGATCCGCGCACCTTCCCAGCCGCCGTTCCACTGCCTAACCTTGACTGCATCGCGAGGCTCGGCGCCCGCGCGGCGGTCAGCGTGAGGTGATGCGGGTGGACACCCTCTATCCCGCCCGGATTTCCCGTCCCGACCTACCGGTTCCTTGTGCCCCAGGCAAAAGATCGCGATGGGGCGGGCGGGCGAAATAGCCCAGTCATTGCTTTCCTACGCGACGAAGAGCAGTTTTGTCCTCGCCGGATACGCGCGAATGGCCGGCGTGCCCTTCGCGAGCGACGTCTCGGTGCTCGGCCTTTCGTTCACCCGGTTGTACGACGACCTCTTCGACGAGACCGACAGCCACGAACTCGAGCACCGGCTCGGTGAATTGTTCGAACTCGGCGTGGGCCAGGGACCGCGGCGACCCGATCCACACCGCGGTCAGCGCCGTGCACCGGTACCAGATCCAGGCCCGCTGCCAGCGCGATCCCTCGGCCTCACAGTTCGCCCTCGCGGAGGTCACCCGCCACAAGGGCGGTCACGGCACGTTGGCGGTCTTCGCGTTGGTGCGGCCCAACCTCGGGCGGCACGAGCAGGAACTGATCCTCGAGATCGGCGAGACCCTCCAACTGCTGGACGACTACCTGGACGTCGACGAAGACCGCCGGAACCACACACGCACCCTGGCCACCGAAGGCCAGTTGAACCTGGAGGAGGTCTGCCGGCGGCTCCCGTCCCGGACGCGCCCGATCGCCATGGGACATCGTCTCCCGTCCCGGCGAAAGCCCCTGCGCCCCGGCACCCGTCGACAGCAGCCAGACGCGGGTTCCGCGGCTGCCGGTTTCAGGTCTCGTCGAGCCGGTCGCCGTTCCAGTGGATGATGTCCGGGGACTCGTGATACTTCCGCAGGTGCCGCACCTCGGTGCGGCCTTGCAGCGGGAAGGTGAAACTCGATCCGTCCGGCCAGGTCAGGGTTCGCGTGCGAAAACTGACGGCCGGTGCCTGCGGTTTGCGTGCCTGCCAGGCGATCTGTGGCGCGGGCGCGGCGGCCGGATCGGCGAGGGTCGATCCCGTGTCCACCACCGCGATGCTCGACGGTGAGAACACCAGCCATCGGCCCTTCACCGGCCCGAGCTTGTCGAGCAGGTCGAGCGCCATCGCGTTCGCGGGGCCGGTGACGCGGATTTCCCGGTTGAACAAGTGCGCCGCTCCACGCGGGTCGACGCCGTTCACCAGGGAGAAGACGAAGGCCCCCGCACCGCCGATTCCGCGCAGGACGTTCCAGAAGAACCGCCGCACGAGCCGTTTTCCTTTGACCGTACCGTCCATGCGCCTGCCGGGGACGTCGAATCCCAGGTCGGTGTCACCAAGACACAGCACGATGACCGGCTCGTGCCACTGGTCCCGCATGAACTCCTCGACGCGTTCCCGGAACCCGGGACGCACCAGGAGCTTGTCCCTCTTGAGATCCAGGCGCTCCTGATGCGCGAACACTTTCCCCGCTGCCCGCCGCCTGGCTTCAGTGGGCGCCGGCTCCGCGAGTTCGCCGGGATCGGCGCCTAGATGTCGAGGTTCTCCCGGGTCTTCTCCGGGCTCTGATCCCCGCCGATCGCGCTCTTGTTGAACCACGGTTCCCCCTCTTCCGGTGTGACGGCGTCCTTGACCTCGCCCGAGACGCCTTTGGCGACCCCGATACCGGCCTTGACGCTCGCACCGGCGATCAGCGGGCTCGCACCGACCGTCGTGCCGAACATCGTACTGAGCATCCGGTTGCTCGGCTGGAAGCCCTGCGCGACCGCGCCGAAGCCGAACTTGGTCTCCCCCGGCATCACGCCGACCCGCAGTTTCCTGGCGAAAACCTCCAGTTTTCCGGAGAACTTGGCCAAGAACTCCATGAACTTGTCGAGCAGCTTGCCGAACTTGCCGAGGTAGCGGGTGACCTTCTGCAGCACCGAGGCGGCTTTGGCGATGGACGCGGTCATCGCGGCGGCGACCGAGCCGCCGAAGCTGATCACCGACGCGGCCAGCGCGGGCAGCCAGAGCGTGATCAGCCAGGAGACCAGCTCGGTGATGATCGCCTTGATCACCTCTTCGATGACCACCATGACCATCGACCACATCTGCAGCACCTCGGCCACCGAACCGGCGGCCGAGCCGATGCCGCGGATACCGGACGAGAAGTCGCCGAGCGCTTCCCGCGCCGCGTTGCCGGCCTCGTCCACCCACTCGGCCAGCGCGGTATCACCGGTCCGCTCGAAGTCCTCGGCGAGCGCGACGAAGCCCTGCGCGATCGTGGTGTAGTTGCCCGAAGCGTGCCCGATCGCCGGGCCGTCCCCGGTGACCTGGTGCAACGCGTCCTGCAGCGGCTGGACCAGTTCGAGCAGCATGTTCAGCCCGTGGCTGACCAGCCAGCCGATCGGGTCCATGGCGAAGGTGACCATGTCACCGGCGGCGGCGCCGACGAACGACGCTCCGTCGCCGACCAGCGCGGCACCCGCGGACGCCAGTTCACCCGGGCTGTCCGCCTCGGCCGCCTGCTGGGCGTGCGCGGCGACCGACTTGCCGGACTTGTAGATCGTGCCGGCCACGGGCACGTAGCCCATCGCGCGATCGAGGTTCGCACTCGTGCTCTCGTCGTACCCCTCGACGTTCAGGGCGTCGGCGATGCTCTTCTTCTCCGTCATGAGCCCTACTTCCCCGCCGCGTCGATTTCCGCCTGATACGCACCGAAGGTGACCACCCCGGCCTCTTCGGTGCCCCGGTACATCTCCCCGGCCTTGGTGAGCTTGCCCGCCAACGTGTCCACGCCGTCCTTCAGCTCGGTCAACAGCGAGCGCAGTTCGGTAAGGCGCTCGGTGTAGCCCTGTTTGGCGAAGATGCCGACGATTCCCCACGCCTCGTCGGTCACGTCGGCCGCGTCGATCTTGGCGCCGAACTTGTCCGCTTCCTCTTCGTAGAAAGGGAGCTGCCGGGCGTAGTCGAAGATCGCGTCGGTGTTCGTCTGTATTCCGTCTGGCATCGCGGGACTCTCTCGGTCGGAATGGTCAGTCGCGGCGGAGGAAGGAGTTCTGGTCGAAGTAGTCGTCGTCCTGCGCGGCGGGTCGACGCCGTGGCGCCTGCTGTTCCGACGCGGGCTCTTCCGCGGTGGTTCCCATCGCTTCGGCCTGGGCCTGACGGACCTGCTCCGTGGTGTTGACGCCGAACGCGTCACCGAACGCGTCGTCCACGATCCCTGCCTGCTGCCGGACGGCTCCGGCGACGGCCTGACGCAGGGTGTCCATGATGATCGCGGACAGCCTGCCCGCCTCGATGTGCATGGCGCCCGCGGCGAGCCGGAGGTCGGTGACGGTTCCCCCGGCGCCCGCCACCACCGTGACATTGCCGTCCGGCGACCTCACGGTGGTCTCGATCCGCGCGATCTGCTCCTGCATGTCGCCGACCCCGGCGAACCGGGCCTCCGCCTGCCGCGCCTTGGCCTGGAAACTCTCGAACTGGGCGATCAGCTGCTCCATGTGCGCGGACATCACCACTCCCTTGCGCTGTGTCTTGGCCTGCGCCCGGATTATGACAGAGCCGCGCGTTCACCAGTCGGTTTTCCGCGGATCACCGGTGGTCGCGACGGACCGCCGGCATCAGGCGGGCGCGCGCCCGGCGGGTCACGGACCCGATATGGGCGACGCGTGGCGGATGAACCCCGCGCCGGGCGACGCCAGTATTGACGGCAGTCACCCGGACAACGGAGGAACCCGATGAGCTATCCGATCGATCCCGAGCTCGCAGGCGCACTGGCGATACTGCCGAGGATGGACTTCTCCGACCTGCCCGCGGCGCGGCGCCAGATGAAGGAGCAGTTCACCGCGGCCTTCGACGAGCCCGAAACCGACGGCGTCACCGTCCGCGAGGAACTCGTACCCGGCTCCGGCGGCGGCCCCGACGTCAAGGTGCGCGTCTACACCCCGGACAGCGTCGCCGCGAAGTCGGCGATCCTGGACATCCACGGCGGCGGTTTCATCATCGGCGACGTCGACATCGACCACCCGGCCAACCTGCGCTTCGCCCGTGAACTCGGCGTGGTCGTGGTGTCGGTGGACTACCGGCTCGCGCCAGAGGCCCCCTACCCGTCCGGACTGGAGGACTGCTACTCCGCGCTGGTCTGGATGGACAAGCACGCCGACGAGCTCGGTATCGACCCCGCCCGGATCGTCGTCCACGGGGTCAGTGCCGGTGGCGGCCTGTCGGCGGCGCTCGCGCTGCTGGCCCGCGACCGCGGCGGCCCGGCGATCGCCTTCCAGTTCCTCGCCGTCCCCGAGATCGACGACCGGCTCGAGACCCCGAGCATGCGCGCCTTCGTCGACACGCCCATCTGGAACCGGCCGAACACGGAGTTCAGCTGGGACAGCTACCTCGGCGCCGGTGTCCGCGGCACCGAAGGCGTCCCGATCTACGCCGCCCCGGCCAGGGCCACCGACCTGGCCGGCCTGCCACCGGCCTACATCTCGGTGATGGAGTTCGACCCGCTGCGCGACGAGGGCATCGCCTACGCACAGGGCCTGCTCGCCGCCGGTGTCACCGTGGAACTGCACCTGTTCCCCGGCACGTTCCACGGCTCCTCGATGATGCAGCAGGCGACCGTCAGCCGCCGGGAGGCCGCCGAGTCGCTCGCCGTCCTGGCCCGCGTCCTCGGCGTCGACTGACTCTCGTCAGGCCCGCACGGCGAGGCGGCGGGCGAGGGCAGCCTGGTGCAGGGATCCCTTGCGGCAGAAGGCTTCCAGCGTCTCAACGACGGGCTCGGCACCCGGCACCGCGAACCGCTCGGCGAGCCGGGCCTTGCAACCACGACCGCCGCGCGTCGAGCCCGTCGGCGGTTTCGCCGATACCGATTCGGACCGCGCCCGCGGTACTGCGTTCGCGGGCGCGGCCGGCCAGCGCTCGGCGATCGCAGATCTGAGCGCTTTCGTCGGCCTTGTTCGCTGCCCCAAAGGGAACCGGATTCGAGTCGCCGCGTTCCTAGGATGATTCTTTCTCGTCCACTCGCCCAGGGGGTGAGTCTCATGGCAGACGCAACGGCGGCACCTGGTCCAGGATGGGGCAGGCGCTGGTGGAAGCGAATCATGGCAACGGTTCTCAGCATGGGGGCGCTCGCGGGCGCGATCACGGCCGTCATTTCGCTGCGTCCGACTCCGGACCCGGAAGACAGTGCTGCCTTCACCTCGGAAATCCTCGTCAGCGCACCACTCACACTCGGCGAGTACACCCGTAGCGTGACGCCGACTCCGCGCGGTTTCCGGCCGCTGCCGACCAGCACGCCGACGTCGGCCACCGCACCGTCGTTTACCGACACTCGGGGCACCTCGTCCACCAAGCCGTCCACGTCCACATCGGTGACGCCACTTACTCCGACAACGGACCAGGAGCCAGCGGTCACCATGGACAGAATTCAGGTACCGCCTTCGGTGGACCCGGTGAAACTCTGCACCGCGACCAGCGACGCGCTCAGCCGCGCGGGCGACGAAATCTCGGTCCCCAAAGAATGTGTGCCGGCGATCAAGTGGCTCGCGGCGGGAAGTTCCGTAACCCCCCAAGGCAAGCCGGTTTCCCCGGCGGAAGCCGCCGCCAAAGTGGTCCAGGTGCTCAAAAACGCCCGGCTCAAGAAGAAGGAACCCGTCGGTGTGCTGGTCACCGCGAACATCGAACTGGCCGGGCTCCGCGGCAAAGAGGTCATGGTCAGCTGGAGCATGCGGCAGGCGACCGGCGGGAAACCGGTGCACGCGGACTGGATGAACGAAAATCTCGTCTACCGGATCGTGCCGGGCACCGCTCGTGACACGACTTCCGTCGACCTCTGGGTCCCGCTTCCCAAGGCAACGAGCTCCTACGTGATCGCTGCCGGCCTCACGACAGGCGGCTCGAAGCTGGCCAGCGCGCAAAGCAGTCCTTTCACCGGGTAGGCGTGGCCGTATAGGCCGTTATACGCGCACCTCATGACCTCGCCTGGCCGGCGAGCGCAGTTTCCTTTCCTGAAGCCAGCCCCAGCACGAAGAGTCACCAGGGCGCGGCCGGTCCGCCGAAACGCGCTTCCGCCTGCCCGTCCGGCACATGCCGGGCGGGCAGTAAACCGCCATCTGTCGACAGATGGCGGTTTCTCGCGCGTTTTCGGCAAAAATCATGTTTTCACGAAAAGGGCGAATACATCCGAATTGCGCCCTTCTCGCTGGGGTGTCTCGTTTATGAGGTATTGCTAACGCTGAATAACATCAATACGTTCGTCGCTTGTTCACCGGCGGCGCGGGGCGGATCCTTGCTTTCGTTCGTATCAGTGCCTTTCTCCCCTTCCGTACCCGTCCCGGCCACAAACCCGGGGCGCGTTCGCCCTGCCCCGAGGAGATCCACCGTGAAACTGAGACGACCTTTCGTCTTGGCCGCGACCGGCATACTGGTCGCCGGGCTCGCCGCCACCACCGCACAGGCACAACCGTCCACCAGTACCGCGCAAAGCGCCGAAGCCATGGCCTCCGACGCCGCGGCCGGTCTGGTGGCCACCCGCCCGGCGGCGTTGCACGCCAGCGCGAACGACACTTTCGTCCAGCACAAGGTGATCTCCTCGACCGACGGGCTGAAGTACATCCCGTACGACCGGACCTACAAGGGTCTCCCGGTCGTCGGCGGTGACTTCGTCGTCGTCACCGACTCGGCCGGGCAGGTCCTGACCACCTCGGTCGGGCAGGACACCACGATCGACCTGGCCAGTGTCACCCCGGCGGTGACCAAGGCACAGGCGGAGTCCGTCGCCTCGAAGCAACTGGCCACTGTGGACAGTGTGGGCGCCGCGCAGCTCGTCACCTACGCCCTCGGCACGCCGAAACTCGCTTGGCAGAGCACGATTCTCGGCCGTGACGCCGAAGGACCGAGCAAGCTCGACGTCACCGTCGACGCCGCGAACGGCACCGTGCTCCACACGCAGGAACACGTCATGCACGGCACCGGCACCAGCGCGTGGAACGGCCCGAACCCGGTGCCGCTGACCACCACGCACACCGGCAGCACCTACTCGCTGAAAGACCCGGCGGTCACCAACCTCAGCTGCCAGGACGCGGCGAACAACACCACGTTCAGCGGTACCGACGACGCGTGGGGCAACGGCACCGCCACCGCCCGCGAAACAGGCTGCGTCGACGCGCTCTTCGCGGCCCAGACCGAGAACAAGATGCTCACGCAATGGCTGGGCCGCAACAGCTTCGACGGCGCGGGCGGCGGCTGGCCGATCAGGGTCGGCCTCAACGACCTGAACGCCTACTACGACGGCAGCCAGGTCCAGATCGGACACAACCAGTCCAACCAGTGGATCGGGTCCCTCGACGTCGTGGCGCACGAACTCGGCCACGGCATCGACGACCACACCCCCGGCGGGATCTCGGGCAGCGGCACGCAGGAGTTCGTCGCCGACGTCTTCGGCGCGTCCACCGAGTCGTTCGCCAACGAGCCGTCCCCGTACGACGTCCCGGACTTCCTGGTCGGCGAGACGATCAACCTGGTCGGCAACGGCCCGATCCGCAACATGTACAACCCGTCCGCGCTCGGCCACGCCAACTGCTACTCCAGCTCGGTCCCGGGCTCCGAGGTGCACGCGGCCGCCGGCCCCGGCAACCACTGGTACTACCTGCTGGCCAACGGCTCCAGCCCCACCAACGGGCAGCCGGCCAGCTCCACTTGCAACAGCTCCACGGTGACCGGTCTCGGCGTCCAGACCGCGATGAAGATCTTCTACAACGCGATGCTGATCAAGACCAGCGGCGCCTCGTACCTGAAGTACCGCACCTGGACACTGACCGCGGCGAAGAACCTCTTCCCCGGCAGCTGCGCCGAGTTCAACAAGGTGAAGGCCGCTTGGGACGCCGTCAGCGTCCCCGCCCAGTCCGCCGACCCGACCTGCAGCGCGACCGGTACGGTCACGGTGAACAGCCCGGGCAACCAGTCCAGCACGATCGGAACCGCGGTCAGCCTGCCGCTCTCGGCCGGCGGCGGCACCTCGCCGTACACCTGGACCGCCGGCGGCCTGCCCGCCGGCCTGTCGATCAACTCCTCCACCGGCACCATCTCCGGCACGCCGAGCACCGCGAACACCTACAACGTGACGGCGACCGCGACCGACAGCGCCGCGCACAGTGGTTCCACCTCGTTCAGCTGGACCGTCGGCACCACCGGCGGGAACTGCTCGGGACAGAAGCTGGCCAACCCCGACTTCGAATCCGGTAACACCGGGTGGACCGCCAGCACCGGCGTCATCGCCCAGAGCGGCTCCCAGCAGCCCACCCACGGCGGCACCTGGAACGCCTGGCTCAACGGCTACGGCACCACCCACACCGACACCTTGTCGCAGGCCGTGACCATCCCCGCAGGCTGCCACGCCAGCCTGACCTACTACCTGCACGTCGACAGCGCCGAAACGACCACGGCGACCGCCTACGACAAGCTGACCCTCACCGGCGGCACCACCACGCTGGCGAGCTACTCCAACCTGAACAAGGCCACCGGCTATGCCCTCAAGACCGTCGACCTGTCGTCGTTCGCCGGGCAGACCGTCACCCTGACGTTCACCGGCACCGAAGACAGTTCACTGAAGACCTCGTTCGTCCTCGACGACAGCGCGGTGACACTGAGCTGATCCCCCGATAATCAGCCCGCCAAGGACTGTGGGGAGGCCGGACACCCCGGCTTCCCCACCGTCCTTTTCGCACTGTCCACTCGACTTCACCGACCCGTTGACGATCGACTTCTCGTCCGTCGTCGACACCCCGCCGATGACCGTGCCGCTCGCCGACTACCTCGACGTCCTCCGCGCTTCCTTCGCGGGCTTCGCGGCGACCCACCATGCCATCACCGGCCACGTCGTCGAGATCGACGGCGACAGCGCGAAGCTCCACGCGCACGTTCGTGCCGATCACTGGTTGCCGGACGAGCTCGTCGACGGTGGACCCAATCACTGGCTGGTGGTCGGCTTCTACGACAACGAAGCGGTCCGCACGGCGGACGGCTGGCGCTTCAACCGCGTGAAGCTCACCGCGGCGCACCAGGAGAACCCGCATCTGTCGGGCGTCGCGATGGAGGCCGCCCAGGCTGTGTGACAACGAATTGGAGAGGATGGCCCGATGCCCCGGATCCGTGGAGCCAGCATCGAGGAACACAACGAGATGGTGTGGGCCGACCTCGCCGAGGCGATGCGGCAGCTGCTGCTCGAACGTGACTACGACTCGATCAACATGGGCCACATCGCCGCCCGGGCGGGACTCGCGCGCAACACGCTGTACAACTACGCCGGCGACAAGAACGCGCTGATCCTCGCGTTGACCGAGCGCGCGGGCCGGCCCACGGTCGCGCGGGTGGCCGCGATCGCCGCGCGGTCCGCGGACCCGGCCGCGAAGCGGATGCGGGAGATCATCGAGGCTGTCTTGCGGGCGTTCACCGACCAGACCCTGCAGCTGATGTTCCGGCCTGGCGGACGCCGAAGCGCCGTACAGCCCGTTCCGGGCGATCGTGGTCGAGGTGGAGAACGTCGTCCGGGACGGCGTTGCGCGCGGCGAGTTCCGCGACGTCGGCGACGTGCGCCTCAAGGTGGAGCTGCTGTCCGGTGTCATGCGGGCGGGCGCCGAACGCATCGGCCGGGACCCGGCCGCGGTCGCGGCCACCGTCCGCGCGGCGCGGGAGATCGTCCTCGTGTCTCTGGTCCACAGCCCGGAATCCTCTTAAGCGGAGGTTAGGAAAACGGCTTTGACCTTGTGACACCCGCCCGCGATCCGCAGGGTGAGCGTCAACACAGGAGGTCAACGATGACAACCGGCACCGCCGACTCGCCACCCGTAAGCGAGAAGCGAGTGGTCGCGAACGTGCTTCGCGGCTCGCTCGGGAACCTGATCGAGTGGTACGACTGGTACGCCTACGCGGCGTTCACCACGTATTTCGCCAAGTCGTTCTTCCCCAACGGCGACACGACCGCCGCTTTCCTCAACACCGCGGCCGTTTTCGCGGTGGGCTTTCTCATGCGCCCGCTCGGCGGCTGGATGCTCGGGCGGTTCGCGGACCGGTTCGGCAGGCGCACCGCGCTGGTGGCCTCGGTTTCGCTGATGGCGTTCGGTTCGCTGCTGATCGCGGTGACGCCGAGCTACGCCTCCATCGGTGTCGCGGCGCCGATCCTGCTGGTGTTCGCCCGTCTGCTCCAAGGCCTATCCGTCGGCGGTGAGTACTCGACGTCGGCGACCTACCTGTCCGAGGTGGCGACACCAGGCAAGCGTGGTTTCTACTCGAGCTTCCAGTACGTGACACTCGCCGGTGGTCAATTGCTCGCGCTCGGCCTGCAGATCGTCCTGCAGAACATCCTCACCGAGGCGCAGATGAACTCGTGGGGCTGGCGGATCGCCTTCGTCGTCGGCGCGATCGCCGCGGTCGGCGTGATGTACCTGCGACGCGGTATGGACGAATCCGAGAGCTACGAGCAGGAAAAAGCCGACAGCGGCAACGGCAAGCAGGCCGGGGACCGCGGCACGCTCCGGGCACTGGCCCAGTACCCGCGGGAGATCGCGCTCGTCGTCGGCCTCACCATGGGCGGCACGGTGGCGTTCTACACCTACGCCACCTACTCGCAGAAGTTCCTGGAGAACACCGCCGGGATCCCGAAGAAGACGGTCACGCTCATCCTCTTCTTCGCGCTGCTGATCTTCGCGCTGCTCCAGCCCGTCGCCGGGCGGCTCTCCGACCGGATCGGGCGACGGCCGATGCTGCTGTTCTTCGGCATCGCCGGCACCGTGCTGACCGTCCCGATCATGACCGCGATGTCGTCGGCGAGCAATCCGATCATGGCGTTCCTGCTGCTGATGGGCGCGCTGGTGATCGTCACCGGCTACACCTCCATCAACGCGATCGTGAAGGCCGAGCTGTTCCCGACGAAGATCCGCGCGCTCGGCGTCGGCCTGCCCTACGCGCTGACGGTCGCGGTGTTCGGCGGCACGGCCGAGCTCATCGCCCAGGCGCTCAAGAAGGCCGGGCACGAGTCGCTGTTCTTCTGGTACGTCGCCGCGTGCATCCTTGTCTCACTGATCGTGTACGGGACAATGCGCGAGACCTCGCACACCTCCGAGCTGGAGAAGTCCCGCGAGACCTGACGACGGAAGGCGAAGCGTGCACGTGCTGCTGGTCGAGGACGACAACGGTGTCGCCGGGGCCCTGGTCGAATCGCTGGAAGCCCGCGGCCACACGGTCACGAGCGTCCGGCGCGGCGGAGACGCCCTGATCAGGCACCGTGACGCCGACATGATGCTGCTGGACCTCGGGCTGCCCGACATGGACGGGCTCGAGGTGCTGCGGAAGGTCCGGCAGGTCTCCGAGCTCCCGGTGATGGTGCTGACCGCGCGCGACGACGAGCGGTCGATCGTGCGCGGCCTGCGCCTGGGTGCCGACGACTATCTGCCGAAACCGGTGCGGCTGGCGGAACTGCTGGCCAGGATGGACGCCGTGGTCCGCCGCGCGGGACTGCGCGGCGGACCACCACCCGAAGTGGTGAACTTCGGGGACGTCGAGGTCGACCTCGGCGCCCGTCGCGTCCTCGTCGGCGGTGCGGACGCGGGGCTGACGACCAAGGAGTTCGAGGTGCTCGCGGTGCTCGCCGCGCGGCCGGGCACCGCGGTGAGCCGTCAGCAACTGATGGACGAGGTCTGGGGCGACGCGTACCTCGCGGTGTCCCGGTCGCTGGACGTCCATCTGACCCAGCTGCGAGCGAAGCTCGACCGGCCGGGGCTGATCGCCACGATCCGTGGTTTCGGCTATCGGCTGGGCGGCTAGGTTGCGCACCCGTCTGCTGGTGGTGCTGGTGGCGTTCGCGCTGGCCGTGGTCGCCGCGTTCGCCGTCCCGCTGTTCGCGACCACCGCCGGGCAGCGGACCCAGCAGCTGGTCATCTCGCGCGGTGCGGACATCGACAGGTTCGTGGTCCTCGCCCAGCAGGCCGTCGACTCAAGCGATGTCGCCGCACTCGCGACGGAGGCGACACGGTACTCGAGCTTGTACGGCGAAGCGGTCGTCGTGGTCGACGCACGGCGCGTGCCGCTCGTCGGCACCGGCGGCTTGTCCGCGACCGATCCCGCGGTGCGGACGCTGGTCGAAGCCACCCTGCGCAACCAGCCGAGCCCGGGCCCGTCGAGGCTGGACCCGTGGTCGAGTGAACCCGTGCTGCTCGCGCGTCCCGTCGGGACAGGGACCCGCGTCGCCGGTGTCGTCGTGCTGCAGGCGTCGGTGACCAACGCCGCCGCCGACGTCTCGGCCAGCTGGGCATTGATCGTCTCCGGGGCGTTGCTGGTCGGCGCGCTGTTCGTCGCGCTGGCGGTGCTGCTCTCCCGCTGGATGGTCCGGCCGCTGCACGAACTCGAAGAAGGCGTGCTCTCGGTGACGGCCGGGCATCGCGCGCAGGTCCCCGATACCGCCGGGCCGCGGGAGCTCCGCTCGCTGACGACGTCGTTCAACCTGATGTCGGACGCCGTCGTCGAGGCGGCCGAGCAACAGCGCCGCCTGGTCGCCGACGCCTCCCACCAGCTCCGCAACCCGATGGCCGCGCTGCGGCTGCGCGTCGACTCCCTCGCCGTCCGCGTCGACGACGACGGCCAGCGCACCTATCGCGCCACCGTGGCCGAAGTCGAACGGCTGGAGTCCTTATTGGACGGTCTGCTCGCCCTCGCCCTCGCCGACAGTGCCGCCACCCGGCTCGCCGCCGGGCACACCGACGAGCCAGGCGACCTGCCGACGGTCGTGGCCGAGCGGGTCGACGCCTGGCGTCCCGCCGCCGAAAAAGCCGGGGCGCTGCTGCTCCCCCACGACGGCCACGCCGAGCCGCTCCTCGTCCGCTGCCCCGAATCGGAGCTCGCCCAGATCCTGGATGTGCTGCTGGACAACGCCGTCCACTACGCCGGACGCGGCTCCCATATCAAAACCCTTTGGGAGACAAGCGAAGGCGTCGCCCGGCTGATCGTCAGCGACGACGGCCCGGGGCTTTCCGCCGACGACCGTGCCCGGGCGACCGAGCGGTTCTGGCGCGCGGGTGGCGACGGCGCGCCTCGGGGCACCGGGCTCGGCCTCGCCATCGCGCACCAGCAGGTCCTCGCCCGCGGCGGACGTCTGGAGCTGCGACAGGCCCAGCCGGCCGGGCTCGAAGTGTGGATCGAGCTGCCGATCGCCGAGGAGCGGCCATGACCGTCACCCGGCGCGCGGTGCTCCTCGGCGGTCTCGCGACGCTGCTCGCGGGCTGCGCGAGCACGACGTACGACGGCCAGGAACGCACGCTGACCATCGCCGCCGGGGAAAGCGGCGGCTTCTACCTCGCGTTCGCGGAGCTGCTGGCCCAGCAACTGAACCGGGCCGAACCGCGCCTGCACTGCACGGCTGTCGCGACCGAAGCCAGTGTCGCCAACGTCCAGCTGCTCCAGAACGGCGGCGCCGACCTCGCCCTGAGCCTCGCCGATGTCGCGCAGACGGCGTTCGCGGGCTCGGACCCGTTCCCCCGGCCCATCGGACTCACCGCGCTCGGCCGGGTCTACGAGAACTACCTGCAGCTCGTCGTGCGCGCCGACGACGGGATCCGGACGCTCGCCGACCTCGCGGGCCGCCCGATCTCGCTCGGCGCCGGCGGCTCGGGCGCCGCGCTGCTCGGCGAACGCCTGCTGGACAAAGCCGGGCTGCGAGTCGACACCCGGAACCTGCTGCTGGCCGACGCGATCGCGTCGCTGCGGGACAAACGCATCGACGCGCTGCTGTGGTCGGGCGGGATCCCGACCCCGGCGATCGCCGAACTGAACACCGTCACGCCCATCCGGCTGCTGCCGCTGGGCACCGTCATCCCGGCCCTGCGCGCCGCGTACGGCTCGGTGTACGAGCAGGTCCAGGTGCCCGCGGCGGCGTACCGGGGCGTCGGTGAGCTACCGACGATCGGCGTCGCGAACCTGCTCGTCTGTTCTCCCGCGCTGCCCGACGAGGTGGCCGCCGCGGTGGTCCGCGTGCTGGTGAGCCGGGCCGCCGATCTCGTACCCGGACAGGCGATCGGGACCCAGTTCCTCGACGTGCGGACCTTGATCGGGACAGGCGCACTCCCCCTCCACCCGGGTGCGACCACGACCTACCGCGCGCTACACGGCTAGGCCCACCCGTCGCCCACCACCACCCTCAACGGAGACGCTGCGCGCCGCTGTATTTTTCCTGTGTGATCGAGCCAATCGTCCGCATGCCCCTGCGTGTCCGTTACCAAGAGTGCGACGGCCAGGGCATCGTGTTCAACGCCAACTACCTCGCCTACATCGACATGGCCAGCTTCGAGATGGACAAGGCGTTGTTCGGCTCGCACGCGGAGTTCAAGGCGTTCGGCGTCGACATGGTCGTCGCCGAAGCGAACGTGAAGTACCTGGCGCCCTGCCGGTTCGAAGACGACCTCGTGGTCAGCGCCCGGATCAGCCGTATCGGCACGACGTCGCTCATCGTCGACTTCGAGATCCACCGCGGCGACCGCCAGGTCACCACCGCCAAGCTCCGGTATGTCTTCATCGACCCCGTGACCTTCCGACCGACGCCCGCGCCCGAGCAGCTCCGGAAGATCTACGAGGCCCAGCTGCCTGCGTAGATCCTCAGCGCACCAGCCGGAAGAACGCCCGCACTTCGTCGACGAAGAGGTCTGGCTGCTCGAACGCCGCGAAGTGACCACCCTTCTCGAGTTCGCTCCCGTGCAAGATTTTCGTGTAGCGCTTCGCCGCCCACCGCCGTGACGGACGGGGCGTTTCCCTCGGGAAGATCGCGGCGCCCGTCGGGACGTCGACTGTGTCCACAGTGGACTTGGCGAACTTCTCCTCGACCTGTTTAAAGCTCTCCCAATACAACCGCGCCGCCGAAGCGCCGGTGGCGGGCAGCCAATGGAACATCAGGTTGTCGAGGAGTTCGTCGCGGGTGAACACGTTCTCCGGATGACCGCCGCAGTCGCTCCACGCGCGGAACTTCTCGACGATCCAGCCCGCCAGCCCGGCCGGTGAGTCGACAAGGCTGTAGCCAAGCGTCTGCGGACGCGTCGCCTGCTGGTTCGCGTAGCCGGACTCGTTCTCATGGATCCGCTTCAACGAGGCGATCGAGGCGCGCTCGAACTCGGTGAGGTCGCCGAACGTCTCCGGGTCCGGGGCGGCGATCGGCGGGTTGAGATGGATGCCGATCACGTGTCCGGGATCCTGCTGGGCGATGCTCGTGGTGACGCTGGTCCCCCAGTCGCCGCCTTGGGCGCCATAACGGTCGTAGCCGAGCCTGGCCATGAGCTGGGTCCAGGCCATGGCGATCTTCTCGACGTCCCAGCCGGGCTGGGACGGCTTGTCACTGAAGCCGTATCCCGGCAGCGACGGGCACACGACGTGGAACGGCAGATCGGACTCCGCGTCGGTGAGCGGGCCGATCACCTTGAGGAACTCGACGATCGAGCCGGGCCAGCCGTGTGTGAGGATCAGCGGCAGCGCGTCCGGGTTCGCCGACCGGACGTGCAGGAAGTGGATCCCGAGGCCGTCGATCTCGGTCCGGTACTGCGGCAGCGCGTTGAGCCGCTGTTCGGTCGCCCGCCAGTCGTAGTCGTCGGCCCAGTAGGCGCAGAGCTCACGCAGGTACGCGAGCGGAACGCCCTGCGACCAGTCGTCGACGGTCTCCGCCTCGGGCCAGCGGGTCCGCCGGAGTCGATCGCGCAGGTCCTGGAGCTCGGCGTCGGGAATCGCGATCTTGAAGGGTGTCAGGTCGTCGGCGCTCATACCGCTAGATTGTCCCGGTGTTCCGCATCCTCTTCTACCATCCTGAGATCCCGCCCAACACCGGCGCCGCGATCCGGCTGGCCGCGAACAGCGGCAGCGAACTGCACCTCGTGGAACCACTGGGTTTCAACTTCGAAGACAAGCAGCTCAAGCGCGCGGGTCTCGACTACCACGATCTCGCCCGCGTCACCGTCCACGCGGACCTGGACGCCGCTTGGGCCGCGCTGCTGCCCGCGAACGTCTACGCGTTCACGGCGTCGGCGACGCGGTTGCACACCGACGTCGCTTACGCCCCTGGCGACGTCCTGATGTTCGGCCCCGAGTCCGTCGGTCTCCCCGAGGACGTGCTGGGTGCTTCTCAGGTCACCGCCCAGGTGCGGCTGCCGATGATGCCCACCAACCGCTCGCTGAACCTCTCGAACGCCGCCGCCATCGGCGTCTACGAAGCCTGGCGCCAGAACGGCTACCAGGGCGGTGCATAAGGAATCTACATGGCCGACAAGCAAGCCGACTGGGAGTGGTACCGCAGTTTCCTGGCCGTCATGGAAGGGGGGTCGCTGTCGGCCGCCGCCCGCGCCATGGGCTTGACGCAGCCGACTGTGGGCCGCCACATCGACAGCCTCGAGCACGCGCTGGGCCTGAAACTGTTTACCCGCGCGTC
>NZ_DASYMU010000253.1:0-6711 GCF_036008905.1 Amycolatopsis sp. | reverse complement strand
AGGTGCTCCACGAACCAGTCGCGCGAGGCCGACGACGCCGCGACGAACCCCGCACCCGTGTAGGCCGCGAAGTGCCCACCGGGCAGGAGCACGATCTTCTTCGGCTCGGCCGCCGTCTCGAAGGCCGAGGCGGCCAGGTTGACGGTCACCTCAACACCCGCTGCCGTCGTAACGCTGAAGCTCGACGCGGACTTGGCGTCGACGATGCCGGTCGCACCCCCGTCCGACGGCGCGGCCACGGGCCCGCCGCCGATGGGGAGATCCGCCGCGGACGCCGTGCCGGCACCGGTGAGTCCGGCCACCGCACACGTCAGCCCCGCGGCCACGAACCATGCACCCGTTCTCTTCGACAGCAACCGCCGCGCGCTCGGCCGGCGTTCTTGCACGGCCGTGGTCGCCGAGGCTGACCCGACCGGTGATTGACTTGCCGGTTCGTAGTCGTTCATGACCGCGTTCCTCTCATTTGGGCAACTGCTCTTACTTGAGCAATTGCCCCGAGCCTGGCGGCCGTTTCTGGGAGGACGCTGTCGTTAACCTGTGAACTCCTGCCTAAGTACAAGGTTGACCAGTCAGCGCCCGCCAACTCGTCCGGTGTCGGCCGTGCCGCGCTGATTGTCTGATTCAGGCGCTTTTACGGCGCCGTGGGCGGCTCGGCGTTGTAAGCCTGGTGAAGCAGTGCCACGAAGGACGGTGCTTCGGGTAGCCGCGCCGAGTCGACTCGGGATAGTGCGATGCCTGGGGTCCACGAGTTCATGACCACTGCCCCGGCCAGCATTGGCAGGTCGGCGAGCGTGACCGCTTGGACGCGCTGTGGGATTCCGAGGCGATCCAGTTGACGGCGGACGATGCCCATCGTGATCCCGCGCAGTATCTCGGCCTCGGGCCACACCACCGCTTCGCCGTCCCAGAAGGCCAGATTCCAGATCGACGCCTCGCTGAGCCGACCCTGGCGATCTATGAAGGCAGCGTCGTCGAAGCCTTTGCCGACGGCCTCGCGGAGGTAGTACGTCTTGGCGACCTCGCCGACGTGTTTCACACCGGGGAGGACGCGTTCGTATTCGACCGCCGTCAGCGCCAATGGTCCGTTCGGACCGGACGCGGATGGGCCGGTGCGGAGCAGTACTTCTGGCTCGATGTCAGCGCCGGACGCGGTGAATTCGCCCGCCGGCGAGTACATCGTGGCCATCAGCGAGAGATCGTCCGGCCCCGCCGCGAGTGCTTCCCGCAGGTAACCCCGCACCCGGTCGTCGGGCAAGGCACGGCCGAACATCTCGGCCGAGGCGACCCGCAGCCGCTCCAGATGGAGGTCGAGGCCCCGGATCCGGCTTCCCCGCACCTGCATCGCGGTGAAATGGGCATAGCCCGCGAAGGCCAGCGGTGCCAGTTCCTCGGCGGTCGCCGGGCGGCCATTGCGGTGAACCACGAAAGAGGACATAACGGAACCGTAGGGCTTGACATCAATGTGAACCTCAAGCCCGGATGAGCTAGATCACAGCGGCGATCCGGCGCTCCCGCCAACACCGCGCGAATGCGATTTTCCCGAAGTAGGACATCATGTACAGCTGTGGAGTCCACCCGTGTAGACCGCTGGTTGTGGGCGGTCCGGCTGACCAAGACCCGACCGGATGCCGCCGCGGCCTGCCGGGGCGGGCACGTGCGCGTCAACGACCGGCCGGCCAAACCCGCGACGACGGTCGTGCCGGGTGACGAGGTGCGCGCCCGGGTCGGCGACACGACCCGCATCCTCGAGGTGACCCGGGTGATCCAGAAACGGGTCGGGGCCACCGACGCGGCCACCTGTTTCATCGACAAGACGCCCGCTCCCACCCCGGAAACGGCCATCCCCGTCGCCCGCCGCGATCGGGGCGCCGGCCGGCCGACGAAACGGGAACGCCGGGTCCTCGACAAGTTCCGCACCGGTGAACCATGATCGTGAATAGGTGACGTTCAGCAGGACGTCGTCATCGGCGATGGAGGATTCCCGTGCCGCTGCCCACGGAACCGTTGCGAAAACTGGGCTTTCTGACGATCGGGCTGTTCGACGAGGCCGATCCTCGCCGGGGCCACGAGTCGACGCTCGGCGTCATCGAATTGGGTGAACGACTCGGCTTCGACAGCGCCTGGGTGCGGCATCGCCATCTGCAGTACGGCATCTCGTCCCCGGTCGCCATCCTCGCGGCGGCCTCGCAGCGCACCAGCCGGATCCACCTCGGCACCGCGGTCATCCCGCTGGGCTGGGAAAACCCGCTGCGACTGGCCGAAGACCTGGCCACCGTCGACATCCTGTCCGGCGGCCGCCTCAATCCCGGGATCAGCGTCGGCCCGCCGATGCACTTCGACCAGGTCAAGGAAGCGCTGTACCCGGACACCGCGGAGCTCGAGGATTTCAGCTACGAACGGGTGCGCCGGCTGCTGGACTTCGTGCGCGGGGAACCCGCCACCACGGCCGGTGGCATCGAAGGTTTCGAAGTGTTCTCCGACCGCGTCCAACCCCAATCCGAGGGTCTGGGCCGTCGCCTCTGGTACGGCGGCGCGAGCCTGCGCTCGGCCCAGTGGGCGGGCGAGCACGGCATGAACTTCTTGACCAGCAGCGTGGTGAAAGCGGAGGAATCCGAGGACTTCGCCAAGATCCAGCTTTCCCATATCCGGGCGTTCCGGGCCCACCACCCCGACGGCGAGAACGCACGTGTCTCCCAAGGGCTGGTCGTCATCCCCACCGACTCGGCATCCCCGGAGCAACGCGCGAAATACGAGGAATACGCCCAAAAACGTCTGCCGCGCACCACGACCCCGCAGGGACCGGCGCGCCTGATGTTCGCGCCCGATCTCGTCGGGACCTCAGAGCAGATCGCCGAACGGCTCTACGCCCACGCCGGGTTCCAGGAGATCACCGAGGTCGCGTTCGCGCTGCCGTTCACCTTCGAGCACGAGGACTACGTGCAGATCCTCACCGACATCGCCACGAAGCTCGGCCCGGCACTCGGCTGGCGGCCGGCGACCTGACGCGGGCCGGGCTCAGTTCGACGTCAGCACGTCCGCCGGCGCGCCCAGCAGCGCGAGACAGTTGCGCCACAACGTTTCCAGCTGAGCCGGGTCGTTGAGCAGCTTCGCGAACAGCACCCTGCCCTCCAGCTGCGCGACGATGGATCGGGCGGCCCGCTGACCGGCCCGCTGCACGGTCTCGGTCGCGTCGAACAGGTCCCGTAACCGGCGCAACGGGGGACGGTCGTTGTCGAGCAGCTCGACCCATTGCCGTTGCTGCGCCGCCCAATGCTCGTCGATGACGGTCAGCGCGAGCGCCTGTTTGGACTCGAAGAAGTAGTAGAAGCTGCCCTTCGGCACCCCGGCGGCGGCACAGATCTCCGTCCTGCTGGCGGCGATGCTCGCGATCTCCTTCGTCGCCACCGCGAAGGTCTCGGAACGCCTGTCCCGCCCCGTTCCCCAGTCCGACGACGCTGAGCCGCTGACCCCCACGAAGATCGGCGCCAACACCACGAACGTGCGGAGGTGTTTGGCAGCATCCTTATCCGTCTTCGCCACCAGTGCTATCGCCTCACTGTGGCTCTCACCGTGCGGATACACCCCCAACGCAAGACAGCAGAAAACGTCCGACGCCGCGATACCCGCGTGCACGCACAAAGTCACATAAGCATCGACGATGTCACTGTGCTCGTCAGCGAAGTCGCGGATGGTGTTCGCGGCTTCGACGAACTGCACCGCTTTCGCATCCGTCCTTTCCTGATCCCCAGATCGCACGGTTGCGTACGCATGTCAGTCCTTGCTCCTTCGCAGTTGCTTCGTCAGCCAGGCATGCGTCCCGGCCACGGTCAGTCCTTCTTCGAGCACGTCGAGCAGAACGCGTTCTTCGCGACCACGGGCGGCGATCTCACCGGCCGTGAATTCCAGGGGCCGGGTGTCGTTGCCGGTCCACCGGGTCACGTCGGCCACCAGTAAGCCGACCTGGGCCCGCCAGCCCTCACCATCGGCGTCGTCCGGTCGCACCAGCAACAAGTCCAGGTCGCTGTCGGCGGTCATCGTCCCCTTGACGGCCGATCCGAACACCGCGGCGTACACCGGCGGGGTCTCCCAGGATTCGAGGTGGCTTTCAAGGCGCGCCAAGAAAGTCTCCATAAGCCGGGCAAGCCCGATGACCTGCTCTGCCGCGAGGTGTTCACGGTTGAACCGATAAGCGAATGCCTGGCCAACCTTGTCCGACAGGACGATTCCCTGCCTCGTAAGCCTCCGCAGTACTTTGCGAATGCCCTCTTCGGAGTGGTGCCTCAAGACACGATGCAACTGTCCCGTCGTGAAGACAATGTCGTTCATCGCCAGTACCGCGAGCACATCTCCGTCAAGTGTCGGAGTCACCGTGGACAGCGGTCGCCCCAGCTCCATCACTCACCTCCGACACTTTGGCCAAGCCGGACTGCAGTCCAGCTATCCACACTATAGTCCGCCTACCCGTACTATAGTTGACCATCTGAGTCGCCATCTGTCGACAGATGGCGACAAGTCGACGGCTTGACGTGCTCGGATGTCGGCGGATGTGCGTTTCGCACGGTCGACAGATGCCTGCGAGCACTGCCGCGGAGCACCTGCCGTGGGGCAGAGTCGAGAAGATCGGCGGTGATGTCGCCCGAGACCCCCCGCACTGGGTGGCATCACCGCTGTCCCGTACCCCTGCCTGGGTAACCCTTGGTGCCCGGAGGGTCACCCGGGCGCATGACAAAAGTCATCGCGTCTGATGCCTTGCGCACTGTCGGCCGGCCGGCCGCGCGGACGAGACTCCGAATCGCACCGATGCTCGGGCGACCCGGCGGAACCGCCGGGTCGTAATGATGGGCCGACGGCGGCCCCGCATACCCTCTGGGAGACCGCATGAGCAGCCTCACCACCCCGTCAACGACCGTGAACGGCGGCATCTTCGCCGGCCTCCCGATCACGCTGCTCGACGGCGGCCTCGGTGCCGTCCCGGGCTCGACCGAGGCGGGCGTGACACCGAAGGTGGACGCCCTGTGCTGGTGCGGCTGCGTGGTCTGCGTCCTTCCGCCCGTTCCGCCGTCGACCCGGCCCGAGGAGGTCTGACACTTCGTGGCCTGCGCGTGGCCGACGCCCTCCCGGGCGAGCCACGCCCTCGGGGTGGTCACGACGGCCGCGGTGGTGCCGCTGCCCGCGGGCCGGTTGTCCTTCGCCGGCCCGCCGCAGCGGCGACCACCGTGGTAAACCGCTCGCCGGAAAGGAGTCATCCATGTCGAACCCCGCGGCGAGCGTGCCCCGCATCAAAAGACACCTCGGCGTCTCGGTCGTACCGGGTGACGGCGCTTACCTGTTGTGCGAGCACGGAAGCGCGGTCATCACCGACCCGTTCGCCGAGCGCCTGCTGCCACTGCTGGACGGCAAGCACGATCTCGACTCCATTGTGGACACCCTGCACGACGAGGTCGCCGGTGAGCACGTCCGGCAGGCCGTCGCCCAGCTGATCCTCAGTGGACAAGTCGCCGAAGTCGATCCGGACGGCGACGAACGGGCTGCCGGCTACTGGGAGTCGTTGAACCAGCATGGTGACACCGCCGAGAAGGCCGTCGGCGCCGGTGTCCGTGTAACCACCTTCGGCGCGGTCGACACCGACGAGGTCATCGCTTCCCTTGGCGCAGCGGGACTTCGCGTCCTCACCGAGTCCGATAAGGACAATCCCGGCCTCGAAGTGGTGCTCACCGACGACTACCTGCGCCCGGGCCTCGCCGAGTTCGGCGCACGCCTGCGCGCGGCCGATTTGCCTTGGCTACTGGCGAAACCGGTCGGTGTGATCACCTATGTCGGCCCGGTGTTCGCCCCGGACGGCGCCTGCTACCGCTGTCTCGAAGTCCGGCTTCGCGGGCAGCGCCGCGCCGAGGACTACCTCGAAACCCGGCTCCACGGCGTCCGCGTGGCGCCACCGACGGTCGACATCGGCGCGACCCGCGCGTTCGGCCTGGGCGCGGTCGCCACCGCCGCCGCGCACTGGCTGGGCGGCCACCGACACGACGGCACCCACGCGGTGCTGACACTGGACACCGCGAGCCTGCGCACCGAAACCCATCCGGTGCGGCGCCGTCCACAGTGTCCTGGTTGCGGGAACGCGGATCTGGTGCCGGACAACATGAACCGGCCGGTGCGCTTCGAACCGCGGCCCAAGACGTCCTCCTCCGACGGCGGTCACCGGTCGAAAAGCCCCGAGCAGATGATGGAAACCTGGGGCCATCTCATCGATCCGATCACCGGTGTCGTTCCCGGGCTGACGCCGCTCTCGACGGGTTTGCCGTTCGTGCGCGGGTATTCGTCGGGCTACAACCGGGCGATGCGGGTCAGTTCGCTGCGCGGCCTGCGAGAAGGGCTGCGCACGCAGAGCTGCGGCAAGGGGGTCACCGACATCCAGGCGAAGGCCAGCGCACTCGGTGAGGCGCTGGAACGGTACAGCGCGGTGCACAACGGCGACGAGCCGAGCATCGTCAGCAGTCTGGCGGCGCTGGGCTCGGAAGGTATCCATCCCAACGCTTCCATGCTCTACAGCGAACGCCAGCTCGCCGAGCGGGAACGCTGGAACCGCACGGAAATCGCCTTCCAGTGCGTCGCCGAACCGATGCCGGCCGACGCGCGGCTCGAATGGAGCCCAGTCTACTCGCTCACCGAACAGCGCCGGAAATACCTGCCGACTTCGTTGCTGTTCTTCTC
>NZ_DASYMU010000252.1:0-18562 GCF_036008905.1 Amycolatopsis sp. | reverse complement strand
ACGTTGTCGGTCTATCGGTGGATCCAGGTTTCTGTCCGGGTGCGCCGCCGGAAGGTCCTCGTACTGGATGTACTTGGTCCTTCCGGCGGTGCGGCCGGCAGGAAGCTGGGCCGCCGAGAGGCTGGCAACGTTTGTGGACACAGCACTAGGCTCCTCCGGTGACCGAACAGCCGGGGCTTCCCGACCGCAGCCAGATGCGCGCTTCCGATGCAGACCGCGAGCGGGTGGCGCAGGTTCTCCACGGAGCGCTGGCCGAAGGTCGCATCACCATGACTGAGCTCGAGGAGCGGCTGACCACGGTTTACGCCGCCAAAACGCACGGCGAGCTGGTGCCCATCACCGCGGACCTGCCGACGACGTCGACGCCCTCGGCGGCCCTCGAACCCTCGACGACCCGCGCGCTCGGTTTCCCCGATACCCGCATCGGCGGTCATCCCGGCTCGACGGTGTCGGTCGGCATCATGTCCGGCGCGGTCCGCAACGGCAGCTGGGTGCTTCCGGCGCAGCACACCAGCGTCGCGTTCTGGGGCGGCGCCGAAATCGATCTGCGCTCCGCGCGGTTCGCCGAAAAGCACATGACGATCACCGCGGTGGCGATCATGGGCGGCATCCAGATCACCGTCCCCGACGACATCAACGTCGACGTGACCGGCATCGGGTTCATGGGTGGCTTTGTCCTCGACGACAAGTCCAGTGCCCCGGCGGCACCCGCGACCGCGCCGACGGTCAAGGTCAACGGCCTGGCGTTCTGGGGCGGCGTGGTCGTGGTCCGCAAACCGCGTAGGCCGGAGCACCGGCAACTCGAAGACTGATCTTTCCGCGCCTTTCCCGACCGGCAACGGGAAACGAGCTGATTTGTCTATTATTTGACCTTGCCTGGGCAAATTTTTCCGGCAGAGTTCCAGGGTGAATGTTCCCCAGGCACCGGGCGACACCGGCGCGAACCCGGCCGAACACCGGAAAACGTTCGGTAGAGAGCTTCGACGGTTGCGCTCGGAAGCCGGGATGTCCCTCGGCGGCCTGGCCGAACTCGTGCACTACAGCAAGGGCTACCTGAGCAAGATCGAGACCGGGTCCAAGAACCCGCCGTCCGACCTCGCCCGGCGCTGCGATACCGCGCTGGGCACGGAAGGCGCGCTCACCGCGCTGGTTCCCGCGCGATCGTCGGCAGCACCGCTTTCCGAAGCGGCCGACGACGGTGAGGTGTGGTTGATGAACCTGACATCGGACGGCAGCTGGTTCAAGCCGATGAACCGGCGCGACGTGCTGGTGACCGGCGCGGCTTCGGTGGTCGGTTTCGGGCTCAGCAGCCGAGGCTTATCCGCCGCGGCCGACGAAAGCACTTCGCTGACGGCGTTCGGCGCGCTGTTCGACCAGCTCCGGCTGCTCGGCCAGACGGCCAGCCCCGGCGTGGTGCTCCCGGCGCTCGTCGCCCAGACCCACACCCTGCGCGAACTCGCCACGCACGCGAATCCCCGTAGCCGCCAACGACTTCTGGCATTGGGCGCCCGGTACGCGGAATACGCGGGATGGATGGCCCAGGAGTCCGGCGACGACCAGGCGGCGCTGTGGTGGACCGATCGCGCGGTGGAAATGGCGAAGGCGGGCGGGGACGAAGATCTGGCGAGCTACTCGCTGGTCCGGCGCGCGCTTGTCACGTTCTACCGCGAAGACGCGACTCAAACCATTGACCTCGCCCGCCGAGCCCAAGGAGGTTCCGTGCCGCCACGGATCCGAGGCCTTGCCGCTCAACGGGAAGCGCAAGGCCACGCGATAGCGGGCTCGTACGACGCGTGCTTCCGCAGCCTCGACCGGGCCCGGGTACTGCTGAGCCACGCGGCGGAATCCGACGGCCCGGTATTGGGCACGACGAACCTGTCCGACCCGGCGGCCATGATCCACGGCTGGTGCCTGTACGACCTCGGCAAACCCAAGGAAGCCGCCGAAGCGCTCGACGTCCAGATCGCGTTGCTCTCCCCGAAAGCGTTGCGCTCACAGGCCCGCTACGGCGTCCGGCGCGCGCTCGCCTACGCGTCGGCGAACGAAGTCGATCACGCCTGCGAACTGACCATCCCGTTGCTGGACGTGGTCGACCTCGTCGGCTCCGCGACCGTCAACAGCGACCTCCGCAAACTGGCTCGCGCCCTTTCCCGGTTCCACACCCATTCCCGGGTACGCGAGCTCTATCCGCGGCTCAGCGCCTCCCTGCACAGTCCCATGCTCTGAACCACGTTTCGAAGGAGACCACACCGTGCCTGACGTCTTCATCAACTATCGCACCCGAGATGAGGAAGGCATCGCCTCCTTGATCGACAACGAACTCGTGCGGAAACTCGGCCGTGATCGCGTTTTCTTCGCCAGCGCGTCCATCCGGGCGTCGGACGACTTCACCCAGCGCCTGCTGCCCGCAGTGCAGCTCAGCCGGGTCGTGCTCGCGGTCATCGGACCCGCTTGGCTGACTGTCGCGGGCAAGGACGGAATCCTCCGGCTGGACGACCCGGAGGATTGGACTCGCCGCGAAATCCTGACGGCGTTCGAAAACCACGTCCCGGTGATCCCGGTGATCGTCGGCCGCACGACCCCTCGCCTGGACAGGAAGCAGCTGCCGGAAGTCCTGCACCGCCTCGTCGATCTGCAGTCCGTGCGGTTCGACCACCGGCACCGCGACGCCGATCTTGCCGAGCTTTTCCGCGTGCTTGGCGACTTCGTCACCGGTATGGAAGAGAAACCCGAAGCCGCACCCGCGCCGTCCGGGCAGACCGCGGGCGATCACAACGGCATCATCTTCCAAGGCGGGAACAACTCCCACCAGCAGAGCGGCGGCGTCTACGTCGGCGGCAACGCGGGCAACGTCATCTCCGGCAACCAAGGCCCGCTCCACACCGGAAAGGGCAACCAGTACAACGGCGAGTCCACGTTCCCGGGCGAAGGCGGGAAGCCGTGACCGAAACCCTGGTAACCGGTGCGCAGGGGCCGGTGCACGCGGGCAGCGGAAACCAGTACATCGTCAACGGGCCCGGTCCCGACTGGAAGTCCTTGTTCCGCAAGGCTCCTCCGCCCCGGATCATCGGCACGGACTTCCTGAAGTGGCTCGCGCCGCGGTTCGTCGAGCCGAAAGGCTACGGGGAGGCGAGGGACAAACTCGAAGACTCGGGCATCGTGCTGCTCGACGGCCTGCCCGGCAGTGGCAGGCAGACCGTGGCGACGATGTTGCTGCACCGGTCTCCCGACGGGCGGTTCCACAAGCTGTCCGACCGGCCGGACGACGGCGAAAGCCCGGTGCTGGACGTCGACGGCCTGGAAAAGCGCGATCGGCTGTTGCTGGACCTGAGCGAAAGCGACGAGCAGACCTACCTGTCGATCCAACGAGAACTCCCCGCCTACCGGGTGGCGATCAACGAGAAGGACGCCCGGCTGGTGGTGGTCCTGCCCGCCGCTTCGGGCTACCTGCTCGAGCCGGAATTCCGTTCATTGGTCGCCACCACGCACCGCCCGGACGGCAGCGCGGTTCTGTTGCGCTACCTGAAAACCGCCGGGACGGCGTACTCCCCGGCCGATCTCGGCACCGCCGAGGTCAAGGAGATCCTGGACCGCGCGCCGATGCGCGAGGTGGCCAAACTCGCCGAACTGACCAACACCGGCGAGGGCTTGAAGAAGGCGGCTTCCGCTCTCCGGGATCGCGCCGAAGACGTCGCGAAGATGGTCAAAAGGCTCCGGCTGGGACGGCAACGGTCGATGCTGCTGACCGTCGCGATGCTCAGCGGCGCCCCGGCGGACACGATCTTCGAAGCGAACACCGATCTGCTCGTCACCCTCGGCCACCCGATCGGCCGGATTCCCCGGCTGGAGCAGGCCGGGCTGGGCGAAGAACTCGCGAGGATCGACGCCGAAATCGACTCGGCGCGTCGCGTACGGTTCGACACACCCGCGTACGACGAAGCCGTGCGCACGCATTTCTGGGACAACTTCCTTGATCTGCGGGAGGGCTTCCGGTCATGGGTCGGCAAGGTCATCGGCGCGAACTTCCTCGCCCGTGAGAACGGGACGGAACTGGTCGCCAGGTTCGCCGAGCAGGCGCTGCGCACCGGGCGGCCGTACGATCTGACGAAGCTGGCCATGAAATGGGCCGAGCGGACCGACCAGAGATCGCCGTCGCCCTCGCTGCTCTATTCCGCCAACGCGCTGGAAGCGGGCCTGGCCGACAACCATCACGGTGTGGTGTTCCGGGAACGGATCTACCACTGGTCGACGACCAGGAATCTGCCAGGAGACCTCGCGCAGGTGCTCGTCGAGGTGTGTCGCAAGACCTTGGCCCAGACCCATCCGGAACGGGCGTTGGTGCGGCTGCACCATCTTTCGCGGCTGTACGACGAAGCCGCGGCCGCGTCGGCTTGGGCGGCGGTCACTGATCTGGTCGAAAACGACCACCGGTTGTACCGCCGGTTGCTGGACCGGGTCGCGCGCTCCGCCGCGAAACCGGACCAGATCGACCTCGACCTGTTCCTCACACTGGCCGATCCCGAATCGTTGCTGTCTCCGGAACACCCGCGGATCCGGGATCCCTTTGTCCGCAAGCACCTTTCGATCGGCTGGGCCGGCGTCATGGCCCGGCCGATCGGCCAATGGCGGGCATCGGCGCGGGAGTGGCTCACCGCGAGCGAGGACGAGAAGTACCGCGAGCTCCTGCTGGACATCCTCGTCGCCGGGGGCGGCGGGGAGCCCAAACCACTCAGCGAGCTGTACCGGGTGGCCCGTGACTGGGCGGCCGGGCGCAGCGCGTCCCGGCGGCCGGTTTTCCTACGGGTCGCCGAAAAGATCAACATCGCACAGGGAATCGACTCCGAGGGGACTGCTCGATGAAAAACGAAGACAAGGTGGCGATCCCGCTGGGTGTGCTCGCCATCGGCGTGCCGGTGGCTTTTGGTTTCGGCTTCACTTGGCCGATCTGGGTCGTGCTCGTGCTGATCGCGGTCCTGCTGCTCGTCATCCTCGCCGTGCGGAGCTATCTCGCGGGCAAGAACGTGCCACCGCCGCCACCGCCGCCGGAACCGATCTACCTTCAGCAGGAACCGGTGATGCCGCCACCGCCCCGGATGTTCTCGCAGTCGGTGCCGACGGTGTCCATGCCGAGCGCCTTGCCGGACTACTCGTTCCGTTTCGCCGCGACGGTGAGCTGGATGCAGAAGACGAATCCCGACAGCCTGCAGCACGCGAACCTGACCGGGCTGGCCGTCAACACGATCATCAGCCGGGCCCGGCAGGCACTCGCCACCCAGCAGCCCGCCGACGTCGAACTGGTCCGGCATCAGCTGGCCGCGCTGCTCGGCGCGGTGGTGTCCGACCACGGGGGCCAGGTCGAAGCCTGGGCGACGGATGTTTCGCTGACGCTGTCCAGAGAGGACTTCGAGCGGCTGACGCAGTTGTCGAACATCCGCAAGAACGAGATCGTCTGGGAGCACGAAAGGATCTACGAGCGCAGCAAGCGCACCTATCTCCAGTCCGAGGCGCTGAAGGATCCCGGAACCGCGTTGACGTGGTGGATGTCGAGGTCGGAGCGGAACGACAAGGAAATCGAAGGCGTCGTCGAGCTCATCGGCCCGCTGGCCCAGCTGTCCGCGGCGGCGAACAACACCGAGGTCTCGCCCCTGCACCGGCATCTCGTCCCGTCGGCACCGGGCGCGGAGAACGGGCACACCACGGAGCTGCCCCTGTGGGAGTCCGCCAACGGCGGCACGTACCAGAAGACGGCGA
The DNA here is from genome assembly GCF_036008905.1 of Amycolatopsis sp. Classification (GTDB taxonomy): domain Bacteria; phylum Actinomycetota; class Actinomycetes; order Mycobacteriales; family Pseudonocardiaceae; genus Amycolatopsis. The sequence goes on along the minus strand of NZ_DASYMU010000252.1, from coordinate 12,811 downwards.
CCGAACTGTTCGCGGACTTCGCCGCCGGCGCTGGCTTCGACTTTGACGACGCCGACCTCGCGCTGTTCGCCGAACGGGCCGCGGACGCGCTCACCGCGAGCGGGCGCCCGGCGACCGCCGACGAGATCCGGCAGCGGTTCAACGCCCCACCCGAAGAGCCCGAACCCGGCGACGAGGTCCCCGCGGCGGGCAGGCATGCCGACGAGTCCTGGACCGACGGCAACACCGGCTGGCCGGGCGGGACGGAGAACTGAGCGACGCCGATCGTGCCCTGGGTCACCACCGGTCCGGGGCACGATCGGCGGACCCGCCGGTCAGCGCACACGCCATCTAGACTCGGCCGCATGACAGCTACGTCAACGGCGACGGCCATCCCGTCATCGCTGCCAGCCAGGCTCGCCGACGCCACCCGCGACGACGCCAGCCTGCGCCGGTTCCTGCAGGGCCTCCCCGGCGTCGACCAGGTCGGCGTCGAGCAGCGGGCAGCGGGACTCGGCACGCGCAGCATCAAGAAGGCCGCCAAGCTCTGGGCGATCGACACCGCCATCTCCATGGTCGATCTGACCACTTTGGAGGGCGCCGACACCCGCGGGAAGGTCCGTGCGCTGGCCGCGAAGGCCATGCGGCCCGATCCGGACCGGCCGGACACCCCGCAGGTCGCGGCCGTGTGCGTCTACCCGGACATGGTCGCCACCGCGGTCGAAGCGCTGGCCGGGACCGGGATCGGGATCGCCAGTGTGGCGACCGGCTTCCCGTCCGGGCGGACGAGCCGCGAGATCAAGCTGGCCGACGTGGCCATCGCGATCGAGGCGGGCGCCACGGAGATCGACATGGTGATCGACCGCGGCGCGTTCCTCGAGGGCCGCTACGGGCAGGTCTTCGAGGAGATCCAGGCGATCAAGGCCGCCTGTGGCGAAACACACCTCAAGGTGATCCTCGAAACCGGTGAGCTCGCGACGTACGACAACGTGCGCCGGGCGTCCTGGCTCGCGCTGCTGGCCGGCGGCGACTTCATCAAGACCTCGACGGGCAAGGTGTCGCCCGCCGCGACCCTGCCGGTCACCCACGTGATGCTGCAGGCCGTGCGCGACTGGCGCGACACCACCGGCGAGCTGCGCGGAGTGAAGCCCGCGGGCGGTATCCGCACCACGAAGGACGCCATCAAGTACCTGGTCGCGGTGCACGAGGTCGCGGGCGAGGAGTGGCTGACGCCGCATCTCTTCCGCTTCGGCGCTTCGAGCCTGCTCAACGACCTGCTGTTGCAGCGCCGCACCCAAGCGGACGGCCACTACAGCGGCCCCGATTATGTGACGGTGGATTAACCCATGGCCCTGTTCGAATACGCGCCCGCCCCGGAGTCCCGGGCCATCGCGAATCTCAAGCCCGCCTACCGGCCGTTCATCAACGGCGAGTTCGTCGACGGTGCCGGTGAGACGCTCAAGACGATCAACCCGGCCACCGAAGAGGTGCTCGCCGAGGTCTCCACCGCGTCACCGTCCGATGTGGACACCGCGGTCAAGGCCGCGCGCAAGGCCTACGACCGCACGTGGTCGAAGATGCCAGGGTCCGAGCGCGCCAAGTACCTGTTCCGCATCGCGCGCCTGATCCAGGAACGCTCCCGTGAGCTCGCCGTGCTCGAGACCCTCGACAACGGCAAGCCCATCAAGGAATCCCGCGACTCCGACGTCCCGACGGCGGCCGCGCACTTCTTCTACCACGCGGGTTGGGCCGACAAGCTCGACTACGCGGGCCTCGGTCCCGACCCGCGACCACTCGGTGTCGCCGGGCAGATCATCCCGTGGAACTTCCCGCTGCTCATGCTGGCGTGGAAGATCGCGCCGGCGCTGGCCACCGGCAACACCGTGGTCCTCAAGCCCGCCGAGACCACGCCGCTGACGGCGCTGGTGTTCGCGGAGATCTGCCAGCAGGCCGAACTCCCGCCGGGCGTGGTCAACATCCTGCCGGGTGCCGGGGACATCGGTTCCGAGCTGGTCAACCACGCCGACGTCAACAAGATCGCGTTCACCGGGTCGACCGACGTCGGCAAGCTGATCCAGCGTCAGGTCGCGGGCACGTCGAAGCGGCTGACGCTGGAGCTCGGCGGCAAGGCGGCGAACATCGTCTTCGAGGACGCGCCGCTGGACCAGGCCGTCGAAGGCATCGTGAACGGCATCTTCTTCAACCAGGGCCACGTCTGCTGCGCGGGTTCGCGCCTACTGGCCCAGGAGTCCATTGTGGACGAACTGTTGGAGAAGCTGCGGGCCCGCGTTTCGACGTTGCGGCTGGGCGACCCGCTGGACAAGAACACCGACATCGGCGCGATCAACTCCGCCGAGCAGCTCGCGAAGATCAAGGGGCTCGTCGAGTCCGGGGACAGCGAAGGCGCGCAGCGCTGGACCAGCCCGTGCCCGGTGCCCGAGCGCGGTTTCTTCTTCGCTCCCACGGTGTTCTCCGACGTCCAGCAGTCGATGCGGATCGCGCGCGAGGAGATCTTCGGCCCGGTGCTTTCCGTGCTGACCTTCCGCACGCCCGACGAAGCCGTCACCAAGGCGAACAACACGCCTTATGGCCTGTCCGCCGGGATCTGGACGGAGAAGGGCTCGCGGATCCTCTGGATGGCGAACCAGCTGCGTGCCGGCGTCGTCTGGGCCAACACCTTCAACCGCTTCGATCCCACCGCGCCGTTCGGCGGTTACCAGGAATCCGGATTCGGCCGCGAAGGCGGCCGCACGGGTTTGGAGGCGTACCTCAGTGTCTGACCGTATTTCAGTGGCGAAGACGTACAAGCTCTACGTCGGCGGCAAGTTCCCGCGCTCGGAGTCCGGCCGCGTGTACCCGGTCACCGACGCCAAGGGGAAGTTCCTGGCGAACGCCGCGCACGCGTCCCGCAAGGACGTCCGCGACGCGGTTGTGGCCGCCCGCAAGGCTTTCGGCGGGTGGTCGGCGGCGACGGCGTACAACCGGGGCCAGGTCTTGTACCGGGTCGCGGAGGTGCTCGAAGGACGCCGTGAGCAGTTCATCGCCGAGGTCGCCGCTTCCGAAGGCGTAGCGGCGAAGAAGGCACAGTCCCTGGTGGACATCGCGATCGACCGCTGGGTCTGGTACGCCGGCTGGACGGACAAGATCGCGACCGTGCTCGGCTCCGCGAACCCGGTGGCGGGACCGTACTTCTCGTTCACCGTCCCGGAACCGACCGGCGTCGTCGGCGTGCTCGCGCCGCAGCAGTCCTCGTTGCTCGGCCTGGTGAGCGTGCTGGCGCCGGTGCTCGCGACGGGCTCGACGGCCGTGGTCGTCACGAGCGCGGAGCGGCCGCTGCCCGCGATCACGCTGTCCGAGGTGCTGGCGACGTCCGATCTGCCGGGCGGGGTGGCGAACATCCTCACCGGCCGCGCTGACGAACTCGGCAGCTGGCTCGCCTCACACGGTGACGTCAACGCGCTCGACCCGACGGGCGCCGAGGTCGCCGACCGCACGGAGCTGGCGCGTGAGGCGGCCAACACCGTCAAGCGCGTCCTGACCGTGCCCGACGCCGAGCCCGACTGGACCGGCCGCCCGGACATGTCCCGCCTCCGCCGCTACCTGGAGGCCAAGACCGTCTGGCACCCCCTCGGCGTCTGACCCCTGCCCCGCTTCCGAATATGTCGGCATCTTCTCCGGTCCCGAACTTCAGAACATGTCGACATATTCGGGAGTTAAGGCGTCTCACGGGTCTCGTGGGTCACATGAGTCCCAGCCGTCCCGAATTTGTCGGCGTGTCGTGGCGGAGAACATGTCGACATATTCGGAAGCTCAGACGGGTGGGGTGAGGTGTTTGGCCAGGTCTTCGCCGGTGAGGGGGCGGCCGGGGAGGGGGCTGCCCGGTTGGGCGCGCAGGCCGTCGAGCATGAGGGTCATGCAGCGTTCGGGGGCGATCCGCGTGAACTCGTCGTCGCCGGAGATCTGCCGCAGCAGCAACGAAAAGAGCATCGCGACATCGCCCGTGTCGACGTCCTTGCGCAGCGCGCCCTCGGCCTGCGCGGCGTGCACGACGGTGTCGAGCTCGCCGAGCAACGCCCGCCGGAACTCGTCGGTCAGCGGATCGTCCCTGATCACCACGGCCGCGACCGGTGAGACCATCGCCAGCTGAACGCTGAGTTTGAGCTCGCGTGACTGGCGCAGGAACCGGACCAGCGCGTCCCACGCCGTCGGTTCCTCCGCGATCGACGCGCGTGCCTCGGTCAGGACGCGGGCGAAGTTGTCCCTGGCCACCGCGCCGATGAGCGCGTCACGATCGGGGAACCGGCGATAGAGCGTGCCGACGCCGACCCCGGCCGCGCGGGCGATCACCTCCATGGGGACGTCCGACCCTTGCTCGGCGAAGATCGTCCTGGCGGCGGCGATGATCTGGTCGCGGTTACGGCGCGCGTCGGCCCGCAACGGGGTGTCGAAGTCCGCTGTCATGCCCATACGCCTTTCCCAAAGCTCACCAACCGGGCGATTCTCGCATGGTCAGCGGGCCACCAGGTTCACCCGCAGCTCGTCAACTGCACCCATCCGCAGGTGGACGGAAATCTTCCACTTCGCTACCTTGGAGGTGGAACCGGAAGATTTTCTTCCACATAGACTTCCACCCGATTGGGGAGCCACCATGACAGAAGTCGTTGACCAGGAAGTAGCCACCTTTCCCGTACCGAGGACCTGCCCGTTCGAACCGCCGCCCGAGTACAAGAAGCTCCGCGAGGAAGCCCCGATCTCGCGGGTGAACCTGCCCGGCGGCGGCCAGACCTGGGTCATCACCCGGCACGAGGACGTCCGCGCCGCGCTGACCGACCCGCGATTCAGCTCGAACCGCAAGGCCCCCAACTTCCCCATGCTGGCCAAGGACGGCCGCCGGGTCTTCGACGACTTCAGCCCGTCGCTGATCGGGATGGACGCGCCGGAGCACGGCCCCGCCCGCCGCGCTGTGGTCGGCGAGTTCACCGTCCGCCGGATGGAGGCGCTGCGCCCGCGGATCCAAGAGATCGTCGACGAGCGCATCGACGCCATCCTCGCCGGCCCCCAGCCCGCCGACCTGGTGGAGATGCTTTCGCTGCCGGTGCCCTCGCTCGTCATCTGTGAGCAGCTCGGGGTCCCGTACAGCGACCACGACTTCTTCCAGCACCACACGTCACGGATGCTGAGCCGGACCGCCGAGTCCGACGAGCGACGCAAGGCCTTCCTGAGCCTGCGCGAATACCTCGACAAGCTCGTCTCCCAGAAGGAAGCCGACCCGAGCGACGACCTGCTCGGCCGCCAGGTCCTCAAGCAGCGCGAAGACGGCAACGAAGACCACAACGCCCTGGTCGCCATGGCCTTCCTGCTCTTGCTGGCCGGCCACGAGACCACGGCGAACATGATCTCGCTGAGTGTCGTGGCCCTGCTGGAGAACCCCGAGCAGCTCGAAGCGATCAAGGACGACCACGCCAAGACCCTGTCCGCGGTCGAGGAGCTCCTGCGCTACTTCACCATCGCCGACACCGCGACGGTCCGCGTCGCCAAGGAGGACGTCGAGATCGGCGGAGTGACGATCAAGGCGGGCGAAGGCGTTCTCGGCCTCGGCTACTCCGCGAACCGCGACCCCGAGGCGTTCGACCGCCCCGACGAGCTCGACATCGAGCGCGGCGCGCGCCACCACGTCGCCTTCGGTTTCGGCGCGCACCAGTGCCTCGGCCAGAACCTGGCCCGCATGGAACTGCAGATCGTCTTCGACACGCTCTTCCGCCGGATTCCGACGCTGAAGATCGCCGCGCCGATCGACGACCTGCCGTTCAAGAACGACGCCGCGGTCTTCGGGCTGCATTCGCTGCCCGTCACCTGGTAATTCCCGTTTCCCGCCACGATCGGAACCCCCTCAAGTGACTGAAGTCGCCGACCCCTCGGTAAGCACGTTCTCGCCGGTACGGAAATGCCCGTTCTCCCCACCGGAGTCCTACGGCGAGCTACGCGAGCAGCCGAGGATCTCCAAAGTCAAGTTCCCGAACGGGGACGACGTCTGGGCGGTCACCAAGCTCGAAGACGCCCGGGCGGCGCTGCTCGACACCACGCTCAGCTCGATGCGCACCTACGCCGGGTTCCCGACCTTCCAGACCGGTGAGCGCGTCGCGCGGGACGGCGCTGTCCCGACGCTGGTCGAGATGGACCCGCCGATGCACGGGCCCGCCCGCCAGGCCGTGGTCGGCGAGTTCACTGTCCGCCGGATGGAGGCGCTGCGGCCCCGCATCCAGCAGATCGTCGACGAGCTCATCGACGCGATGCTCGCCGGCGACAAGCCGGTCGACCTGATGGAAGCGTTTGCGCTGCCGGTGCCCTCACTGGTCATCTGCGAACTGCTCGGGGTCCCGTACGCCGACCACGACTTCTTCCAGAGCCGGTCCACGGCGATCCTCAGCCAGGAGATCTCCGCGGAGGACCGGGACCGGAACTTCAAGGAGCTGCAGGGCTACCTCTACAAGCTGGTGGTCACCAAGGAGGAGAATCCCACCGAGGACCTCATCGGGCGCCAGATCGTCAAGGCACGTGAAGCCGACGCGTACGACAGGACGGCCATGGTCGCCATGTCGTTCCTGCTCCTGCTCGCCGGGCACGAGACCACGGCGAACATGATCTCGCTGGGCACGGTGGCGCTGCTGCAGAACCCCGAGCAGCTCGAAGCGATCACACAGGACCCCTCGAAGACGCTGAGCGCGGTCGAGGAACTGCTCCGCTACACCACGATCACCGACACCGTGACCATGCGGCTGGCGACGGCGGACGTCGAACTCGGCGGCCAGACGATCAAGGCCGGGGAAGGTGTCGCCGTGCTCGGCTTCGCCGCGAACACCGACCCCGACGCCTTCGAACGCCCCGACGAGTTCGACATCGAGCGCGGGGCGCGGCATCATGTCGCCTTCGGCTTCGGACCGCACCAGTGCCTCGGCCAGAACCTCGCGAGGCTCGAACTGCAGATCGTCTTCGACACGCTGTTCCGCCGGATCCCGGGGCTGAAACTGGCCCAAAGTGTGGAAGAACTGCAGGGTAAGGAAGCCTTGGTCTATGGCATCCGCGAACTGCTGGTCACCTGGTAAGGAGGACTTATGAAGATCATCGCCGACACTTCGGTCTGTGTGGGCGCCGGGCAGTGCGTGCTCACGGAGTCCGCCCTTTTCGATCAGAGCGAGGACGACGGCACCGTCATCGTCCTCAATCCGACTCCTGACGGCGAAGCTCTGCAGGCCGCGGCCCGCGAAGCCGTGCACATCTGCCCGAGCCAAGCCCTCTCGATCGTCGACTAGGGGTATCAAGGGACCTTTACTACCGCCTCGCGGTAGTAAAGGTCCCTTGATACCGCCTGTTACTTGACCGCGCCCATCGACAGGCCGCGGACCAGGTGGTTCTGTGCCACCCAGCCGACGATCATCACCGGCAGCGAAGCCATCAGCGCGGCGGCCGAGAGCTGCGCCCAGTAGAGGCCCTCGCTGGTGATGAAGCCGACGAGGAACACCGGCACCGTGCCCGCCCGCGCGGCGGTCAGGTTTACCGAGTAGAAGAACTCGGTCCACGAGAAGATCACGCAGATCAACGCCGTGGCCGCGATCCCGGGCGCGACGACCGGCGCGATGATCTTCCGCAGCAGCGTCGGCAGGTTCGCGCCGTCGATCCGGCCGGCTTCGATCATCTCCGTGGGCACCTCGAGGAAGAACGACCGCATCATCCAGATCGCCAGCGGCAGGTTCATCGAGGTGTACAGGATGATCAGCATCCACACGTTGTCCAGCAGCTGGACCTTCTGCGAGATCACGTAGAGCGGGATGATCGCCGCGACGATCGGCAGCATCTTCGTGGACAGGAAGAACCCGAGCGCGTTGCTGGTGCCCTTCACCGGCGCCAGCGAAAGCGCGTACGCCGCCGGGACTCCCAGCAGCAGCACGAAAGCCGTCGACAGCACGGTGACGAACGCGGAGTTCCCCAGGTAGGGCAGGAATCCCCGCTCGAACACCCCGGCGAACTGGTCGAGCGTCGGGGTGAAGAACAGCTTCGGCGGATCGGTGTAGGCGTCCGCCTCCTGCTTGAACGCGGTCAAGATCATCCACAGCAGCGGGAAGACGAAGAGGATCGCGAGCACCCAGGTCGCCACGGTCAGTGTCGCGGGGCCGAATTTCTTGGTCATTTCACGCCTCCGGTCACCGAGAACGCCCGGAACATCAGGCGCAGCGCGAAAGTCGCCACGATCATCGTCAGGATGACCACGATCACGCCCATCGCCGACGACTGGCCGATGTCGAATCCTTCAAAGGCACGCTGATAGATGTAGTACGGCAGGTTGGTGCTCGCGGTACCCGGCCCACCCTGTGTCATCAGGAAAACCGCGTCGAAGCTGTTGACGATGTAGATCGCGCCGAGCAGCGTGGCCAGCTGCAGGAACCGGCTCAGGTGCGGCAGGGTGATCAGCGTGAACGTGCGCCACCGGCCCGCGCCGTCCACCGACGCGGCCTCGAGCACGTCCTTGGGCTGGCTCTGCAGCCCGGCGAGGATCAGCAGCATCATGAACGGCGTCCACTGCCAGATGACCTGCGCCATCACCGCGGCCAGCGGGAACTGCGAAAGCCAGTCGGTGTCGGTGCCGAGGACGAAGTGCAGGAGCCCGTAGGTCGGGTCGAACACCGTCGTCTTCCACAGCAGCGCGCCGGCCGCGGGCAGGATCAGGAACGGCGTGATCAGCAGCGTCCGCACGATGCCGCGGCCGAGGAACTTGCGGTCGAGCAGCACCGCCAGGCCGAGCCCGATCAGCAGCGACACGAACACGCACACCACGGTCAGCACCACGGTGTTCAGCAGCGCGACGAGGAACGTGCTGTCGGAGAAGACGTCGACGTAGTTCTGCAGGCCGACGAAATGCTGCGAGCCGGGCCGCACCAGGTTGTAGGACTGGAACGAGTAGAAAACCGTGAGCAGGAACGGAAGCTGCGTCACGGCGAGCACGAAGAACAACGCCGGAAGCAGGGGAAGCCTGCGCTTGAACGCCTGCGACTTCGCCCGTGCCTCGGGTGTTGTCGTCCGGTGTTTCGGTGTGCTTTCAGGAACCGTAGAGACCGCGGAGCTCATCGTGCCTCCTTGTAGGAGTCGCCGACGGTCCGCGCGTACTCCTGTGACTGCTTGAGCGCGTCGTCGACGGAGATCTGCCCGGCGATGGCGGCGGACAGCTGCTGGCTGACCCGGGTGCCGAGATCCTGGAACTCCGGGATGCCGACGAACTGGATTCCGGGATAGGGCACCGGGTTCGTCATGCCCTTCTGCTGGTTGGCGTCGGCGATCCCGTCGAGCGTCGGCTGCGCGTACGCCTTCGCGGCCTCCTGGTAGCCCGGGATCTGGTAGGTCGAGTTGCGCACGCCCGGCGGGACGCGGTTCCAGCCGTAGGCCTCGCCGACCTTCTGCACGTAAGCCTTGTCGGTCATCCACGCCATGAACTTCCAGGCGGCGTCCTTATCCTTGGCCACCTTGGGAATCGCCAGCGACCACGTGTAGAGCCAGCCCGAGCTCTGTGTCTTCTCGACGGGAGCGGGCGCGTAACCGGACTTGCCGACGACCTTGCTGCTTTCCGGGTCCTCGTTGGTCCCGGCCATCACCGTGGCGTCGTACCACATCGCGGCCTGGCCCTGGGTGTAGCGCGTGCCGCATTCGGAGAAGCCCGCGCTGGACGCGCCGACCTCGCCGTGTTCGCGGATGAGCTTCACGTAGAAGTCCGCCGCCGCCTTGAACGCCGGCGAGTCGAGCTTGGCGTTCCAGTCCTGGTCGAACCACTGGCCGCCGAACGTGTTGAGCACGGTGTTGAACGGCGCGAGGCTCTCGCCCCAGCCTGGCTTGCCGCGCAGGCAGATCCCGGCGACCCCGGCGGCCTTGTCGTCGAGCTTGGCGGCGAAGTCCGCGATCTGCGCCCAGGTCGGCTTGGCGGGCATGGTGAGCCCGGCCTTCTCGAACAGGTCCTTGCGGTAGGCCAGGAACGACGACTCGCCGTAGAACGGCACGGCGTAGAGATTATCCTTATAGGACAGTGAGTCCCGGATACTCGGGATGAAGTCGGCGACGTCGTAGGCCGGGTCGGCGTCGATATGCGGCTGCAGGTTCTCCAGCCAGCCGTTCGCCGCCCACTGCGGGGCTTCGTAGTTGCTGATCATGACGACGTCGAACTCGCCACCCTCGGTGGCCGTCGACGCGGTGATCTTCGCGCGGGCCTGGTTTTCCGGCAGGGACACGAACTTCAGCTTGACACCGGGGTTCGCGGCCTCGAACTGGCCGGACAGCGCGATGGCGTCCTTCATCTGCGGGTTCGACACGATCGCGACGACCAGGGTGCGGCCGCTCGTGCCCAGCGCCCCGGCTCCGGCGCAGCTCGAAAGCCCCAGGACAGCGGCGAGTACGAGTGGTATCAAACGGTTTCTACGCATCGCTCATCCCCGGGAGAACCTGCACCTTGAGGCCGGCGCCGCTGCGCATGAGGGCCAGCGCGCCGGGATACTGCGACAGCGGCAAGGTGTCCGTGAGCAGGGCGTCGGTGTTGATGACGCCGGTGGCGACGAGGTCGAGCGCGGCGCCGTAGCTGTTCAGCACCGCCATCGAGCCGACGATGGTGATCTCGTCGTTGTAGATGCGGAACGGCGAGAGCGAGACGCGCGCTTCGGCCGGGGCGACCCCGAAGATCAGCAGCCTGCCGCCACGCCTGAGCGAATCGAACGCGCTTTCGATCGCGCGCGCGGCACCGGTGCAGTCCGCGGCGGCGTCGAACTGCTCGTCGAGCTCTTCGATGCTCCCGGCGACGGCATGCGCGCCGAGATCCGTGGCCCGCCCGAGCCGGGAGGTGTTGCGGTCGACGACGCTGACCCGCGCGCCGGCCCGCTGGAGGAGCTGTTGCATGAGCAGGCCCATCGTCCCGGCGCCGACGACGAGGAACCGCTCCCCCGCCTCGACGCCGATGCGCCGGACGCCGTGCACCGCGCAGGACAGCGGCTCGACGAGCGCGCCCTGCTCCCAGGTCATCGCGTCGGGCATGCGGTGACAGTTGGCCGACGGCACCGCGACGTACTCGGCGAACGCACCGTCCACGGTGTCGCCGGTGGCGCCCCAGTTGGCGCACAGGTTGCCGTGCCCGGAGCGGCACGGCGTGCAGTATCCGCAGGCCAGCGTCGGATCCACCGCGACGCGGTCGCCGACCTGCCAGCCACCCGGCACGTCCGCGCCGAGCTCGACGATCTCACCGGCGAACTCGTGACCGGGGACGATCGGGTACGGCGTCGGCGGGAAGTGGCCGTCGGCGATGTGGAGGTCGGTACCGCAGATGCCGCAGGCGCCGACCTTGACCACCACCTGGCGTTCCCCGGGTTTCGGATCGGGCACTTCGCCGACCCGGATCGTGCCCGGCCGGTCAATGATCGCGGCGCGCATACCGCTTCACCTTCTCTGTATCGGTTGCTCACATGAGCGCTCGTGAATGATTCATGTCTAGGCATTGAAGGCTTTTTGTTCGTGTTACGTCAACCTTTCGGGGAGATTTCGCGCTACTGTGCTCATATGAGCGCTACAAGTCGTAGGGTCGGCCCGGCCGATACTGTGTTGATGGCCTCGGTCGCCCGGCGGTTCTACGCGCAGGGACGCTCGAAGCTGGAGATCGCCGACGAGTTCGGCATGAGCCGGTTCAAGATCGCCAGGATGCTCGACACCGCAAGGGAAAGCGGATTGGTGCGGATCGAGTTCGACCTGCCGTTCCCGATCGACCTGGCGCTGTCCGACCAGGTGCGTTCGGCCTATGGCCTGAGCCGCGTGCTCGTGCTCGAACGAGCAGCCGGCAAGGAATCGAAGCCGGAGATGCGGCGCCGGATCGGCGTCCTGGCCGCCGACCTGCTGGCCGAGATCGTCACCAAGGACGACGTGCTGGGCCTGTCCTGGGCACGCTCGGTCAACGCGATGACCGAGGCTGTCCAAGCCCTGCCGAGGTGCCCGGTCGTGCAGCTGTGCGGGGTGCAGGCCGGGATGGACATGCACGACCGCTCGGTCGAGACCGTCCGCCGCGTGACGGCCGTGTCGGGCGGGGACGCCTACCCGATCTTCGGCCCGCTGGTCCTCCCCGACCGCCGGACAGCCGAGACGCTACGACGTCAGCCCGGCATCGCCGAGACGTTCGCGCAGTTCCGGAACCTGACCAAGGCCGTCGTCAGCATCGGCGCCTGGCAACCCGGCGAGTCGACCGTGCACGACGCCCTCGAACCGGCCGAACGTGAGGCCATCCGCAAACGCGGTGTCGCCGCCGAAGTCACCGCGCGCCTGTTCGACGCCGACGGCAACGAACTGTCGACAGGGCTCGCCCACCACGTCCTGGCGATCAGCGCGGAAGAACTCCGCCGGGTCCCCGAAGTGATCGCGCTGGGCTACACCGAGGCGAAAGCCGACGCCGTCGACGCCGTGCTCCGCTCAGGCATGGTGTCGACGCTCATCACCGACGCCCCGGCCGCCGAACGCATGCTCACCCTCGCTTCCCAGCGCCCACCCCAGCTGCCACGAGATGTCGACATCACGTGATACCCCGCGTGTGCAACTATCGCCATCTGTCGACAGATGGCGAAGCCAAAGGACCACGACATGGACGAACAGCTGGGCGATCCGGCGCGACTGCGAGAAGTCTGCGTTCGCTACGGCATCGCCAACCTGCTGTTCTTCGGGTCCTTCGCCCGGGGTGACGCACGGACGGCCAGCGACGTGGACTTGTTGTACGAGTTGATACCTGGCGCCATCTCGGCTGGGAAATCGAGGACCTCTGCGACGAGCT
>NZ_DASYMU010000251.1:0-7417 GCF_036008905.1 Amycolatopsis sp. | reverse complement strand
TCGGTCGAGGCCTAAAGAGCCACCATGGCCACCTTGGTTGCGTTGAACGCAACCAAGGTGGCCATGGTGGCTTTGAAGCGGTGCGTCAGGCCTTAACGAGGGCGTCGACGGCGGAGTAGAACATGCCGAGGCCGTCGTCCGACGGGCCGGTGAGGGCGTCGATGGCGTGCTCGGGGTGCGGCATCAGGCCGACGACGCGGCCGTTGGCGCTGCGGATCCCGGCGATGTCGTTACGCGACCCGTTGGGGTTGCCGCCGACGTACCGGAACACGACCCGGCCTTCGCCTTCGAGTTCGTCGAGCGTGTGCTGCTCGGCGACGAAGCAGCCGTCGATGTTCTTCATCGGGACCAGGATCTCGGCGTCCTTCTCGTACCGGCTGGTCCACGACGTCTCGTTGTTCTCGACGCGCAGCCACTGGTCGCGGCAGATGAAGTGCAGCCCGGCGTTGCGGATCATGGCGCCCGGCAGGAGTCCGGCCTCGCACAGGATCTGGAAACCGTTGCAAATACCCAGCACGGGCATGCCCTTGCCGGCGGCCTCGATGACCGAGTCCATCACCGGCGCGAACCGCGCGATGACGCCGGCGCGGAGGTAGTCACCGTAGGAGAACCCGCCCGGGACGATCACCGCGTCGACACCGTGGAGGTCGGGGTCCGCGTGCCACAGCGACACGGGCTCGGCGTCGGCGTACTTGACCGCGCGCAGCGCGTCGCCGTCGTCCAGCGTGCCGGGGAACGTGATGACCCCGATCCGGGCACTCATTCGGCGATCCGGCGGACGGTCCACTGCTCGATAACCGGGTTGGCCAGGAAGCCTTCGGCGATCTTCGCGAGGGTCTCGTCGTCGACGGTGTCGTCGACCTCGAGCTCGAAGTGCTTGCCTTGGCGGACCTCGGACACTCCCTTGAAGCCGAGGCGCGGCAGCGCACCGACCACTGCTTGGCCCTGAGGATCCAGGATTTCGGGCTTCGGCATGACGTCTACGACGACTCGGGCCACGGCAGGCTGCTCCTTATTTATGCAGGTCGTGGGTACTCCCTGAGCCTACTTCACCAGGCAGGCGGGGCCGACGAGCCCCCGACGCTCGTCGGCCCCGCCCAGATCAATTGTCGCTCACGGACGGGTGATCCGCCGATCAGCCGACAGGGTCGCCGCCCAGGGCCGTTTGGGGGATGCTTGCCCGGCGAGGCTCTTCCGCCCGCGGGCGGACCAGGGCATCATCAGGTATTGACATCACGCCAATTACTGGAGGCATCGTGGCCGTTCAGGAATCCTTCGACTACGTCATCGTCGGCGCCGGCAGCGCGGGCTGCGTGCTGGCCAATCGGCTGAGCGAGGATCCGGCGGCGCGCGTCCTGCTCCTGGAAGCCGGCGGTGAGGACACCGACGACGCGATCCGCATCCCCGCCGCGTTCGCGACGTTGTTCAAGACCAAGTGGGACTGGAACTACGAGACCGTCGAACAGAAGCACACCGGCAAGAAGGAATACTGGCCGCGCGGGAAGATGCTCGGCGGCTGCTCCTCGATGAACGCGATGATCTACATCCGCGGGAACCGCGCCGACTACGACGGCTGGCGCGACTCGCACGGCGCCGCGGGCTGGGGTTTCGACGACGTCCTGCCCTACTTCATCCGCGCGGAGGGCAACCAGCGCTTCGGTGGCGAGCTGCACGGCACCGACGGGCCACTGCACGTCGAAGACCGCCGCTACACGCACGAACTGTCCAGCGCCTGGGTCGATTCCGCGGTGTTGTGGGGCCTCAAGCGCAACGAGGACTTCAACGGCGAGACACAGGAAGGCGCCGGGGTCTACCAGGTGACCTGCAGGAAGGGCCGCCGCTGGTCGGCCGCCGACGCGTACCTCCGGCCCGTGATGGAACGCCCGAACCTCACCGTGCGCACGAACGCGCAGGCGACTCGTATCGTCCTGGAAGGCACTCGCGCGGTCGGAGTGTCCTATTTGGACAACGGGGTCGAGGTGACCGTGCGCGCGGACGCCGAGGTCCTGCTCAGCGGCGGTGCGATCAACTCACCGCAGCTGCTGATGCTTTCGGGGATCGGTCCGGCCGAGCACCTGAAGGAACTCGGGATCGACGTCGCCGTCGGGCTGGCGGGTGTCGGTGACAACCTGCACGACCACCCCGCCGCCGGGATCGTCTGGTCCACCAAGGGAACCACCGACATCGCGGACTTCGCCACTCCCGCCGGACTGGTGCGCTGGCAGCTGACCAAACGCGGGCCGCTGACGTCGAACATCGGTGAGGCCGGCGGGTTCTATTCCACTTTGGACGGACTGGCCGGACCGAACATGCAGATCCATGTCGCGCCGACCCTGTTCTACGACAATGGTTTCCGCGAGCCGACGGTGTCCGGGTTCACCTCGGCGGCGACGCTGGTCGACGTCGCGAGCCGGGGCAGGCTGCGGCTGAAGTCGTCGAATCCGTTGTGGAAGCCGGAAATCGATCCGGCGTACTATTCGGAGTCCGCGGACTTCGACGCGATGATGTCCGGGCTGCGGTCGCTGATCGAGATCGGGAAGTCCGGGGCGCTGACGAAGTTCCTCGACAAGCCGTTCCTGCCCGCGACGCATGACCTCGACGATGAAGCGCTGGCCGAGCAGATCCGGTCGCACACGCAGACGCTGTACCACCCGGTGGGCACCTGCGCGATGGGGACGGGCGAGCACGCCGTCGTCGATCCGACGTTGAAGGTGCGCGGGGTGGACGGGCTTCGCGTGGTCGACGCGTCGGTGATGCCCGTGGTGCCGCGCGGGAACACGAACGCTCCCGCGATCATGGTGGCGGAGAAGGCGTCCGACCTGATCAGGGGGCGTTGAACTCGCACTTTCTCGCAAGAGTGCCTCGCCGGGAGCCCGCGTGCGGCTCCTCGGTGACGGCACTCTTGCGAGAAAGTGCGACCGGCTAACGCTTGCCGTGCAGGATGGTGATCAGCTTCGCGACGAGGACGTCGGTCTTTTCCTTACGGGCGAAGGTGGTCAGCGCGATCGGCGCGGTGAACTTCTGCCGTGCGATGGCCTTGGAGCGGGCGAACTCGCGGAGGCCGTCGGCGCCGTGGATGCGGCCGAAGCCCGAGTCGCCGACGCCGCCGAACGGCAGTGACGCGATCCCCGCGAACGAGAGTGGCGCGTTGATCGACGTCATCCCGGTGCGCAGTTTCCCGGCGAGTTCCATGCCGCGGGCCTTGGAGAACACCGTCGAGCCGAGGCCGTACTTGGTGTTGTTGGCCTTCTCCACGGCTTCGTCCATGTCGCGGACCTTGGCGATGGTGACCGTCGGGCCGAAGGTTTCCTCTTGTACCGCTTCGGAATCCTCGGGCACGTCGACGAGCACGGTCGGCTGGACGTACCTGTCGCCGACAGCGTCGGCTCCGCCGACGAGCGCCTTTCCACCACGAGCGAGGGCGTCTTCGATATGCCTGCGGACGACGTTGAGCTGCGAAGGCATGGTCATCGGGCCGTACTGCGCGCCCGCGTCGGAGCCCGCGCGGACTCCCTTGCTCTTCTCGACGACCTTCGCGACGAACTCGTCGTGGACCTTCTCGTGCACGTAGACGCGCTCGACGCCGATGCAGGTCTGGCCGGAGTTCGAGAACGCGCCCCACACCGTGGCGTCGGCGGCCGCGTCGAGGTCGGCGTCGACGTCGACCAGGACCGGGTCCTTGCCGCCGGCTTCGATGATCACCGGGGTCAGCGTGTCGGCGGCCGCGGCCATAATCTTCTTGCCGGTCGCTGTCGAGCCGGTGAACGCGATCTTGTTGACGCCGGAGCGGGTCAGGGCCGCGCCCGTCTCGCCGAAACCGGTGATGAGCTGCAGGACCGGCGCCTCGGGGACGATCTCGTTGAACGCGTCGACCAGCCATTTCCCGACGCCGGGGGTGCACTCGCTCGGCTTGAAGACCACCGCGTTGCCGGCTGCCAGCGCGTAGGCGATGGAGCCGAGCGGCGTGAACACCGGGTAATTCCACGGCCCGATCACGCCGACCACGCCCAGCGGCTGGTACTCGACGGTCGCGGACTGGTTCGACATCAGCAGCCCGGCGGGGCGCTTCTTCTTGCCCAGCACCTTTCGGGCATTTTTGCCGGCCCACGCGATGTGCTCGATGGCGAGGACGGCTTCGAGCTGCGCGTCCGCGATCGGTTTGCCGGTCTCGTCGCGCACGACCTGGCA
This sequence comes from Amycolatopsis sp., assembly GCF_036008905.1. Classification (GTDB taxonomy): domain Bacteria; phylum Actinomycetota; class Actinomycetes; order Mycobacteriales; family Pseudonocardiaceae; genus Amycolatopsis. The sequence goes on along the minus strand of NZ_DASYMU010000251.1, from coordinate 3,229 downwards.
CAGTTGCGCGAGGCGGCGCGTGACCACGCCCTTCCACTTCCGCAGCCGCTCGGCGCGGCCGTCGAAGCCCAGCGAGTCCCACCATTCGGCGGCGACGCGGGCGCGTTCGACGGCGGCCTCGACGTCCGCGGCGGAGTGAATGGGATAGGTGCCCACGACCTCATCGGTCGCCGGGCTGAGCGAGTCGAAGGTCTCGCCCACCGCTGGTGTGGACGGCTTCGGCTGGACGGCGGTCATCGGCGTCTCCTGTGGTCTCGGATAGGACCCAGGCTACGAGGTTGCTGACAATGTGCCAACAGTAGCCTTCGGCCGCTTACCGAGCATTAAACAGGCAACGAGTGCGCTGGCAACACCCAACAGTGGCGCCAAAGACAGCGGCAGGACGCCGACGCTGAGCGAACCGATCCCGAATCCGGTGGACTGCACGGCGAACGACAACGAGAACCCTTCTGACCTGCGTTCTTTCGGCAGAAGGCGCTGCATTTGCACCGAAGCGACGGTCACCAGCGGGCCGGTACAGGACCCGATGACCACGATCCCGGCGAGCAGCCCCGGCCAGCCGAAGTTCCCCGCCACGAGGGAGCCGCCCACGACGAACCCGCCCAGCAAAAGGCCTGCTTGAAGCCGTGGCCGTCCCAACTTCAGGCCGCGCCACGCGTACAGCGCGCTCCCCGCGATGCTCGCGCCGCACAGCACGGCGATGACCAGCGCCGCCGCGCGCTCCCCCGCGCCGAGCCGCTGGGCCAAGGGCAGCGGCGCGACCTCGACCGTCGACAGCAGATGCCCGATCGTGAACTGGCAAGCGAGCCACGGCAGAGCCGTTCGCATCGGTCGGTTCGCGGACGGGGTTTCACGTGACACCGAGGGTTGCGGCACCAGCGTCGCCGACAGCAGATAGACGACGGCCATCGCGACCAGCGGCAAGAGCGAGTCCGCCATGGTGAGCACCGCGACCAGCGCGGGTCCGAGGATGAGGACGCCGTCGAGGATCATCGCGTCGACGGCGATGGCCCTGGGCAGCAATTCGTCTGAGATCGTGCCCGCAAGCAGGGTGCGGAAGCCGCCGGACAGCCCTCCGGAGATCGCGCCGGGCACCACGACCAGCGCGAGCAGCGTCGCACCGGAGGCACCCGCGGAGGCTGCGGCAGCCAGCCCACCGAGTCCGGCGGCGGCACAGACCAGCAGCAGGACCAGGCCTTTCGCCGGGCCGACGCGGTCGAGCAGGCGACCTGACGGCACCGCGCAGACCAGCTCGGCGACGACGTAGACCGACATCATGATCCCGCCGAGCCGGTACGACCCGGTGGTCGCTGTGGTCAGCACGGTGAACGCCAGTGGCGCCATCGCGGCGGGGAGCCGGGCCAGCTGGACGCCAGTCGACCAGCGCCAATAAGCGCGGTGCGTAAACAACTTCTCCGTCATACCCGAACCCTGTGCCCCCGCCCCCTTCGCTCATACTGATTCGGGCATTCCCGAACCTCCGAATATGTCGACATGTTCGGGGATTTGGGAATGCCCGAATCGCCGAATATGTCGACATATTCTCCGGGAGGGGGCGCGGTGATTGAGTTGGGGTTGAGTCCGGCGGGGGTGCGGTTCGCGATCTCGCCGCTGGACGAAGCGCTCGGGGCGATGCAGACGATCCTCGGCCTGCGCGGGCACCCGAGTCACCTGCCGTGGCTCGAGAACGTGCCGCGGAAGCTGCGCGTCCCCCAGCTCGCGGCGGTGATGAGCGCGCGGCACTACATCACCGACTTCCTCAGCCCGCCGCCCGACGGCCCGCTGACCACCGCCGAAGCCCAGCTCGCCGAGATCCGCCGGACGTCACCGAGCCAGGTCGCCACCGAGCTGGCGATGGTCGACGCCGACCTCAGCTCATTGCCTTCGGACCCGTCGATAGCGCGCGATCTGCTTGCCGACCAGCTCGAACGCGTCTGGACGGAACTACTCGAACCACACTGGCCACGGATCCACCAGCTGCTCACCGCCGACATCGAATACCGCTCACGACGGCTCGCGGAAGGCGGTGTCGCGCTCGTCTTCGACGACCTTCACCAGCGGGTCCGGCTCGTCGACGACGTACTGATGATCGCCGTCCAGGCCCGCGCCCGCATCCCGCTCGACCGGCGCGGGCTGCTGCTGATCCCGGGCGTCTTCGCGTGGCCGAACGTCGGCGTGATCACCGTGCCGCCCTGGCAACCGGCGCTGATCTACCCGGCGCGCGGTGTCGCGTCGCTGTGGACAGCCGACACCCGGCCGCGGACCGCGCTGGCCGGGATCCTGGGCCGGACCAAGGCCGCGCTGCTGACCGCGCTGGACGAACCGGCGAGCACCTCGGCGCTGGCCACCCGCCTGGGCCTGAGCAACGGAACCGTTTCCGAGCATCTCACGGCGTTGCGCGCGGCGGGTCTGCTCACCACGAATCGGCGCGGTCACGCCGTGCTTTACCGGCGCACGGAACTTGGCGACGCATTATTGCGGCCGTAGACTGGGATTCTGCCTCTTCAAAGGGAGTTTCAGCATGCGAATTGTCCACTTCGGACACTCTTGCGTCTTATTGGAGACCGACGGCGCGAGGATCCTGATCGACCCGGGCACGTTCTCCACCGGCTTCGAAAGCGAGCGTGAGCTCGACGCCGTGCTGGTCACCCACCAGCACTTCGACCACCTCGACGTCGACAAGCTCCCCGCGTTGCTCGAAGCGAACCCGAACGCACAGCTCATCGTCGACCCTGGAACGGCGGACACCGTCGAGAAGCTCGGCGTGCAATTCCGCGTGGCGCATCCCGGGGACGAGTTCGAATTCAGCGGCGCCGCGATCAACGTCGTCGGCGGGGATCACGCGATCATCCATCCGGACATCCCGCAGATCCCGAACATCGGGTACATCCTGGACCACGGTGCGTTCTATCACCCCGGCGACTCGTTCTTCGTGCCGGAGCAGAAGATCGACACCCTCGGGCTGCCGACGGGTGCGCCTTGGCTGAAGCTGAGCGAGGCCGTCGACTTCCTGCGCGCGGTGTCGCCCCGGCTGGCCACGCCCATTCACGAAGCCGTGCTCGCGAAGCCCGCCATGCACTACGGCATGTTCACCCACCTGGCGCCCGAAGGCACCGAGGTAAAGGTGCTGCCCGTGGGGGAATTCGCCAAGTTGTAGCGTCCCGACCCAGCGTGGCTCGTGAGTGGCTACGAGTGTTCTATAATAACACTCGTAGCCACTCACGAGCCA
>NZ_DASYMU010000250.1:0-38654 GCF_036008905.1 Amycolatopsis sp. | reverse complement strand
CCTCAACCGCACTCAGTACGGCCGGCACATCTACGCCGTGGGCGGTAACCAGGAAGCGGCTCGCCGCGCCGGTATCAACGTCGGCAAGATCCGGGCAAGCGTGTTCGTGATCTGTTCGTCGGTGGCGGCCATCGGCGCGATCGTCTACTCGTCGAAGGTCGGTTCCGTCGACCCGCAGGCCGGTGGCCTCAACACGCTGCTGTTCGCCGTCGGTGCCGCCGTCATCGGTGGTACGTCGCTCTTCGGCGGCAAGGGGCGCGTGTTCGACGCCGTGATCGGTGGCCTGGTGCTCGCCGTGGTCAGCAATGGACTCGGCCTGCTCCAGCAGTCGGCCGCGACGGTCAACATCATCACCGGGCTGGTTCTGCTGCTCGCGGCCACAGTGGACGCGTTGTCGCGGCGCCGAGCGGCCGCGGCACCCCGCTGAGTCCGGATGGATTGACAAGGCCCGTGACCAGTTCACCCGTCGCACGCCCGGACGAGGTGCGCAGGCACAACCGCACGACACTCCTCAGGCTGCTGCACGTCAGCGGCCCGTGCACGAGGGCGGCCCTGGCCGCGGAGCTCGGGTTGAACCGCAGCACCATCAAGACCCTCGTGGACGGGCTCGCCGAGGCGGGCATGGTCGAGGAGAAGGTTCCGAGGCCAGGGCGAGGGGCAGGCCGCCCCTCGCTCCTGGTCCTTCCCCAGCCACAGGCCGCGGTGGTACTCGCGGTCGACCTGCAGGTGGAGCACGTCGCCATCGCGCTGGTGGGGCTCGGCGGCCAGATACTGGGCCGCAACAGCTGGAACCTGCGGGGCCGTATGCGCGAGGCCGACGAGGTCATCACGCACATCATCGAGTCGACGGCGGTGCTCGCCGGTGACCTCGGAGTGACCCCGGTGGCCGCCGGGGTGTCGGTGCCCGGCGTCGTCCGGCGCTCCGACGGGCTCGTCCACGAAGCGCCGAACCTCCGCTGGACCGACGTCGCGCTCGGCGAGCGGCTCAGCAGCGTCCTGCGCATCCCGGTCCTCGTCGGCAACGACGCGGAACTGGGCGCGGTGGCCGAGCACATCCGCGGCGTCGCCCGCGGCTCCTCGGACGCGGTCTACATCTCCGCGGACGTCGGTGTCGGCGGCGGTGTCATCGCCGACGGCTCGTCACTGCGCGGCAAGTCGGGCTATGTCGGTGAAGTCGGCCACATGGTGATCCGGCCCGGTGAGAGCGGCCGTCCCTGCTACTGCGGCAGCAGCGGGTGCTGGGAGACCGAAGTCGGTGAAGCGGCGCTGTGCCGCGCGCTGAGGCTGCCGGAAGACACCCCTCGCGGCGCGATCCTCGTCGAACTGCGCCAACTCGGCAACGACCCGCTGGCGGCCTGGGAACGGCTCTCGGAGTTCGCGGAGTGGCTGACCCTCGGCCTGGTCAACGTGGTGAACCTGCTGGGCCCGCAACTCGTCGTACTCGGCGACCTGCTGACCGTCCTGCCGGAGTCCGTGCTGGACCGCGTCGGCACCGACGTCCGGCGGCGCAGCCTCGTCAGCCGCGCTGTGGGCGGCACCAGGATCGTGAGCTCGGTGCTCGGCATCGACGTCAAGCTGCTCGGCGCCGCCGAGATCGCCTTCGAGATGGTCCTGGACACGGTCTAGACCAGTGTCCACGCGAGGCAACCACCGCGGGGTCCGGGGCTTGCCCCGGCGGGGGTTGTGGGGGCTCGGCCCCCACCGGACGCCTGACGCGAAAAAAGCGGCGAGTGCTCTCCACGAGCACTCGCCGCCCTAACAACTTTCGCGTCAGCCGCGCTGGATATCGGCTGCCATTTCCTTGAGCTTGGTTTCGTGCTCGCGGGCGTGGTGTCCGCAGAAGAGCAACTCGCCACCGGTGCTGAGAATGGCCCTTACCTGGGCTGCCGCGCCGCAACGGTCGCAACGGTCGACAGCGGTCAGTTCGGGGCGGGTGAGCGTCGGTGTGGTCATTGGAGTCCCTCCGTCCCGGCACCGGTTACCCGGTGCCATCGATCCAGCCACGACCACTTCGGCAAAGACTCCGGTGACGGGGTCGCCGCCGGCTCCTCGGTGTTCGCTGCCTCTACTCTTACAGACGTTTCGTGTGCCGCAAGTGTTCCCGGTTGCTTGGGATTCGTGTCACGTGGAATTACCCCATATGCCGCAGATGAATCCCGCTTGACGGGATTCGGGCCCCAGGGGAAGTGGTTCCCACTGGTCAGGCACCATGCGGGGGTGGGTGTCTTGGCGGTCAAACAGCGTATCGGGGCGGTACCGGCCCCGATCTTGTTCGTTCTCAGCGGAATTTCGATGTACGCCGGAGCGGCGGTCGCGGTGGGACTTTTTCCCGTGGCGACTCCTTCGGGGGTGGCTTGGCTGCGTTGTCTCGGCGCCGCGGTGGTGCTTCTGGCGTGGCGGCGGCCTGGCCGGGCCGCCTGGCGCGGGCGCAACTTGCTGTTGGCAACCGCCTTCGGTGTCGTGACCGCGGGGATGAACGTCCTGTTCTACGAAGCGATCGCGCGCCTGCCGCTGGGCACGGTCGTCGCGATCGAGTTCGCCGGACCGGTGCTCGTGGCCGCTTTCGGTTCCAGGACAAAACGTGACATCTTCGCCCTGCTCCTGGCCACGGCCGGGGTCGTCTGCATCGCCGACGTCCAGCTTTCCGGCAGCGCGCTCGGCGTTTTCTTCGCGCTGGCCGCGGCCGCCGCATGGGCCGGGTACATCGTGCTCGGCAAGCGGGTCGCGCTCGGTGCCAGCGTCGGTTCGGGCATCGACAGTCTCGCGATCGGCTTCGGGATGGCGACCGTGCTGCTTTCCCCGCTGGCCATGGGAACCGGCGAGGTGTGGGCTTCGCCACGGTTGCTGCTGCTCGGTATCGGCGTCGGGGTGCTGTCCACCGTCGTGCCGTATGGACTGGACCAAGTGGTGCTGCGGCGTGTTGGCAGAGCACGGTTCGCGCTTCTCCTCGCCCTGCTTCCCGTCACGGCCGGGGTGCTCGGCTTCTTCCTGCTGGCGCAGGTGCCCACCCTGCCCGAGGCGCTCGGCACGCTCGCCGTCGTCGCCGGGGTCGCGATGCGGTCGCGCGATGACCCGGAGTCGACCCAGGGGGCCGCGTGAGCCTGCTCGCCGAGGTCCGCCCGTTCTCGCGGGCGTTTCCGGAAGGGACTCGGCGGGTCACCGCCACGGGGGAGTGGGACACCGACGTGCTCGCCCGGCTGCTGCTCGGTGTCCACGGTCTCCGCACGGCCGCGGTGACCGCCGAAGTCGACGCGGGGGAACTGGGCTCGCCGGACACTCCGGAGCGGGCGCTGCGCGACTACCTCGACACCGGCATCCCTCCACTGTGGACGTCACCGTGGTCCGGGCATCGCGCGGTGGTGCTGGGCGGCACCCTGAGCGGTCCGGAAGGGACGATCGCGTCCATTGTGGACGGTTCGATGTCGTTGCCGGTGCATCTCCAGCCACTGGACTGGCTCGCCGCCGGACTTCGTGAAGCGCACGGAGGCGTGCACCTCGACGTCGCTCCCGGCGACGTCGAGGTGGCGGCTCAGGTGGTCTTGTCGGCCAGCCTGGAATGCTTGCGGCCGTACAAGAAGTAGATGAGCATGCCGAGCGCGAGCCAGGCGGCGAACCGGATCCAGGTCAGCACGTCGAGGTTGAGCATCAGGTACAGGCACGCCAGCGCGGCCACGATCGGCAGCACGGGCGAGAACGACACCCGGAACGGGCGCTTCAGCTCCGGGCGTTTGCGGCGCAGCACGGGCACCGCGAGCGCGACGATGATCATCGCCGAAAGCGCGCCGATGCTGACCATGTCCGAAAGCTCGCTGATCGGGATGAACGCGGCGAGCAGCGCGATCAGCACGGCACCGCCGATCGTCACGCGGTGCGGGGTGCCCCACTTCGGGTGCACGGTGCCGAGTTTCTTAGGCAGCAGGCCGTCGCGGCCCATCGCGAACCCGATCCGCCCGATCGTCACCAGTTCGACCATCATCACCGACGTCAGCCCGGTCACCGCGCCGAGTGAGATCAGCGCCCCGACCCAGTGCTGGCCGACGTCGTCGAACGCCGACGCCAGCGGCGCGCCGACGTCGATGTTCGTGTACGGGATCATGCCGGTCAGCACGATCGAAACCCCGATGTAGAGCAGCGCGCAGATCCCCAGCGCGCCGAGGATGCCGACCCGCAGGTCCTTGGTCGGGTTCTTGGTCTCCTCGCCGAGGTTCGCGAGCGCCTCGAAACCGGTGTAGGCGAAGAAGACGATGGCCGCGGCGGTCATCATGCCGGCGATGCCGTACACCGACTGTTCGAGCCCGAGCGCGGCCTGGACGATCGGCTGGTGCAGCGTGTCGGTGCCCTCCGGCGGCGGCTGTGACGACGGGATGAACGGCGTGAGGTTCGAGGCCTTGATGTAGAACACACCGACCGCCAGGATCAGCACGCACACCGCGACCTTCACGATCACGAGCACGTTTGTGACCAGCGAGGACAGTTTGATGCCGACCACCGCGACCACGGTCAGCACCGCGATGATCAGCACCGCGCCGATGTTGACCGTCGCCTCTTCCCCGAAGAGTTCCTGCGGGAGGCCGAGCAGATTCGCGAGGTACCCCGACCACCCGCGCGACACCACGGCCGCGCCGAGGGCGAACTCCAGCAGCAGGTCCCAGCCGATGATCCAGGCGAAGATCTCGCCCAGGGTCGCGAACGCGTAGGTGTACGCGCTACCCGCCGTCGGGACACTGGAAGCCAGTTCGGCGTAACACAACGCGGCCAGCGCGGCGACCACGGCGCCGATCACGAACGACAGCGTGACCGCCGGCCCGGCGTGGTTCTTCGCCTCCACCCCGGCGAGGGTGAAGATGCCGGTGCCGATGATGATGCCGACGCCGAACCCGATCAGGTCGCGCCCGCGCAAAGTTCGTTTGAGATCCCCCGAGTCCTGTCGTTTCAGGACCTCGTCCACATCCAGAGTTCGCAGCACGCCCATGGCGTTACGTTAAGAGATCACCGGCTGGTCCGCAGAACGGTCAGAGCCCGGCTTCCTGGGCGACGATCGCGGCCTGCACCCGCGAGCGCAGCGCGAGCTTGGTCAGCACCCGCGAGACATGCGTCTTCACCGTGGTTTCCCCGATGAACAGCCTGGTCCCGATCTGGGCGTTGGAAAGGCCTTCGCCGAGGCACGCGAGCACCTCGCGCTCGCGGTCGGTCAGGTCGTCGAAGCCAGCCGGCTTTGTTGCCGGTTGGGGGGTTCCGGCGGCGAACGCGGCGATGAGCTTACGAGTCACCTGCGGCGCGAGCACCCCTTCCCCGGCGGCGACCAACTTGACGGCTTCGATGAGCCGCGCGGCCTCGACCGACTTGAGCAGGAACCCGGCGGCGCCGGCCCGAAGCGCGCCGTGCACGTACTCGTCGAGGTCGAAGGTGGTCAGCACCAGCACCTCGCAGAGCCCCTCGGCGACGAGTTCGCGGGTCGCGGCGATGCCGTCCATGCCCGGCATCCGGATGTCCATCAGCACGACGTCGGGCCGCAGCGCGTGTGCCTGCTGGACCGCCGTGGCACCGTCGGCCGCCTCGCCGACCACTTCGATGCCTTCGGCGTTGTTCAGGATCAGCGCCAGCCCGGAGCGGATCGCGCCGTGGTCGTCGGCGAGCAGTACCCGGACCGTCATGCTTCAGTTCCTCCGAACGGCAGGACCGCGTGGACCCGCCAAGCGCCTTCGGACGGGCCCGCCGACAGCGACCCACCGAGCGCGGTCGCCCGTTCCCGCATGTTCAGCAGCCCCATCCCGTTGTCCGGCCGCGGTTTCGCCGCCGGGTTCTTCAGTTCGTTGGTGACCTCGACGGTCAAGATCCCGTCGGCGTACCGGATGTCCACTGTGGCCCGTGCGCCCGGCGCGTGTTTCACCGCGTTGGTCAAGGCTTCCTGCGCGATGCGGTACGCGGTGAGATCCACCGCGGCGGGCAGCGTCGTCGCTTCGTCCACGTCGAACCGGACCTCGACATCCATGCCGCTGGTCCGCGCCGATTCGACCAGTTTGGACAGTTCGGCGAGCCGCGCGGGGGAGACGGTTTCGTCTTCGGAGCCGTCCGAGCGGAGCAGCCCGATCATGGCGCGCATCTCTTCGAGCGCGCTGACGCTGTTTTCCCGCACGGACCGGAGAGCAGCGCGAGAGGTCGCGGGATCGGCGTCGGTCATCGTGAGGACGGCCTCGGACTGGATCGCGATGGCCGAAAGATGCCCGGCGATCACGTCGTGCAGATCCCGTGCCATCCGTGAGCGTTCCGAGGTGACCGCCGCGTGCCTGTCGAGCTCACTGATCTTCGCCAGCTGGGCGGTGTTCGCGCGCTCGTTGTCCGCGATGTCGCGCTGCTGGCGGATGTTCGTCGCCCACCACACCGGGACAACCAGGAACGGCACCGCGGCGAACACCGCGATCAGCGCGTTGCGCCAGTCCGACGAGAGCACGACCGCCCCGACGAACAGCGCCAGCGTGCCCGTCGCGGCGATCCCGATCATCGCGCGGTGCGCCTGGCGTGAGCCGTAGAGCGTCGCCGCGTACAGGAGGTCGGTGTAGGCGATCAGCATCGGCACCGTCGGCCCGAGCGAGACGTCCACCCCGACCACCACCGTCCCCGCGATGAGGGCGAAGGGAATCCGGCGGCGGAACAGCTGGATCACGCAGACGACTGTCAGAAGCAGCAGGCGGACCCACATCGGGGTGCCGACCGAGCCGACGGTCAGCGGGTAGAGCCACGAGACGTACAGCACCAGCCCGAGCGCCCAGGTGGTAACCGCCACCGTGGCGTCCTGGGTGAAGACCGGCAACCGGCGGAACCACGGGACCAACTGGGACACACCCCGTATTCCAGCACACCTGGGGCCCGCGGGCGTCCTACGAACTGATGACCACCTTGTCGTGCTGTTCGCCGACGCGCCCGAGGGGTCCGGACGGCAAGCTCGGCAACGTGGACAAAATCTTCGACTTCATCTCGGAAAACCCGATGGCGGCGGTGATCGTCGCGGGGGAGATCGGTTTCTGGGTCTTCATCGTCGCCGGCCTGATCGCGCGTTACCCGCTGAAGCTCCGGCGGACGAGCATCGTGCTGCTGGCCGCTACGCCGCTGGTCGACGTGGTGGTGCTGGTCGCGACGATGATCGACATCTCCCGTGGCGCCGAGGCCAGCCTGATCCACGGCCTCGCCGCGGTGTACCTCGGGTTCAGTGTCGTCTTCGGCCCATCGATGATCCGCTGGGCCGACGTCCGCTTCGCACACCGCTTCGCCGGCGGCCCCGCCCCGGTCAAGCGCCCGAAGCGCGGCAAGGAACGGGAACGTCACGAATGGCGTGAGTGGGGCAAGTGCGTGCTCTCCAGCGCGATCGCGTCGGCCGTGCTGCTCGTGCTCGTCTTCATGATCGGCGGCTTCGACAAGGCGCAGCCGCTGCTGGGCTGGCTCCCCAGGCTCGGTGTCGTCACCTCGATCTGGTTCGTGACCGGTCCGCTGTGGGTGCTGCTCTCGCCCGCCAAGAAGAAGGAAGAAGTGAGCCGATGATCGAGGTGCTGGGGATTCTCCTTGTGGTGCAAGGAGTCGGCGGTTTCATCAACCGGATCGCCGGCAGCGAGTCGGAGAGCTGGTTCCTCCAGTTGCATCTCCTCCCGCCCGGGCTGCACCTGCCGGTGAGCGTGGCGATGGCCGTGGTCGGCGGTGCGCTGGTGCTGTCGGAAATGGCCCGCCAACGCCGTCGCCGTTAGCTTCTACCGCCATCTGTCGACAGATGGCGGTAGTTGCGCACGCGGGGTATCACGTGGGTGTCGACATCTCGTGGCGCGCGCGTCATAGTGGGGAGTATGGCCGAGCAGGGTGGCTTTCCGGTGGTGAACTTCTTGCTGTACGCCGTGGTGGTGGTGGCGCCGACGGCGTTGGCGTTGGGCGCGCTGAAGGTTCCCGGCTTGGTGCGCAAGGCGAAGCGGCCCAAGCCATCGCCGGAGCATCCGCCGATCCAGGAACTCGCCGCGGATCTCCGCCGCGTTCACCGGCTCCTGGCCCAGTTCGCCCCGGGGACGCCGATGGCCCGCCGCACCGGCACCCGTCAGGCGTACGACGCCCTGCTCACCGACGCCTGCGACGCGGTGGAAATCCCGAACCGGCTCGGCGAAATCCCCGAAGGCATGGACCGGGAGATCGAACGCCTCCGCGTCGAAGAATCGCTGCGCACCGCGGGACTCAGTATCCCCTGAGAGACAACCGCGAAAACGAAAAGTATCCCCTGAGAGACAACTCCCGAAACGAACCAAGGGACCTTCGCCGACGCCGGAGCGCTGGCAAAGATCCCTTGGTACAGCTGGAAAACGTCAGTCCAGGTAGTCCCGCAGGACCTGCGACCGCGACGGGTGACGCAGCTTCGACATCGTCTTGGACTCGATCTGCCGGATGCGCTCACGGGTGACCCCGTAAACCTGGCCGATCTCGTCCAGCGTGCGCGGCTGGCCGTCCGTCAGGCCGAAGCGCAGCCGGACCACGCCCGCCTCACGCTCGGACAGCGTCTGCAGCACCGACTGCAACTGGTCCTGCAGCAAGGTGAACGACACCGCGTCGACGGCCACCACGGCTTCGGAGTCTTCGATGAAGTCCCCGAGCTGCGAGTCGCCCTCGTCGCCGATGGTCTGGTCCAGCGAGATCGGCTCACGGGCGTACTGCTGGATCTCCAGGACCTTCTCCGGGGAGATGTCCATTTCCTTCGCGAGTTCCTCGGGGGTGGGCTCGCGACCGAGATCCTGCAGGAGTTCACGCTGTATGCGGCCGAGCTTGTTGATGACCTCGACCATGTGCACCGGGATACGGATGGTGCGGGCCTGGTCGGCCATCGCGCGGGTGATCGCCTGGCGGATCCACCACGTGGCGTACGTCGAGAACTTGTAGCCCTTGGTGTAGTCGAACTTCTCCACCGCGCGGATCAGGCCGAGGTTGCCCTCCTGGATCAGGTCCAGGAACGCCATGCCGCGACCGGTGTAGCGCTTGGCCAGCGACACCACGAGCCGGAGGTTCGCCTCGAGCAGGTGGTTCTTGGCGCGCTCGCCGTCCCGCACGATCCACTTGAGATCACGCCGCATCTGGGTGGCGAGCTTCTCGCCCTCCTCCTCGGCGTTGCGGACGCGTTCGGCGGCGTAGAGCCCGGCCTCGATGCGCTTGGCGAGCTCCACCTCCTCCTCGGCGTTGAGCAGCGCGACCTTGCCGATCTGCTTGAGGTAGGCACGCACCGAGTCGGCGGAAGCGGTGAGCTCCGCGTCCTTCCGGGCCTGACGCAGCGCCTCGGACTCCTCTTCGTCCCAGACGAAGTCGGGGTTGTCGGCGGCCTTGTTGGCGCGGTCGGTGGCGGGAGTCGGGCGCTTGCCCTTCGCTGCGGGCTCGGCGTCCTCGTCGTCGTCCGCGTCCGGCTCTTCGGTCACGGTCGCGTCGACCACGTCGACCTCGACCTCTTCCAGATCGGAGAGATCCGGTGTCTCGAGGTCGGCCTCGTCGAGGTCGCCGGGGCCGTCGGGCTCGCCCTTGCTGTCCTCGCCCTTGGCGCCCTTCTTCACCGGGGCCTTCTTCGCGGGTGCCTTTTTGGCGGCGGGCTTGCGTGCCGCCGGCTTGGCCGTACCGTTCGGTGCGACGGCCTCGTCGGCCTCACCGGTGGTGTCGGCGGCGCTCGATGTCTTCGTACCGCTTCGGGTTGCGGTTCTTGCGGCTGCCACTTACGCCCTTTCGCAGCGGTCGATCATGACGAGCAGAGACGCGGGGTCTCGGCTGCCTCAAATTCGGGGAACATGCCCCGGCCTGCGGTTTTGTCCTCCGCAGCCGTGGGCCGTGTTCCATTGTAACGACGATGGGCGAGTGCGTCGCGAAGCGATCACCTCTCGGGCCGTCGCGAGACGCCATCGCGGCGTCCTCGCGGCCCCCGGATCAGTGCTCGATCCCCTCCACCGCGGCGGCCGCCGCGCCCACGATGCCGGCGTTGTTCTGTAGTGACGCAACGACAATCGGCGTCCTGATCTCGAGCAGCGGAACCCACTTCTCGGATTTCTTGCTGACGCCGCCGCCGACGATGAACAAATCCGGCCAGATCAGGTTCTCGAGAACGGTGAGGTAACGATTCACACGGGTGGCCCATTCGGGGTAGCTGAGCCCGTGGTTGTCCTTCACCGACGCCGCGGCCTTCTTCTCCGCGTCGTGCCCGTCGACCTCGATATGGCCGAACTCGGTGTTCGGGACGAGCTTGCCGTCGAGGAACACCGCGCTGCCGATGCCGGTGCCGAAGGTCAGCAGCGCGACGACGCCCGTGCGCGCGAGCGGGTCGCCGAAGCGGACCTCGGCCATGCCGGCCGCGTCGGCGTCGTTGAGCATCGCGACCTCGTCGACACTGCGGCCGAGCCGCTTCGCGAACAGCGCGTCCGCGTCGGTGCCGATCCAGCTGGGGTCGATGTTCGCCGCGGTGTGCGCGACGCCCTTCTTGACCACGGCCGGCAGGGTGACCCCGACCGGGCCCTCCCACGAGAAGTGCGCGACGACCTCCGCTACGACGTCGGCCACCGCCTCGGGGGTCGCGGGCTGCGGCGTGTCGATCCGGTGGCGCTCGCCGATGAGGCCACCCGCCTCCAGATCGACAAGCGCGCCCTTGATACCGCTGCCGCCGATGTCGATTCCGAAACCTCGGGTCGCCGTCACTGACGTGGTCCCTTCTCTCACGATTCAGAAGCTTGCTGCGAAGACTTTAACCGGATGTGGTGACATGACTGTCGTGGGACTTGACGAGAACATATTCACCGGTCTGAAAGACACCGCCGAGCTGGTCGCGGCCGAAGCCGCCGGACTGGTGCGCACGGCTTGGGAGAGCCTTCGCACCGGCTCGGTGGCCACCAAATCGAGTGACACCGACGTGGTGACCGCCGTGGACCTCGAGTCGGAGCGCCTCATCCGCGCCCGCCTCGCCGAGCTCAGGCCCGAAGACGACATCCTCGGCGAGGAAGGGGGTGGGACCGCCGGCGCCGGGGTGACCTGGGTCGTCGACCCGATCGACGGCACGACGAACTTCCTCTACGGCTATCCGTCGTTCGCGGTGTCGGTGGCGGCCCAGGTGGACGGTGTGTCCGTCGCGGGGGCCGTCGTGGAGCCCGTCAGCGGCCGCCGCTGGACGGCCGCGCGCGGGCAGGGCTCGTGGCTCGACGGGCGGCGGCTGTCCGTGTCGGCGCCGGAGAGCCTGGAACTGACCTTGGTGGGCACCGGGTTCGCCTACGACGCCGCGCGGCGCGTCCGGCAGGGAAGATTCGTCGCCGAACTGGTCGGGCGGGTCCGTGACATCCGCCGCTCGGGCGCGGCGTCGCTGGAGCTGTGCTCGGTCGCGGCCGGCTGGACCGACGCCTTCGTCGAACACGGGCTGGGCCGATGGGACTGGGCGGCGGGCGCGCTCATCGCCGAAGAAGCGGGCGCGGTGGTGATCCTGCCGGGAGCGGACGGCGCCGTGGGAGCGGACGCGACCTTCGTCGCCGCGAGCTCGATCGCCGTGCCCTTGCGGGCAGCACTCATCGAAGCGGGCTCTGGACAGGTCTAACTCCAACTTTGTCCGTCGTTTTAACCCGCGACGCGATCGCGTCGCCAGGGCGCTCCTTGCCGAGGCAGCTAGCTGTTTGCCGAGGGGCGCCCTGCCGCCGGGATAGCGTGCCTTCGGCCCAAGCGGGTTCGTGCGCAGCCACTCATGCAGAGCGGCGCGGCTCGCCGACAACTCGTCAGCAGGTCACGTCGCGAGCGGCCTTGAGGGCCGCCTGGTCGACGGTCGGGGCGGTGGCGCCGGCGGACTGCTCGCCGCCGCCACTGCCCTGGTGCCGCTCGGACCACGTCTTGAGCTGCGCCATGATCTGGGCCGCCGGGGCGGTCGGGCGCACGTCGCCGAAGTTGGTGCCGATCATCAGGTCGACGGTGGCGTCCTGCCGGGTGTCCTTGATGAGCTCGGTGCACGGCGCGAGCAGGCTCACGGTGCGGGCCGCCGCGGCGCCGTTCTCCCCGAACCGGATCTGGCCGTGGCAATTGGCCTTGGCCTCGCCCGGGTACGCGGGATCGTCTTCGGGCGTGCCTATCTGGGTGAAGCCCAGCGCGCGCAGCGACTCGGTGGTGATGCCGCCCTGGCCACGGATCTTGCTGGCGTTGAGGACCTTGACCGCGACCTTGTCCGGCGGGATCGGCGTGCGGTCGTCGAGCGCGTCATGGCCGAGTGAAGTGAAAGTGACGCCTGCGGCCGGTGTGGCGGGAGGATCGCACTTGATCGCTTCGTTGATGTCGGCACGGCTCATGATCGCGTTGACCCACACGAACACCGCACCGAGACAGAGCACGCCGATCACGATCAGCGCGGGCAAAGGCCGCCGCTTACGATACGGCCGCGCGTTACGGTCCCCGAAGCCGTTCCCCGACGCCACCTGCTCCGTCCCTTCCCGAACGCGGAACCCGAACGTGTTGCTACCCACACCTTCGGTCGCCGCTAACCCTAAGCGTTCGGGCTTTCGGCGTCCGGCGTGGGTTCCCCTGGGATCCCGCGTCGTCTCGCACCACTCCGCGCTGGGATGTACCCAAGCCCGGCTGCTTCGAATCGCACCACGTCAAGGCCGCCGCGGGCAAGCTTCCGGCCGGGTCGGGTGATCTTCGGAACGCGTGGGCAACCCGGATGGGGGATGGCGCGTCTTCCTTCGGCATTACCCCTGATGGGTGACGTCTTGGCGACTAAGACCGCCAGGTTATGGCGTTGTGAGCGGCGTGAGCTACCCTCTGGCAGCTCCGGCGGCAGAACTGAGGCACAAAATCGAGACCTCGCTCACTGCGAAGCCGGGCACAAACCGGGGCCCTGGAACGTTGACCAGCGGCACAGGACTTACGGGCAAGGCTCGTGGGTCTTGCCCATTGAACATTTAAGCTGATCGCAGGGGTGAGGGACAATGGCGACCGATTATGACGCTCCGCGCCGCAGCGAGGCCGACGAGCTGGCCGAAGACTCGTTGGAAGAGCTCAAGGCGCGGCGCAATGAAAACCAGTCCGGTGTTGTCGACGTCGACGAGGACGCGACCGCCGAAAACTTCGAACTTCCCGGTGCGGACCTCTCCGGACTTTCCGGTGAGGACCTGACCGTCAAGGTGGTTCCCAAGCAGGCCGACGAGTTCACTTGCTCGCGGTGCTTCCTGGTCCACCACCGCAGCAGGCTGGCCGAGGAAAGCGGCGGCCGCCTGATCTGCCGTGACTGTGCCTGATCCGTCCTGATCTCAGCTGATTTCAGGGAGTACGAACAGGCGTCACCAGGGGTTCGGGGTTAGTCGATTCGAGTGACGATGGGGTGGTCGGGCTTCGGCCCGGCCACCCCTTTCGTGTATCTCCGATCGTGGCTAGGAACGCCCACGAAGGAGTTCGGCGACGGCTTCGGGGTTCCGGGTGCTGAACAGCCAGTACGGCGTCGGGTCCTCGGGGTCGGTGAGCCGGACGCGCACCACCGGGCCCACCCAGCCGCGGTGCAGCACGAACGCGGCGGGGTCGGCGTCCTGCCCGAGCGCCTTGCGCTTGTGCTGCTTGTCGATGACCTCGACCTCGCCGGCGTAGCGCAGCGGCAAATGCGCGTCGCCGACCCACAGTTCGGGCTCGTCGCCGCCGGTGACGCGGACCCTGGTCCGGCCCAGCGTGATCATCAGGGCCACCACCAGCGGAAGCATCACGACGTACGGCAGCCACGCGCGGACCCCGGGGTAGCCCATGTCGATCTCCGCGGCGAGCAGCCCGGCCATGACGAGCGGGAGCGGCCAGTTCCACCAGGGGACGTAAAGCCGTTCGGAGTGTTTGACGGCGCCTTGGACGGCCGTGCTTGCGCTGTTACCCACTCCGCCAGGGTAGTCTCGCCGCCCGTGTCCAGCGTTCAGGTCCTGCTCTCAAGGATCGACCCGAGTGTCCCGTTGCCCGCTTACGCGCGCCACGGTGACGCCGGAGCCGATCTAGTCACCACTTCCGACGTGATCCTCGAACCGGGGGAGCGTGTCGTCGTCGGCACCGGTATCGCGATAGCGCTCCCGGTCGGCTACGCGGGCTTCGTCCACCCGCGCTCCGGCCTGGCCGCGCGCGTCGGGCTGTCGGTGGTCAACACGCCGGGCACGATCGACGCGGGTTACCGGGGCGAGATCCGCGTCTGCCTGATAAACCATGATCTTCGTGAGCCGGTGAAACTGGCTCGCGGTGACCGGATCGCGCAGCTGATCGTGCAGAAGGTGGAGCACGCGGTGTTCGTCGAGGTCGACGAGCTCGACACGACCGAGCGCGGTGCGGGCGGCTATGGGTCCACGGGTGGGCACGCCACGCTGGGCGAAAGCCCGGATAATGGCGCAGACACTGGGGAAAGAACGGAGCTGTAGTGGGGATTTTCGGACGCAAGCGGGCTGAGCAGGGCAAGCCCGCCGGCCGGCATTCGGCGCCCGACGCCGACGAGCGGGACGACGACTTCGAGGAGCCCGAAACGTCGCTTTCGGCGGTGCAGGACGGCCCCTTCGACGTCGCCGATGCCGAAGAAGACGGCATCCCGCGGATCGACCTCGGTTCGGTGAAGGTGCCGGTGCCGGACGGTTCACAGGTCCAGGTCGAGATGGACCCGGAGTCCGGCGGCGTGCGCGCGGTGCACGTCGTCACCGAGCAGGGCCAGGTCACCGTCAGCGCGTACGCCGCGCCGCGGTCGGGCGGGCTCTGGAAGGACGTCGGCAACGAGCTGGCCGAGCAGCTGCGCCAGGACGGCGCCAAGGTGTCGATCGGCATGGGCGAGTGGGGGATCGAGCTGTCGGCGATCGTCGGCGAGGTCGCGCTCCGGTTCGTCGGTGTCGACGGCCCCCGGTGGATGCTGCGCGGCGTGATCGCCGGGCCGCAGACGGTCGCGGCGCAGGCTCCGATGGTGCTGCGGGACATCGTGCGCCGCACGATCGTGGATCGCGGGGAAGCGCCGATGCCGGTGCGCACCCCGCTCGCCATCACGCTGCCCGACGCCGTCGCCGAGCACATCGCGGAGCAACAAGCCCAGGGCTAGTTCTCCAAGCGCTATGAACGGACCGTTCCTTGCGGGAAACGCAAGGAACGGTCCGTTCATAGCGCGCTGTTCCCACCCAACGGAAAAGCGATTTGGTGAAACGGGGTATTTCGGTACGGTCGTACCATGCCTGACGCCGCCGAACTGGTGATCTTCCTGGGTACCGCCGCGGTCTTCGCGCTCGTGCCCGGTCCGGGAATGCTGTACGTGCTGGCCAGGAGCCTGCGCGGCGGGCGCGGTGACGGGCTCCGGTCGGCGGCCGGGAACGGGATCGGCGCGTCGGTGCACGTGTTCGCCGCGGCGCTGGGGCTGTCCGCGCTGCTCGCGACGTCGGCGGTCGCCTTCACCGTGGTCAAGCTGGCCGGTGCCGCGTACCTGGTGTTCCTCGGGCTGCAGGCCATCTTCAAGCGCCACCACGAAGACCTGCCCGCCGACCCCGGTTCCGCACGGCGGTGGGCCCGCTCGCCGCTGGTGCAGGGGATCTTCTCGGAGCTGCTCAACCCCAAGACGGCGTTGTACTTCATGGCCCTGCTGCCGCATTTCGTCCACCCGGAGCGCGCTCCCGCGGCGCTGGTGTTCGTCGTGCTCGGCCTGATCGCGGTGGTCATGGCGACTTCGGCGGACCTCGTGGTCGCCGTGTTCGCCGGCAAGCTCGGCACCCGGCTCATGGACAACGTGAAGTGGCGGGTCCGCCAGCGTGTCGCCAGCGGCGCCACGATGATCGGCCTCGGCGGCTTCGTCGCCGTCGCTGATTAACGAGCGCGCAGCCACGCGAGGACCGTGGCGCGGCCCAGCGACTCCCGATCCTCGCCCAAAGCGGTCAATGTCGTCTCCTGGACCGCCGAGTTCGGCAGCGCCGACGCCCACTCGTATGCGACTTTCGTCGGGTGGATCGGATCGTCGGTACAGGTCGCGATTCCCGCCGGGACGGCCAGCGCGCGCAGCTCGTCCAGTGTCGGCGCCGGATGGCCGGCGGCCACGCGCAGGCTCTCGGCGAGCCCGTCGCCGTGCCGCCGCCACGCCCGGCTCAACTCGTCGGAAAGCCAGCCGGGCACTCCGCCGACCGAAACGGAGAGTGCGGGCTCCAGCCCGTCGCGGGCCACCAGATCGGCGGAGAGCTTCGCGGCGAGCGACGCGGGTGCTTGCCCGGGGAGACCGTTCCAGGCCGGGAGCGCGGCCAGGAGACCGGCGCATCGGCCCGGATTGCGCACCGCCCACTCCGCCGCGAGATGAGCGCCGAACGAGATGCCGCCGACCAGGATCGGCTCGTCCCGCTCTCCCGCGAGGGTGTCCAACAGCGACAGGTAGCCTCTGGCGAGTTCACCGGCCCTCGGGGGCGGAGGAGTGACGAGACCGACCCCGGCGGCCGCCAGGGGGCGCGCGAACACGGCACGGACGAACACTTCGTCGGAGCCGGTACCCGGGATGAGCACGGCCGTGGGTGTCGGGATAGCGGAGGTCACGTTGCGATCTTGGCGCAAACCGGTTTCCCTTGTGTGAACTAGGCATACGCTGGAATACGCACGGGCCGCATTTGTCGGGGGCCCCGGAGCACAGGAGCACCACATGTCCGCCAAAGAAGGCGGCTACTTCAGCCGGATGGTTCGCAAGCTGACGAGCGACGTCGAAGACCTCGACGCCGACGATCTCTCCGAAAAAGCCGAGGCCGGTGGCGCGAAGCGGGCTTGCGACTGCCGGTCGGGTGAAGAAGTGACCGTGCTCGGCCGCCTGCGCAGCGTGGAGCTGTGCCCGACCAACGAAGCCGCGACTCTCCAGGCCGAGTTGTTCGACGGAACTCAAGGTGTGACGCTAATCTGGCTGGGACGTCGCCGGATCCCGGGCATCGAGCCGGGCAGGACCATCAAGGTGCGTGGCCGCATGGCCGTTCGCGACGGGCAGAAGGTTCTGTACAACCCGTACTACGAACTCCAGACGACCTCCTGAGTTGGTAATTGAATCGTGAGTGAACCCGCCCCCAGCGGTGAAAAGACCAAGCCGGAAAAGCCCGCCGAGGAGGAGGGCGAAAAGCCCCCGCCCACCATGCTCGAGCAGATGGGCGGCGTCTCCGGGCTCATCTATTCCTCGGTGCCCGTGGTGGTGTTCGTGCTGGCCAACGCCTTCTTCGGACTCACCGCGGCCATCTGGAGCGCGATCGGCGTCGCCGTCGTCATCCTGGTGGTGCGGATCGTCCGCAAGGAGCCGATCCAGCCCGCGATCTCGGGGCTGATCGGGGTCGGCATCGCCGTGTTCATCGCGCACCGGACGGGCTCCGCCAAGGGGTTCTTCCTCTTCGGCATCTACGCGAGTCTCGTCTACTGCGGACTGTTCGTGGCTTCGGTGCTGATCCGCTGGCCGCTGGCCGGCGTCATCTGGAACATGATCAACGGCACCGGCCACGCCTGGCGCAAGGACAAGCCGTCCCGCATGGGCTACGACATCGCCACGCTCGCCATGGCCGCGGTCTTCGGGCTGCGGTTCGTGGTGCAGAACTGGCTGTACAACGAGGACTACACCGGCTGGCTGGCCTTCGCCAAGATCGCCATGGGCTATCCGTTGTACGCCTTGGGCCTGATCGTGGTCGTCTGGGCGGTCCGCCGGTCGGACAAACGGATGAAAACCCTCGAAGAGACGGCGCCACCGGTCAAAACGGACGCCGAGATCGAGGCCGACCTCCGCGCCAAATACGCCGCCACCCCGGCCCCCGAGGCCTGATTTTCCCCTTGCTCGCCACCATGGCCACCTTGGTCGCGTTCAACGCGACCAAGGTGGCCATGGTGGCATTTCAGTAGCCCAGTGCGGCGCGGATCTCCGGCTCGACGTCGGCAGTGGCCACGAACAGCAGCTCGTCGCCCGGCTCCAGCGGGTCCTCCGGGGTCGGCACGATGACCCTGTCGCCGCGCAGGATCGTCACCAGCGCCGCGTCGCGGGGCAGGGCGAGGTCACTGACAGCCTTGCCCGCCAACGGAGTCTCCTGCGGAAGCGTGAGCTCCACAAGGTTCGTCTGGCTCTGCCGGAACGTCATCAGCCGCACCAGATCACCGACGCTGACGGCCTCCTCGACCATCGCCGCGAGCATTCTCGGGGTGGAGACGGCCACGTCGACACCCCAGGCGTCGTTGAAGAGCCACTCGTTGGCGGGGTTGTTGACCCGCGCCACCACCCGCGGCACCGCGAACTCGGTCTTGGCGAGCAGGGACACCACGAGGTTGACCTTGTCGTCGCCGGTGGCGGCGATGACGACGTCACACTGCTCGATGCCCGACTCTTCGAGGATCGACACCTCACAGGCGTCCCCGAGGACCCAGTCGGCCTGCTCGACGATCTGCGGTTCGAACTGGTCGACCTCGCGCTCGATCAGCATCACCTGGTGGCGTCCGTCGATGAGCTCCATGGCGATGGAACGGCCCACCGCGCCGGCGCCGGCAATCGCGACCCGCATCAGTTCTCCTCTTCCGGCGCCCGTGCGGCGAAGCTGGTGACATCACTGACGGTCCCGGACTTCGCCGCCACGTAGACGACGTCGCCGGCCTGGATGACGGTCTTGGAGTCCGGGAGCACGCCGTTGCCGAACCGCATGATGAACGCGACCCGCCCGCCCGTGGCGCCCTCGAGCTCGCGGACGCTGTGCCCGTACCAGTCCTCGTGCAGTGGCACCTGCAGCAGCGCCACGTTGCCCGACGGGTCGCGCCACGCGGCGGCCACGCCGTCGGGGAGCAGGGTCCGCAGGAACCGGTCCGTCGTCCACGGCACGGTCGCGACCGTGGGGATGCCGAGGCGTTCGTAGACCGCCGCGCGCTTGTGGTCGTAGATCCGCGCGACGACGGCTTCGACGCCGAAGTTCTCGCGGGCCACCCGCGCGGAGATGATGTTCGAGTTGTCCCCGCTGGAGACCGCGGCGAACGCGCCGGCCCGCTCGATACCGGCCTCGATCAGGACCTTGCGGTCGAAGCCGACCCCGACGACCTGCTGGCCGTGGAAGTCACTGCCGAGCCTTCTGAAGGCTTGCTGGCTCTTGTCGATGACGGCCACTTCATGGCCGAGACGCCCTAGCGCCGCGGCAAGGGACGCGCCTACCCGGCCGCATCCCATGATCACCACGTGCACGAACCTGCCTCCTCTTGATCTGGGTTCACCCGTACGCAGGTACCACGACTGGCCAGCGCCGAACCTACCGTGTTTCCCCTACAGATACGCTCTGGCGGTGTCGAAGTTCCCGACCGTGCTCAAGAGGCTGGTCCTAGGTCGCCCGTTCCGCAGTGATCGGCTGTCGCACACGCTGCTGCCCAAACGCATAGCGCTGCCGATCTTCGCGTCCGACGCGCTTTCGAGCGTGGCGTACGCGCCCGAAGAGATCTTCCTGACACTGAGCGTGGCAGGACTCTCGGCCTACTCGTTCGCGCCGTGGATCGGCGTCGCCGTCGCGGTCGTGATGCTCGTGGTCGTCGCCTCCTACCGCCAGAACGTGCACGCCTATCCGAGCGGCGGCGGTGACTACGAGGTCGCCACGAAGAACCTGGGCGGCAAGTTCGGGCTGACCGTGGCCAGTGCGCTGCTGGTCGACTACGTGCTGACGGTGGCGGTGTCCACTTCGGCCGGTGTGGCGAACATCGGTTCCGCGCTGCCGTGGGTGGCGCAGCACAAGGTGATCGTCGCGGTGGTGATCGTGGCCGTGCTGACGGCGTTGAACCTGCGCGGGGTGCGCGAATCGGGCAAGGCCTTCGCGATCCCCACCTACGGATTCATCATCGGTATTTTCGCCATGGTGATCTGGGGCCTGTTCCAGGCGGCCACCGGGACCGACATGCGAGCCGAGAGCGCCGGATTCGAGCTCCACGCCGAAGCCTCTTTGACCGGTTTCGCTTTTGTTTTCCTTATTCTGCGTTCTTTCTCTTCCGGTGCCGCCGCGCTGACCGGGGTGGAAGCGATCAGTAACGGCGTACCCGCTTTCCGTAAGCCGAAATCGAAGAACGCGGCGTCGACGCTGCTGGCGATGGGCGTGCTCGCGGTCACGATGCTGATCGGCATCATCGCGCTGGCCGTGCTGACCAAGGTCAACTTCGCGGAGGACCCGGCGCGGCAGCTGATCGGCGCGCCGCCGGGCTACGAGCAGAAGACCATCGTCGCGCAGATCGCGAAGGCGGTCTTCCCGAACTTCGCCCCGGCGTTCTACTTCATTTCCTTCAGCACCGGAATCATCCTGCTGCTGGCGGCGAACACCGCGTTCAACGGTTTCCCGGTGCTCGGCTCGATCCTCGCGCAGGACAGGTTCCTGCCGCGGCAGCTGCACACCCGCGGTGACAGGCTCGCGTTCTCGAACGGCATCCTGTTCCTGTCGACGTTCGCGCTGGTGCTGATCTTCGCCTTCGACGCCGAGGTCACCAAACTCATCCAGCTCTACATCGTCGGCGTGTTCGTGTCGTTCACGGTGAGCCAGACCGGCATGGTCCGGCACTGGAACCGCTTGCTGGCCAAGGAAACCGACCCGGCCGCCCGGCGCCGGATGCGGCGTTCGCAGATGGTCAACGCCGTCGGCCTCACCATGACCGGGACCGTGCTGGTGATCGTGCTGATCACCAAGTTCCTGCTTGGTGCGTGGATCGCGATCGCCGCGATGATCGCGATCTACCTGCTGATGACCGCGATCCGGCGGCATTACGACCGGGTCGCCGCGGAACTGCGGAAAATGGACTCGACGCCGACGATCCTGCCCTCGCGCAACCACGCGATCGTGCTGGTTTCCAAGCTGCACCTGCCGACCTTGCGGGCGCTCGCGTACGCCAAGGCCGTCCGGCCGGACGTGCTCGAGGCCGTCACGGTGAACGTGGACGACGCCGAGACCCGGAAACTGGTCGCCGAGTGGGACGGCCACAACTTCAAGGTACCGTTGAAGGTGGTCGAGTCGCCGTATCGCGACATCACCAAGCCGGTGCTGGACTACGTGAAGCGCGTGCGCGGCGACAACCCGCGCAACGTGGTCACCGTGTTCATCCCGGAGTACGTGGTCGGCCGCTGGTGGGAGCAGGTGCTGCACAACCAGAGCGCGCTGCGGCTCAAGGGCAGGCTGCTGTTCCAGCCCGGTGTCATGGTGACGAGCGTGCCTTGGCAGCTGGAATCCTCGGTCGCCGCCGTCGCGCGCGATCGCCGGGCCCGTGCGCGGCCCGCCGCCGGTGACGTCCGGCGCGGCTATTCCCCGACAACCCCGCCACCGCAGGACAAGCCCGTTGTGAAACGGGACGACAAAGAGAGTGCTAAGTGACCAAAGAAGACTGGACAGGCCGCACGCTGGAGCTAGAAGTGGGCGCGGTGGCCCACGGCGGGCACTGCGTGTCGCGTGTGGACGGTCGCGTCGTGTTCGTGCGGCACGCGCTGCCCGGCGAACTCGTGCTCGCCGAGGTCACCGAGGACAACGGCGGTTCGTTCTGCCGCGCCGACGCGGTACGGGTGGTGCGCCCGGTTCCCGAGCGCGTCGAGCCGCCGTGCCCGCTCGCCGCGCCGGGCATGTGCGGCGGCTGCGACTGGCAGCACGCGACGCCCGAGTTCCAGCGTGAGCTCAAGGGACGCATCGTTTCCGAGCAGCTGCAGCGGCTCGCGGGCATCGAACGCGACGTCAAGGTGGAGGAACTGCCCGGCGGGCCGTTGCACTGGCGCAGCCGGGTCCGGCTCGTCGCCGACGCCGACGGCCACGCCGGTCTGCGCGCGCACCACAGCCACCAGGTGATCCCGCTCGACGAGTGCCTGATCACCGTGGCCGGCGCGCTGGACGAGGTGCTGGCCCGCAAATGGCGTCCGGGCAGTGAAATGGAAGTCACCATGGACGTCGAGAAGAAGACGCACGTGCGTGAGCTTTCGACCGTCCGCGGCAAGGTCCGCGCGCGTCAGCTCAGCGGCGGCCACGCCCTGCAGCACGCCGCCGGCCGTGACTGGCGGGTCGACGCCCACGGCTTCTGGCAGGTCCACCCCGCCGGTGCCGACACCCTCGCCGCGCTCGTCGCGGAATGGGCCGAAGCGCCGAAGGGCGGCCGTGCCTGGGATCTCTACGCCGGTGTCGGGCTGTTCGCCTCGGTCCTCGCCGACCAGGTCGGCCCGGACGGGCACGTCCTCGCCATCGAGTCCGGCCGCCGCGCGGTCGTCGACGGCGAGACGAACCTCAAGGACATGCCGCAGGTCCACTGGCGCAACGGCCGCGTCGAGCACATGCTCAGCGAAGCCGCCAAGCCCGTCGACGTCGTCGTGCTGGACCCGCCCCGCAAGGGCGCGGGCAAGGCCGTGGTCGAGTCCATTGTGGAGGGTTCGCCGGACAGGATCGTCTACGTCGCCTGCGATCCCGCCGCGCTGGCCCGCGACATCGCGATCTTCGCGCAACACGGCTACGCTCTCGCGGACCTCCGCGCCTTCGACGCCTTCCCCATGACCCAGCACGTCGAAACCGTCGCCCTGCTCCAGTAACACGAGTGCAGCCTGCGCGCGCCCGTGTGCAGGCTGCGCACACCCGATGTCGATCTGTGCACGCTTTCGCGCGACACGGCTACGGGATCGTGCGACACGGCTACGGGAATGGGGAACACGCGAATCCTGGGCGTTTCCCATTCCCGTAGCCGTATCGCACGCAGGCGTGCACAGATTGCACGCGGGTGCGCGCGGACTGCACTTGAGTGTGCACAGACTGCACGCGGGCGTGGGTTAGGGGTGGGCGTCTTCGGTGATGAGGTCGGCGCATTTCTCGCCGATCGCCATCGTGGTGATGCACGGGTTCACCGCGACGAGGAACGGCATGGCGGAGCCGTCGGCGACGCGCAGGCCTTCGACGCCGCGGACGCGGAGGCGTTCGTCGAGCACGGCCATCGGGTCGTCGGCGGCACCCATCTTCGCGGTGCAGGACGGGTGGTAGACGGTGTTGTGGGTTTTGCGCAGGTAGTCCGCGATCTCGTCGTCGGTCTTGGCGTCGCGGCCGGGCGAGAGTTCCGTCCCGGCCCACTCGTCCATCGCGGGCTGCTCGACGATCTTGCGGGCCAGCTTGATCCCGTAGGTCATCACGCGCATGTCGTGCGGGTCGCTGAAGTACCGCGGATCGACCTTCGGCTTGTCCCGGAAGTCCCTGGTACGCAGGCGAACCGTGCCCGTCGACCGGCTGCGCGTGACGTTCGGTGTGAGGCAGAAGCCGTTCTCCGTGGTCGGGTACCCGTACCGCAGCGTGTTCAGGTCGAACGGCACGGATCCGTAGTGGAACATCAGATCCGGCCGGTCGAGACCCTCTTCGGTCGAGGTGAAGATGCCGATTTCCCACCACTGCGTGGAATCGGTGACCATCGGCTGCAGCGCGTCCCATTGGATCAGTCCCTCGGGATGGTCCTGCAGGTTCTCGCCGACGCCCGGTGAATCGACGAGGACGTCGACGCCGACCTCACGCAGATGCGCGGCCGGGCCGATGCCCGAGAGCATCAGCAGCTTCGGCGTGTCGATCGCCCCGGAGCTGACGATCACCTCGCGGCGGGCCCGGATTTCCTTGTGGTGGAACAGATCGCCGTCGTCCATGTACTCGACGCCGGTGCAGCGCTTGCCGTCGAAGGTCAGCTTCTTCGCCCGCGCGCCGGTCAGGACGTGCAGGTTGGGCCGCTTGCCGAGGATCGGGTGCAGATACGAAACCGACGCCGACGCCCGCGTGCCGTCCTCTTGCGCGTTGATCTGGAACCAGTTCGCGCCGTGCGTCACCGTTTTGCCGGAGTTGAACTCCGTGCGCGGGATCCCCGCCTGCTCACACGCTTTGAGCAGCGCGACGCCGGTGGGGTCGTGCGGCGGGACCGAGCGGATGGTCACCGGCCCGCTACGGCCGTGGTGGTCGCCGGGGCCGTCGTTGGTCTCGAGCCGTTGGTACAGCGGGTAAATATCCGCCGCGGACCAGCCGGGCAGACCCAGTGAGGCCCACTCGTCGAGGTCCTCCGCGGGTGCCCAGAACGCGATGCACGAGTTGTGCGACGAACAGCCGCCGAGCACCTTCGCCCGCGCGTGCCGCAGGAACGAGTTGCCCGACTCCTGCGGCTCGACCTGGTAATCCCAGTCGTACCCGGATTCGAGCAGGGCCATCCACTTGGTCAGCTCCAGGATCGCCGGATCGTCCACATCGGACGGACCGGCTTCGAGCACGCAGACCGACACGTCCGGGTCCTCGGAGAGTCTGGCCGCCACGACCGAGCCGGCCGTACCGCCACCGACGACGACGTAGTCGAACTCCTGCGTCACTGCGTTTCCTCCTTGGATTCGACGGATTTGACGGACTTGACGGCTTCCTCGGTCGCCACGGCCAGCGGGTCGGCCACCGAAGCGTGGTCGGTGAGCACGCCGACCTTGTGCCGCTGCACGAACCAGTAGTACGCGAACCCGCCGATCGCGAAGACGGCCACGAACAGCACCGAACTCCACTGCAGGTACCAGTGATACGGCGGGGTGGCGTTGTAGATCTCGGAGCGCGGCCACGCCAGGTTGACCGTCATCGCGCCGCCCCAGAGCACGGCGAGGATGTTCACCGGCAGGCCCCAGCGGCCCAGCGCGA
This sequence comes from Amycolatopsis sp., assembly GCF_036008905.1. Classification (GTDB taxonomy): domain Bacteria; phylum Actinomycetota; class Actinomycetes; order Mycobacteriales; family Pseudonocardiaceae; genus Amycolatopsis. The sequence continues at coordinate 14,049 of NZ_DASYMU010000250.1, read as the reverse complement.
AACGTCCCTTGGTCTCCTTTTTGAGCGGCCACTCGCCCTTGAACCGCTTGATCAGCAAGGGAACCGTGACCAGCAGGTAGGACAGGTAGATCAGGATGATCGCCAGGCTGGTGACCGCCGAGAAGACCTGCGACGAGTTGATGTTCACCAGCAGCAGGGCGATCGCGAGGACCCCGATGATGATCGCGGGAAGCACCGGCGTGCCCGTCTTCGGGCTCACCTTGGCGAGCTTCGAGCCGCCGGGCAACGCGTTGTCGCGCGCCATGGCGAAGGCGATCCGGATGGCCGCGGTGTGCACGGCGAGCACGCACACAGTGATCGCGATGGCCACCACGAACAGGAACATCCGGCCGATCGTGCCGCCGAGCGCGTCGGTGAGCACGAACTGGAGGCCCTCGGTCTTGAGCTCCGGCGCGTTGATGTCGCTGACCGCCATGAGCGCGAACAGGATGATGAGCCCACCGAGGATGAAGGACGCGATGAGCGCCCGCAGGATCGCCTTGGGCGCGTTCTCGTGCGGGTTGACCGACTCCTCGCCGAGCGACGCGGCCGTGTCGAAGCCGTACATGACGTACGAAGACGCGATGGCGGCGATCAGGAACGCGCCGAGATAGCCACCGGCCCGTCCGTCCCCGGTACCGAGTGTCTCGGTGACGACGTCGGGCCCGCGCGTGAAGTGCGCGGCCAGGAAGATCACCAGCAGCACCGCGAACAGCAGTTCGATGGCCACCCCGGCACTGTTGATCCGAGCCATCAGCTTCACGCCGAACCCGTTGATCAGCATGGTGAAGATGATCAGGAGGCTGGCGAGCAGCACCCCGTTCGCCGCGTCGCTCGTGCCCGTCCCGTCCCCGATGACCTGGAAGAACCCGGAGATCTGCGGCAGCGTCCGCTGGTAGGCCAGCGCGGTCGCCGAGATGGACACGATCGACGCGAGCAGCATCATCCAGCCCGCGAGCCACGCGATATGGGAGTTACTGAGCTTCTTCGCCCAGTTGTAGATCGACCCCGCGACCGGGTAATGCGCCGCGAGCTCGGCGAAGTTGAGCGCCACCATGAGCTGCCCGATGAACACCATCGGCCACGACCACCAGTAGGCCGGCCCGCCCATCGAGAGTCCGAGGTAGGACAACTGGAACACGCCGGTCAGCACGGAGATGTAGCTGATACCCGCCGCGAAGGTGTGAAAACTGCCCAGGGTCCGTTTGAGCTGGTTCGTATAGCCGAAGTCGCTGAGTTCCTGGTCTCCGGTGTTCGCCGTCACGGGCGTCCTTCCGGTCGGGTTCGGGTTCGGACTCGTGGAGCTGAATGGGGTGGAGCGGATCAGCGTGCCTCTCCGGAGAACCAGCGTTGCGGTGCCGGCCGGAGGTTCTGGTAGATGTGCTTGGCCTCTTGGTATTCGGCGAGCCCGGACGGGCCGAGCTCACGGCCGAAGCCGGACTGCTTGAAGCCGCCCCACTCGGCCTGCGGCAGGTACGGGTGGTAGTCGTTGATCCACACCGTGCCGTGCCGCAGCTTGTTGGCGACCCGCTGCGCGCGCGAGGCGTCGTTGGTGAACACGCCACCCGCGAGGCCGTAGTGCGTGTCGTTGCCGATGCGGATCGCGTCGTCCTCGTCGGTGAACGTCTCGACCGTGAGCACCGGCCCGAAAGCCTCGTCCCTGACCGGGCTGGTGCCCTGTTTGACGTCGTCGAGCACGGTCGGCAGATAGTAGTGCCCGCCTGCCAGGCGCTTGTCGTCGGGACGCTTGCCCCCGGTGCGCAGCACGGCGCCTTCGGCCAGCGCGGCGGCCACGTAACGCTCGACCTTTTCGAGATGTGCGGCGGAGATGAGCGGGCCGGTCTCGGCGTCGGTGTCGAACGGCCCGCCGAGGCGGATCAGTTCGGCGCGCCGGACCAGCTCGTCGACGAACCTGTCGTGCCAGTCCTCCTGGACGATCAACCGGGCCCCGGCGGAACAGACCTGTCCCGAATGCAGGAAAGCCGCTGTCAGCGCGTAGTCGACGGCCGTGTCGAAATCGGCGTCGGAGAACACGATGTTGGGGTTCTTGCCGCCCAGTTCGAGGGCGACCTTCTTCACCGTGGCGGCCGCGGTGGCGGCGATGATCCGCCCGGTGACCAGGCCACCGGTGAACGAGACGAGGTCGACGTCGGGATGCTCGGACAGCGGCGCACCGGCATCCGGCCCGGCGCCGAGGACGAGGTTCGCGACGCCGTCCGGCAGGCCCGCTTCGGCGAGCAGGCGCATGAACAGGATGGACGTGTGCGGCGTGAGCTCGCTCGGCTTGAGCACGAAAGTATTGCCCGCGGCGAGTGCTGGTGCGATCTTCCACACGGTCTGCAGCAGCGGGTAGTTCCACGGCGTGATCAGGCCGCAGACACCGACGGGCTCGTACACGATCCGGCTGAAGGCGTCGGGGTTGCCGGTGTCGACCACGCGGCCGGCGTCGTTCCCGGCGAGCTTGCCGAAGTACCGCAGGCAGGCGGCGATATCGGCCATGTCGTATTCGCTCTCGACCAGGCGCTTGCCGGTGTCGAGCGACTCCGCGCGGGCGAAGGCGTCCTTGTCGCGGTCCAGCAGGTCCGCCGCGCGCAGGAGCAGGTCGCCGCGCCGGGCGGCCGGAGTGGACGGCCATGGCCCGTTGTCGAAGGCCGCTCTGGCGGCGGCGATGGCCGCCTCGGTGTCTTCACGGTTGCCTTCGGCCACCTCCGCGACCAGTGAACCGTCCGCCGGGCAGCGGATTTCACGAGTTCTACCGGATCGTGAAGCGACCCATTCGCCTCCGATGAAGAAGTCCGCCATCAACCCTCTTTCCGTGTCGTTTTCGTCGCGATCAATGGCTGATTATTGCCCTGGACGGACCAGCCCGCTACTCGCACCGGCGACGGGCCGACACGGTGCGTCCGGGCCGGGAATGTGACAGCGACCAAGGGGAACGGCTCGGCGACGGCGGTCTCCGTAGACTGTGCGGACGACCCCGGGAGATCGCGGGCGAGGCGACAGGCGAGGTGGAGTGTGACGATGCTGGAGTCCGTACACGGACCGGCTGACCTGAAGCGGATGGACCAGGCACAACTCGAGCGGTTGGCGCAGGAGATCCGGGACTTCCTGGTCGAGAAGGTCCGGCTGGCGGGCGGTCATCTCGGGCCGAACCTCGGGGTGGTGGAGCTGACCATGGCTCTGCACCGCGTGTTCGATTCGCCCAGTGACGCCATCATCTTCGACGTCGGCCACCAGGCGTACGTGCACAAGATCGTCACCGGTCGCGCGGAGGGCTTCGACAAGCTCCGCCAGACCGGTGGCGTCACCGGGTACCCGGCGCGCGACGAGAGCGAGCACGACTTCGTCGAGAACAGCCACGCGTCGACGGCCTTGTCCTACGTGGACGGCCTGGCGAAGGCGTTCGAGCTGGCCGGTGGCGGACGTCACGCGGTGGCTGTCGTCGGCGACGGCGCACTGACCGGCGGGATGTGCTGGGAAGCACTCAACAACATCGCGGGGGACCGGTCCCGGCCGGTCGTCATCGTGATCAACGACAACGGCCGCTCGTACTCGCCGACCATCGGCGGCATGGCCGACCACCTCGCGTCGCTGCGGCTCAAGCCCGGCTACGAGCGGTTCCTGTCCGGCGGGCGCGACATGCTGCAGCGCACGCCGATCGTCGGCAAGGCGATCTACTCGGTCCTGCACGCCGCGAAGGCCGGGATCAAGGACGCGCTCAGCCCGCAGATGATGTTCTCCGACCTCGGCCTGAAGTACCTCGGCCCGGTCGACGGGCACGACCTGGAGGCGCTCGAAAAGGCGTTCCAGAGCGCCCGCGACTTCGGCGGCTCGGTCATCGTGCACGTGGTGACGGAGAAGGGCCACGGCTACGAGCCTGCCGTCAACGACATCCACGACCAGATGCACCAGACCGACCCGATCGACCCCGAGACCGGCCTTCCGCCGATCAAGGGGCCGAGCTGGACGGGCGTGTTCGGCGAGGAGATGGCGGCCATCGGCGCGGAGCGTAAGGACGTCGTGGCGATCACCGCCGCGATGCTGCGCTCCACCGGGCTCGCGAAGTTCGCCGAGGAGTTCCCCGACCGCTGGTTCGACGTCGGCATCGCCGAGCAGCACGCGGTGACGTCGGCCGCCGGGCTCGCGATGGGCGGGATGCACCCCGTCGTGGCGATCTACTCGACGTTCCTGAACCGCGCGTTCGACCAGGTGCTGATGGATGTCGCGCTGCACAAGCAGCCGGTGACCCTCGTCCTCGACCGCGCCGGGATCACCGGCCCGGACGGCCCGAGCCACCACGGCATGTGGGACCTGTCGCTGCTCGGGATGATCCCGGGCATGAAGGTCGCCGCGCCGCGGGATGCGTTGACCCTGAGGGAAGAACTGCGCGAGGCTGTGTCCATTTCGGACGGTCCGTCGGCGTTGCGGTTCTCGCGTGGCGGGGTGATCGATTCGGTGCCCGCCGTCGAGCGGATCGGGACTGTCGATGTGCTGCGGCGTCCGGGTGCCGAGGCTGAGGCGGATGTCCTGCTGATCGCTGTCGGCGCGTTCGCGACTTTGGGGCTCGCGGCGGCGGATCGGCTGGCGGATCAGGGGATCGGCGTGACGGTTGTCGACCCGCGGTGGGTTGTGCCGGTGCCGCCTGAGTTGGTCGCGCTGGCTTCGCAGCATCGGCTGGTGGTCACTGTCGAGGACAGCGGGCGGCATGGTGGGTTTGGTTCCGCGTTGTCGGCGGTGTTCCGGGACGCTGAGTGTGATGTGCCGCTGCGGGATTTGGCTGTGCCGCAGGAATTTCATGAGCTTGGGACTCGGGACGAGGTTCTCTCGCGACTTGGGCTGACGGCGCAGGATGTCGCTCGGCGGGTCACGGAGTGGGCTTCGACGACCTTGGTCACGACTCGGGAGCCCGCTACCAAGGATTCATAAGACGCTATGAACGGACCGTTCCTTGCGTTTCCCGCAAGGAACGGTCCGTTCATAGCGTTTGGGGCGGCCACGAGATGTCGACATCTCGTGATCTCTTAGTCGCTAAGAGATCGCCATATGTCGACAGATGGCGGCCTGGGCTGGGCTTGGGCGTGCAATGAACGGACCGTTCCTGGCGTTTCTTGGTAGGAACGGTCCGTTCATTGCGGTCCTGAAGGCGAAGCGTCTAGATGGCGCGGGCGATGGCGATGGAGCCTGCCAGGCGGGCGCCGGCTTCGTAGAACATGTACTCCTTGCCGTTTTCGGTGCCGAAGGACGGGGCGGCGCAGCGGCCGCCGTCGGGGACACCGGTAAGCGGGGTGTGGAAGACGCCCAGGTGGTTGCGCTTGGTGAAGTCGTTGCCCACCTCGGTGATCAGCATGTTGCCGCCCGCCTCGATGTTCTCGTGGTAGACGACGTACGTGCTGTTGTTGCGGGTCACCACGTGCGGGGCACCGATGTCGCGCGCGCCGACGTCTTCGGGGCGGATCAGCGGGGTCTGCGAGAAGGTCCAGTTGCGGGCGTCGGTGGACCAGCCCCAGCCGATGGTCCGGCGGTTGGTGGCGTTGTTGATCATGAACACCATGACGTACCGCGCGCCGTTGGGCAGGTTCTGACGGAAAACCCTGGCATAGGAGCATTCCGTGGTCCCGGCCGGCAGCATCCCGGCGTTCAGCACGACCTTGTCGTAGGTGAAGTTGAGACCGTCCTTCGAGCGTGCCAGCCGCGTGGTGGTGTTCTCGCCGTGGAAGTACATCCACATCTCGTTGACGTCTTCGTTCCACAGCACGTGGGTGGACGAGACATGGCTGACGTTGTAATGCGGCGCCCAGTCCCGCTTGACGAAGGGGTTGCCGGCGTACTCGGTGAACGGGCCTTCCAGCGTGTTCGCGTAGGAAACGCACAGGCCGCCGGGCGCGTCGTGCGGCGCGTAGTAGAGGTAGTACTTGCCGAGGGGGTTGCTCACCCGGCCGGACATGCCGCGGATGCACGGGAAGATCAGCTCACCGGTGGGATTGTACTTGAGTTTGCTCTTGTCGAACGCCGTCCGCACGAACTTGTACGTCGGGAATCCGGGCGGGGCCGCGATAGCCGGGGTGGCGGTACCGAGGCCCAGGCCGATCGCCGCGGCGGTGACGCCCAGCCCGGCGGCCCCTCGCAGGGCCGTCCGGCGTGAAAGTGGATGTTCGATGCTCATCTCGCGCTCCCTGCGACGGTGGAGTGGCGCTAGCTCAGGCCGCCAGTCTTGGCACGCCCGATCCAGGTCGTCAATGGGCTAATACGTATTAGTAGGCGCTCTGAGCCGAACATGACCAAATCGGACAGAAAGATTGACTTGCGCCGGATGCGGATTCAACCTTGCCCTAATCCGCATTAGCTCCGGAAGAGGCAATCAGATGGCAAGAGGGCAGCTGCCCAGGCAGGCCGACATCGCTCGGGTGGCCGGCGTTTCGCAGGCGACCGTTTCGGTCGTTCTCGGCGGCAATCAGGGCGGCGTCCGGCTTTCCGAGGCGACCCGGCAGCGGGTCATCGAGGCCGCCGAATCGCTCGGGTACGTCCCCGACCCGGTCGCGACCCGGCTCGCGTCCTCACGCAACAACCTGTTGGGGCTCTACACCTTCACGGCCACGTTCCCGACCGACGTGGCCGACTCCTACTACCCGATCCTCGTCGGCGTCGAAGAGGGCGCGAAGGATCTCGGGCAGGATCTCATCCTGTTCACCGGTTCGAGCACCAAGACCCATGACGACGCCAGCATCCGGCGGACCAGGCTCGCCGACGGCTGCCTGTTCCTCGGCCGTCACGTACCGACCGAGTCGATCGAACGGCTTCTCGACAGCGGGTTCCCGTTGGTCTACATCGGACGCCGGGCCGAGCTCGGCGGCCGGATCCCTTATGTGGGCGCGGATTACGTGGCCGCGTCGGCGCTGATCATCGCCAAGCTGGCCGAGCTCGGGCATCGCGGCATCCGTTACGTGCGGGAGCACGACAACGCGCCGTCGTCGGCCGACCGTGAGCGAGGTGTGCTCGAAGGTCTCTCGGCCGTCGGGTTGTCCGCCCGGGACGTCGTGGTCCGCACGGACGGGACGGATCTCGGGTCGGAACAGATCCACGCGTGGCGGCGCGCCGGGGTCACCGCGGTAGTGGTCGAAGAGACCGACACCGGCGCGGCTTTCGACGCGGTGACCGGGGCGTTGTTCGCCGCGGGACTTTCCTGCCCGGCGGATCTTTCCCTCGCCGTGCTCGGCCGCCCGCCCACGCGTATCGGACCCGGCCCGGTGATCACCGGATTCGAAGTGCCGCGGCGCGAAATGGGGCGGCGTGCGGTGCGCCTGCTCGCGGAGCTCGTCGCCGCGAAGGGCGAACGTCCCGATCCCCATCAACTGCTGGAATGTCCGCCGGTCGATGGGCAAACCCTCGGACCGGCTCGATCTCGCTGAGTTTCCCTGATCTTGAAGAAAGGCACGAAACGTATGACGGAACGCGCAACCGAGATCCTCGTCGTCGGCGGCGGTCTCGGCGGGGTCGCCGCGGCGCTGGCCGCGGCTCGCGCCGGGCACAGGGTCGTCCTCACCGAGGAGACCGACTGGATCGGCGGGCAGTCGACGGCACAGGCCGTGCCGCCCGACGAGAACCCCTGGATCGAGCGCTTCGGCTCCACCGCGAGCTATCGCGAGTACCGCACCGGGATCCGCGACTACTACCGCAGGCATTACCCGCTGCGAGCCGAAGCCCTGCGGATCGCCGACCTGAACCCGGGTGCGGGCCGCGTCAGCAAGCTTTGCCACGAACCGCGGGTCGCGCTCGCGGTGCTGGAAGCCATGCTCGCACCGCAGGTTGCTTCCGGACGCTTGACCGTCCTCTTGCGACACCGTCCTATCGCGACGGAGACCACCGGTGACGTGGTGGACGCCGTCGTCCTCACCGACGAGAACGGCGAGCGGGTCGTGATCCGCGCGGAGTACGTGCTCGATGCCACCGAGAACGGCGACCTGCTGCCGATGTCCGGGGTCGAGTACGCCGTCGGCGCCGAAGCGCGGAGCGAGTACGACGAGCCGCACGCACCGGACAAGGCTGATCCGGGCAACCTCCAGGGCTTCACGTATTGCTTCGCGATGTCCCACCACAGTGGACAGAACCATGTGATCGACCGGCCGCCGATGTACGACTTCTGGCAGTCGTACAAGCCGGACTTCTGGCCCGGCCCGCTGCTCGGTTTCCTCGCGCCGGATCCGCGCACGCTCGAACCCGTCGAGCGGACCTTCGTCCCGAACCCGGACGTCGACCCGCTGGCGATCAGCGCCGACCAGAGCGCGGACGCGGGAGACAAGGAGCTGTGGGGTTTCCGCCGTATCCTCGCCCGCGGCCTGCACCAGGCCGGGGCGTTCGACTCCGACATCACGCTGGTCAACTGGCCGCTCAACGACTACTGGCTCTCACCCGCGCTGGAGATCGACGGCATCGCGGACGCCGACGCGGTGGCGAAAGCCCACTACGAAGCCAAACAGCTGTCGCTTTCGGTCCTGTATTGGTTGCAGACCGAGGCACCGCGCGTCGACGGTGGCACCGGTTTCCCCGGTCTCCGGCTGCGTCACGACGTCACCGGCACCAAGGACGGGCTGGCGAAATCGGCCTACGTCCGCGAGTCGCGGCGTATCCGCGCGGAGACCACGGTGACCGAGCACGACGTCTCGCTCGAGATCCTCGGCAAGCGTGGCCGCAAACGGCACCCGGACTCGGTCGGTATCGGCAGTTACCGGATCGACCTGCATCCGTCCACTTCGGGCGATGGCTATGTCGACGTCGCGAGCGTCCCGTTCGAAATCCCGTTCGGCGCGCTGGTGCCGGTGCGCAGCGAAAACCTGCTGCCCGCGGGCAAGAACATCGGCACCACCCACATCACCAACGGCTGTTACCGGCTGCACCCCGTCGAGTGGAACATCGGCGAAGTCGCCGGTCAGCTCGCCGGTTTCGCGCTGCGCAACGGCGTCCCACCCCGCCAGGTGCGCTCCGACGAGAAGCTGCTCGACGAGTTCACCCGGCTGCTCGACCAAAACGGTGTCGAACGGCACTGGCCCGAAGTCCAGGGTTACTAGCCCCCGAAAACTGGAGGTGTCCGCAATGACGCACCACCCCAGACCCGCCGGCGTCCGGATCGGCATCGATGTCGGCGGAACGTTCACCGACGCGGTCGCGGTCGACGCGCAAACGTTTGCCCTGCTGGGTCAGGTCAAAGTACCGACCAGCCACGACCATGCCGACGGCGTCGCGCACGGAATCCTGCTGGCGCTGGAGAAGCTCCAGGCCGAGACCGGGATCGACGCGTCCACGGTGTCCTTCCTGGCCCACGGCACCACTCAGGCGACCAACGCGCTCCTCGAAGGTGACGTCGCCGTCGTCGGGATCGCGGGTATCGGCCGCGGGTTCGACTCGTTCGCGACCAAACGTTTGCGCTCGCTCTCGAAGCTGGAACTGGCACCCGGACGTGGCCTGCCGATCCGTTACGCGGCGGTCCGGCATCCCGAGGACGCGGTCGCGGTCAAGGAAGCCGTCGACAGCCTGCAAGCCCAAGGCGCCGAGGTGATCGTCGCCGTCGAGCCGTTCAGTGTGGACGATCCGCTCGGTGAACAGGCCGTGACGGCCGAAGCCAGGGCGCAGGGTCTGCTCGCCACCGCGACCCACGAGATCACCGGCCTTTATGGACTGTCCAAACGGGCCAGGACGGCGGTGCTCAACGCCGGGATCATGCCACGCATGGTCGAGACGGCCGAGCTCGTCGAGCGCAGTGTCACCGCGGCCGGGATCACCGCGCCGCTGATGGTGATGCGCGGCGACGGCGGCGTGATGTCGCTGCCGGAGATGCGTAAACGTCCGCTGCTGACAGCCCTTTCCGGGCCCGCGGCGGGTGTCGCCGGGGCGCTCATGAGCGAGAAGCTCAGCGAAGGCATCTTCCTGGAGACCGGCGGTACGTCGACCGACATCAGTGTCGTCCGCCGCGGCCGGGTGCAGGTGCGGCACGCCAAACTCGGCGGGCGCGAGACGTACATGCCCGCGCTGGACGTCCGCACGGTCGGCGTCGGCGGCGGCTCGCTGATCCGGATGAGCAAGGGTGCGGTCACCGAAGTGGGACCGCGCAGCGCGCATATCGCCGGGCTTTCCTACGCGTGTTTCGCTCCGGCGTCCGCGTTGGTCAACGTTTCGCTGGTGACGATCGCGCCGCGAGAGGGTGATCCCGCCGATTATGTGGCGATCGAAGCCACCGACGGCACCAAGTACGCCGTGACGGTCACGTGTGCGGCCAACGCGCTCGGTGTGGTGCCGGACGGGAGTTACGCACGGTCCGATGTGGAATCGGCGCGTCTGGCGATCCAGCCGCTCGCGACCGCGCTCTCGGTGTCCATTGAGGACGCGGCGAAATCCGTGCTGGAACACGCTGTCCGGCCGGTGCGAGCCGTGGTCGACGAGCTGATCACGAGTTACCGGCTCGACCGGGATTCGCTGGCGCTGGTCGGCGGTGGCGGTGGAGCGGCTGCCGTCACGCCGTTCTTGGGTCAGTCCACCGAGCTGGACTGGCGGATCGCCGCGCACAGCGAGGTAATCAGCCCGCTCGGCGCGGCGCTGGCGATGGTGCGGGAGTCGGTGGAGCGGATCGTGCCGCATCCGACCAACAACGACATCCTGGCCGCGCGTGCCGAGGCCGAGCAGGCCGTCATCGCGCAGGGTGCGGATCCGGCCGGGGTCGAGGTCGACGTGACTGTCGACCCGCAGCGCAACCTGATTGTCGCGATCGCCACCGGAGCTACCGAGCTGCGGGCGAAGGATCGTGCACGCGTGGCCGAAGAATCCGAAGTACGTGAGGAAGTCGCCCGCACTTTGGGTGTTGCCACGGGTGAAGTGCGGGACATCGCGGGGACCGCGCATCACCGTGTTCTCGGGGCGAGTACGCGACGGCCGGGGTTCTTGGGCCGGTTCTCGCCACCCGTCCGGCAGCTTCGCGTGGTCGACGGCGAAGGCGTGATCCGCTTGCACAGCAAGGGCGCGCATGTCGAAGCCATGACCGTCGGGGACGCGTCCGGCAAGCTGGCCGCGCTGGTCGACGAGCACACGCACGTCGGCGACGGCGGCTCACGGGCTCCGGCTGTCTGGCTGCTGGTGGGCCCGAAGATCGCCGACCTGTCCGGGGTGCTCGATCGGGACCAGCTGGTGGCGTTGATCGGTGCCGAACTCCGGACACGGGGTCCGGAAGAGGCGCTCGTGGCGATCGCCGAGGACCGGCGATGACCGCGCTGGCCCGCCGGTGCGCGGCACTGGCCGAACTGTCCGATGTGGACCTCGGAGCGAAGTTTCTCGGCGAAACCGCTACGCACGAAGGACGTTCGCCCGAGCAGCTTCGGGATTGGGCGCGTACGGCGCTGGAATTCGGTGACGAACTGGCGGCGCGTCCGGACTCGCCGCCGGACGTCGTCGTCCGTGAGAGCGAAGGCGGCGTCCGTGCCGACGAGGTCGTGCTCGCGGAGTACGAACATCGGCAGCACATCGTGACCGTGTACACCGACAGCCTCAAGCTGGTCGGGGAAATCGTCGCGGCGGCGGGCTGGGCTGACGACGTCACGCCCGAGGCGTTGCGGGAAGCCGTTGTGGCGCACGAGGTTGTACACCATCTGCTGCACGGGTCCGGTACGCGTGAGCTGAACAAGCGGCTGGGGCACACCGCCGCGCGGATCGGCCGGTTCCGCGTGCGCGGGCACGTCGTCGGCGCGGACGAGCTCGTCGCGCACCGCTATGCCCATCGCCGCAGTGGCCTGGGCCGTAGTCCGTTGCTGGTGACCGCGGCGCTCGCCGCGAAGTTCGGAGGCTGACCCCATGGGTATCGCGATTCTGGCCGTGATGGCCGTCGGCGTCGTGCTGATGCTGACCAGGAAACTCCCGACCGCGTTCGCGCTGGGGCTGATGGCCGTCGCCATCGCCGTGATCTCCGGCGCTTCGTGGCTGGGCAAGGACAACAGCGTCGCCGGGACCGTGCTGCAGACCGGCGCGTCGATGCTCGCGGCGACGATGATCGCCGTGCTGCTCGGCTCGTGGCTCGGCACTTTGATGGAGGACACCGGGATTTCCTCGACGCTGGTACGCAAGATCGTCGAGTTCGGCGGGGAACGGCCCGCGGTGGTGGCGCTGGGTGTCTACGCGGTGTCCATCCTTTGTGGAAGCGTCACCGGTTCGGCGGCGGCAGCCATGTTGGCCGGTGTGGTGGGTATTCCGGCGATGATCGCCGTCGGTGTCCGGCCGGTGGTCGCCGGTGGCACGATCCTGATGGGGCTCGCGACCGGGCTGCCGCTGGAGCTGATCGGCTGGCAGTTCCTTTCGGACGCGGTGAAACTGCCGATCGAGCAGGTGCGGGACTTCCAGCTGAAGGTCTTCCCGATCGCGCTGATCGCCGGTGTCGCGTACATCCTGATCGAGACGCGCAGGCGTGGCGCGCGGCACGCGTGGGCCGTCAAGGTGGGTGGCGCGCGGTCGGCGTCGAGGGTCAGGCGGGGCGACGCGTCTTGGTACGCCCTGCTGACGCCGGTGCTGCCGATCGTGCTGGCGCTGGGCTTCGAAGTGCCGATCATCCCGTCGCTGCTGATCGGGCTGGTGTACGCGCTGGTCACCACGACCAGGCCGGGGCAGCTGTCGGAGCGGGCGCTGCGCTCGCTGTACCGGGCGTTCGACATCGCCGCGCCGCCGATCGTGCTGTTCATCGCGATCGGGATGCTGCTGTCCGCGGTGAAACTGCCGGGCGCGGTGAAGGCGTTGACCCCGATCATTTCCTCGGTCAGCCCGAGCGGGCCGGTGCTGTTCATCGTGGTGTTCGCGCTGCTCGTGCCGCTGTGCCTGTATCGCGGGCCGCTCAACGTCTACGGGCTCGGCGCGGGTGTCGCGGGGGTGCTGATTTCCGGCGGGATCTACCCCGCGCCCGCTGTTCTCGGCATGATGTCCTCCTATGGACAGGTGCTCTGCGTTTCCGACCCGACCAGCACGCAAACCGTGTGGAGCGCCCAGTTCGCCGGCGTGCGGCCGGAGAAGGTGATGGTTTCGACGCTGCCGTACACCTGGCTGATGGCCATCGGCGCACTCGTGCTCACCGCGGTGCTGTACATCGCATGATCGAAGTGGCCTTCGCCGCGGCGGACGGAATCCAGCTGGACGGCGCGCTGCACCCCGCTTCGGGACCGGAGCGGGGTGCGGTGGTCATGGCGCACGGGATCACCGCGGACCGGGACGAGAACGGGCTGTTCGTCGCACTCGGTGCACGGTTGGCGGCGGAGGGTTTCACGGCGTTGCGTTTTTCCTTTCGCGGGCACGGAAGGAGCGGTGGGTCACCGCGCGGGATGAGGATCTCCGGGGAGTGCCTTGATCTTGAAGCCGCGATGGCTTATCTGGGTTCGGTGACTTCGTCACCACTGTCCCTGGTGGCTTCGAGCTTCGGCACGGTGTCGACTGTGCTGACGCGGCCATCGGTCGCCGGGCTGGTGCTGTGGAACCCGGTTCTCGACCTGCGGCGGACGTTCCTTGAGCCGGAGTCGCCGCGAGGGCTCGAGTTGTATGGCGCCGGGCCGGGGGAGAAGGGGTACGTGTCGATCCGCGGATTCGAGCTGGACGCGGGGTTGTTCGACGAGTTCGCCTGCCACGATCCCCGGGCGGCGTTCCTGCGCAGCGACATGCCGGCTTTGGTGATCCACGGGGATTCCGACCGGCACGTGTCGTACGAGATCGCCCGCGAGGCCGCGCTTTCCCGGCCCCGCACGGAGTTCCACACCGTGGTCGGCGCCGACCACGGCTTCCCCGAGGACAGGGAAGCCGTGGTGGAGAGGACCGTGGGTTGGCTCGGCTGGGTGGGTGGCTCGTGAGTGGCTACGAGTGTTCTAACACTCGTAGCCACTCACGAGCCACGCTGGGTCAGGGCAGGTAGGACTCGATGGCGTCGACATATTCCCCGGGGCCGGGCGTCGCCATCTGTCGACAGGTGGCGATCTCTAGTGCTTGTGGATGCGGCGGTCGTAGGAGACGGCATAGATGGTGCTGCGGGCGGTGAGGACGGGG
>NZ_DASYMU010000249.1:0-28334 GCF_036008905.1 Amycolatopsis sp. | reverse complement strand
TGTTAGAACACTCGTAGCCACTCACGAGCCACCCACTCAAGCCGCGCTTGCGTCCGTGGGCCCGCGCCGCCTAGAGGGTTTCGAACTTCAGGCCGGCGGTGATCAGGCGGGCCAGCAGGGCGTCGCCCATCGCGGCCGCGGTGGTGACCTGGCCGGACGTCGTCGGCAGGTCGTCGTGGGCGAGGCACAGCGCCGACTCCGACAGCATCTTCGCCGTCTCGTCGTAGCCAGGGTCGCCGCCGGAAACCTGCGTCACCACTCGTTTTCCGCCACCCTCGGCCAGGAACTTGACCGAGAACCACGAGCCCGCGCGCTTGGCGGCGTCCGGTCCGTCGCCGGGCTTGCGCAGATTCGACAGCGCCTTGCGGACGGGCGGGATCTGCGCGGCGGTGAACAGCGCGCCGAACCCGACGGCCCCGGCGGCGAGTACCGGCAGGTGCTTCACCGCGGCGAAGTGGCGATAGGTGAAGTCCGGGCCGTACTGCTCCAGCGCGGCGGCCGAGTGGCCGATGACCTGAGGGTCGATCGTCGGCAGTGGGACGGCCCACGACGTCGACGCGGGAATGCGGTGCGGGGTGCCCAGTGGCGTGTGCACCTTTCGCTTGGCGGGACGCGGTTCCTGGGCCGCGCGCTGCTTGGCGACGCGCGCCGCGGGCGCCATGCGGGCGAGCGCGTTGAGCGCGGTGTTGAAGGTGCCGCCCGAGAACGTGGCGCCGGCGCGGAGGTAGCCGTCGATCTTGATCGGGGCGTCGTCGGGCAGCTGCTTCACGGTGTAGAACACGCCGAGGTCATGCGGGATCGAATCGAATCCGCAGGCGTGCACCAGCCGGGCGCCGGTTTCGCGGGCGCGGGCGTCGTGCGCGAGGTACATGCGGTCGACGAACTCGGCCTCGCCGGTGAGGTCCACGTAGTCGGTCCCGGTTTCCGCGCACGCCGCGACCAGCGGCTCGCCGTACTGCAGATACGGGCCGACGGTGGTGATGACGACTTTGGTCGCCGCGGCGACCGCGCGCAGCGATGCCGCGTCGGTGACGTCGGCGTGCAGCAGCGGCAGCTCGGCGCAGGCCGGGGTGATCTCGGCGAGTTTCGTCCGCAGCGCTTCGAGTTTGGCGTGGTTCCGCCCGGCCAGTGCCCAACGCGTGTCCGCCGGAACGTTGCGTGCGAGGTACTCGGCGGTGAGTGCGCCGGTGAAGCCCGTCGCGCCGAAAAGCACTACGTCCTGTACACGGTCGTTTGCCACTTCAGGGACCTCCAGGCCGGGGTGGAACCCGCTCACCGTATCAGCTACCGTCGGTATCCAGATTTGCCGGACTGAGCTGTCATTCGGCCAAATGGTCAATGCTGGTACCGATTTTCCCGCTAGGTGGTCAAGATGGTTCTCGACAGTCGCCAACAGCGAAGGACCTGCCCATGACGACGACCGCGCCACTGTGGAGCGCGCGGGCGCGTGGACTCGCCGACCGCCTTTTTGGTGACGGTGTGTCACGAGATCCGGCCTGGCGTACTGCATTTGAGGGCACGCCGAGGCATGTCTTCGTGCCGAGCTTCTACCGTAAGGAGCATGACGCCGGCTGGGCCGAAATCGGCGGCGGTCAACCCGCTTGGCTTGAGGCCGTCTACTCGGATCTCACGCTCGTGACGGCGCTTGCCGGCAAGCCGCCCGTGCCCGTTTCGTCGGCGACTAGACCCGGCCTGCTCGTGTCGATGCTGGAAGCGCTCGACGTCCACGACGGCCATCGCGTGCTGGAAGTCGGCACCGGCACGGGGTTCGGCACGGCGATCCTGTGCCACCGGCTCGGCGCGGACAGGGTGTTCTCCGTCGACATCAGCGCCGACCTCGTCGAAGCCGCCCGCGAACGTCTCGCCGGGCTGGGCTACGCGCCGACGCTGATCGTCGGCCACGGCGCGCTGGGCCTTCCCGGCCGGGAACCGTTCGACCGCATCATGGCGACCTGCTCGGTACCGGCCGTGCCGTGGGCGTGGGCCGAGCAGCTCGCTCCCGGCGGCCAGGTGCTCGTCGACGTCAAGCCCGGGTTTTCCGCGGGAAGTCTCGTGCTGCTGCGCCGCTACGATGACCGTCTCGAAGGCCGGTTCCTGCCGGAGTGGGCGGCGTTCGTGGCCATGCGCGACGCCGATTCCGCGCCACACGAAGACGTCCGGCCGTCGTACGCCGACGAAGGCGCCATCTCGTCGACGCGGCTCGAACCCCGGCTCGACGACCTGCGCGTGCCCTGGTTCCTGGCGCATTCCCTGCTGCCGCAGGTCGCCGCCTTCGGTTCACGCGGCGAAGACGAACCCGAGTGGGTCACCTTCGCTGCCCGCGACGGCTCCTGGTGCGAGGTCGGCTCCGAGCCCGACCACCGCGGCTTCCGCCGAGTCCGCCAAGGCGGCCCGATCCGCATCTGGGACCGCTTCGAACGCGCCCACCGCCAATGGAAAGCCCTCGGCGAACCCGGCTGGGACCGCCTCGGCCTCACCGTCACCCCCGACGGCTTCCACCGCGTCTGGCTCGACGACCCCGACGGCGACTACCGCTGGCCCCTCCCACCCCTCGACTGACGTCAACTCAACGCCGGAAGCAACTGCTCCTCTTCGTAGGCGAAGTGTTCCTCCAGCCCTGACGCCAACCGCTCGAACTCGTCCCGCACCCGATCCCCGTCCGCCACGCCAAGATCCGCCAGCAACGCCTGGAGCTCGGTCAACGTCCCCGCGACCACGTGATGCTCCCGCCGAAGCCGGTCCAGCGCGGGCCGAAGCTCCGGAAACTGCTTCTCGAACTCGGTGAACACGCCGTCCTCACGGGTGTGGTGCACGCGCAACGCGTCGCAGAACGCCAGGCAATGCGTACTCAACCGCTTGCCCAGCCTCACTTCCGCCACGCGCCCGCCAAAGAAGTCGTCGACCTCTTTGCGGACCGTCGCGAGCTCGCCGCGGAGTTCGTCGTGCACCCGCACGAGGTACTCGCCGATCGCCCGGGTACGCGCCGGGTCCGCCGCGAGGTCGAGCCGCTTCAGCGCGATCACCGGGATCGTCCGCGTGGTCCCGGCTTGGTACGCCGCGAAAGCCGGGTCACGCTCGGCCTGCAACCGGAAGAACCGGTTGCGCTCTTCGCCGTCCAGCGGCACCGCGTCGGCCGCATACGTCTCGACGCCGTCGTCGAGGCCGATCTCCACGGTCACGCGTGGGTCGGCGAGCAGGTTCGCATACCAGTCCGGGTTCTTCGGCTGTCCGGCGTTGGAGGCGAACACCAGGATGCGGTCGCCGTCGGCCAGGTAGACCGCCGGATTGGTCCGGGGCCGCCCGGTTTTGGCACCCGCGGTGTGCAGCAGGACCAGCGGGGCGCCTTCGAACATGCCGCCCACCCGGCCGGCGTTGGTCCGGAATTCCTCGATGACCTGCTGGTTGAACGACGCTGTCATGGCATGCCTCTCGACTAACATCGGCTTGCAAAGCAGGTTTACTTTGCAAGCAAAGCTACTTTGAACTGAAAGCTATCGAGGTGAGGTGTCCGTGTCAACCGAGGGACCGGGCGTGGACGACGCCATCCGGACCATGTTGCTGTTCATGCCGCGCATCGTCGGGCGGGTCAAGAAGATCCGGATTCCCGATGAGCTGCAGTCGTTCTCACTCGCGCCACGGCACCTGTCACTGCTCGCGTACCTGCTGTTCGAGGGGCAGATGGGCGTCAACGAACTCGCCGCGCGGCTGGAGGTCGCGCCCGCGACGGTGAGCCTGATGGTGAGCGAGCTGAGCCGCAAAGGCATCCTGGAGCGGCATGAGGACGAGGCCGACCGGCGTCGAACGCTCGTGAGCATCGCCGACGCGCACCGCCCGGCGATCGACAGCTGGCTCGGCAAGGGTGCCACCGCGTGGCGCAAGGCGTTCGAGCCGCTGAGTGCCGGTGAACGGCAGATGTTCATCGACACATTGGCGGCATACGACCGGGAAATCGCCCAAGAATAGACTTCGGAACCCGGGCTGGTCACAAGAGAGAAGGCTGATGGTCGAGAACGGATTCACGGTGCGGACGGCGAAATCCTCCGAGATGGACGGTGTCGCCGAACTGCTTTCCCTGACCTTCATGGAAGATCCGGTCAGCCGGTGGCTCTTCCCCGACGAAAAACGCCGGCGTCAGGTACATCCGGAGTTCTTCAGCGCGTTCGCGGGATTCGCCTTCGACCACGGCGACGTGCGCGTGACCAGTGATTTCAGTGGCGCGGTGCTGTGGATTCCCGGTGGCCGAAGGGATCTTGTCGACAGGTTCGCCGCGCTGACCGACGACGAGCGCAAGCGGTTCGACGCGCTCGCCGGGCTGCGGGAGGCGAACGAGCCTTCGTCGCCGCATATGCAGGCCCAGTGTCTCGGGGTGCTGCCCCGACGTCGAGGCGCGGGCATCGGCGCCGCTTTGCTGCGGCAGCGGCAGGACGTCCCGGTGTACATCGAGGCCAGCTCGGCCGCGGGCGCGGCGCTGTGCCGGAGTCTGGGATTCGAGACCGACAAGACTTTCGGAGTGGAGGGCGGGCCGGAACTGGTGTCGATGTCGCGGCAGGCAGGGGGCTTGTGAGTGGCTAGGCTCAAACTGGCGACGTCGGCGTGGGAATCGCTGTTCCGCGCGCAGGTGTCGGTGATTCGCCGGTTGAACACCAAGGCCCGCGCCTACGACCTGCCGATGCGCGAGTACGACGTGCTCTACAACCTCAGCCGGTTTCCCGGTGGCAGGCTGCGGCTGCACGAACTCAACGAGCACATCCTCATGGATCAGTCGAGCCTGAGCCGGCTCGTCGAACGCATGGCGGCCGACGGGCTCGTGGCTCGTCTGCCGGATCCAGGCGACCGCCGTGGCACGGTCGTCGAGCTGACCGAGCGTGGCGCGGCCGAACAGCGGCGCGTCGGCGCCCAGCACGTGGCGGCGATCGGGAAGTTCGTGGGCGCCGCCCTCACCGCGGACGAACTCCGGACGCTGCAACGGCTATGCGACAAGCTGCGGACGGCGCAGGAGAGCATTCCCGACTGACCGTGTCATGGCCCAGGCTACCGGCCGGTACAGTGCCCTCCAGCGCAAGGAGGCGACTAGTGACCCAGCCGTTCGGCAGCTACCAGAACGAGATCTACCTGCAGGGATACGGTGGGAAGCTGCCACCGTTCACCACCGACGCCACGAAGCTCGAGGCGTCCGCGGAGAAGATCCTCGAGCCCGGCCCGTTCTCCTACGTCGCCGGTGCGGCCGGGTCCGGCGCCACCGCGCGGGCCAACCGCGAGGCGTTCGACCGCTGGCGGATCGTCCCGCGCATGCTCACCGACGCCACCCAGCGCGACCTGTCGACCACGGTCCTCGGCACCCGCCTGCCCGCTCCCGTGCTGCTGGCGCCCGTCGGCGTCCAGTCCATCGTGCACGCCGACGCCGAGTCCGCCACCGCCCGCGCCGCCGCGTCGCTCGGCTTGCCGTTCGTGCTGTCGACGGCGTCGTCCACCACCATCGAAGACGTCGCCACCGCGAGCGGCGACGGCCCGCGCTGGTTCCAGCTCTACTGGCCCGACGACCCGGACGTCTGCGCCAGCATCCTGGCCAGGGCGAAGAAAGCCGGGTTCACCACGCTCGTACTGACCCTCGACACCTGGACACTCGCCTGGCGACCGGCCGACCTCGACCAGGCGTACCTCCCGTTCCTGCAGGGCGAAGGTGTCGCGATCGGGCTCAGCGACCCGGTTTTCCGGGCCCGGCTGGAGAAAACGCCCGAAGAAGACCGGCCGTCGGCGATCCTGCGCTGGGTCCTGATGGTGACCGGCACCGACAAAAGCTGGGACCGGCTTTCGTTCCTGCGCGAGCACTGGGACGGCCCGATCGTGCTCAAGGGCATCCAACATGTCGACGACGCCCGTCGCGCGGCCGACGCCGGCATGGACGGGATCGTCGTGTCCAACCACGGCGGCCGCCAGGTCGACGGCGCGATCGGTGCGCTGGAGGCGTTGCCGGGAATCGCGAGTGCGGTCGGCGACCAGCTCGACGTGCTGTTCGACTCCGGCGTGCGGACCGGCGCCGACGTCATCAAGGCGTTGGCGCTGGGTGCGAAAGCCGTGCTGCTCGGGCGGCCGTGGGTCTACGGCCTGGCGCACGGCGGCGAGGCCGGGGTGGTCCACGTCCTGCGCAGCCTGCTCGCGGATCTGGACCTGACGCTGGGACTTTCCGGGCACCGCAGCATCGCCGAGCTCAGTCCGAGGTCATTGCAGCGGTCGTGATCGCGGGGCGCCTGGTCTCCTGAGTCATATTCGGAGGCCCCGGCGGTGACACACCGCTATCCTTGACAGAAGTATGTCTACGCAATCCTCCCTCGAAGGCCTTCGCGCCCGCCTGCCTGAGTTGATGCCGCGCGACGCGTACCGCCTGCGCAGGCGGCTCGAAGGCGCGCGCAAAGCCCGGGACAAGCAGTCCGTCGCCGAGCAGCTCGCCGCCGATTTCGACGCGGCCGAGCTGCGGGTGCAGCTTCGGCGCGAGTCGGTGCCGGAGCTGAAATACCCCGCTGAGCTGCCCATCAGTCAGCGCAAGGACGACATCGCCGCCGCGATCCGGGACAACCAGGTCGTGATCGTCGCCGGGGAAACGGGGTCGGGGAAGACCACGCAGCTGCCGAAGATCTGTCTCGAACTCGGCCTCGGCGTGCGCGGCCAGATCGGGCACACGCAGCCGCGGCGGCTCGCCGCGCGGACCGTCGCCGAGCGCATCGCGAGCGAGCTGAACACCGAACTCGGCGAGACCGTCGGCTACAAGGTGCGGTTCAGCGACCAGTCCGGGCAGAACACGCTGGTCAAGCTCATGACGGACGGCATCCTGCTCGCCGAGATCCAGACTGACAGGATGCTCCGCCAGTACGACACGCTGATCATCGACGAGGCCCACGAGCGCAGCCTCAACATCGACTTCATCCTCGGGTACCTCAAGCAGCTTCTGCCGCGGCGCCCGGATCTCAAGGTCATCATCACCTCGGCAACCATCGACCCGGAGCGGTTTTCGAAGCACTTTTCTGACGCGCCGATCGTCGAGGTGTCCGGGCGGACGTATCCAGTTGAAGTCCGCTACCGCCCGATCGTCGACCCTGACGACCCGAACGCCGACCAGGACCGCGACCAGACCTCCGCGATCGGCGACGCCGTCGAGGAGTTGATCGCCGAGGGCCAGGGCGACATCCTGGTGTTCCTCTCGGGTGAGCGCGAGATCCGGGACACCGCCGACGCACTGAACAAGCTAGATCTTCGTAACACGGAAGTTTTGCCGCTGTACGCACGACTTTCGTCCGCCGATCAGCATCGTGTGTTCCAGCGCCACGCCGGGCGCCGGGTCGTGCTGGCCACCAACGTCGCGGAAACCTCGCTGACCGTGCCGGGCATCAAGTACGTCATCGACCCCGGCACCGCGCGGATCTCGCGCTACAGCCACCGGACCAAGGTGCAGCGGTTGCCGATCGAGGCCGTGTCGCAGGCGTCGGCGAACCAGCGGAAAGGCCGTTGTGGACGGACGTCCGACGGTATCTGCATCCGCCTGTACACCGAAGACGACTTCGACGCGCGGCCCGAGTTCACCGATCCCGAGATCCTGCGGACCAACCTCGCTTCAGTGATCCTGCAGATGACTTCGCTGGGGCTGGGCGACATCGCGGCGTTCCCGTTCGTCGAGCCGCCGGACCGCCGTCAGATCACCGACGGTGTGCAGCTGCTGCAGGAACTCGGCGCGTTCGACCCGAAGGCCACCGAGGACTCCCAGCGCCTGACCGACGTCGGCCGCAAGCTCTCGCAGCTGCCCGTGGACCCGCGGCTCGGCCGGATGGTGCTCGAAGCCGCGGACCAGGGCTGTGTCCGCGAGGTCATGATCATCACCGCCGCACTGTCCATTCAGGACCCGCGCGAGCGGCCGTCGGAGAAACAGCAGGCCGCCGACCAGCAGCACGCGCGGTTCGTGGACAAGGATTCTGACTTCCAGACGTACCTGAATCTCTGGGAATACGTCACCGAGAAGCAGAAAGAGCTGTCCAGCAACCAGTTCCGCAAGATGTGCCGGGCCGAGTTCCTGAACTACCTGCGCATCCGGGAATGGCAGGACATCTTCAGCCAGCTGCGGCAGACGGCCAAACAGCTCGGTATCGCGCTGAACACCGAGCCCGCGGACTCGCAGCGCGTCACCACCGCGATGATCCCGGGACTGTTGTCGCACATCGGGTTGAAGGACCCGGCCAAGGGTGACTATCTCGGCGCACGCGGCGCCCGGTTCTCGATCTTCCCCGGTTCGGCGCTGCACAAGAAGCAGCCGCGCTGGGTGATGTCGGCCGAGTTGGTCGAGACGTCGAAGCTGTGGGGCCGGGTCAACACCAAGGTCGAGCCCGAGTGGATCGAACCGCTGGCCGCGCACATCGTGAAACGGTCCTATTCGGAACCGCACTGGGAACGTAAGCAGGGCGCGGTGATGGCGGTCGAGAAGGTGACGCTCTACGGCGTCCCGTTGATCGCCGATCGCCGGGTCAACTACGGGCGGATCGACCCCGAGCTGTCGCGCGAGCTGTTCATCCGGCACGCGCTGGTGGACGGGGACTGGCATACGAACCACCGGTTCTTCAGCGAGAACCGAGCACTGCTCGAAGAAGTCGAGGACCTCGAAAACCGCGCTCGGCGGCGCGACATCATGGTCGACGACGAAACGCTGGTCGAGTTCTACGACCAGCGAGTCGGCGCGGAAGTGGTGTCGGCACGGCATTTCGACACCTGGTGGAAGAAGACGCGGCGCGATCAGCCGGATCTGCTGAGCTTCGAAAAAGCCATGCTGATCAACGATTCCGCGGGGAACATCCAGGAGTCGGACTATCCGGATGTCTGGCGTCAGGGTGCGTTGAGTTTCCCGCTGACTTACCAGTTCGAGCCGGGTGCCGATGCTGACGGTGTGACGGCGCATGTTCCGCTCCTGGTGCTGAACCAGGTGACCGAGGACGGGTTCGACTGGCAGGTTCCCGGGCTGCGTGAAGAGCTGGTGACGGCGTTGATCAAGTCGTTGCCGAAGGTGATCCGGCGGAACTTCGTGCCCGCGCCCGATCATGCGAAGTTGGTGCTGTCGCGGGTCAGTCCCGTGGATGGGCCGCTGCTCGACGTTGTCGGTGAGACGCTGGAGGATCTGCGCGGGGTGGTCGTGCCGCATGATGCGTGGCAGCTCGCGGCGGTACCTGAGCATCTGAAGATCACCTTCCGGGTTCTGGATGAGAAGAGCCGGAAGTTGGCTGAGGGTAAGGATATCGAGGCGCTCAAGCATCAGTTGAGTGGTGAGGTCCGGGCCACGATTTCTGCCGCCGCGGATTCCATTGAGCGTTCGGGGTTGAAGACGCCCGCTTTTGGAGATCTGCCGCAGATCTTCGCTACCAAGCAGCGTGGGCATGATGTGAAGGCTTACCCGGCTTTGGTGGATGAGGGTGAGACCGTCGCTGTCCGGTTGCTGGATACGCCGGGACAGCAGGAGCATTCGATGTGGGCCGGGACGCGCAAGATGCTGCGGCTGAATCTGCCTTCGCCGGTGAAGTTCGTCATCCGCAGTTTGGGGAACCAGGCGAAGCTGGTTTTGAACCGGAATCCGCATGGCAGTGTTGCCGCATTGCTGGAGGACTGTATCGACTGCGCGGTGGACAAGCTGGTCACGGATAACGGCGGGCCGGTTTGGGATGAGGCCGGGTTCGCTGTGTTGCTGGAGAAGGTGCGGGGTGGGCTGCATTCCGGTGTACTGACGGTGTTGCGCGAGGTCGAGTCGATTTTGCGGGCTGCCAACGATGTTGAGACTCGGCTTGCGGATACACGCGGGCCCGCTCAGTCTTTGGCTGACATCCGGAAGCAGTTCGCTGGGCTGGTTCATGCCGGGTTTGTGACCGAGACCGGGCAGGATCGGTTGTCCGATGTGGTGCGGTATCTCCGTGGGATTGAGCGTCGGCTGGAGAAGCTGCCGACCGATCCGACTCGTGATCTTGAGCGGCTCGGGGATGTCGAGTGGCTCCTCGGGGAGTACCGGACCGCGCTTGAGGCTCAGCCTGTTGGCACTTCGTCGCCGGTGTTGAGTGACGTGCGGTGGATGATCGAGGAACTCCGCATCAGCTACTTCGCACAGACCTTGGGTACCGCTCATCCCGTTTCCACCAAACGACTCCTCAACGCCATCGACTCCGCCGCCCTCTGACGGTCCGGGGAATATGTCGACACTGTCCCCGGAGGGGTGCGGCCGGGTGGGTGGCTCGTGAGTGGCTACGAGTGTTCTAGCACTCGTAGCCACTCACGAGGGGCGACCAGCCGCTTTGCCGCGCGGGCTGTCTTGGGTGGGGCTGGCGTTCTGGGGGCAGGGTATTACCCCAAAGCGGCGTTGGGGGCGTTGAGTGCCCCCAACGCCGCTTTGGGGTAATCCTGGAGGGCTTGGCGGGGTACGGCTCAGAGCTGCGTGGTGCGTACAGGGGTATGGCTAGAAGCCTGTGTTTATTGGCAGGCGCGCGATCAGGTTTGCGTGACCAGGGCGTGGCATGTCGAGGTCGGTCACGACCGGTTCGGGGGCGCCCTGCTCCCGCAAACCTGGCCTTCGGCGAGCGCGCGCGGTGAAGACTTACGGCCGTGGCCGGCCGTAAGTCGTGGTGACCGGGTTTACGGACTTAGGACCCGCGTGGCTGGGTTTGGAGGTGTGGCTGGTGGTGACTGGGTTTACGGACTGTGGCCCCGCGTGGCTGGCGCGGGGTTATTTGGCGTCGGCGTAGGAGGTTACGGTGGCGACGTGCATGGGGAAGCGGACTGGGCACGAGGGGCCGAACAGTAGCGCGGCGGTTTCGGCGACGCAGGTGGTTATGCAGGTCGAGACCTCGTCGGCCAGGTCTTCGGGGGAGTGGACCAGCACTTCGTCGTGTTGGAAGAAGACCAGGTGCGCGGGGGCCGGCAGGCGTTGGCGCAGGGTCGCCAGCAGGACGGCGGTGAAGTCGGCGGCGCTGGCCTGGACAACGAAGTTGCGGGTGAAGCGGCCCCAGTTCCGGGAGGCCCGGCGAGCTTTGCCTTCGGAGTCGTCGGAGGCGGCGCCGGTCAGGTTTCGCCAGGCTTCGGAGGGGGCGGGTGACGTTCTGCCCAGGCGTGAGCGGACGCGTTCGCCGCGTTCCCCGGCTTGGGCAGCTCGCTCCACATAGGACACCGCGTCGGGGAAACGTACTCGTAGCAACGCCAACAGTGGGCCTGCCTCGCCGGAGGTGCCGCCGTACATCGCGGACAGCATCGCGATTTTCGCTCGGCCCCGGTCGTCGCGGTCGTCCCAGTGTTTGATCGGGACCGAGTGGCCGCCGGCGAACATCGCGTCGGCGAGGCTGGCGTAGAGATCTGTCGACGAGGCCACTTCGGCTAACCGCCGGTCGCCCGACAACGCGGTGAGGACACGGGGTTCCAGTTGGGCGGCGTCGGCGACGACGAGTTTCCAGCCTGGGTCGGCTCGGACGCAGCCTCGCAGTGTCTTGGGGATCTGCAGGGCGCCGCCGCCTCGGCTGGCCCAGCGGCCCGACACCACGCCGCCGACGATGTAGACCGGCCGGAAGCGGCCGTCGTGGACCCATTCGTCGAGCCACGTCCAGCCGTTCGCCGCGTACAAGCGCGAGAGTTCCTTGTACTCCAGCAAAGGCGGGACCGCGGGGTGGTCGATGTCGCGCAGCAGGTGGGCTCGGGCGGCGGGGACTTCGATGCCGACCCGGGCCAGGGCTCGGATGACGCTGGGTGGGGAGTCCGGGTTGATCGGGCGGCCGCCGAAGGCTTCGCTCACCTGGGCCGCCAGCTCGACGAGTCGCCGTGGGCGTTGGCCGCTGGGCAGGCGCGGGCCGAAGGTGTCGGTGAGCAGCTGGGCGTGCAGGTCCGCGCGCCAGGGGAGACCGTCGGCGGTCATCTCGGCCGCGGCGAGGGCGCTGGCGGATTCGGCGGCGATCAGCAAGCGCATACGGTCCGGGTGTTCGACGGCCGCGGCACGCCGCTCCTGCTCGGCCAGGACGATTTCGGCGGCCTTCACCGCTTCGACGCCGTCGGGCAGGCCGGTGCCGCGGGTGGTTTCGAACAGGGACGGCTGCCGGTCTTCGTGGTGCGCTGGCTCGTCCGGGGGCGGTTCGACGCCGTTCGCCCTGGCCAGCGCCGCCGCGAGGCTTCGCGGCTCCCCATCCCGGCCTTCGTACGAGAGCAACAGCCCCTCGACCAGATTCAGGTCGTGACATCGGCGCAGCCGCAGCCCGGAGCGCAGCAGCATCGGGTACACCTGCTCGACCGCGGAGAACACCCAGCGCGGCCCGCACTCGCGTTCCAGCTCACCGGCGAACGCGGCGAACTCGCCGGGACTCAGCCCGTGCCGGCCACGGCCGCGGTCGCTGGGCACCTCGACGGCGAACGTCCCGTCCGCCTCCTGCCCCACGATCACCCGCACCCGCCCATTGTGCGCCGACCCACCGACAGTTTCGCGCGCCCCGACATGAACGGCCTAATGCGTCCGCCCGGCCCGTCGGATACTGTCGAGCGAGCCCATACCGCCGGTACGTCAAAACCGCCGGTATGACGTTCGAGCCGCAGCAGCAATGGAGGTGCCCGGATGAAGTACCCGTCCAGCGTGTCCGAGATCGCCACCAAGGTGACGGAAACGGTCCGCAGCATCGAGGTGATGCGCCAGGCCGGGTTGGTGCCCTTCCCGCGGCTTGACGAGGGCCTCCGCTCGATCGTCGCCGTCCGCAAGTACGGCCCGTTCGCCGGCGCCGCGCATATCTCCGCCCGTCGCGACTCCCGAGCCGTCGGCCTCGTCGACGAGCTCGGCCCGCTCACCTTCAAACAGCTCGACCTGCGGTCCAACGCACTGGCCAGGGCCTGGTCCGAGCGCGGGATCAAGCCGGGGACGGTCGTCGCCGCGCTGTGCCGTGACCACCGCGGCCTGGTGACGGCGATGCTCGCGGCCGGCAAGCTCGGCGTCCGGCTGCTGCTGATGAACACCGGCTTCGCCAAGCCCCAACTGGCCGACGTCGCCAAGCGCGAACGCGTCACCGCGCTCGTCTACGACCAGGAGTTCACCGGCCTGCTCGACGCCGTCGACGCGGGGATCGACCGTTATCTGTCCTGGGTGGACGACCCCGAAGTCCTGGGCGAGCACAAGGTCCCGGTCCTCGACGAGCTCATCGCGAGCACCGACGACCGGCCCTTCCCCGTACCCGCGAAGCCCGGCGGTTTCGTGCTGCTGACCAGCGGCACCACCGGCACCCCGAAGGGCGCGCCGCGCGAGCACACCTCGCCGCTGGCCTCGGCCCAGTTCCTCGACCGGATCCCGTTGCGCTCCGGCGAATCGACGTTCATGGGCGCGCCGTTGTTCCACGGCACCGGGATCTCCCAGTTCATCTTGTCCTTCGCGCTCGGCTCGAAAGTCGTGGTGCGCCGGAAGTTCAACCCCGAGGAGACTTTGCGCGGGATCGAGGAGCACAAGTGCACCGCGCTGGTGCTGGTGCCGACCATGCTGCAGCGCATCGTCGACCTGCCGAAGGAAACCCTCGAAAAGTACGACACCTCGTCGTTGCGGATCATCTTCGTGGCGGGCTCGGCGCTGTCTCCGGACCTCGGAAACCGGGCCACCGCGGCCTTCGGTGAGGTGGTTCACAATCTCTACGGCTCGACCGAGGTCGCCGTCGCGACCGTCGCCACCCCGGAGGACTGGCGCCAGGCGCCGGGCACGGTCGGGCGCGCGCCCGTCGGCTGCCGGGTCGTGCTCTACGACAACGACAACAACCCAGTCACCGAGCCGAACGAGATCGGCCGCGTGTTCGTCGGCAGCGGGCTGAGCTTCGCCGGCTACACCGACGGCAGGCACAAGGAGATCATCGACGGCCTGCTCTCCAGCGGTGACGTCGGCCACTTCGACGATGACGGCCTGCTGTTCATCGACGGCCGCGACGACGAAATGATCGTTTCCGGCGGTGAGAACGTCTTTCCGATCGAGGTAGAGAACCTGCTCGTCGAGCGCCATGACGTGCTGGAGGCCGCTGTCATCGGCGTCCCGGACGAGGAGTTCGGCGCGCGGCTCAAGGCCTTTGTCGTCCGGTCCGAATCGTCCACTTTGGACGTCGACGGCGTGCGCGAGTACGTCAAGTCGAACTTGGCGCGCTACAAGGTGCCGCGCGAGGTCGTGTTCCTCGACGAACTTCCCCGCAACGCCACCGGAAAAGTCCTCCGGAACAAGCTCAGCTAGGCCCAGTCGATCCCGAACACCCCTGGCCCGAAGTCCAGCGCGACAGCGTGGACGCCGTTGCCCTGGTCCAGCTTCAGTTCGCGGCGGTCCAGCGCGTCATGCGGGCCGGTGCGTGAGTACTGCCAGCAGGTTTCCGGGCTGACGCCTTCGTCGAACCGGACTTCGAGCAGGTACTCGCGCACCGGCCGCCGGAACTCGCGGTAATGGGTGTTGCGGCATTCCGGATACGGCGGCCCGGCGTTGGTCAGCGAGTACTCGATGAGATGCGTCTCGCCGCGGTCGATCGGCTGGTCGAACAGCAGCTCGGCGACCATCAGCCCGTGCTCGGCGTCGATTTCCGCCCGCCCGATCCGGCAGTTGCGGATGGCGTGCAGCGTGGGCGGCCCGGCTTCGGGATCGCCTTGGGCGTAGACCAGCAGCCACCTGTCCTGCCCGTCCGCGCCGGCCTGGAACACCGCGCGGGCGGTGACGGACCGCTGGCCGCCGTCGGGCGCGATGCGGCAGAGGTCGTGCAGCCCGACGAGCTTGAGCTGGTGGTGCAGTTCCAGCGCGTTCGGCGCGCCGACCTTGTCCAGCAACGGCTGGAGCACTTCACGCGGGAAAGTCAGCGGCTGCTCGGCTATCCGGCGTTCCTTCCGGGACGACGCGCCCCGCGGCCGTGGCGGCGGGAGCAGGCCGAGCAGGGCCCCGGAGGACACCGAGAGGATGTCTTCGAGCACCCGGACCGCGGAGATCGAACTTTGCCGTTCCGGCTGGCGTTTTCCCGATTGCCAGTAACTCAGCGCAGTCACGCTGACCGACACCCCGCGTGCCTGCAGCCGCGCCTGGATCCGGTCCAGGCTCAGCCCGCTGGTGGAAATGGCCGATCTGAGCGCGGTGGAAAACGTGTTCTCCCCCGACTCGACGGCGTCGGCGCGGCCTGTCGTGTGTCCCGTCCCCATGTGCTCAGTGACCGCCAGACTCCTCGATTTCGTCCTGAATCATAACGACCAGAACAACATTATCAGTTTCCGGTAACACTCCCTCACCACTGATTACGTCGACCGGCTAGCCCTTTTGGTCCCTGACGGTTGCGCCGAATGGCCTAGTACTGGTAACTGGCAATGATTGCCCATGGGTGTTTGACCGGATTGAGTGACTCACCAGTAACAATCGGTACGGTGCGGATGGAAGGTGGCCCATGGGCAACTCTCGGAGGCTTCGGCGGGGTATGGCGGCAGGCGTCGCGATCGCCGGTGTGACGGCGGTAGTGGGGATGACGGCGGCTCCGGCGCAGGCACAGGAGGGCCAGATTCGCTCGGCCAACACGGCCGATTCGGTTGCTGGCAGCTACATCGTGGTGCTCAAAGGCGGCTCGGTCGGCACGGGCACGATGGCCGCCAACGAGGTGCGGACCAATGTCGCCACGCAGGCCCAGACCCTCGCCGGGAAGTACGGCGCCCAGGTGAACCGCACCTACGGCACGGCACTGACCGGCTTCTCGATCGCCGCGGACGAGGCCGAGGCCAAGCGTCTCGCCGCGGACCCGAACGTCGACTACGTGATGCAGAACCACAAGTTCCACGCCCTCGACACGCAGGAGAACCCGCCGTCGTGGGGGCTTGACCGCGTCGACCAGAAGGACCTCCCGCTCGACAAGAGCTACACGTACTCGACCAAGGCGTCCAACGTCACGGCGTACGTCATCGACACGGGCGTCCTGTCGACGCACGAGACCTTCGGCGGCCGGGTGACCGGTGGCAAGGACTTCATCGACAACGACGACGACCCGACCGACGAGCAGGGCCACGGCACGCATGTCGCCGGCACCATCGGCGGCACCGAGTACGGCCTCGCGAAGGGCGTCAAGATCGTCGGCGTCCGGGTGCTCGACGCCAACGGCAGCGGCACGACCGAAGGTGTCGTCGCCGGGGTCGACTGGGTCGCGGCGAACGCGAGCGGTCCGTCCGTGGCCAACATGAGCCTCGGCGGCAGCCCGGACGCAGCTCTCGACCAGGCCGTCGAAGGCGCCATCGCCAAGGGCGTCACCTTCGGCGTGGCCGCCGGGAACGAGTCGGCCGACGCGAGCACGTCGTCGCCGGCGCGGGTCCCCGCCGCCATCACGGTCGCGGCGAGCGACGAGAGTGACGCGCAGGCCGACTTCTCCAACTTCGGCACGCTCGTCGACCTCTACGCGCCCGGCGTCGGCATCACGTCGTCGTGGGGCTCGGGAGACACCGCCACCAACACGATCAGCGGGACCTCGATGGCCACCCCGCACGTCGTCGGCGCGGCGGCGCTTTACCTGGCCGACCACCCGGACGCCAGCCCGGCGGACGTCGCCTCGGCGCTGACCAGCGCGGCAACCCCGGACAAGATCACCAACCCGTCCTCGGGCACGCCGAACAAGCTGCTCTACACCGGCGCCAGCTGACGCAGCCAGCTCCATGGTCCGATGGCCCGACGTCCCCGGCGTCGGGCCATCGGCTTGCCATCTGTCGACAGATGGCGATCGCAGCCGGGTAGTGTCCGGGCATGACCGGTACTGGCAATACGGACAAGACGGTCGGCGTCCGCGAAGAAGACTGGTTCGACGTCAACGCCGTGCACGAGTGGCTGGCGTCCCGTGTGGACGGTCTCGCCGGGCTCCCCGAAGTCCGGCAGTTTCCGGGCGGGGCCTCGAATCTGACCTACCTGCTGAGCTACCCCGGTCGTGAGCTGATCCTGCGCCGCCCACCGGCCGGGCACAAGGCGGCGTCGGCGCACGACATGCGCCGCGAATTCCGTGTCCAGGCCGCGCTGCAACCGGTGTACCCCTATGTGCCCACGGTTCGCGCGTTCTGCGACGACGCGTCGATCATCGGCGGCGACTTCTACGTCATGGACCGCCTCGACGGCCTGATCCTCCGCCGGGACCTGCCCGAGGGCATGGCACTGACACCGGTGCAGGCCAGGAAGCTGTCGACCACGCTCGTCGACAGGCTCGCCGAACTGCACGAGGTCGACATCGAGGCCGCCGGGCTCACCGACCTCGGCAAGGGCGCGGGGTACGTCGAGCGGCAGGTCCGCGGCTGGACCGAGCGGTACCGCAAGGCCCGCACGGACAACGTCACGGACTTCGCCGAAGTGACCGGCTGGCTGGCCGCCAACCAGCCCGGCGAGGTCAAGATCTGCCTGATCCACAATGACTTCCGGCTCGACAACCTGGTGCTCGACGGATCCGAGACGCTCGACGTCGTCGGCGTGCTCGACTGGGAGATGGCGACGCTCGGCGACCCGCTGATGGAGCTCGGCAGCACGCTCTCGTACTGGGTGCAGGCCGATGACGACGACGTGATGAAGGCCAGCCGCCGCCAGCCCACGCATATCCCGGGGATGCTGACGCGCGACGAGGTCGTCGAGTACTACTCACAGCGCACCGGGTTGAAGATCGACAACTGGACGTTCTACGAGGTGTACGGGCTCTTCCGGCTCGCCGCGGTGCTCCAGCAGATCTACTTCCGGTACCACAACGGCGAAACCACCAACCCCGCGTTCGCCGACTTCTGGCAGTTCGTCGGCTATCTGGACTGGCGCTGCCGCGAGGTCATCAAGAGGGGACAGTCCTGATGGGAGCCATTTACCTCGTCCGGCACGGACAGGCTTCCTTCGGCGCGGCCGACTACGACCTGTTGTCCCCGAACGGGTTCAGCCAGTCCACAGTGGTCGGTGCCGAACTTTCCCGGCGCGAGGCCGTGTTCTCGCAAGCGCGAGTGGGTTCGATGGCCCGGCAGTGGGACACCGCGACTACTGTCCTCAAGGGACTCGGCGGATCGCTGGTGGCCAAGGAAGACCCGCGCTGGAACGAGTACGACCACGTCGACATCGCGACGCATCACGCGGGCGGCGTCGAGCAGGGCGACGACTCGCGGGCCTACCAAGCCGCGCTCGACGGCGCGCTCACGGCGTGGATCACCGCCGGTGCGGAGGGACCGTGTGCCGAGACCTGGCCCGCGTTCCACGCCCGGGTCCGCGGTGCGCTCGAAGAACTGGCAGGCGAGCTGGGCAAGGGCGAGAACGCCGTCGTCTTCACCTCGGGAGGTGTGATCGCGACGTTGTGCGGCATCCTGCTGGGCATCCCCGAGATCGGGCTGGTGAAGCTGAACCGGGTGACCGTCAACGGCGGCATCACGAAACTCGTCTCCGGGCGCGGCGGGCTTACCCTGCTGTCGTTCAACGAACACGGGCATTTCGAGGGCGAGCACTCGTCCCTGCTCACTTACCGCTAGGAGACTCCGGTGCAGTTCGGCGATGTGAAGGTCATCCCGGTCGGCGGGCACGGTCCCGAGGACGTCGTCGTCGACGCCGAAGGCCGGATCTACACCGGGCTCGTGGACGGCCGGATCCTGCGGCTCGGCCCGGACGGCGTCGGCATCGAAACGATCGCGGACACCGGCGGCCGTCCGCTCGGCCTTGAGCTCTACGGCGAAGACCTGCTGGTCTGCGACGCGCACGCCGGTCTGCTCACGGTGTCGCTGCCGGGCGGCAAGATCACCACGCTGGCGACGGAAGGCGCGGGCCTCCCGTTCGTCTTCTGCAACAACGCGGCCGTCGCGGCGGACGGCACGATCTACTTCACTGACTCGTCCCGGCGCTTCCCGATCGAGAAGTGGCGCGACGACCTGATCGAGCAGACCGCCGGCGGCCGGCTGCTGCGGCGCTCGCCCGACGGCACGATCGACCAGCTCGCCGACGGCCTCCAGTTCGCCAACGGCGTCGCGCTGGTCCCGGACGAGTCGTTCGTGGCCGTGGCGGAGACCGGTTCGTGCAAGGTCAGCCGGGTGTGGCTCACCGGCGAGAAGAGCGGGCAACTGGACACGCTGATCGACGGTATGACGGGCTTCCCCGACAACATCTCCACCGGCAGTGACGGGCTGATCTGGATCTCGCAGGCCAGCCCGAAGGTCCCCGCACTCGATTTCGTCCGCAAGCTGCCGTCGCCGCTACGTGCGTTCGTGCGGAACCTGCCGAAGTCCGTGCAGCCGTCGCCAGGGCGTGAAGTCGGCGCGGTGGGAGTGGACGCGACCGGCGCGGTCGTGCGCGAATTGCGGGGCGAGATCGATGGTTGGCAGGTGCTGACGGGTATTCGCGAGCTCGATGGGAAACTGTATTTCGGCAGCTTGGAAGAGCCCGCGATAGCCATCACCACTTTGTCAGGAGCCCGATGACCCCGACGGTCGAGCAGCGGGTCGAGCTGATCGTCGGGGGCATGACCTGTGCGGCGTGCGCGGCCAGGATCGAAAAGAAGCTGAACAAGCTCGACGGCGTCTCCGCGACGGTCAACTACGCCCTTGCCAAGGCGACGGCGTCGGTCCCGGCGGGGACCGACCCCGGCCTGCTCATCGGCACGGTGGAGAAGGCCGGGTACACCGCCGCGCTGGAGAAGCCCGCCGAGGTGGACATGGAATACCGGCTGGGTACGCGGCTGCTGGTATCGGCGCAGCTGGCGTGGCCGGTGGTGCTGGTCGCGATGGTGCCCGCGCTGCAGTTCCCGTATTGGCAGTGGGCCTCGCTGCTGCTCGCGCTGCCGGTGGTGCTCTGGGGCGCGTGGCCGTTCCACCGTGCCGCGTGGACGAACCTGCGGCACGGCGCGTCCACAATGGACACGCTGGTGTCGATGGGGACGATCGCCGCCCTCGGCTGGTCGCTCTACGCGTTGTTCTTCGGCGACGCGGGCATGATCGGCATGACCCACGACTTCAGTTTCACCGGTGGCGGGAGCGAGTCGGTCTACTTCGAAGTCGCCGCCGGGGTGACGACGTTCCTGTTGGCGGGGCGCTATTTCGAGGCGCGGGCCAAGCGGCGAGCGGGTTCGGCGTTGCGGTCGCTGCTTTCGCTGGGGGCGAAGGATGTCGCCGTGCTGCGGGATTCCGGGGAGCATCGCGTGCCGATCGCGGAACTGTCGGCTGGCGAGGAGTTCGTGGTCCGGCCGGGGGAGAAGGTCGCCACCGACGGCGTGATCACGCGCGGCCGGTCCGGTGTGGACACCGCGATGGTGACGGGCGAGTCGGTGCCGGTCGAAGTCGGCGAGGGCGACAGTGTCATCGGCGGCACGGTGAACCTCGGCGGGCGGCTGGTGGTGCGCGCGGCCAAGGTCGGCGGCGACACGCAGCTCGCGCAGATGGCCAGGTTGGTCGAGGCGGCGCAGAGCGGTAAGGCGGACGTCCAGCGGCTCGCGGACCGCGTCGCGTCGGTGTTCGTGCCGGTGGTGTTGGTGCTGGCGGCGCTGACGCTGGCCGCGTGGCTGGTGCTGGGCAACGGCGCCGAGCCCGCTTTCACGGCCGCGGTCGCCGTGCTGATCATCGCCTGCCCGTGCGCGCTGGGCCTGGCGACGCCGACGGCGCTGCTCGTCGGCACCGGGCGGGGCGCGCAGCTGGGCATCCTGATCAAGGGACCGCAGGTGCTGGAGTCGACGCGCCGGATCGACACCGTGGTGCTCGACAAAACCGGCACGGTGACCACCGGGCGGATGACGGTGAAATCGATCCACGGCGACGTGCTGGAGCTCGCGGGCGCGGTCGAGGACGGCTCGGAACACCCGATCGCGCAGGCGATCTCGGCGGCGGCGCGGGAGAAGTTCGGCTCACTGTCCGATGTGGACGATTTCGCGGCGGTGAAAGGTCTTGGCGCTTCGGGGGTTGTCGACGGCAAACAGGTGCTCATCGGCCGGCCCTCGCTGTTCGCGGCTCAGATGTTCCAGGTCTCTGCGGACCTGCTGGAAATGCATGCTGGGGTCGAGCTCGGTGGTTCGACGGCGGTGCTGGTCGGCTGGGACGGCGAGGCGCACGGGGTGATCGGCGTCGGCGACACGGTCAAGCCGTCGGCGCGAGCGGCCGTCGCCGAACTGGTGGCGCTGGGACTTCGGCCGATCCTGCTGACCGGGGACAACGAGACCGTCGCCAGGGCAGTGGCGGCCGAGGTGGGGATCAGCGAGGTCGTCGCCGGGGTCCTTCCGGCGGGGAAGGCCGAGGCCGTCGCGCGGCTGCGGGCCGAGGGGCACGTGGTCGCGATGGTCGGCGACGGTGTCAACGACGCTCCGGCGCTGGCCGGGTCGGACCTCGGGATCGTGATGGGCACGGGCACGGATGTGGCGATCCAGGCCGGGGACCTGACCGTGGTGCGTGACGATCTCAGTGCGGTCCCTGATGCGATCCGGCTGGCGCGTAAGACTTTTTCGACGATTCGCGGGAACCTGGTGTGGGCGTTCGGCTACAACGTCGCCGCACTGCCATTGGCCGCTCTGGGCCTGCTGAACCCGATGATCGCCGGGGCCGCGATGGCCCTCTCGTCCGTCTTCGTCGTCACCAACTCCCTCCGCCTCCGCCGTTTCTCCTAGCTCACCCCGCCATCTGTCGACAGAACGCGATCTCTTAGTTTTTGAGAGATCGCCATCTGTCGACAGATGGCGGAGGGGGTCAGCGGCCGGTCCAGGTGGGCGTGCGGCCCGCGGACCAGGCGGCGTAGAACTCCTGGTGGTCCTTGCTCGTCATGAGCAACGCCTGGGTCATGGCCTCGAGCTCGATCGAGCTGCCGAGGTCCATGTCCTGTTCCCGCGTCAGCAGCACCTTCGTCGTCGAGTACGCCAGTGCCGGGCCGTCGGCCAGTCGACGCGCCAGCGCGGCAGCCGTCGCCGGAAGGTCTTCGTCCTCGACGACCTGCGTCGCCAGTCCGATCGCTTCGGCGCGGGCGGAGTCGACCTTGTCGCCGAGGATCAGCAGTTCCGTCGCCCGCCCGAGTCCGACCAAGCGTGGCAACAGGTACGCCGAGCCCATGTCCGCCCCGGCCAGCCCGACCTTCGTGAACAGGAACGCGAACTTCGCCGAGCGCGCGAGCAGCCGGAAGTCGCTGGCCAGCGCGATCACCGAACCGGCCCCGGCGGCGATGCCGTTGACCGCGGCGATCACCGGCAGCGGGCACTCGCGCAGCGCCTTCACCACGGCACCGGTCATCCGCGTGAACTCGAGGAGCTCTTTGGTCTCCATCTTCTGCAGCTCGCCGATGATCTCCTCGACGTCACCGCCCGAGCAGAACCCGCGGCCCTCGCCGGTCAGCACCAGCACCCGCGCGTCCCCGCGATGCGGCAGCTCCGCGAGCAGGTCCCGCAGGTCGGCGTAGACGTCGAACGT
The DNA here is from genome assembly GCF_036008905.1 of Amycolatopsis sp. Taxonomy (GTDB): domain Bacteria; phylum Actinomycetota; class Actinomycetes; order Mycobacteriales; family Pseudonocardiaceae; genus Amycolatopsis. The sequence goes on along the minus strand of NZ_DASYMU010000249.1, from coordinate 5,954 downwards.
CAGCGCGTTGAGCTTCTCCGGACGGTTCAACGTCACTGTCGCGACGCCGTCGGTCACGTCGAAGTCGAAGTGCTCCCACTGGTCCGTGAAGCCGGGCGATGCGCGGAACGTGCTCATGACTGGATTCCACCTCCGTCGAGGACAAGTGTTTGACCATTGATCGCGCCCGCTTCCGCGGCGGCGAAAAACGCCACCGCGAACGCGACTTCTTCGGGTTCCAGTAGTCGGCCCAGCGGCGAAGCGGCGGCGAGTGCGGCTTCCGCCCCGGCTTCGTCGAGTTTCGTGGTCTCGCTGATCCGGGCCACCGACCGCGCTGTCATGTCGGTGCGCACGAACGCGGGGCAGACGGCGTTCGCGGTGACGCCGGTGCCCGCGACCTCCGCCGCGACAGCCCGCATCAGCCCGACCGCCGCGTGCTTCGACGCCGTGTAGCCCGAGGTGTAGCGGTAGCCGACGCGGCCGGCCGTCGACGCGACAGTGACGATCCGGCCGGAACCGCGTTCGCGCATTCCGGGCAACACCGCGCGGGTGCACAGGAACGCGCCGGTCGCGTTGACGTCGAGCTGCGTCTGCCAATCGGCCAGCGTGGTGCGCGCTGTCGGGGCGCTCGTGGAGATCCCGGCGTTGTTGACCAGCACGTCGACCGGTCCGGCGTCGGCGAAGTACGCCGCCACGGCAGCCTCGTCGGTGATGTCGCATTCGGCGCGGCCAGGCGCTAGCACGCGGTCGCCCGCGGCCTTGAAGCGTGCCGCCACGGCGGCGCCGATTCCGCGCGTACCGCCGGTCACCACCACCAGCCTGCTCATTCGCCCGCCTGCGTGCGCAGGGCCCGGCGATCGAGCTTTCCGTTGGTGGTACGGGGGAGTTCGGTCACGAAGGACACCTCTCGGGGGTACTTGTGACCCGCCAGCCGGGCGCGGGCGAAGTCCTGCAACGCCTGCGCGTCAACGGAAGCTCCTTCTCGCACGACGACGTACGCCCGCGGCAGCACGAGTCCGTCGACCTCGCGGCCCAGTACCGCGCAGTCGGTCACGTCGGGATGGCCGAGCAGGCAGTCCTCGATCTCACTCGGCGCGACGAACACCCCGCCGACCTTGAGCAGATCGTCCGCGCGGCCGTGATGATGGAAGAAGCCTGCGGTGTCGCGGCTGAACAAATCGCCACTGCGGAGGGTCTCGCCGTGGAATGTCCGAGCGGATTTCTCGGCGTCGCCCCGGTATTCGAGGGCGATCGTCGGGCCGGTGACCTCCAGCGTGCCGATCTCGCCGTCGGGGAGTTCGGTGTCGGTCTCGTCGAGAATCCTTGCCTGGTAACCGGGAACGGCTTTGCCCAGACTTCCGCGCCGCACCTCGCCAGGCCGGTTCGACAGGTAGATGTGGTACGCCTCGGACGAGCCGATACCGTCGACCACTTCGACACCGAACAGCTCATCCCATTTGCGATGCAACTCCGACGGTAAGGCCTCGCCTGCGGACGTACAGAGTCGCAGCGAGCTCAGATCCTGTTGTGCCGCTTCGGGATGCGCGATCATCGCGCTCATCATGGTGGGCACGTTCACCAGGATCGTCGGCCGGTAGCGCGTAATCAGCTCGAACATCAACCCGGCCGTGCTGCGCTCCCCGAACGCGATCCCCGCACCGCCGACCCCGAACGGAAATAGCGCCACCAAGTCACGGGCGTAACCGAAGAACAGCTTCGGCACCGCCAGAACCCGGTCGTCCGCCTGGATTCCGAGCACACCCTGGGCGTACCGCTCGAAGCTCTCAAGGGGACTGCGCGCGGTGTGGACGCAGGCCTTGGGCGCGCCCGTGCTCCCGGTGGTGAACTTCCAGATCGCGACGTCGTCGAGCGTTGTCGGCGCCGCTTCGAGTTCACTGGGCGCGGTGCCGACGAGCGTGTCGAAATGGTGTTCGCCCGGCCGTAGTTCGGCCGCGGGCACGCCGGTGACGAGCAGGTTCGTCGCTCCGGCCTCGCGCAGCGCGGGCAGGGTGACGGCGTCGGCTATGACGAGCGAGGCCTCGGTGTACGCGAGGTAGTAGGCGTAATCCTTGGGCTGCAGGAAGGTGTACACCTCGGCGGTGACGGCACCGATCTTCTGCGCGGCGTACCAGCTCGCGACGAAGTCGAGCCCGTCGCTCATCGCGAGCAGCACCATCTGTCCACTTCGGACACCCAGTTCGCGGAGCGCGTTGCCGACCCGGTTGACGAGCGCGGCCAGATCCGCGTAGCTGACGGACTGCCCCTCGTACCACAACGCCGTGTTCAGGCCACGGCCTTCGTCGAGGTTGCGGTCCACGAAATGGGTCGCGATATTGAACCTCAAGGCTGACTCCCGAGCTCACGGATCGCTTCGACCAGCATGTCCGTCAACGTCTCGAAAGTCGCTGCGCCTTCTTCGGCCGTCGCCTCTGCCGGAGCGCCGCAGTACGCGCGATCCATGCCCATCGACGGGAAATCGGCCAAGCCGTCCCGCATCGCCGTCGGCATGTCGACGGCGAGCCGGGGCAGTTCGCGCATGGTCTCCACGTCGACCAGAGAAGGGTTTTCGGCCAGTACCAACGATGTCTCGTAGCGCCCGGCGTGGCATTCCCCGGCCTGGAACTCGGCCGTGAGTCGTTGCGCGTGCTTGCGGCGTACGAGGTCGAGATGGCCGATCCGCTTACCCCGCAACGTTTCCAGTGTCTCCACCGCGCGGCGAAGAGTGGCGGAATGCTCGGGCTCGAAGTGATTGTTGACCAGGAGTACGCGGGGGAGCCCCTGGTCGATCAACGCCGTGGCGATGTCGACGATCAGCGCGTGCAGCGTCTCCTCGCCGATATGAACACTGCCGGGAAAGGCGGCCGCGTACCGCGTGACGCCGTAGGGCAACGCGGGCAAGATCAGGACCCGGACTTGTTCGTCCTCCGCGAGCCGGGCGGCCGCGCGTTCGCACATCCCTTGGGAGATCAGCGGATCCGTGCCGAGCGGCGCGTGTGGACCATGTGGCTCAATGGCGCCGACCGGAAGCAGCAACACCGGCACCCTGCCGCCGTGAGCCCCGCCTTTAATCTCACGCAGCGCGGCGACCTGCGGAGAACTGAGATCGGCGAAATAGGTCACAAGATTTAAGCTACACCGCAGCGGACTCATGTGTATAGAGTTGCTGATATGGACGACCGCTTCGAGCCGACACCACAGGAACTGGTGATGACATTGCTCGGCAGCCACGTCCATCCGCGCGAAACCCGGCAGGTCTGGTCCGGCGGGCTGGTCGCCTTGCTGGCCGAGCTCGGTTTCTCCGACGGAGCCGCCCGCATCGCGCTGGCCAGGCTCGCCCACCGCGACCTGCTCGCCCGGCACAAGCGCGGTCGCCTGGTCCACTACACGCTCACGAGTCGCACGGTCGCCGTGCTCGAAGACGGCGACCGGCGGATCTTCTCGCTCGGCAGGGAGGCCAGGCCGGCCGGTGACTGGACCGTGCTCTGGCAGAACGTGCCCGAAGCCCGGCGTCAGGCGCGGGAGCGGCTCGTCCGGCGGCTGAGGTTCCTCGGGTTCGGCTCGATCCAGGACGGCACCTGGCTCGCTCCCCACAACCGGGAGGGCGAGGTGGTGGCGCTGCTCAAAGAGCTCGACGTCACCGAGTACGCCGGGCTGATGCTCGGGCAGCCGTCGGGTTCGCTCGACGTCCGCGCGTTCGCCGGGCGGGCGTGGGACCTGGACGGGCTCGCGCGGCGCTATGCCACCTTCGTGGCCGAGTACGAGGGCTACGTCCCCGAGCCGGGCCGGGAGAAACTGGACGATCCGGGCGCGTTCTGGTTGCGTACCCGGCTCGTGCACACGTTCCGGCAGTTCCCGCTGCTCGACCCGGAGCTGCCGGGCGAGCTCATCCCCGCGCCCGCCAAGCGCGCGGACGCGGTCAGGCTGTTCCATGATCTGTACGCGGCGCTCGCACCCGCGGCGCAGCGCCACTTCGACAAGGTGACAGGACCATGAGCGACACAGATACCCAGATGGCGCTGAGCTACACGTCTTATTTGGCGCTCGATGATCTGCTGGCCGCCCAGCGACCGAGGTCGGACGAGCACGACGAGCTGCTGTTCATCGTGATCCACCAGGTGTACGAGCTGTGGTTCAAGCAGATCCTGCACGAAGCGCTGTACCTGCAGGAACACCTGGCCGCCGGGCACACCGCGCACGCCATCCGCACGCTGCGCCGGATCCTGACCGTGCTCAAGGTCGTGGTCGCGCAGATCGACGTCCTCGAAACGATGACGCCGAGCCAGTTCACCAGCTTCCGCGCCCGGCTGGACGCGTCGAGCGGTTTCCAGTCGGCCCAGTTCCGTGAGCTGGAGGCCGTGTTGGGGCGTCGTGACGAGCGCGTTTTCGCGCACTACCCCGAGGGTGGCGAAGCGCGGCAGCGGATCGCGGACGCCATGTCGAGGCCGTCGCTGTTCGACTCTTACATCGGGTACCTCGCGGTGAGCGGGTACCCGGTGCCGACCGGGCGTGACGTCACCAAGCCGCTCGAGCCGTCGCCCGCGTTGCAGGAGGTACTGCTTCAGGTCTATCGCGACGACTCCGGCCAGTCGATGGTCGCCGAGCACCTCGTCGACTTCGACGAAGGCATGCAGGAATGGCGCTACCGGCACGTGAAGATGGTCGAACGCACGATCGGCGACAAGTCAGGCACCGGCGGCTCGTCCGGCGCGGGGTACCTGAGGAGCACCCTGTTCGCGCCGATGTTCCCCGACCTCTGGGCCGTGCGGAGTCAGCTGTGACCAACCCGCTCGCGAACCACTATTCGCGCTTCCAGGTGGCCGAGAGACTGCTGCTCACCGGCCACTCGCACCAGGCGTGGCCGGACGTCGCCGCCGAGGGACTCACCGAGGCCTTCGACGACGCCGCCCGTGACGTCGACGTCAAATGGGACGCCGCGTTCGCCAAGGCCGACCAGGTCCGCGCCGGCTTCCGGACCTTCCTGCACGACCCGCGCGGTGAACTCGCGCTGGGCGCGAGCACACATGACCTCGTCATCCGGGTTCTGTCCTGTTTGGACTTTCGCAAGCGGCCGAAGATCGTGACCACAGATGGCGAATTCCACACGCTCCGCCGTCAACTGGCCAGGCTGGGCGAAGAAGGTATCGAAGTCGTCCGTGTTCCCGTTGCGCCGGTCGAGACGCTCGCCGAGCGCATCGCGGGCCAGATCGACGACCGGACGGGCGCGGTTTTCGTTTCCCACGTGCTGTTCGAGACCTCGCGGATCGTGCCGGGCCTCAACTTCCTTGCCGCCGCTTGTCTTTCGCGCGAGGTCGAGCTGACCGTCGACGCCTACCACGCGCTGGGTGTCGTCCCGTTCGTGTTGCACGACCTGGGTTTGACCAACGCCTGGGTGCTCGGCGGCGGGTACAAGTACCTGCAATTGGGCGAGGGCAACTGTTTCCTGCGGATGCCCGCGCACGCGCAGGAACGCCGCCCGGTCGTCACCGGCTGGTACGCCGAATTCGGCGCGCTCGCCGACGAACGCCGTCCGGACCAGGTGGCCTACGCCCACGGCGCGGACAGGTTCGCCGGTGCCACCTACGATCCGACCAGCCACTACCGCGGCGCGAAGGTCGTCCAGTTCTTCGCCGCCGAGGGTTTGACACCGGAGTTCCTGCGTGAGGTCTCGTTGCGCCAGGTCGGTTTGCTCGCGGAGTGCTTCGACGACCTGGGCCTGCCGGACGACATCGTCACGCGGGACAGGGAAACCCCGCGCACCGAGTTCGGCGGGTTCCTTTCCTTGCGCTGCAAGGACGCCGGTGCGCTGCAGGCGGCGCTGTCCGAGCGCGGAGTGCGCACGGACAGTCGCGGTGAGTACCTGCGCTTCGGCCCCGCGCCCTACCTGTCCGACGACCAGCTGCGAGCCGCGATAACCGCCCTCGGTGAGGTCGCCAAACCCTGACCACCGTATTACCCCAAAGCGGCGGTGGGGGCGC
>NZ_DASYMU010000248.1:0-14927 GCF_036008905.1 Amycolatopsis sp. | reverse complement strand
ACGCTGCGTCGCCGCACGCCATAGCCGAACCCCCGCTACGGTGTCCATATGGGATCCGAGTTCGAGCGGCTGGCCGCCGAAAAGTACGTCATGGTCACGACTTTCCGCAAAAGCGGCGCCGGTGTGCCCACCCCGGTGTGGACGACGCCCCTCGACGGCGAACTCACCTTCGTCTCGGAGGCCGCCGCGGGCAAGGTCAAGCGCATCCGCAATAGCGGCCGCGTCGAGATTCAAGCCTGCGACGTTCGCGGCAAACAGACCCACGGCGCCGTCGCCACGGGTGAAGCGAGGCTGCTCGACCACGCCGGTACCGAACGCGTCCGCAAGGCGCTCTCGAAGAAGTACCTGATCGCCCGCGTGACGAACTTCTTCGGCCGCCTGCGCGGCAAGGACAAGTCCGTCGGCATCGCCATCAAACTCTTGTGAGTGGCTACGAGTGCTAGAACACTCGTAGCCACTCACGAGCCACGCTGGGTCGGGACGCTAGAACTCGGCGACCGCGGCCAGTGCCTCGGGCAGGGTGAACGCTCCCGCGTACAGCGCCTTGCCGACGATCGAGCCTTCGATGCCGTCGCGGGCCAGCGCGGCGAGCGCGCGCAGGTCAGCGACGCTGGAGATCCCGCCGGAGGCGATGACCGGGGCGTCGGTGCGCGCGGCGACCTCGCTCAGCAGCTCGACGTTCGGGCCCTGCAGCGTGCCGTCCTTGCTGACGTCGGTGACCACGTAGCGCTGGGCGCCGTCACGGTCGAGCCGCTCCAGCGCCTCCCAGAGGTCGCCACCGTCCTTGGTCCAGCCGCGCGCGGCGAGCCGGTGCCCGGCGTCGGTGATGCGCACGTCGAGGCCGATCGCGACCCGGTCGCCGTAGCTGCCGACGACCTTCGCCGTCCACTCCGGGTTTTCCAGCGCGGCCGTGCCGAGGTTGACGCGACGGGCGCCGGTGGCGAGCGCGGCTTCGAGCGAGGCGTCGTCGCGGATGCCGCCGGAGATCTCCACCTGCACGTCGAGCTTGCCGACGACCTCGGCGAGCAGCTCACGGTTCGAGCCCTTGCCGAACGCGGCGTCGAGGTCGACCAGATGGATCCACTCGGCGCCGTCGCGCTGCCAGGCCATGGCCGCCTCGAGCGGGCTGCCATAGGAAGTCTCGGTGCCGGCCTCGCCCTGGACGAGTCGCACGGCTTGGCCATCGGCCACATCAACGGCGGGAAGAAGCGTGAAAGTCACGGGAACAGCCTATTTCAGGCGTCGGAAATCACTCACAGTGGGAGAGCCGAAGCCTCCAAAAAAACAGACAACTATAAAGTGCCAAGCCAGTTTTCGAGCAAGTGGGCCCCAGCGTCACCGGACTTTTCCGGGTGGAACTGCGTCGCCCACAGCGGGCCGTTTTCGACCGCGGCGACGAAGTCCTCGCCGTGGTGCGCCCAGGTGACCTTCGGCTGGCGCCCGGACAGTCCCGAGTCCAGCTCCCAGCTGCGCGCGGCGTACGAGTGCACGAAGTAGAAGCGCGTTTCGGCGTCCAGCCCGGCGAACAGCTCCGAATCGGCGGGCGCGCGGACGGTGTTCCAGCCCATGTGCGGCAGGACGTCGGCGTGCAGCCTGTCGACGGTGCCCGGCCATTCGCCGGTGCCCTCGGCCTCGACGCCGTGCTCGACGCCACGCTCGAACAGGATCTGCATCCCGACGCAGATGCCCAGCACCGGACGGCCACCGGCGAGACGACGCCCGATGATCTTCTCGCCGCCGACGCCGAACAGCCCTTCGACGCAGGCCGCGTACGCGCCGACACCGGGCACGACCAGGCCGTCGGCTTCGAGCGCGGCCTGGGGATCGGCCGTCACCGTGACGTCGGCGCCCGCGCGCTGCACGGCACGCTCGGCGGAACGGAGGTTGCCGGAACCGTAATCCAGAATGACGACGCTAGGCACATGACCAGGTTAGACGGCACGTCCAGCGGATAGGGCAACGGGCAGCAGCGCGGCGGCGGACAGCGCGAGCAGGCCGAACGCGACCGGGTAGCTCGAGCCCGCGACCAGCGCGCCGACCACGACCGCGCCCACCCCGGTGCCCGCGTCGAAGGCGACGTTCCACGCGACGCTCGCCCGCCCGACCGGTGCCGCGGCGAACATCACCACCAGCGAGTCGTTCTGGATGAGCCCGAACCCGACGCCGGCCACCGCGACGGCCGCGACCGCCGACCAAGGTGACTCGCCTTGGATCGAGGCGGCCAGCCCGGCCATGCCGAGCACGGTGAGTGCCAATCCCCACGGCAGCATCCGGCCCGCGGCGATCCGCGTGCCGAGCCGCCCGGCGACCCACCTCGACGCCAGCCCCGCGCCCGCCGAAGCGAACAAGGCGGCCGACGCGGCGACGGTGTCGGTCAGCGCGAGCGGCAGGAACGTGACGAGCGCGCCGTAGCCGATCGAGCCGCTGAGCATCACCAGCCACGGGCGCCCCAGGCTGCCTTTCGCGGGCAAATCGTCGTCGTGCCGGGTGGGGGCCACCGCGGGCAGGCCGAAGATCGCCACCAGGCCCAGCAACGGGATCACCCCGGCGACGAGGAAGACCGGGACGAAACCCCAGTGTTCGACGGCGGCGGTGCCCGCGGGAAGCCCGATCAGCTGCGGCAATCCGACGGCCAGCCCGTAGAGGCCGGAACCGTTGGCCAACGCCGTCCTCGGGAGCAGTTCCGCGACGAGCGCGGCCCCGCAGACCGTCACGAACCCGAAGCCGATCCCCCGCAGCAGGCTGACCGCGAGGATGCCGGGCCAGTCCGTCGCGATCAGCAGCAGCGGCGCCGGAGCGCCCAGGAACACCGCGCCCGATGCCGTGACCAGGCGATATCCCCACGCCCTGACCAGCCGCGGGACGGCGAACTGCGCGGCGACCGTGCTCGCCATGAACGCCGCTGTCGACCCGCCGGCGGCGAACTCGCCGGCGTTGTTGTGGACCACCCAGAGCGGCACGACCGACAGCAGGAGCGCGACCCCGGAGAAGACGGCGACGCTGGTGAAGAGCAGGAGGCGGAAGTCACGGACACGGAGCGGGGACACGCTCACCTTTTTAGTCGCCGGAGGTTTAGCTTCCGCCGCTGGTGGGTAACTAGGACCCGCGTGGTGTGACCTCTGGAGTGTGGAGATCAGATGTCGGGCGAAGACGAAGAGCTGGTCAGGATGCTGACAGCCTGGCGAAACGACATCGAGAGCGTGCCGTTTCCGACGTTCGACGTCGCGACCCTGCCCATTTCCCCCCAGCCCATCCCGACCCAGCGGCAGCCCGAACGTACGCGTGGCCTGCGCGGACTCGTCCGCATGATGAGGGCCGGCAAGGGCGAGAAAGCCCGCTGAATCTCACCTTGCACTTGCCCTGTGCCGTGGTGTGCTGTGTCGTCAGGTGAGAACCACCGGCCGACAGCCAGGAGCGAACGACGATGAGCAGCACGCCCGACCCGCACGACTTCCTCGACATCGACGCCGAGCTGAGCGGCGAAGAGCGCGATATCCGCGACGCCGTGCGCGGTTTCGCGGCGGACCAGCTCGCTCCGCACGTGGCCGGCTGGTACGAATCCGGTCAGCTGCCCGCCGCCGAACTCGCGAAGGGGTTCGGCCAGCTCGGCCTGCTCGGCATGCACCTCGAGGGCTACGGCTGCTCCGGCACCAGCGGGATCGCGTACGGCATCGCGTGCCGTGAGCTCGAAGCCGTCGACTCGGGGCTGCGCAGTTTTGTGTCCGTGCAGGGCTCGCTCGCGATGTACGCGATCCACAAGTGGGGCTCCGAGGACCAGAAGCAGGAATGGCTGCCGAAGATGGCCGCGGGTGAGGCGCTCGGCTGCTTCGGCCTGACCGAGCCCGACGCCGGCAGCGACCCCGGCAGCATGCGCACCCGGGCGACGCGCGACGGCTCGGACTGGGTGCTCAACGGCTCGAAGATGTGGATCACCAACGGAACCGTCGCCAATGTGGCCGTCGTGTGGGCGCAGACCGACGACGGCATCCGCGGTTTCGTCGTGCCGACGGACACGCCCGGGTTCACCGCCAACGAGGTCAAGCACAAGCTCTCGCTGCGAGCGTCACTGACCGCGGAACTCGTCTTCGAAGACCTGCGGCTGCCGGAAAGTGCGGTGTTCCCCGAGGTCCGGGGGCTGCGGGGGCCGCTTTCGTGCCTCAACGAAGCCCGGTACGGCATCCTGTTCGGCGTCGTCGGCGCGGCGCGGGCGTGCTACGAATCGGCGCTGGAGTACACGCTGACGCGGGAGCAGTTCGGCAAGCCGCTCGCGGGTTTCCAGCTTACCCAGCGGAAACTGGCGGACATGATCGTCGAGGTCAACCGCGCGGGCCTGGTGGCGCTGCAGATCGGGCGGCTGAAGGACTCGGGGAAGCTGCACCACAACCACGTCAGCTTCGGGAAACTCGCCAACGTCCGGTCGGCCATCGAGGTCGCCCGCTCGGCCCGGACCCTGTTGGGCGCCAACGGAATCTCGCTCGAGTACCCCGTCATGCGGCACATGAACAACCTGGAAACCGTGCTCACCTATGAGGGCACGGAGGAGATGCACGCCCTCTCGCTGGGCCAGTCCGTCACCGGCCTCTCCGCCTTCCGCTAACCGTTCCGCGCTGGCGCACTTTCGCGAGAAAGTGCGCCAGCCCATCACCGCGCTGGCCGAAGTCACACCTCCGCTGACATCAACTCGCGCAACCCGGTCGGATACAGGATCGAATCCCCATTGGTGAAGTCGCGCCAGAACACCGGGCTGCCTTCGTCGATGACCGTGCCGAGTTCGTCCCGCTCGTACCACGACCGATCGACCAGTTCGGCCTCGAACAAGAACACGATCTCGTGCGACGGGCGGCCGAACACCGTGAAGATGTTCTCCACCACGCCGAGAAGCGACACGTTCGTCAACTCCGCCGCGAGCTCTTCCCGGAATTCGCGGCGTAGCGCGTCTTCCGCGGGCTCACCGAATTCGATGCCGCCACCGAGCGGGCGGTAGTAGGTCTCACCTTTGACGTGGTCGTGCCCCTCGAAGACGAGCAAATCGTTGCCGCGCCTGATGACGCCGAGGGCAAGGGGACGGATATGGCGCTGCTCAGTAGTCACAGAGTGCGAACCTAGTGCACCCCGGGGACAGTCACCGGAGGAATTCCTTGACCGCCACCGCGATCGACGTCTCGTCCAGTCCGTGCGCCAGATCGTGGTCGGCCATGTCCCCGTAGCCCCGCACCTCGGCACCTCGCCGGACGCCCAGCGAGCGCAGCCGGTGCGGGACGTCGGCGAATGCGTCGGCCACGAAAAGCGCCGAAGTCCCCGCCAGGTAAGGCTCGACGAGGACGACGTCGGCGACCCCTGTCACCTCTACCGCGGCCCGGAGGCCGGCGGCGTCGAACGGGCGGATCGTCGACGCGTACAGCACGGTCACGTCCGTGCCGCTGGTCGCGGCGAGCACCTTGTCGAGTGTCGGGCCGACGGCGACGACGACTCCGGTGCGTCCCCGTTGCAGCGTCTGGAAACCGGGGGCCAGGTGGGGCGCGGCGTTGGCTTGCTCGGAGAGTCTGATGTAGACGTTGCAGTCCCCCACCAGCGATTCGAGCACGAGCCGCCGCGCCTCTTCCGCGTGGCCGGGGACGTGCACGGTCCAGCAGGGCAGGGTGTCGATCAGCGCGACGTCGGCGGGTGACTGGTGGGTGCGGCCCGCGTTGGCCATGTCGTAGGACGCGCCCGAGGACACCAGAACGGCGCCGACACCTTGGTGCACAAGGTCCAGCTTGATCTGTTCGAAGGGGCGTTCCACCAGGAAGGACGCGAAGGTGTGCACGACCGGGCGCATGCCGGTCAGCGCCAGTCCCCCGGCGACGCTGATCAGGAGCTGCTCGCGGATGCCGACGTTGAGCACCCGGTCCGGGTGACGGAGTTTCGCGGCGGCCAACTGGTCGGCGGAGATGTCGGCGAGGACGACGGCCAACTGCGGGTCGACGTCCAGCGCTTCGTCCATTGTGGACAAGAAGGTTTCGCGCATGCTCATGGGAATCAGTCCTTCGGTTCGACGACGGCGATCACGGCGAGCGGCCGGGCGGGGTGCGGTTCGGTGAAGGCGGCGGCGAGGGCGTCCTGGTCGCGGCCGTCGACCACGCGGGTAACCCAGCCTTCGACCTCGAACCGCCGCGCGATCCCGCCCGGCCAGCCGTGGGTGGACGACGAGTTGTCGATCACCACGGCGGTGAGCTGGTCCATCGCTTCACGCCCGGCGAGCGCGATCGCCTCGTGGTTCGAGCCTTCGTCGAGCTCGGCGTCGCCGACCAGGACGACGACCTTGGGCCTGCTCAGCCGCTGTGCGCGCAGGCCTAACACGCTGCCAATGGCGAGGGGCAGGCCGTGGCCAAGTGAGCCGCTTGAGATCTCCACGCCCGGCACGCGCATCCGGTCCGGGTGCATGCCCAGCCGCGATTCGTCCGAGCCCCAATCGGCCAGCTCTCCAGGGTCGATGAAGCCTTTCGCGGCCAGCACCGCGTAGTAGGACATCGGCCCGTGGCCCTTGGAGAGCAGGAAACGGTCGCGGGCCGGATCGCGCATTCGAGAAGGCGAGACGTCCAGTACCCTGTCGTAGAGCACCCACAGGACGTCCAAAGTGGACGTGGAAGCCGCGGAGTGCTTCTCGTCCCCGGTCATGAGCGAAAGCAGTCGCGGCAAGTCCGCGAAACCGGATTCTGTTGCGGTGGTCATGAAACCCACCGTGCAACCTCGACTAAACTGGAAGTCAAGGCTAACCTGGCGAAGTGACCAAGCTAGCCGACCATCTCAGCATCGGGCAGGTTTCCGAGCGTAGCGGAGTCCCGCACACCGCACTGCGCTTTTACGAAGACAAGGGCCTGATCCAGTCCGAACGCTCGGCGGGCAACCAGCGCCGCTATCCGCGTTCGGTGCTGCGCCAGATCGCCTTCATCCGCGCCGCGCAGCGCGTCGGGCTGAGCCTGGAGGACATCAGCGAGGCGCTTTCGAGTCTGCCGCACGACCATCCGCCGACAAAAGCGGACTGGGCAAGGCTTTCCAAAGGCTGGCAGGACGAGCTGGACGCCCGCATCGACGCGCTGCAACGGCTGCGCGACAGGCTCACCGGCTGTATCGGCTGCGGCTGCCTCTCCCTGCGCACCTGCGCGCTCTACAACTCCGACGACCAGATGGCCAGGTTCGGCCCCGGCGCGCCGAAACTCAAGCCCGCCACGGAAGGCGGCATCTGATGGATTCGGTACGGATCTCGAAGCGGCTTTCGCTTCATCTGCGGCACGCGCCCGAGAAGATCGGCATCACCCTCGAAAGCGACGGCTGGGTCGAGGTCGAAACCCTTCTCGGCGCGCTGAAGCAGCACGGGCTCGCCCTGAGCCGGGACCGACTCCGCGAAGTCGTGGCAGGTAACGACAAACAGCGGTTCGCCTTCGACGAGACGGGCACGCGGATCCGCGCCAGCCAGGGGCACAGCGTCGAAGTGGAGCTGAACCTGCCCACCGCCACGCCGCCCGCGCGGCTCTACCACGGCACGGTGGAACGGTTCCTCGAAGCGATCCTGCGAGAGGGCTTGCGGCCGATGCGGCGCCACGACGTGCACCTGTCGGCCACCATCGACACGGCGATAGCCGTCGGTGCACGCCGGGGCGAGCCCGTCATCCTGGGCGTTGACGCCCAGGCCATGACCGAGGCCGGGCACGAATTCCGGGTCAGCGCGAACGGCGTCTGGCTGACTTCGGCTGTGCCGCCGGAGTTCCTACAGCTGTTAGCGGCTCCGGGGACGCCCGAGTAGGCGCTTGCCGACGTCGAGCAGCGCCGAGCGGAGGCTGTCGTCGTCGAGTTCGGCCAGGGCGGGGCTGCCCCCGGCCATGGCTATCCCGGTCAGCGCGACCAGCGCGGCGACCAGGGCGGCGGTGTCCGGCTCCGGGCCGACCAGCAGGGCCAGCAGCCTGTCCTTGTTGAACGCGCCCGAACCGTCGAGCGACTTCTCGATGGCCCGCGTGATGCCGGGGTCGCTGGAGAACAGCGCGACCAGCGAGCGGTGACGCACGACGAGGTCCACGAACCCGGCCAGTACATGATCGGTCTGCGCGCCACGCCTGCGATGCTTCGAGGCCTCTTCGGCGATGATTTCGAGTTCGCGCAGCGCGGGCTCCGCGACGGCTTCGGTGATCTCGTCCTTGGCCTTGAAATGGTAGTAAACAGCTGCCTTGGTGACACCGAGCGCGTCCGCGATCATCTGCAGCGAGGTGCCTTCGACCCCGTGCTCGGTGAACAGCTTCAGCGCGGTGGTCAACAACCGTGTCCTGGTGCCTTCGCCCGCCTTCGTACCGGCGTCCGGCGTCCCCACAGTCATCGAACCTCCTCGTTCCGAAAGCGGACTGTACGCCGCGAATACCCCCTGGGCAAATGGATTCACTTGCCGATCGACAAGTAATCTCCTTGCCGTGTGGCAAGTCACATCCTTGCCGATCGGCTTGGCACTCCCCTTGCCGATCGGCTAGCTTGCTATCACTAGATCGAGTGAGTACCCGTTCGAATGACGACACTGAAACGGAGTCACGCACCGTGGCCACCTTCCTCTACCGGCTCGGCCGGTTCGCCTTCCGGAGGCGCGCTCTCGTAGTCGCCGTCTGGACCGTCGTACTGCTCGCGCTCGGCCTCGGGGCGTTGACGCTTTCGGGTCAGCTGTCGAACTCCGTGTCCATCCCGGGTACCGAGTCCCAGCGCGCCATCGACAAGCTCGCGGAGCGTTTCCCGCAGGCAGGCGCCGGTGGCGCCACCGCCCGTGTGGCCGTCGCCGCGCCGGAAGGCCAGAGCCTCACGACACCGGCCAACCAGGCCGCCGTGGAGCGGGTGGTCGCCCAGCTGAAGACCGCGCCGAAGGTCGTCGCCGTCGTGGATCCCTTCCAGGCCAAGGCGATCTCCCCGGATCTCCGCGTCGCACTGGTCCAGGTCAGCTACTCGGTGAAGGCTCCCGAGATCCTCGACGGAGACCGTGAGCAGTTGCTCGCGGCCGCCAATGTCGGGCATCAGGCGGGGCTCGAAGTGGAGTTCGGCGGGGACGCGATCCAGGCCATCCCGGTCACCAGCGCCACTGAAGGACTCGGGGTCGCCGTCGCCGCCGTCGTGCTCATCATCACCTTCGGTTCCCTGATCGCGGCCGGCATCCCGCTGCTGACCGCGCTCATCGGCGTCGGTATCGGCATGGCCGGGATCACGCTCACCTCGGGCTTCATGGAGCTGAACAGCAATACACCCATTCTCGCGCTGATGATCGGTCTCGCGGTCGGAATCGACTACGCACTGTTCATCGTCTCGCGGTATCGACATGAGCTGGCGCTGGGCCGAGAGCCCGAAGAAGCCGCCGGACGCGCCGCCGGAACCGCCGGTTCGGCCGTCATCTTCGCCGGTCTGACGGTGATCATCGCGCTCGCCGGGATGACCGTCATCGGCATCCCGTTCCTCGCGCAGATGGGTGTCGCGGCCGCCGTCACCGTCGCTGTCGCCGTCCTGATCGCCCTGACGCTGCTGCCCGCGATCCTCGGTTTCGCCGGAAAGCGCGTCAGCGGCGGGAAGATGAAGATTCGCCGCGACACCGGCAAGGCGACGCACGGCGAGCGCTGGGCGCGATTCGTCGCCCGCCACCGCTGGCCGGTGCTGCTGGCCGCTGTCGCCGGGCTCGCGATCATCGCCATCCCCGCCACCGGGATGCAGCTCGGCCTGCCCAACGACAGCACCGCGGCCGCCGAGTCCACCCAGCACAAGGCGTACGAACTGGTCAGCTCGGGCTTCGGCGAAGGCGCGAACGGCCCGCTCGTGGTCGTCGTCGACACCACGGCCAGCGCGGACAAGGCCGGCGCGCTCAACGCCGTCACCACCAAGATCTCCGGACTGGACGACGTCGCCGCGGTCACCCCGCCGCGGGTAAACCCGGCCGGCGACACCGCGCTGCTCACCGTCATCCCGAAGAGCGGCCCGAGCACTACCCAGACCGAAGAACTCGTCGCCAGCATCCGCGCCCAGTCTGCGCAGCTCTCGTCGAGCACCGGCGCGAACCTGTCCGTCACCGGCCAGACCGCGGCCAACATCGACGTCTCGAAGAAGCTTTCCGACGCGATGCTCCCCTACCTGGGCCTGATCGTCGGACTGGCGTTCATCCTGCTGATGCTGGTGTTCCGCTCCGTCGTCGTGCCGCTGAAGGCCACCATCGGCTTCCTCGGCTCGGTCGTCGCGACCTTCGGCGCCGTTGTCGCGGTGTTCCAGTGGGGCTGGCTGAACGACGTGCTCGGCGTCGCCTCGACCGGGCCGATCATGAGCATGCTGCCGATCCTGCTGATCGGCGTGCTGTTCGGCCTCGCGATGGACTACCAGGTCTTCCTGGTCACCCGGATGCGGGAAGAGCACGTCCACGGCGCCGAACCCGAAGAGGCCATGGTCACCGGGTTCCGGCACGGGGCCAGGGTGGTCGTCGCGGCGGCGCTCATCATGATCAGCGTGTTCGCCGGGTTCGTGCTCGCCGAGTCGACGCTGATCCAGTCGATCGGGTTCGCGCTGGCCTTCGGTGTGCTGGTCGACGCGTTCGTGGTGCGGATGACGATCGTGCCCGCGGTGATGTCCCTGCTGGGCAAGAGCGCCTGGTGGCTACCGGCGTGGCTCGACAAGGCGATGCCGAACGTCGACGTCGAGGGTGAGCAGTTGACCAAGAAGCTCGATCAGGATCGGGTCTTGGAGACCGTCTAAGCAGTGCGCGAAGCGTCTCCGTTGAGGGTGGCGGGGGGAGACGGGTGGGCTAGTTGACGAGCCAGGCGACGGCACCGCCGATCGCCAGCAAAGCGCCGACACCTACAAGGGTGGCCAGCACCTTGGCGGTCTTCCAGGTGGCGTACGCGCCACCGATCAGGAAGCCCGCGAGTGCCAGCAACAGGACCGCGACTAGTTCCTTGCTCACGGTCGACAACGTAGACCAAGCGGTCAGACTGTCGTGAAGGGGACCTTCGGGAGGGCTGGGGTCCTGAAGATCCCCTTCACGACACTTCGCGGGCGCTCGTCACGGCGGCACGACTGCGGGCGTGCTCGGCGAAGCGCCTGCGGGCGGCGACGACCCTGAGCCAGTGTTCACTGCGACTGGCGTCAAGGCCCTCGGTGGCATGGGCCAGCACCTCGGCCCGGTGCGCCGCGGACTCGATTTCGGCCGCGGCGGAAGCGAAGTCACCCAGCCGGATGAGGGCGTAGGCGTGGCGCATTTCGGTCTGTGCCGTCGCGTAGATCGCGTAGGCGGTGAGGTTGTCGGCCAGTGGTCCGAGTGGGTGAGACATCGGCCTCTCCATTCTCTGCGTCCTACCTCTACGTCGAACCGGCTCCAGCCAAATCGACATTCAGGGCGGTGGCAAAGCCAGCAAACCGTCGACCACCTCGGCGAGGGTGCCTTCGCAGGTCCACAGCGCGTTCCCGTCCTCGTCGAACCGGATGGCCGCGGCGTCGTCGGTGAAGCGGACACGGAGCGCGTCTGCCTGCCCACCAGGCCAAGTACGCAAACCGTTCAGTTGGAGTAGTTCGCCCTCGTCGTCGCGGGCGGGGGTGAATGACCAGCCCGCGTCCCGAAGTTGCTCGAGACGCCGCAGCTCCGGAAACGCCGCGGTGGCGTCGTCGTCCGGCGGGCTGGTCACGGATTCGGCTGAACACCGGCCCGTACGGGAGCCGCGAGGGCGTGTCCCGTACGAGCCGGCTGTCTTTGTGTTGGGGACGAATACCGCACGAATGGAGCTTGCGCTTTGGTTACCGGCCAGCGGAACACCAGCGAGCGGGGGTGATTCGGGCGTGGCAGGGAAAGTTGGGGCAGTTTCGTTACCTACTGCCATAGCAGACTGGGTTGACTAGACTTCCTAACCTCGGGAGGGAACGATGCCTCAGCCGAACCACCTGTTGCGAGCGGCGCGCCACCGTCTTCCCTCCCCTGGTGCCCCGGGTGAATACGCCAGCCGCGGCGAAGTCGCCAGTGCCGTCAATGCCTGGCTGTGGCGGGAAACCAGCAAGAAGTACGAGCTGGACGCGCATTACCTCGCGAAATTGGAACGCGGTGTCGCCCGCTGGCCGAACGCGGCTTACCGCTCCGGCCTCCGGCACGTCCTCGGCGCGCTCGACGACGCGTCCCTGGGTTTCACGCCACCCCGGCGGTCCGACGGCGGCCCCTGCCCGCCTCCCGAAAACCTCACCACACCGCAGTGGGATGCCGGCACAGTCGCCGATCGGGTGACTGCGGTGACCGGAGACGATCTGATGCCACCGACGCGAAGGACCGTGCTGGCAGGAGCCGCGACCCTGGTCGGGGCCGCGTTGGCGGGAGAACTCGAACCGTTCCTCCGGCCCGCACGGATAGTGCGCGGCCAGGGCACCGCGTTCACCCCGCCGGAACTCGACTCGGCCGAACAGCTGACGGCCAATCTCAGATCGTGGCATTCCCGTAACGGGACCCTCGCGCGCACCGCCGTCGTCGCGCAGCTCAACACCCACACCCGGCGCCTGCGCCTCGCCCCGCAAGGCACCCCGGAGACGCTGCGCGCGTTCCGGATCGGCGCGGAACTGGCCGACATCGCCGCGTCGATGACCTGGGACGTCGGCCTGCATTCCACCGCACAGCGGTATTTCATCCTTTCGGCCCAGCTCGCGCACGCGGCGGGTGACGACATCCTCGCGTCGGTGGCGCTCGCGTCGCTCGCCCGTCAGTGCTACGACCTCGGGCGGCCCGACGACGGGCTGGAGATCGTGCAGCTCGCCCAGTACGGCACCCGGCGGACCGCGACCCCGCGGCTGCGGGCCGTGCTCGCGACGCGGGAAGGCTGGGCGTACGCACAGCTCGGCGACGCGCGGGCGTTCCAGCGGACCGTCGGACTCGCCGAGGACCACCACGCCGAGGGCGCGCAGGACATCGACACGCTCACGCCGTCGGCGCGCAGCCTCGACACCGCGGAGCTGGCCGGGGTGATCGGCGCCCGCTACCGCGACCTCGCGGCGTTCGACCCGAAGCACGCCATCAAGGCCCAGGAGTACATCGGGCTGGCGCTGGCGCAGCGCGAACCGGCGCGGGTCCGCAACCGGGTGTTCGACCTGATCGGGCTGGCCCGCGCGCACCTGATCACCCGCGAACCCGACCGCGCCGCCGAACTCATCAACGGCGCGCTGCCACTGGCCGAAAGCTGGTCGATGGGCCGCGTCGGCACGAAACTGCGGGACTACTACCGCGAGGCCGCCGCGTTCGCGACCGTGCCCGCCGTCCGCGACAGCCGAGAGGCCATTTCCGCACTGATCGCACGCTGACGAGGTTAGGGAGAATTTTGGCTCGTATCGGGATCACCGGTCATTCCGCGCTCACCGCTGTCAGCGTGTCGCTGATCGTCGAGGGTATCCGGGAGCTACTCGACGGCCAGGAGGACCTCGTCGGCGTGACGTGCCTGGCCCGCGGGGCGGACCAGCTGTTCGCGAGAGTGGTGCTCGACCTCGGCGGCACCGTCGAAGTCGTGCTCCCATCGGCGGACTACCGCGAGCGGAAGGTGAAACCGGCCGAGCTGCGTGAGTTCGACGAGCTTCTCGGAAAGGCTTCGGAGGTCTGCACGATGCCGTTCGCTGAGGCCGGGCGTGACGCGTACATGGCGGCCAGTGAACATGTTCTGTCCGTTGTGGACGAAGTGGTGGCGGTGTGGGATGGGGCTCCGGCCAGTGGGCGGGGTGGGACGAGCGATGTCGTCGAGGCGGCGCATGCGCGGGGGCTGAAGGTTACGGTTGTTTGGCCGGATGGGTGTGCTCGGGCTTGATTTCTTTGTCGCGGCAAGGCCAGCAGATCCCCGCCTCCACGGAAAGTTCACTCGATGGGGGACACCCCCAGCTCCGCTCGCGATCATACTCCTTGGCACATAAGGGATTCTCTCTGTTTGTGGCTGCGGAGTGCGGATTTTGCGTCGGTGTTTCCGGGTAGATTTGTGGTGTGGATGACGAGCAGGCGGTGCCGGTGTGGCAGCTCTCCGACGGGGAGCTCACCGCCGCGCTGCTGCGCGCACACACCGTGCTGTCCCAAGGATATGGGCGGATGCTGGCACTGGTCGGTGAAGCCGACAGCCGCGGTCTGGGGGTCGAGAAGGGCTACCGCAACACCGCGACCTTCCTGATCGGCGCGATGCGGTTGTCGACGCGGGAGGCGAAAGCCCGAGTCGCTCAAGCCACCACCCCGATGCCGTTGACCGGCCAGGCCCTCGCGGCAGGGGCGATCACCGCCGAGCACGTCACCGAGATCCACCACGTCCTCGCCGCAGCGCCCGACGACCTCGATCCGGAGCTACGGGCCCAGGGGGAGAAGACCCTGGTGGATCTCGCGACCCAAGCACCACCACTGGCCGTCCGCCAAGCCGGGAAACGCCTGTCGGCATACTGGGACACCGACAAACCACCGAAAGACCCGACAGACGGGGCCGGGCATCCACGACGTCGGTTGTCGTGGCGGGAAGCTCGCGACGGCCAGTTGCACGTCAGCGGTGAGGTGGACTCCGAGACCGGGACGTTCCTGCGAGGCCTGATCGACCCGCTGGCCAAGCCACGCCCGGTCGACGAGTTCGGCCGGGAGGACGGCCGCACCCTCGACCAGCGGCGTGGGGACGCGTTGGCGGAAGTGGTGCTGCTGGCGACCAAGTCTCCTGACCGTCCGCTGGTCGGTGGTGACCGGGCCCTGATCATCGTCACGATCAGCCTGGAGGAGTTGGAACGCCGTGCGGGTGAGGCGTTCATCGACGGCATCGGCTACACCAGCATCGCGCACCTGCGGCGGCTGGCGTGTGATGCGAACGTGGTCCCGGCCGTGCTGGGCACCCGTGGTGAGGTGCTGGATCTGGGGCGGGCGCGGCGGACGGTGGCACCGGCACAGTTCCGGGCCCTGGTGACCCGGGATC
>NZ_DASYMU010000247.1:0-13476 GCF_036008905.1 Amycolatopsis sp. | reverse complement strand
GGTCACGTCCTGACCCGGCAGCTTCGGGATGTGCGAGAACGGCGAGACGTCCAGAACCGCTTGCGGCGCGTTGACCACCGGCCCGAACATGGCGATCAGCAGCGCCGCCCCGGCCACGCCCCAAGCCGCCGCCGCGGCCTTCGGCGCCGCCCCGAACAACGCCACCGAGACGCCGACGATCACCCACAGCGCGGGCAGTTGGACCAGCGCCGCGACGAGCATGTCCCCGACGGATCCGCTCACGTCGTGCGTGCGCATCCCGTTGGCCAGTCCCATCGCCACCCCGGTCACCATCACGACCACGGCCGAGCCGAGGAACGCGAACACCAGGTGGCTCGTCGCCCACCGCAGCCGGCTGACGCTGGTAGACAACAGCGGTTCGACGCGGTTCGCGGTCTCCTCGCCGCGCATCCGCAGCGCGGCCTGCACGCCGTAGAGGCTGGCCGTCATGCCGAAGATGCCGACCATCGCGGCCAGGAACGTGTCCGTCATGACGTCCGAGCCGCCCATGCGCTCGAGGATCTGCCGCGTCTGCTCGCTGCTCCCGACGATGTCGCCGATGCCGCTCGCGATCGACCCGAACACCGCGCCGCAGACGGCCAGCCCGACGGTCCAGCCGATCAACGGCCCGCGGTGCAGCCGCCACGCGAGTGCCAGCGGCGTGCGCAGTGACGGTGCCGCTTCGGCCGGGCCTGGTCGCGGCGGCAGGATGCCGACGCCGAAGTCCCGGCGCGGCAACATGGTGTACGCGACCGCGCCGATGGCGACCGTCGCCGCGAGCGGCAGCAGCAGGACCCACCAGCGTTCACCGGCGAACGGCCGGATCTGCTGTGCCCAGCCGATCGGGGACAGCCACGAGATCCACTTGGTGTCGACCGTCGAGTCACCGAACGCCCGGAACAGGAACGCGACGCCGACCGCGGCCGCGCCGATCCCGTTGGCCGTCCGCGAGTATTCGGCGAGCTGGGCGGCGACGGCGGCGATCGCGGTGAAGACCAGGCCCACGAACGCCGTCGACAGGCCGAAGGCGAACGCGCCCGCTGTCGGCAGTCCGCCTCCGGCGAGGGCGCCCGCGCTGATCAGGCCGATCAGCAGGCTCGCGCCACCGGATACCAGTACCGCCGCGGTCAACGCGGCATAGCGCCCCAGAACCGCGGACGCCAGCAGCTCCGCGCGCCCGGTGTCCTCTTCCGCCCGGGTGTGCCGGGTGACGGTGAAAACGGCCATCAGGCCGATGAACAGGGCCATGAAACCGCCGAGGCGCCAGGCGCCGTAACCACCGGCCGTCGACAGGTCGAAGGCCGGTCCATAAAGGACGGCCACCGACGGGTTCGCGCCGATCGACGCGGTCAGCCCCGCGCGTTCGGCCACCGTGGGGTAGATCGTTTCGTAGGTGCTGGTGCTGCTGGACGGGATGACGCTGAGGATCACGATCCAGAGCGGCAGGATGATCCTGTCCCGCCGCAGCGCCAGCCGCGTCAGGTGCCAGGTGCCGACGAACGGGTGGGAAGGGCCGGTCACCGGCGCTTCGAGACGTTCGAGAGTCGCGGTCATTTCGCCACCGGCTCAGCGGTTTCGGCGGTGTAGTGGCGCAGGAACAGCTCTTCCAGCGTCGGCGGCTGGCTCGTCAGGCTGCGGACGCCGACCTGCGAGAGCTGCTTGAGGACGTCGTCGAGTGCCCTGGTCTCGACGTCGAAACGGACCTTGTTGCCCTCTACCTTGAGGTCGTGGATGAGGTCGGAGTTCGCGAGGCCGTTGGGCGGCCCGGCGAGTTCGGCGATGATCGAGGTGCGGGTCAGGTGCCGCATGTCGGCCAGCGTCCCGGTTTCGACGGTCCGGCCGTCGCGGATGATGCTGACGCGGTCGCACAGCGCCTCGACCTCGGCCAGGATGTGGCTGGACAGCAGCACGGTGCGGCCCTGCTCGCGCTCCTCCTGGATGGCGTACTGGAAGGTGGCTTCCATCAAGGGGTCCAGTCCGGAGGTCGGCTCGTCCATGATGAGAACGTCCACATTGGACGCGAGCGCGGCCACGATGGCGACCTTCTGCCGGTTACCCTTGGAGTAAGTGCGCCCCTTCTTCTTGGGGTCGAGGTCGAAGCGTTCGATGAGTTCCTTGCGGCGGCGTTGATCGAGCCCGCCCCGCAGCCGCCCCAGAAGGTCGATCACCTCCCCGCCGGAGAGGTTGGGCCAGAGGTTGACATCACCGGGAACGTACGCGAGCCGTCGGTGCAGGCTCGTCGCGTCCTTCCATGGGTCGCCGCCGAGGAGGCGGACTTCGCCGCTGTCCGCGTGGAGCAGGCCGAGCAGCACCCGGACCGTGGTGGACTTCCCCGCGCCGTTCGGGCCGAGGAAACCGTGGACCTCACCGGTTGCTACCTGCAGGTCGAGGCCGTTGAGGGCCTTGGTCCGGCCGAACGATTTGTGGAGGCCGGAGATGGAGATGGCGTTATCCATGAATCGGAAGGTACACTTGTTTCACAAAGTTGTGAAGTTAAAAAAATGTATGGATGGGGTGATGGCCGATCCACCGGTCAGAGAGGATGATCGACATGACGACGACGCCCGAACCTCAGCCCAGCGACGAGGCCGCACGCCGTTTCGTGGAGGACTTCGCACTGGTGTTCACCAATGCCGGGCTGCAGCGGATGCCCGCCCGCGTCTTCTCGGCCGTTTTGGCCACCCAGAAGGGAAGTCTGACGGCCGCCGAGATAGCCGAATCGCTCCAGGTGAGCCCCGCCGCGGTCTCCGGTGCCGTCCGGTACCTGATCCACGTCGGCCTGATGAGCAAGGCACGCGAGCCCGGCGAGCGGGTCGACCACTACCGCATCCTCGACGACGCCTGGTACGAGTCGGTCGGGCGCAAGGACGCGATCTACCGGCAACTGGCGGAGAGCATCGAGCGCGGGATGACCGCCTTGGGCCCGGAAACCCCGGCGGGTAAGCGACTTCAGGAGACCCATGACTTCTTCCTGTACATCGCCAAGGAGCTCCCGCTGCTCATCGAGCGGTGGCGCGCGGACCGGCTGGAGGCCTAAACCTCCGTCAGCAAGGTGCGGACAAGGCCGACGGACAGCGCGTCGAGGTCCGAGGGCTTCTCGCCGGAGAAGTTGATCAGGAAAGCCTGCTGGAAACACGCGCCGAGCAACAGGAAAGCCATGGCTTCGACGTCGGTTTCGGCGCGGATCCGGTCGAGATGTTGCTCGGCACGCAGGTAGTCGATCAGGCCGTCCACGGGATGCCGCGGCCCGGCGCCGCGCTCCCGCATCGCCGTCCGGTGTGCTTCGAGAAGCTCGCGCGAGGAGAACACGGACACCGCGATCGGGAAACTCGCGGTGTAGAAGTCGAGCGCGGTCCGGGTGAACCGGATGAGGTGGTCGCGGACCGTGCCAGTCCCGGCCTGCTCGATGAGGCCCGCCCTGCTGACCTGCGGCAGTTCCTCGCCGATGACGGCGACGAAGAGCTCGGTCTTGTCCCGGAAGTGCTTGTACAGCGTCGCTTCCGAGTAGCCGGCGACCCGTGCGATCTCTTTCGTGGTCGCCCGCGCGTAGCCCTGCTCGGTCATGATCTCGGCCGCGGCGGCGAGGATTTTTTCGCGCGTTCCCATGTCTCAGTACTTTCTCAGCGGGAGCTTGACGGTTAGTGAGTACTTACTGAGTATAGTGGTGAGTGTTCACTAACCACTGCTTTTGAGACTGAGGAGTTCCCATGAAGATCACCGTTTTCGGGGCGACCGGCGGCATCGGGGGCCACGTGGTGCGGCAGGCGCTGGAGGCAGGACAGCAGGTCACCGCCGTCGTGCGGGATCCGGCGCGGCTCGACGTCCGGCACGAGCGGCTCGACGTCGTCACCGCGGACGTCATGGATCCGGCTGCCATCGCCGACGCCGTCAAGGGACGTGACGCCGTGATCACCTCGCTCGGCGCGCGTGATCTCAAGCCGTCGACAGTCGCCCGCGACAGCGCCCGCAGCATCATGGCCGCGATGACGCGGACCGGCACCCGGCGGCTGCTGGTCGTCAGCAACAGCGGCATGATCAGGGAAGGCGACGGCTTCTTCGTCCGCACGCTGGTCAAACCGGTGGTCGGCCGGGTGCTCAGAGAACCGTGGGCGGACATGGCGGCCATGGAGGAACTGATCTTCGCCAGCGACCTCGACTGGACCATCGTGCGCCCGCCCCGGCTGACCGACGGCGAGCTCACCGGCTCGGTGCGCAGCAAGATCGGCGCGAACCCCCGCGGCTTCACCGTCGCCCGCGCGGACGTCGCCGACTTCCTGCTCAAGGCCGTCGACGACGACACGTTCAGCCGGTTCCCCGTCTCGATCGCTGGCTAAGCTCACTCCATGTCCCGACTCGCCGCGAACGCCGCGACGCTCGCCTTGCTTCCGGTGTTGGCCGTGCAAGGTCTGCACGTCCGCCGGAGCACCCCGCGGCTTCCCGGCGCGAGCGGGCCCGTCACGGGGTCGGTGGCGGGCGACGGGCCGGTGTTCCGGCTGCTCGTGCTCGGCGAGTCCACGGTGGACGGTGTCGGCGCGGAGTCCCATGAAGAAGCCCTGACCGGCAGCGTCGCGCACGCCCTCGCGCGGCGCACCGGGCGGGAGGTGGCGTGGCAGGCCGTCGGCAAGACGGGCGCGAACGCCGCCGCCGTGCACGACGAGCTCGTCGACCTCACCGAAGCCGCCGACGTCGTGGTGATCGCGCTGGGCGTCAACGACACCATCGAACTGCACTCGGCCCCGCGGTTCCGGCGTGACCTGCTGCGCCTGGTCGTCGCGCTTCGCCGCCGGCTCGGCCCGGTACCGGTGCTCCTCGCCGGCGTGCCGCCGATGGGTCACTTCCCGACGCTGCCCCAGCCACTGCGCGCCGTGTTCGGCCTGCGCTCCGCCGCACTGGACGCCGCCGCCGCTTCCCTGGCGGCGCTCCCCGGCGTGACCCACGCGCCGATGCCCGTCGCGCTGTTCGACGAAGACACCTTCGCCGCCGATGGTTTCCACCCCGGCCCCGCCGGATATCGCGTCTGGGGCGGGCAACTGGCCGAAATCCTCGCGAAACGATCACGCTGAGAAGTCGCTTGGCTCCCACCTGTAGCGACTGGATCAATCTTCGAAAAAGATCCGCCCCGATGTATCTGGCGCCCTCCTGACTGCTTCCTATGGAGCAACAAGGGGAGGAAATGCGATGACGGCGAACACGAACGAGAAGGTCAAGACGGACGACGTCGACGAGTCGCCCGAAGTGGAAACGCCGGTCGTGCGGCCGAACGGGAACACCGACCCGCACACGCCACCGCCGAATCCGTAACCAAGATCGGGTGATAGCCGACAGCCGAGGGGGCTGGCGGACATCACCTCCCTGTAGCCCGGCTGAGGGGGCGGGAGACAGGGGCACCTCGAATAAAGGGGGTCGAGCGGCCGCGGGGGCGGGGCCGTTCGATAGGGGTGGGGACCGCCGGGCGGCGCTCGAGAGATCGAGCGTCGCCCGGCACCTCCGGTTCTGCTACTACTAAAAGTAAATGATGAAATGTATCTCAGATCAGCCCTCGCCCCCTTTCACTGTGAAAGGCCCGCGATACTGCCAGCACCGGTTTGAAGAGCTACGCGAAGTGGGGCAGAGACGGTGACCGATGTCGAAACCGCCGAGGTCGACCCTCCATGGGAGGGATTGACCGGTGCGGAACTTCACGCCGCGTGCATGCATGCCGCCCGCGCGGGGGACAGACTAGCGATGAATCGCCTGGTCGCGGAGCTGACGCCGTTGGTCTGGCATGTCGCTCGCGGTAACGGACTGGACAGGCACACCGCGGAGGACGTCGTCCAGACCGTTTGGCTGGCGTTGTTCACCCACCTGGAATCACTGCACGACCCGAAAGCGCTTGCCGCGTGGCTGATCACCACCACCCGCCGCGAGGCGCAGCGCCCGCACGGACGCAAGACCCCGCCGCTGCCGTTGACCGACGAGTTCGCCGAGTCGATGCCGAGCACGCAGCCGGCGCCGGAAGACGAAGCCATCCGAGCCGACCGGGATCGCCGGATCTGGCAGGCCTTCACCCGACTTCCCCAGCGCTGCCAAGAGCTGCTGCGGATGACCGTTCTCGCCGGACGGGCCGAATACCAACTGGTCGCGGACGCGCTGCGCATGCCGCGCGGGAGCGTCGGACCGACCCGTGGTCGCTGCCTCAACCAGTTGCGCGACTTGCTGTCCAGTGAAGGGGGAGTCCGATGACCGACATCGGAGGGTCCACGGGGAGTATCTCCTCGGACGACCAGGTACTGCTTGCCGATCTCGGTCGAATGCTCGATGAAACCGATCCTCCGCCCGGTGACCTGGTCGAGCGGGTCCAGTTCGCGATCGCGCTGGAAAACCTGGATGTCGAGGTGGCTCGCTGGGAACGGATGGACGCGCTGTCCGGGGTCCGGGGCGGCGGCCAGGGCACGATCACGTTCACCGTCAGCGACCTGACGGTGATGATCAACCTGACGAAGGTCGGCCAGCGACATCGCATCGACGGCTGGCTCGTGCCCGCCGGCGAGTACGGCGTCGAGGTCCGGGTCGCCGAGCACGGTTCTTCGTGTACCACCGCGGACGAGGGCGGCCGGTTCGTTCTCGACGAGGTGCCCTGTGGCACCACGCAGATCGTGGTCACCGTCGGGGACGTCTCGTGCCTGCGAACCGTCGTGACACCGACAATCGTCTTGTAGGACACCCGTACGGTCGTTACTTGTTCACCTGAAGGTGTGCTCCCATAAACCGTGTGGATCTTCATCCCGGCAGTCGTGAAGTCGACGCGGCCACTGCCCTGCATCGTCGTGCCCAGAGCGCGGCGTCGAACAAGCGCCCGGCTGCCGCGGTAACCCTGTTGAAGGCGGCTTTGCGCCGTCTTGGTCCGGTCGAGCGCGGGGGCGCCGAGCGGCTGGAGATCCGGACCCGGGTACTGATCAGCCTCGCCGCGGCCGAGTCGGAGATCACCTCGCTGGACGCCGGGCTCGCGCATCTGGACACCGCCGAGGACGTCAGGCTGCGCTTGCCCGCCGGCGCTGAGCGCGGCATCCTGCGGTTCACCATCGGCCTGCAGCGGTCTCTCGTGCTGGCGAGGGCCGGGCGGCTGGACGAAGCGCTCGCGTTGTTCAACGCCATCCTGCCCAGTGTCGAGGCCGAGATTTCGGACGGCGGCGCGATGTTGACGCGGCCGTTGCTCAACCGCGCCTGGGTGCACATCCAGCTGAGTGATCCCGCGGCCGCGCTCGCCGATCTCAACCGCGCGCTGGAGCTCTCCGTTCTCCACGGCGAACCGTTGCTGGAAGGCAAGATCCGCCACAACCTCGGCGATCACGCGCAGCTCGTCGGCGACATCCCCGAAGCGCTCCGCCACTACGAGCGGGCCGCCCGTATCTTCACCGAGATCAGCCCGGGCTCATTGCCGCTGGTCAAACTGGACCAGGCCAAGGCGTTGCTGGGCGCCGGACTCGCCGAGGAAGCCGCGCGGCACCTGGACGACGCCTTGCCGGGGCTGCGCACGAACGGCGTCGTCCAGGACCTCGCCGAGGCGGAAGTCGCCCGTGCCGCGGCGGCGATCCTGGAAGGTGACTTCGCGCTGGCCCGACGTTCCGCTGAGTCCGCACGACGTCGATTCGTGCGGCGCGGCAACGATCGCTGGGCCGAGATCGCCGCCCTCGCCAAGCTCCGCGCGGACGCCAATGTCGTACTGGGCAACAGAAACCGGCGTCCGGCGGCGTCCTTGCCCGCGAAACTGAGCGAGCTCGCCGTACGTCTTTCTGACCTCGGGCTTCGCGACGAAGCCGCCGCGGCGCGCCTGCTCGCTGTCCGGATCCACCTCCGGCGCGGCGACACCGACGCGGCCACACGCCTGCTCGCGCAGGTCCCGAAACCCCGGCAGACCACACCGCTCGACCACAAGATGCTGCTCCGGCTCTGCCGCGCCGAACTCGCCCTCGCCACTGGACGCCGGCATGCGGCACTGGCACAGGCCCGAGCGGGCTTCACCGAGCTCGGGCGGATCCGGGACCGGATGGGCGGGCTGGATCTGTTGTGCGGCACCGCGGTACACGGCCAGGAACTCGGCAGGCTCGCGTTGCGGCTCGTCGTCGACGGCGCCGGAACGCAGCGTGGCGCGCGCAGCCTGTTCGCGTGGCTGGAACGCACCCGCGCGCAGGTGTACCGCTACGAACCGCTGCCGCTGATCGAAGATCCTTTGCTGGCAACCCATCTGACCGACATGCGGCAGGTGCAGCGGTCCATCCAGCAGAACCGGCTGACCGGCAAACCGGTGTCCACTTTGGAGCATCGCTACGCCTGGCTGCAGGACGAGGCGAGCAGGCTCGGCTGGCACACGAGCCGCTGGGGACGCCCGCGCCCGGTGCGCACGCCCGAGGAAGTGGCCGATCGGCTGGGCGACAAGGTGTTGATCAGTCTCGTCGACGTCGGCGACACGCTGGCGGCGGTGGTCGTGCGGGACGGGACGTTCCGGCTCGTGCGGCTGGGGCGGGTCGCCGACGTGATCGAAGCGGCCAAACAACTGCACGCCGATCTCGACGCGCTGGCGCCGGATCACCTGCCCGAGCGGCTCGCCGAAGCCGTGATCGGCTCCGCCCGCCGCCGGACGGAAGCGCTGGACCGGCTGATGATCAGGCCGCTCGCCTCGCTCATCGGCGACCGGCAGCTGGTGATCGTGCCGATCGGCCCGCTGTACGCGTTGCCTTGGGGCGCCTTGCCTTCACTGCGCGGACGGCCGGTGTCGATCACGCCGTCGGCGACGTCGTGGGTCACCGCGTCCGGCCGGGCGAGCGTCGGGACGGTGCTGCTCGCGGGCGGTCCCGGAGTGCCCGGCGCGATCGGTGAGGTGCGGAAACTGCGCTCGGTGTACCCGGAGGCGCGGCTCGTCGACGGGACGGACGCGACCAGTGCCGCGGTGCTGGACGCGCTCGAAGGCGCGGGCATGGCGCACCTGGTGGCACACGGCGCGCACGAACCCGCGAACGCGCTGTTCTCCCGCCTCGACCTCGTCGACGGACCGCTGTTCGCGCACGAGACCGCGCGGCTCGGGCGTCCGCCGGAGAACGTGGTGCTGGCCGCGTGCGAGCTCGCGATGAGCCATATCCGGCCTGGTGAAGAGGCACTCGGTTTCGCGGGGACGCTGCTGGCGGGCGGTTCCCGGACCGTCATCGGGGCGATTTCGCGCGTCGGCGACATCGCGGCCGCCGCGGCGATGTCGGATCTGCATCAGCAGCTCGCGGTCGGGATCTCCCCGGCGGTCGCGCTGGCCGAGGCGACCGCCGTCGACCCGCTGCGCAGACCGTTCCTGTGTCTTGGCGCGGGTTAGCCCAAAAAATCAGCGAGAGGAACGGGCGTGAGGCCGTCCTTCTTGGCCTGCTCGACGAACGCGGTGTAGTCCTCTTTGAACGTCTTGCGGAAGTGCATCAGCACGACGTCGCCCGGCCTCAGCTTGTCGCCGACCTGGAATTGCACGACCCCGTCGTTGACGGCCGCCGTCCACAGCACCGCCGCACGCATCCCGCATGCGGCCGCCGCCTTCAGCGTGGTCGGGTCGTAGATGCCGTACGGCGGGCGGAAGAGCGTCGGCCGCTGCCCGAGCCCGCGCTGCAGGTCGTCGGCGTCGTCGCAGATCTCCTTGCGCTGGAACTCGTACGGCTTGCCGCGCAGGTCCGGATGGTCCACGGTGTGGTCGCCGAGCACGGCGCCGGTGGAATCCAGGATCGCCTTGAAGTAGGCCTCGTGCCCCTTCACGTACTTCTGGTTCAGGAACAGCACGGGATGGCCGCCGGACTCCTTGATCAGGTCCAGCGCGTCCGGGTCCTTCGTGGCGCCGTCGTCCATGGTGATGAAGACGTACGGCTTGTCGGTGGGGACCCGCTTGATCACCGGGACCGAGCCGTCGGTGGCAGGCGAGGCCTTCTGCTGGACGACACCGAAGGGATACGGCGGCGTGAACGCCGGTGGGGGAGCCGCTCCGGGCGCCGGGTTGGGCGCGCTGACGGCCGGAGGATCGGAGGGTGTCGACGAGCAAGCCGCCAACGTGAACGCGGCGAGAATGCACAAAGTAATGCTCGAACGGGTTGTCCGTTTGATCACGCGATGTCCTCCTTCTCCTTGTGCCGTAAGGAAATCCTAGGTTCATTGAACCCGGAAGGAGGACGTCTTCACTCGGTCGTGAGTTGCGCCCGGTTACTAATAGTGTCGATCGCCACTGTCGGTGTCACTCTCGTTCGGCGGCTTTGACGAGCTGGGCCGAAAGCACCTTGATCGTCGTTCGCAACACGGCGAGCGTGACCGCGCCCGTTCCGGGCAGCTTCTCGACGAACGAGCCGGACCATCGGATGTCCGTGCCGCCGTCGGCGTTCGGCGTGAAGATCACTTCGGCGCGATAGTCCTTGGCGGGCTCGTGCGGGCCGGCGAACTTGTAGACGTGCCGCTTGTCCTGCTCGTACTCGACGGTCTCCTCGCGCAGCAGCACCGGCCACAGCCCGACCTTGCGGATCGCGCCGACACCGCCGGGGGCGGGGTCGCCCTGACGGTCCCAGCTGGACTGCACCACGACCGGCTTCGCCCACTCCGACCAGCGGCCGCCGTCGGTCTCCAGACGGAACAGCGTCGACGCTGGAGCGCTGCTCGTGCGGTTGATCTCGAACGAGAAGGTCTTGCCGGTCATCTGGATCTCCCGAACTGTTGTTGGCACTTGGATAACTAGTGACGATCAAGAAGGTTATGGAGTCTCCGCCGATTGAGACAAGATGAGCCCGTGAGCACCACTCGTCCGGATTTGTCCGCGCCCCACTGGCTGAGACAACTGCTGCGCAGCAAGCCCGTACCCGTCCCGTGGAACATGGTCGCGCGGGCCGTGCTCGCCCTCATGGTGCCGCTCGCGGTGGCTTTCGCGCTCGGCGACATCGCCACCGGCGCGCTGATCTCGACCGGCGCGCTCCCGGCCGTGCTGTCGGAATCCGCAGGTCCTTACCACTATCGCGCGAAGCGGCTCGGCGGGGCGACAGCGGCCGCGGCCGCCGGATACCTGGTCGGACTGCTCACCGGGGGCGAGCCCGCCGCGGCGATTCCGGCGGTGATCCTGGTGGCGGCGATCTCGGCGTTGATCAGCGCCGCGGGGAGCAACGCGTCGGTCGCCGGGCTGCAGATGTTCGTCTTCTGCACGCTGGGCACCGGCCAGCACGTGACCGGGATCCGTGTCGAGATCCTGATGGGGTGGTTCCTGGTCGGCGCGGCTTGGAGCCTGGTCGTCGCGCTGCTCAGCTGGACGGTGCGGGCGACCAGCCCGGAGCGCAACGCCGTCGCACATGTCTACATCGAGCTCGCGGCGATGTTGTCGACCACCGACGAAGCCACTTCGCGGGTCGCGCGGCACCAGCTGACCACGGCGATGAGCACGGCGTACGACCGGCTGCTGACCGCGCGATCCTGGCTTTCCGGGCGGGACGCGGCGTACCGCGAGCTGCTCAACCTGCTTTCCGCGACCACTCCGGCGGTCGAAGCCGGGGTCGCGATGGTCAATGCCAAGAGGCGGGCGTCCGAAGACGTCATCGAGTATCTGACGGCCGCCGCGGCTTCGGTACTGGCCAACCAGCCGTTGCCGCCCGCGCCCAAGCCGCCCGAAGACGTCGAGGACCAACCCGTGACGGCGGCGCTCTACGCCGGGCTGGAGCGCATCGGCAAGGGCGACGACCGGCAACGCAAGAAGCCGGAGCCACTCTGGGCGCGGCTGCGTACTTGGGTGTCTTCGCTGGCCTCTGGCCCGCTGACGTGGTTCGCGGCACTGCGGCTGACGTTGTGTGTCGCGATCGCCGAGGTCGTCGGGCTGTTGCTGCCGCTGGAACGGTCGTACTGGATCACCCTGACCGTCGGGATCGTGCTGAAGCCGGACTTCGGCTCGGTGTTCGGACGGGCGGTGCTTCGCGCGATCGGGACCGTCGTCGGCGTGGGGATCGGCGCGGCGGTGCTCGGCGTCGGCACGAGCGGCTGGGTGCTCGTGCTGCTGATCGGGATCTTCGCCGGTGGGCTGGCGGTGGGGAAGGTGCGCAACTACGCCATCCTCAGCGCGTTCGTCACGCCGTTGATCATCCTGCAGATGGACCTCGCGGCCGGCGGGAACTGGGGTGTCGTGCTGGCCAGGCTGGTCGACACCGTGCTGGGCTGCGCGATCGTGTTGATCTTCGGGTTCCTGCTGTGGCCGGGAAGTCGTCGTCCGCAGGTCGGCGGGCGGCTCGCGGACGGGCTGGACACCGTCGCGAAGTACGTCGAGCGGGCGTTGGTGTCTTCCGAGGACCTGCTGGAACGGTCGCGGGCGCGGCGGAAGGCCTATCGGGCCCTTGCCGACCTGCGGACCGCGTTCCAGCAGGTCGTCGTGGAGCCCTCGGCGAACGGACGGCAAGCGATCGCGTGGTGGCCGGTGATCGCCGGGCTGGAACGGGTGGCCGACGCCGTCACCGAGGTCGTCGTGACCGTCGAACACGGCGCCCCGGAGCCCGATCCGGCCGACGTCGCGCTGCTGACCGCCGCATTGGGTGAACTTGCCTGCGCGATCCGGGAGGAGCGCTCACCGGCGTCGATGCCGCTGCCCGACAGCGAGCAGCTGGCCGGCGTGGTCGACCAGCTGGAAGCCGCCTTCGACGCCGTCCGCGGCCCGGATCTGGCCGACCGTCCGCCATCGCGGCTGGTCCGGAGGTTCCTGCAGTACCACAAGCGGACCTGAGCGGAGTCCTGTTTGATGGGGATATCCGACGGAGGAGATTGCACATGGGTATCGACTTCGATGCGCTGAAGAACAAGGCGCAAGACGCGCTGAAGCAGCACGGCGACAAGATCGACGACGGCATCGACAAGGCCGCCGGCTTCGCCAAGGGCAAGTTCGCGGGCCACGACGCGCAGATCGACGGGGCCACCGGGAAGGCCAAGGAGTTCCTCGACAAGTTCGAGGGCAAGCCAGACCAAACCCCACCGCCCCAGCCGCCCCCCGCCCCTCCCGCCTAAGCACGTCCGCGCGGCCAGGTGGGTGGCTCGTGAGTGGCTACGAGTGTTCTAACCCTCGTAGCCACTCACGAGGGGTGCTGGGTCGGGAGGCAGGGCTAATGGTGGTCACCTTCAGTGGCACGGCCGGAAGTGGTCACTTTCAGTGGCACGGCTGGTGGTGGTTGGCCTCAGGCTTGTACGGCTCAAAGCTGCGTGGTGCGTACAGAGGCACGGCTAGAAGCCTGTGTTTATTGGCAGGCGCGCCATCAGGTTTGCGTGACCAGGGCGTGGCATGGGCAGGTCGCTTGCGATCGTGCCGGGGGCGCCCTGCTCCCGCAAACCTGGCCTTCGGCGAGCGCGCGCGGTGAAGACTTCCGGCCGTGGCCGGCCGTAAGTCGTGGTGACTGGCTTTTACGGACTAAGGGCCCGCGTGCCTGGGTTTTGTGGTGGGGGTCGTGAGTGCGTAACAGTGTTCTAACACTG
>NZ_DASYMU010000246.1:0-7126 GCF_036008905.1 Amycolatopsis sp. | reverse complement strand
CGTGGGCGAACCGGATCGGTGATTCCGAAGCCGGTGTCGGCTACGCGTGGGGTGAGGGCATCCGGGAGCCGTTGCGGATCCGGGCGGGCTGGGTCGCGGACGAGACAGTGAAGAAACTGGAGGACTACGTCACGAACGGTGGTGTGCGGGTCGTCAACCTGGCGGCACGTCGCGGCGATGCTGAGGGGGTGGCGGCATGAATCCGCTGATGACGTTCCTGGACACGATCCGCGATCACCTGGACCTGTATGACCTTCCGCCGGTGGCTGCGGTGGATGTCACGACGGGCTACAAGCCGGTGACGGTGATGTTGGAGGCGTTCGATCTTCCGGCCGTGGCCAGTGGATTGCTGGCGTGGGCGGACACCCTCGACCAGGTGACGGCGTCGTTGTGGCGGGTGTCGGACAGGCCCTCGGTGCACCTGTCCATCACGGGCCGCATGGCCTCTGGTGTCCCGGTGCGGGTGTGGAGCGCGGTCGCGTTCTCCGAGGCGATCTTCCCGGACTTGCCTTCGGGATCGCGACAGGAGATGCCCGTCTTCGTGCTGCGGGTGTGGGCTGATCTGGGGGAGGTGGCGGCGTGAGTAGCCCTGAGTCTGCGACGCGTGCCGGCCGAATGAGGCAGGCCCTCGCCGCTGATGTCGTCAAGGCGACGGCGGAGAAGTACGGGGTGTGTGTCCGGCCGTTCACGATGGAGGTCGGCGACCGGGACACCGGGGAACTGCGGTACGTCCCGGTGCCGTGCGGGTCCACAGTGGAATCCGTCTGTCTGTCGTGTGCGCGCAAGGCGAAGGCGCTGCGGCAGGCCCAGTGCCGTGAAGGGTGGCACATGACCGAAGAGCCGGACCTCACCCCCGACGCGCCGACGGACGCGCACACGGAGTTGATGACACTGCGGGCGGACCTGGTCCAGCTCTACCGCGACGTCACCAGCGCGGGCGACCAGGTGGAGGCCGAAGAGTTGCGTGCCGAGATCGTCTCGGTGGACGACGAACTTCGGCAACTCGGGATGCGGGGCCGTCTGCCCTCGATCGACCTGCCGACGAAGAAGGTGGTGAAACGCTCGACGAAACGGCGGCAGGACGCGCCGAACCTGCCCACACGGAAGGTCACCAAGGCCACGGTAGGACGCGAGTACGCGGGGAAGTTCCGGCCGTCAATGTTCGTCACGTTGACCTGTGACACCTACGGGCGGGTGCGTGGGGACGGCTCGCCGGTGGACCCGTCGACCTATGACTACCGGCGGGCAGCTCGCGACGCGGTGCACTTCTCGGCGTTGATTGACCGGTGGTATCAGAACATGCGCCGGGTCGTCGGCTGGGACGCGCAGTACTTCGCGACCGTGGAACCGCAGAAGCGGGCGGCACCGCATTTGCACACCGCTATCCGGGGTTCCATCTCGCATGATGTGATCAGGATGGTCACTGCGGCTACCTATCACCAGGTGTGGTGGCCCAACCACGACCAGGTGGTCTACGTCGACCGGATGCCGTTGTGGGACATGGGATCCCGCGCGTTCGTCGACCCGGAAACCCGGGAGCCGCTGACGTCGTGGGAGGACGCGGTGGACCAGGTCGAGCACCCCGCCCACGTCGTGACCTTCGGGGAGCAGGTGCACTCGAAGGGGATCTTGGGCGGCACGGAGGAATCTGGGCGGCACATCGGGTACCTGACGAAGTACCTCACCAAGTCCACCGGTGAGGTCGTGGAGGCGTCGACGGCTCGGCAGGCTGATCACCATGACCGGCTGCACGCGGAGTTGTCGGTGACGCCGTGTTCGCCTCGGTGCGCGGTGTGGCTGCTCTACGGCGTGGAACCCAAGGGCGCCAACGGGAAGATGTCTCCGGGGCGTTGTAAGGGGCGTGCTCATCGCCGGGCGACGCTCGGGCTGCCAGGGCGGCGGGTGCTGGTGTCGCGCAAGTGGTCGGGCAAGACGCTGGTGGACCACAAGGCGGACCGGAAGGCGTTCGTGAAGCAAGCGCTCGCGGTCGTCGGGATCGAGAAACCGGAACCGGACACGTCGCGGTTGCTGTGGCGCAAGGTGGAATCCAACGATCCGAGCGTGCCACCCCGCGACCAGCTGGTCATGCGGGCGATCGCGGAACGGATCACGTGGAAAGCCGAGTACGACAGGGCGTTGCTGGCAGCTGCGGGACCACCTGGCGGTGTTCCGGAAACTTCGGCAACTCGGGATGCTGCTTGATCGCACAGGGGGAAGGGGATGGGGAGATGGGCACGCGGGCGCGGTTGGTGAGTGTGGAAGCTCTGTGGACGCCGGATGATCTGGCGGTGTTCCTGGGGATTCCTGAGAAGACGTTGCGGGACTGGCGAAGCAAGAACTATGGGCCGGAGTGGGTGAAGATGGGCAAGCACGTGCGGTACAACCCTGAGACGGTCCGGGCCTGGGTCGAGGACCTTGCAAGTCCTGGGGCGGCATAGATGCCGGGCGTCGTAATCGTGGCGATTCTGCTCGCCTCCGCTGCACTGGCGGGGGTGGGCATTTCCGCGTTGGTCGTCCTGCCAGGTGTGCTGCGATCGACGCACTGGATTCTTTCGGCAACCACAAGGAGAGGCAGAGCAATGGCGCATATTCAGGATCTCTGGTATCAGGACAAGAAGGATCCCGTGACTGGGAAGGTCATGCTGGACTCGGAAGGGGAGGCTGTTCGGGAGAAAAGCGCTTTGTTCGGTAAGGGGCTGCGGTACAAGGTCCGTTACCTCGACCCGGACAAAGTCGAACGGTCCAAGAGCTTCCCGGACAAGCAATTGGGGCAGGCAAAGAAGTATCGAACCAAGATAGAGAATGACATGTATGCCGGGACGTACGCGAAGCCTGACGCGGGCAAGATCGCGTTCAAGGAGTACGCGCAAACTGTGCTTGCCGGGCGTTCGCAAGACGAGTCCACTGTGTACGTCGAGCGGTCGCGGATGGAGAATCAGGCATACCCGTTCCTCGGCAAGAAGCTCTTGTCGTCGCTCCAGACGCCCGATCTCATCCGAAAGTGGCTGGCGTGGATGAACTCCCACGAACCGCAGGTGTCGGCGGCATATCAGCGAATCGTCTTTGACCTGGTGTCCTCGATCCTCGACGCTGCGGTGGCGGACGGCCGAGTCAAGGTCAACCCGTGCCGGGACAAGTCGATTCAGGCCCCGAAGCCGATCAAGCGGAAGATCACCCCGTGGGCGGATGCGCGGTTGCGACGGATTGAGTTGGCGCTCCCGGCGCGGTTTAAGCCTTGCATTCCGCTCGGGGCGGGGCTGGGATTGAGGCAAGGGGAGATCTTCGCGTTCAGCCTCGACAATGTCGATCGCGACGAGATGGTTTACCACTGCACGCGGCAGATGGTCACCGTGGGCACCAAGCGGAGCTTCAAGCTCCCCAAGGGACACAAAACCCGCGTGATTCCGCTCGGGCGTGGCGTACTGGATGATCTCGACGCCTACGCCGAGCTGTACCCGCCGGTGGCGATCACGCTGCCGTGGGCCGAGCGCGACGGCCGCGCCACGGAGACGATCAACGTGTTGATGGTCAATGACGCTGGTGATCTTTACACTCGGACTTCGTTCAACTATGCGGTCTGGAAGGCCGCGTTCACCCGCGCTGGATTGACCTACGGCGACAGAGACGACGGCATGCACGCACTGCGGCACCTGTTCGCGTCGTCGTTACTGGAACGGGCGGTGACGATCAAGGAGCTGGCGGCCTACCTCGGGCACTCCGATGAGGGCTTCACGCTCAAGACGTACACCCACCTCATGCCGTCCAGCCACGATCGTGCCCGCACAGCTATCGATGACCTCTTCAAGCCGCGCCCCACTGCCCGCAAGAGCGAAGACACGGCCTGACGGCCTGATGACGGCCTGACCCCCTGAGGAGACCCAAAATGACCCAACAATCGCCAGGTCAAGCCACATTTTGTGCTCTGATGTCCTCCATCAGGTACGCGCCGCCGGGACGGATGTTGGCGAGCACCGGGACGCGCCGCGCGAGGACGTCGAAATCGTCCAGGGTGAGCGCGATCCCGCTGCGCCCGGCCATCGCGATGAGGTGGATGACGGCGTTGGTCGAGCCGCCGAGGGCAAGCACGGTGGTGATGGCGTCGGCGTACGCGCGCTCGTCGAGGATCTTGCCGATCGTCAGGTCCTCCCAGACCATGCCGACCACGCGCGCGCCGCTGGCCGCGGCCATCCGGTGGTGCGCCGAATCGACGGCCGGGATCGAGGACGCGCCGGGCAGCGTCAGCCCGAGCACTTCGGCGGCCGAGGTCATGGTCGACGCGGTGCCCATCGTCATGCAGGTGCCGGGGGAGCGGGCCAGGCCGCGTTCGAGTTCGGACAGCTCCGCGTCGCCGATCAGGCCGGCGCGTTTGTCGTCCCAGTACTTCCACATGTCCGTGCCGCTGCCGAGGACTTCGTCGCGCCAATGCCCGCGGAGCATCGGCCCGGCGGGGACGTAGATCGACGGCAACCCCGCGCTGGTGGCGCCCATGATCAAGGCCGGGGTCGTCTTGTCGCAGCCGCCCATCAGGACGGCGCCGTCGATCGGGTACGAGCGGAGGATCTCCTCGGTCTCCATCGCGAGGAGATTGCGGTAGAGCATCGGCGTCGGCTTCTGGAAGGTCTCCGAGAGCGTCGAAACCGGGAATTCGAGGGGGAAGCCGCCCGCCTGCCAGACCCCGCGCTTGACCTGTTCCGCGCGTTCACGCAAATGCATGTGACACGGATTGATATCGCTCCACGTGTTGAGCACCGCGATGACGGGTTTGCCTAGATGCTCTTCGGGGTTGTATCCGAGCTGCCTGGTCCGGGCGCGGTGGCTGAAGTCGCGGAGCTCGTCGCCGCCGAACCAGCGGTGACTGCGTAGCTGTTCCGGCCGCACGTTTTTCGGTGTCATGGGCATGACCTCAAGTATGACATCTGATATATGATTTGGCCGTACAATGCTTACAGGCCGGGTGCCAGTAGATTTGGCACTATCTGCGAAAGCCTGCCGATGCGGAGACAAGATGCCAGGTACGTTCAGCTTGCCAGCCTCGCGCACCGAAGTGGTGCTCGAGGAGATCCGCCGTGGCATCCTCACCAGGGAACTTCTACCAGGACAACCCCTGGTCGAGGCCGAGTTGGCCCAGCGGCTGGGCGTCTCGAAGACGCCGGTGCGCGAGGCGCTCAAGGTGTTGTCCAACTCGGGACTCGTGACGTTCAGCCCGTACAAGGGCGCTTCGGTGTGCGTGGTCGACGCCGCGCTGGCGCAGTCGGTCTACGACGTCCGGCTCGTTTTGGAGCCCGAGGCGGTACGCCGGACGGTGGAACTTCGCGATCCCGCGCTGCTCGAAGACGCGGCCGACGCGCTCAAGGAAGCGTCGGCGGCCATCGCGGACCGGGACCAGGCCGAGCTGAGTCTGCTGAACCGCCGGTTCCATCGCGCGCTTTACCGCGGCTGCGGGAATCCGTTGCTGGTGAACATCCTCGATGACCTCAAAGACCGGGCCGCGCTCATCAGCATCGTCGGCTGGGAGGCGAACCCGAGCTGGCGCCGGGAGTGGACCGAGCACAAGGCGATCCTGGCCGCGGCGAAGAAGGGTGACGCCGAGGGCGCGGCCGATCTGCTACGGCAGCACATCGCGGAGTTCCTCGAGCGGATCGTCGAGGCGATCAGCGAATAGTTTCCGTCCCCAACGCTATGAACGGACCTTTCCTTGCGTGGTTCGCGAGGAAAGGTCCGTTCATAGCGGTGAGGGACTAGTTGATCTCGAAAGAGTCGCCGTAGACCTTCCACTTGAGCGGGGTGTGGAGGTCGAGGTTGCCCGCCTTGAGGAAGACGCGCTGCGCGGTGTCGATGCGCGAGGTGTCGGCGTGGGCTTCTTCCTGCTTCATGATCACGATGCGGGCGTCCATGAAGGCGTTGAGGTACGTGGTCTCGTTGCCGCCCTGTGACGGGGGCTTGGCCTTCTTGATGGCCGCCGCGCGGATGCCGCCGAAGCTGTCGGAAGAGTTGCCGGGACCGTGCATCACGATGGCGTCGTAGTAGACGAACTGGCCGAGCGCGCCGAGGCCATCCGACTTGGCCTGGTTGACCGACGGGTTGAAGTAGACGCGGTCACGCTCGCTGTTCTGGGCGTTCTTGAACGCGGTCGTGCCCGCGGCGGACTTCCAGGCGGACTCGAAACCGCTGCCGAGGCCGGCGTGCGAGTCGGTGCCGTCGACGTTGCGCAGCGCGGGAAGGTACTTGGCCAGCGGGTTGCCGGGGTTGGCGCTGGTGTACCGCTCGACGAGTTCGAGCATGTCGCCGGTGCCCGAACAGAAGCCGATGATGCCGGCGGTGTAGCCGCGGCCGTCGCCGATGTCCTCGATGTAGGAGTACTGCGCTTTCCAGTCCAGCGACGAGTTTTCCGCGCTGGAGACCAGTTGCATCGCGTATTCCTTCTTCTCCGGCGACGCCAGGTCACCACCGGAGGCGTTGATCGAGAAGGCGGAAGCCGGACCGGCTGGGGCCACTGCCGACGAAGCGACTGCGGGAGTCGCGACGGCGAGTGCCAGTACCGAGGCGACACCGACGCCACAACGGAGGACGGGCCCCATTTTGCGGTTGCTCATTACGAGAGTTTCCTTTCGCGCTGAATAGGTCAAAAAGTGGCTACTGGTTTCCCTATTGGACCTGGCCCTATTTCACAATTTCGCGGATACGCCGGAGTGATTTCCGGCATCCCGCGTGGCGGCGATGTGAGCACGGTATCCAAGCGCGAAAGAACATTCAAGAGAGTTTGGCAGGTTATTTTACGAATGCAGGAAAATTCTTGGCGAAGTACCGGTGCATACCGCTGACCAGGCACTTGCCGCAAGTGTTGATCGATACAGACGGCAGGGCTGTGCAAAATAGGTAATTTTCGGGCCGCCGTTTACCCTATTTACCTGTCCGGTTTTGTCGGTTGAATGGTTTCTTTGCCGAAACCTGAATGGTGTCAATTCGGACAGTTGATCTTGTCAAGGATGGGCGCCGGCGAACAGGCGGATGACGTCGGACAGCACGTTCACCGGAATGCTCGGATCGCCAGTTCGTGACGGATCTCGGGGCCCAGCGTGGCTCGTGAGTGGCTACGAGTGTTAGAACACTCGTAGCCACTCACGAG
>NZ_DASYMU010000245.1:0-51630 GCF_036008905.1 Amycolatopsis sp. | reverse complement strand
GCGCCCGTCCGGGGTCCGCCGCGGGCGGCGGATCGCCCGCCCGGTGCGCAAACATTCCGCCAGCTCACGGCGTAACGCACCCCGGCCCTGCACATACAGTGCCTGGTAGATCGTCTCGTGGGTCACGTGCATCCTCGGCTGTAGCCACTCACGAGCCACCCACCCAAGCCGAGCCCGGCCGCCCCACTGCTTGTATTCAGCCGGTCAGTTGGGTGCGGCGGGCGCGGATCAGCGCCAGCCCACCGAGGACCATGGCGATCACACCCACCGCCAGTGCCACGAAGCCGCCGACGATTCCGTAGCCGGTGCCGGGACCACCGCCGGCCGCGGCGACGACCAGCCCGCCGATGACCGTGCCGGTCAGCCCTGCCATCAGGGCCTGGATGGCCCCCTTTCTTCCGTTGCCCTTGCCGATACGGCCGGCGGAGCGCGCCAGAGCCAGCCCGCCGATGACCGTGCCGGCCAGCCCCAGCGCTACGGCTACCAAGGACCAGAGACGCCCGGCGGTCATGGTGCTGACACTGGCGGCGATCGGTTGGGCCAAGACGTGCGCGGCTGCCGGTGTGGCGAACCCGAAAACGCTGAGCTGGGTGGCTGAGGCGGCGGCAAGCAGGTAACGGACGGACATGAAGTGCTCCTCTTCCTCCTACGACTGGACATTGCTGAGCATGTCCACCGGACCACCGCTGGTCGTCCCGCCAGCGCGGGCAATTCGCGCTGCCGTCGCCGCGGTAGCCGGCTGCCGCGCGTGCCGTAGGAGCCGCGAAAGTACCGCGTGTGCGGTAGGCCGCAGATCATCCGCGCGCGGGAGTTGCCCGCGCGAACATCTGGCTAGGGTTCACTCATGCGCGGGGGACGGATCGGCGTCAGAGACTGGGCGATCGCTGTCGGCGCGGCGGCGATCTTGCTGGCTACCGGACTGTCGAGGGATCATTCGCCCACGATTCTCGACCCGCTGGGCTACGCGTTGTTGACAGCTGGTGGCCTGGCGCTGGCCGCGCACCGCCGGGCTCCGGTCACCGTGCTGGCCGTCACCGGGTTGTGTGTGCTGGGTTATCAAGCCGTCGGTTTCGATGTGCCGGCCGTCGCGTATCTGGTCGCGGTGTACGCCACGGTACGGGCGGGACACCACATCGTCACGGTGGCGGGTTCGGTGGTCATGGTGGTTGCTCTTCCGTTCGCGACCCTGGCCTCTCCCCAGGACTGGTCCGTGGCCGAGGCGTTCACGCAGAGCCGGGACGTCCTGCAACTGGCCTGGCTGATCGCCGCCGCTGCGGCGGGTGAAGCGCTGCGACAGGCCGAGCGCCGGGCGGACGAGGCCGAGCGCACCCGTGAGGAGACCGCGCGGCGCCGCGCCGACGAGGAGCGGCTGCACATCGCGCGGGAACTGCATGATTCGCTCACCCACCAGATCTCCGTCATCAAAGTGCAGGCCGAAGTCGCCGTCCACCTGACCCGCAAGCGAGGTGAACCGGTGCCGGACGCACTGCTGGCGATCCTCGGGGCCGGTCGTGAGGCGGCCAGGGAGCTGCGAGCGACCCTGGAGGCGTTGCGAGACGACGAAAAGCACCCGTCGCACGGGCTCGACCATGTTCCGGATCTGGTGGAACGGGCTCGGGCGACCGGTCTGGACGCCAAGCTGACGATCGAAGGACAACGACACGACGTGTCGGCCGCGGTGGGCCGGACCGCTTACCGGATCGTTCAGGAGTCGCTGACCAACATCGCCCGGCACGCCGCCGCCGCGACGGCGTCGGTCCG
Organism: Amycolatopsis sp.; assembly: GCF_036008905.1. Classification (GTDB taxonomy): domain Bacteria; phylum Actinomycetota; class Actinomycetes; order Mycobacteriales; family Pseudonocardiaceae; genus Amycolatopsis. Next base: position 49,869 of record NZ_DASYMU010000245.1, on the reverse strand, counting down.
GATCGACTACCGTCCTGACACGCTGGCCATCCGGATTGATGACGACGGCATGGCCACGCCGGACACCGCGCCGACGCCCGGCGTCGGGCTGCTGGGAATGCGTGAGCGAGTCGCCGCCCTCGGCGGTCACCTGCGCGCGGAACCGCGAGACGAGGGCGGCTTCTCCGTGCAAGCCGAACTCCCTGTGGACCGAACGTCGTGATCCGTGTCCTGCTGGTCGACGACCAGCCACTCCTGCGCAGCGGATTCCGTGCACTCCTCGAGGCCGAGGCCGACATCGAGGTGGTGGCCGAGGCGGCCGACGGGAGCGACGGCTTGGCGCTCGCCAGGAAACATCTGCCCGACATCGCGCTCATCGACATCCAGATGCCGGTTGTCGACGGCATCGAGGCGACCCGGCGCATCGCCGCGGACCCGGCCCTGGCCGGGGTACACGTGGTCATCCTGACCAACTACGGCTTGGACGAATACGTCTTCGACGCGTTGCGCGCCGGCGCCGCCGGATTCCTCGTCAAGGACATCGAGCCGGAAGACTTCCTGCATGCCGTACGGGTCGCCGCGCGCGGCGACGCGCTGCTCGCCCCGTCGATCACCCGCAAGCTGATCAACCGGTACGTCACTCAGCCGCTCCACCCGTACACCGGCACTGTGCTCAAACAGCTGACCAACCGCGAACGCGAGGCTGTGGCCCTGGTCGCGCAGGGCCTGTCCAACGACCAGATCGCCGACCGCATGGTGATCACCCCGATGACCGCGAAAACCCACATCAACCGCGCCATGACGAAGCTCCACGCCCGCGACCGCGCTCAGCTCGTCGTCCTCGCCTACGAATCCGGCCTGGTCGTGCCTCGGAACTCCTGACCTCCGCGGTCCGGGATGCAGGCATGCCCGCCGATGACTGAAGCTCCATAGGCCGGCTTGCGCGTGAGCGGAGCCCCGGACTCGCTCAGGCGACCGGAGAGGCTACCCCGGCAGCGAGGGCCGCCGAGGGATGCCGGGCATCGATGGCCTGGTGGTAGAGGTCGCCGAAGACGTCGAGGGTCCGGTCGATCCCGTGCCCGGCGATGATCTTCCGGCTCGCCTCGCCCATCTCACCGCGCAGCGCCGGGTTGCGCGCCAGCTCGGCGAGACACCGGGTGAGCTGGCCGGTATCACCTGGCGGGTAAAGGAAACCGTTGACACCCGGGCGAACGAGATGTGGCAACGCCATCGCGTCGGCGGCGATCACCGGACGTCCGGCGGCCATGGCCTCCATCGTCGCGAGGCTCTGCAGTTCCGCGGTACCGGGCATGCAGAACACGTCACAGCGCCGGTAGGCCCGGACGAGTTCCTCGTCGCTGACGAAGCCGTGGAACCGGATCCGGTTCAGCACACCGATCTCCGCCGCCAGCGCGACGAGCTTGTCCCGGCACGCCCCGTCTCCGACGATGTCGGCGCGCACGTCCGGCAGCGTTGCCATCGCCCGGATGAGTTCGTCGACGTTCTTCTCCTTGTCCAGCCGCCCCACGAACAGCACTGACATTCCTGTGCCCGCGACGTTTTCGCCGGACTCGTAGTGGCCGATGTCGATCCCGCAGGACACCGCCCGCGCGCTGCCGGGCAGCCCGTTCGTTTCGAGCAGTTCGACGGCGCGTGGTGTCGGCGCGGTGACGACGTCGGCCTGCCGGTACACCCGCACGAGGTCCCGCCACGCCCACCGCGCGATCGGGTCCCGCAGGGCCTGCGGCACCGGCGCGTAACCGAGCAGGTTCTCCGGCATGAAGTGGTTGGTCGCGATCACCGGAACCCTACGGTCGTGTGCGGCTTTCACCATCGCCCGGCCGAGCGAGAAATGGGACTGCACATGGACGACGTCCGGCTGGATCAGGTCGAACAGTTCCGGTGCCGCGCGCGTTGCCTGCCACGGCGCGCAGATGCGGAAGGTCGGGTGGAACGGCGTTCCCAGTGATCTGACGCGGTGAATCGTGATCTGCCCGTCCGACACCACGGCCGGCTTCGGCGTGTCCGCGGGGCAGACCACGTGGACGTCGTGCCCGCGCGCCGCCAGGCCCCGGGCCAGCCGGTCGGCGAAGTGCGCGGCGCCGTTGACGTCCGGCGGGAAGGTGTCCGCGCTGATGAGGATCCGCAATCCTTGCCCGGGCGGCGGCGTAGTCGGCATGTCGGGCTCCTTGGAGTCGTGCGGATCGGGCACCGATCGCGCCAGTACGAGCACCCCGGCCACGGCGACCAGGGCGAAACCGGCCTGCGCGAACGCGAGGACCGGGAGGGTGTGGGCGGCCTCGCCGTAGAACACGAGACCGACGGTGACAGCGGTGAGCGGATCGACCACGGTGGTCGCGGCGACGACGATGCCGGTCGGCCCGGCGGCGTAGGCCTGGTGCATCAACCAGCCACCCATGACCATCAGCAGCACGGCTTCGGCGGCCAGCACCACCCCGTTGCCCAACGCGCCGCTGCCGAGGATGTCCAGGGAAGCCGCCCTGATCAACGCGGAACCCAGGCCGAAGAGGACTGCCGCCGACGTCGCCAGCGCGAGGCAGCGCGCCCGGCCGTGGGCGGACAGTCCCGCCGCGGCCAGCGCCAGCGCGCCCACGACGACGAACTGCGCCGACCACGGATCCGGTGACGTCGTCGCGGGAGAACCGCCCGCGAGCGCGGCGAGCAGGACAAAACCGCCGACCCCGGCGCACACCGCGAAGACCGCTGTGCGAACCCGGCTCGTCCGGGAGCCGGGCAAGACCGTCAGCACCAGGCTGAGCACACCGATCGGCTGCACGACCGCCAGTGGCGCGAGGGAAAGCGCGATGATGTGCAGGGTGCTGCCGGTCACCGCGAGCGCGGTTCCGGCCAGCCACCGCGGGCTGCGGACGACCCGCCCCAGCGCGCCGGCCCCCAGTGTCTCGCCGTCGCTCGTGGCACGGACCGCGCCGTGCTGCAGCCGGACGGCCGCGGCGAAGAAAAAGGCCGCCAGCACCGCACAGCCGATGGCGAGCGCGATCATCGTGCTGCCCTCCGCACGGTCGTGGCCACCGCGACGAGCAGGGCCAGTTCCGCGATGAGTGCGAACCGTTCGAGAAGGCCCTCCGGCAACGCGGGCACGACCTGCGCGAACCCGAAGGACGCCGCGGTGATCATTCCCACCACACTCAGACGACGGACCAGCCGGGCGGCTGACGTCCACAGTGGTTTCGCCGCCAGCGTTGTCGCGAGCGTCCAGCAGGCCAGCGGCAGGCAGGTCAGGAACACCGCGCCGCCGAACCGGTGGATCTCGCCGTGCAGGGTCGGATCGTCGGCGGCCCGGTTGCCCGGGAAGACCGCGACGAGCAGCAGTCCGGCCGCCCACAGTCCGAAAAGGACATTGGTGAGCGTGGTGCGGACCAGTCCCGCGTCGCTCATCGCCATGACCAGGGCGAGACCGGCAAGCAGTACCAGCAGGATCGCCACGACGAACCACGCGCGCCCGGCGGAGAAGAAGGCGTAGTCGCTGACGGGGTCGCGGAACAGGTCGACCTGCCGCCACAGCACGACGGTCAGGTAACAGATCACGACCTGGGCGCTAACGGCCAGCGTCACCGCCAGCCGGGCAAGCACGTCCGCCCGGGCGCGGAGCCCGGATCCGGTCTTCGCCGGGGCGGTGCGGAGGGTGGTCGTCACCCCATGAACGGTGGCCGCCGATCATGAGAATCCGATGAAGATCCGGCGGGCTTTGGTTAAGAACCCGCCGCGTCAAGAACCGCCGCGTTTCAGCGTCATCGAAACCCGTGCCCCGCCGGACTCGGTGTTCGCCGCCGAGACCGTGCCGCCGTGCAGGTGCGCGACCTGTTCGACGATCGCCAGGCCCAGTCCCGAGCCCGGTAGCGCCCGGGAGGCTTCGGCGCGGTAGAACCGCTCGAAGACGTGGGGCAGGTCCTCCTCCGGGATGCCCGGTCCCTCGTCGGAGACGGTGATCCGCACGACGCCGTCGTCGGCCACCACGCTCGCCCGGACAGTGCCGCCCGGCGGGCTCCATTTGGCCGCGTTGTCCAGCAGGTTCAGCACCGCGCGTTCGAGGGAAACCGGGCGCCCGAGTACTTCGGCGGCGATCAGCGAGGTCTCGAAGCGCACCTGCGGCGCCCGTGGCCGTGCCCGTTCGACGGCGGTCGCGACCACGTCGGCCGGTTCGAGTCGTTCCAGCGGTTCCGGGGTCGTGTCTTCTTTGGACAGTTCGACGAGCTCGCCGACCAGTGTGGACAGCTCGATGGACTGGACGTCGAGATCGGTCAGCAGCCTGTTCCTGTCCTCGTCGGACAGGACCTTGGCGGGATCGCTCTGCACGGACGCGTGGATGAGCAGCTCGACGTTGGCGCGCAGGCTCGTCAGCGGGGTCCGCAGTTCGTGTCCGGCGTCCTCCACGAGCCGCCGTTGCGCCGCGCGGGAACCGGCGAGCGCGTCGAGCATCGCGTTGAACGCTTCGGCCAGCCGGGCGATCTCGCCTTGGCCGTTCACCGGGATCTTCGCGGTCAGGTCCTGGGTGCGGGCCACTCGCTCGGCCCCGGCCGTGAGCACGTCCACCGGCCGCAAGGCCGCGCGCGCCACCACCAGGCCGACCAGCGTGGCCATCGCGATGCCGACGAGCCCGACCAGGCCGTGCCACAGGCCCAGTTCCGCCAGCGTGTTTTCGATTCCCTCGGCGTCCCTGGCGACCTGCGCGGCGCCGTCTGGACGCTGCACCGTCCACACGCGAAAGCGGTCGTTGCCGATCTTGACGACCTCGTTCTCGTCGGCGAGGCCGCCCGCGGCGACGTGCCGCGCGTTCGTGCTCACCGGGATGGACGGCACCTCACCGGCCGCACCCGCCGGGTTCCCGGCCTGGTCCAGGAATTGGACGGTGACCCTGGGGGGGTGGTCCGAGTCGGGTTGCATGTTTCGCCGGTCGGTGGTGGCCAGCGTCGCCAGCGCGTCGGCCGGCGACCCGGTCTTCGCCGCGAGCTGCGCTGAGGTGGACAGCTGCGCGTCGAACTGCTGGTAGAGCTTGGCCCGCACCAGCAACCACGACGTGAGCGAAACCCCCACGACGGCGATGGCGACCGCCGCCGCGGCCATCACTGTCAGGCGGGTCCGCAGCGACATCTCCCGCCACCGCCGCTTGCGCAGCCACGCCTTCACAGCGGGTCCTCGCGCAGGACGTACCCGACCCCGCGCACGGTGTGCAGGAGCCGGGGCTCGCCGTCGGCCTCGAGCTTGCGGCGCAGGTAGCTGACGTAGACGTCGAGCCCGTTGGAGGACGCGCCGAAGTCGTAGCCCCACACCTGCTCGAACATCATCGTCCGGGTCAGCACCATCCTCGGATGGCGCAGGAACGTCTCCAGCATCGCGAATTCCGTCCTGGTCAACCGGATCGGCCGGGGCCCTCGGGTGACTTCCCGGGTGCCGGGGTCGAGCACGAGATCGGCGAAGGACAGCTGGTCACCACCAGTGCTCGGCGGGCTGGGCGGCGCCGCGGCGTATTCGGTCCGCCGCAGGAGCGCCCGGACCCTGGCGAGCAGTTCCTGCAGGGCGAACGGCTTCGCGAGGTAGTCGTCGGCGCCCGCGTCGAGCCCGGCGACCCGGTCGGACACGTCGCCGCGCGCGGTGAGCATCAGCACGGGGACGTAGTTGCCCTCGGCGCGCAGGACCCGGCAGCTGTCGAGCCCGCTGAGCACCGGCATCATCACGTCCAGGATCACCCCGTCGGGTTTCTCCGCCCGGATGACCTCCAGCGCGCGGGCCCCGTCGGCCGCGATCGACACGGTGTAGCCCTCGAACCGCAGGGTCCTGGACAGCGAATCGCGCACGGCGGCTTCGTCGTCGACGATCACAATGTGCACGGCACTCCTCGGTCTCCTTTCTTCACACCATAACCAGCCGCGGAAGGCAAACTCCGGATTAACCAACGCAGGGCCGGTTGTTTCCCTGGGGACTCTTAGCGTCGGCATCGTGCACACTATGGCTTTGAACATCCTTGACTCGCGGTCCCTGCTCACCGGGCTCGGCGCGTTCGGCGTCTTCCTGGTGATGTTCGCCGAAACGGGCCTGCTGATCGGGTTCTTCCTGCCCGGCGACTCGCTGCTGTTCACCGCGGGCGTGCTCGCGGCCACCGGAGCGCTCGGTGGCGGGTCGTCGTTGCTGACGCTGATGATCGCGGCGGCGGCCGGCGCGCTCATCGGCGCGCAGGTCGGTTACGTGATCGGCCGCCGAGGCGGCACCGCGCTGCTGAAACGCATCAACCGGCCCAGCGTGAACGAAGGCGTCGAGCGGGCATCGAAGCTGCTGGAGAAGTACGGCCACGGCAAGGCGATCATGCTGGCGCGGTTCATCCCGGTCGTCCGCACGGTACTCAACCCGCTCGCCGGGATCGTGGAGGTGCCCGCGCGGACCTTCGCGATCTGGCAGATCCTCGGCGGTCTGTTGTGGACGGTCGGGGTGATCCTGGCCGGGTACGCGCTCGGGTCCTCGGTGCCGAACATCGACACCTACCTGCTGCCGATCATCGCCGTGATCGTGCTCGTCTCCCTGAGCCCGCTGCTCCTGGAGTTCTACCGCTCGCGCCGTGCCAAGCGCACGTCCTGAGCCTTGGCCGGCAGCAGCAAGGTGAACATCGGCGGCGCCGGGGTGGTCAGCCGCAGCCGTCCACCCTCGGCCTCGGCGAGGCTGCGGGCCAGTGCCAGCCCGATGCCGTTGCCGACGCCCGTGCTCGACCCGCGGGTGAACAGATCCAGGTCCCCGCTGACGCCGGGGCCTTCGTCGCTCACGTCGACGGCGACGGCGTCACCCGCGTCCCGAACGGTCACGGTCACCGTGCCCCGGCCATGGGTGACGGCGTTGTCCAGCAGCACCCCGAGCACCTGACGGACGGCCGCCGCCGACGCCGTGGGCGGTGGCGGCTCCCGGGACTCGATCCGCAGCTCCCGGCCTTGTCCGGCGAGTAGTCCGTGCCAGCCCTGGCGCACCTCGTCGAGCAGGGCGTCGAGATCCATGACCGTGCGCGGGGTGCGGGTTTCCCTGGCCAGCGTCAGCAGGTCGTCGATCGTGCTTTCCAGCCGGTCCGCCGACGTGATCGCCGAGGTGATCGCGCCGCGCAGATCCTCGTCCGGGGTCTCCAGCGCGTCTTCGAGCTGCATCCGCAGCCCGGTCAACGGCGTGCGCAGCTGATGCGAGGCGTCCGCGGAAAACGCGCGCTCCCGCTCGAGGGTCTTGCCGATCCGCTCGGCCGTGGTGTCCAGTGCGTCGGCGACCTGGTCGATCTCGGAGATCCCCGCGCGACGGGTCCGTACCGTGAAATCGCCGTCACCCAGCCGTTCCGCGGACGCCGAGAGCTCTTCGAGCGGGCGCGCCAGCCGTGCGGCCAGCCCACGGGCCACCAGCCAAGTGGCACCGACGGCCACCGCGGCGAGCCCGAGCATCGCCAGCCAGGTCACGATGTTCCGGCGGTCGAGTTCAGTCAGCGGGGTCGCGGCGCGGACGATGCCGGTCAGCGTGGCGCCGTTGATCACCGGGACGGCGATCACCAGGTCGCTGCCGACCTCGCCGCTCGCCAGGTCGGTGTCGCGTGCGGCCATGACGACGAAGTCGGCTGTCGCCGGGCCGATGCCCAGGCGAAGGTGGCCTTCCGGGGAGTACAGCCCCACGTTGTCCTCGGCGGCCGTCGCCGGAAGCACGGGGGTGCGGCCGGGGTCGGAGAGGTCGTCGGACATCGTCAGCGCGGCGGAATCCGCGGCGCGTTCCAGTTCGGCGCGTTCGTCGTCGAGGTAGTACCGAGCCACGATGAACGCGAAGGGCAGGCCGAACAGGCCGATGGCGAGCACGGCGGCCACCACGGTCAGGGTGACGATACGTCGGCGCACGGTCTCCGGCTTCCTGTCCGTCGTGGCCGCGGGGGCTTATTCATCGGGGCGCTCAAGGCGGTACCCGTGTCCACGCAGGGTCGAGATCTGCGGTGCCGGGACATCGGCGCCGGACTCGGCGAGCTTGCGGCGCAGCGCGGCGATGTGCACGTCGAGGGTCTTCGTGGAGCCGTACCAGTGCTCGTCCCAGACGTCGTTCATCAGCGTGCTCCGGCTGACCGCGACACCGGGCTCCTGTGCGAGCCTGGCCAGCAGGTCGAACTCCTTGGTACGTAACGAGATTTCGATCCCGCCGACGCTGACCCGGCGCCCGGCGACGTCGAGCTGGAGCGCCCCGATCGTGATCGCCGCACCACTGCCGTCGGTCGACCTGCGCCGGAGGTGTGCGCGGACCCGGGCGTGTAGTTCGGCCAGCCGAACCGGTTTGGTGAGATAGTCGTCGGCTCCGGCTTCGAGGCCGACGACGACGTCCATCTCGTCCTGGCGGGCGGTCAGGATCACCAGTACCGCCGCCGGGGCCAGTGCCCGCATCCGGCGGCAGACCTCGACCCCGTCGAGATCGGGCAGTCCGAGGTCGAGCAGCACCAGGTCGAAGTCGCCGCGCGTGGCGTCTTCCAGCGCCTCGCGGCCCGTTTGCCGCCACGAGACGTCGTAGCCGTGACGGCGAAGGCTGGTCTGGAGCACGTCGCCGATCGTCTTGTCGTCTTCCACCACCAGCAGCCGTGACATGATCGCAGCGTAGCCACAAATATCGGGCCGCGTCGAACCCGAACCGGTGGTCGAAGGGTAAAACCGGATTTTGCCGACCGTGAGCGGGATGTTGGCGCGGCTTCGGATATGCTCGTGGCTCCTGAATCCCATGACACTCCACTGTGGATCGCCATCTGTCGACAGATGGCGAAGGCTCTTGCCTGCCACTAACTCTGGGCTGGCTCGGAGCGCACCGCGCGATCCTTACCGTCGGAATCATGGTAGAGGAAAGCGCGGCAAGAAAAAGAAGGTCCGGACACCCCGCTTATCGCCTCGCCCGCACGGAATGCCGCGTCCGGACCGAGCTGACCGACGAGGTCAGCGGCCCGAGGAGAAGGACGCCGCTGTAGCCGATCACCGCGCCGACGAGCAGGCCGGCGACGACGTCGTGTGGGTAGTGCGCGCCGACATACACCCGCGACGCCGCCAACACGAGCGCGTAGATCCAGGCGAAAAAGCTCCAGCGACGCGAGGTCAGGAACAACGCGGCCGCGAACGACGCCGCCAACACGGTGTGGTTACTGGGGAACGAGTAATCCGTGTGCGCGTCGCACGGCAGGATCGTGAGCACGTTCGGCAGGGCCTGGCACGGCCGCGGCTCGGCGATCAACTGTTTGAGGCCGGAGTCGAGCAGGTACGAGGCCAGTACCGCGATCGGGATCCACAACGCCTTCGCCACGGTCTCGTCGTCGCCGTGCCTGGCCCGCCACAGAAGCCAGAGGATGACGAGTCCTTCGAGGATGAGCGAGTAGTTGGTGACGCCGATCCCGATCGCGTTGAGCCACGGCGTGTGCTGGGCGAAGCCGACGACGTCGAGGTACCACGAGTCGTCGATCATCGCCTGCCCTCCGCTCGGGAGGGGGAATCGAACATGAGGTTAACGGTGAGAGGCACCTGGTCAACGGTAGGGCGGCGACGGTCAACGCTGTGCAGTCATAAGGTTAGCGGTGGGTTAGCGCCTATGAAGCGAGTACGCCGGTGCCGAGCAGGCCGAAGATCACCACGCCCAGGATGATCCGGTAGATGACGAAACCGTTGAACGAGTGCTTCGCGACGAACTTCAGCAGCCACGCGATCGAGGCGTAGGCGACCACAAAGGACACGACCGTGCCCACGATCAGCGGCAGCATGTCGACCCCGCCGCCGACGGCGTCCTTCAGTTCGTAGATGCCCGCGCCGGTCAGAGCGGGGATGGAGAGGAAGAACGACAGCCTGGTGGCGGCCACCCGGTCGAGGTCGCGGATCAGCGCGGTGGAGATCGTCGCCCCGGAGCGGGAAAAACCGGGGAACAGCAGGGCGAGGATCTGTGAGCAGCCGACGAGCATGGAGTCGGCGAAGGTGATCTCGGCTTCGCCCCGGTTGAGCTTGCCGACGCGTTCGGCGGCCCACATCAGCGCGCTGCCGACGATCAGGGAGCCCGCCACGACCCACAGCGACGCGAGCGCGCCCTTGATGAGCGGCTGGAACAGCAGTCCGGCGATCACGATCGGGATGGTGGCGAACACGATCCACCAGGCGAACTTGTAGTCGTGGCTCTGGCGGGCTTCCGCGCTGGCGATACCGCGTCCCCAAGCCGCGGCGAAGCGGATGATGTCGCGGGCGAAGTACACCAGGACCGCGGCGATGGCGCCGACCTGGATCACCGCGGTGAACCCGACGACGGCGTGGTCCTCGACGGGGATGTGCATCAGCCCTTCGGTGATCTTCAGGTGCCCGGTCGAGGAAACCGGGAGGAATTCGGTGAGCCCCTCCACGATTCCCAGTACGACGGCTTGGCCGATATCGATCACGCTCACTGGATTTCCGTCCTCAGGTAAATGGGGAATACGGGCCGCGGTCCTCCGCTCGGCCGTGCGGTAGTTCTACACCATGACGAATTCCGTCCGAAGTCAGCGTGGAGCGGAAAACGCGCGCGAAATTGCCGTGCGTTAACCGCCTGGTTGCCTCCGTCAGGGAGGGCTCGGGTAGTCAGGTGGAATAGCGGACATTATTTGGGTAAATGTCCGTATTGTGGGCCCTTGGTGGTCGGCTGTGAATTTCGGAACAAGGTGAACCGTCCCGGGACTCGAGGTGAACGCTGTCCGGATCCGCGACTGTTGACGTCCGCCGCGGGGTCCCTCCTGCGAGTGACGTCTGTGGTCCGCCGGCTTGAGATGATGATCTCGACATCGCGCGGGAGGGGGAGCTGGACCTATGTTCGCAGGATTGGGCGACCTGAGCCGGTCGCTGGGGCGTCAGTCGCAGCTGGTCGCCGTCGTGTGCCTGGTCGCCGACGTCGCGCCCCTGCTGCTGCATGCGTCCCGGGCATCGGTCCCGCCCTGGTACTGGTTTCTGGTGGTCGCGGCCGTCCTCGCCGACCTCGCGCTCGCCGCCCCCGCCCGCTTTTCCGGCCAGGTCGCCGTCGTCCACGCCCTGGTCCAGGTGGCCGCGGCGGTCATCCTGCCCAGCCATTCGGGGGCGGATGCCGACGCGAACGACGCCGGGAGCCTGATCGCGGGTTACCGAGCCGGGGCCTGGCTTCGCGGCGGGCCCGCGATCTTCGCGCTCGTGGCGTTGATCTGCGGGGTCGTCGTCGGCCACGCGCTGGGCGGGGAGACCGACTGGGCCGACCTGCTGTTCAGCGCACTCAAGGGCGCGGTGCTGCCGTGGCTCGTCGGCCGCTACACCACCGCCCGGCGCGCGCATCTCGCCGAACTCGAACAGCGGGCGGAGAACGAACGCCGGGACGCCCAGCACGCCATCGCGCGGGCCGTCACCGACGAACGCGGCGCGATCGCCCGCGACCTGCACGACGTCATCTCGCACCATGTCAGCGCGATCGGCGTGCACGCGGGCGCCGCGCGACTCGGCCTGGCCACGTCGTCGGGAGAGGTGGTGCTGGCCAAAGCACTGAGCGAGGTCGAAAGCTCGAGCCAGGCCGCCCTGATGGACCTTCGCCGGATGCTCGACCTGCTCCACGGCGACGACGTCGACGGAGCCCGCCAGCCCGGACTCGACAACCTCGACGAGCTGGTCGACGGAGTCCGCGCCGCGGGAATGGCCGTGCGGACGCGGATCACCGGTGTCCGGCAGGACCGGTTGTCCGGTTCGCTGGATGTCGCGCTGTATCGGATCACCCAGGAAATGCTGACCAACGCCCTGCGCCACGGCGACGGGACCACCGTCGACCTGCGTATCGACCACGAGGACCACGCCGTGACGCTGTCGAGCGAAAACGCCGTGCACCCGCACCCGGCTCGTGAACCCGGCGCCGGAAACCACCGGGGGCTGGCCGGGATCCGCCACCGCGCCGCGTTGTTCGACGGCGACGTCAGCTACGGCCCCGATCCCGACGGCCGCGCCTGGCGCATCGCCGTCGTCTTCCCGCTGGCCCCCGCGTCATGACCTTGCGCATCCTGCTGGCCGACGACCACGCCACGTTCCGCTCCGGGCTTCGCCTGGCCTTGGAGACGCAGCCTGACCTGCGCTGCGTCGCCGAAGTCGGGGACGGCCGGTCAGCGGTCGCCGAAACCCTGCGGCTGCGACCCGACATCGCGATCCTCGACGTCCGCATGCCGAAACTCGACGGGCTCGGCGCCACCGAAATGATCCTCGCGGTGCCCGGCGTCGAGACGAAGGTCCTGGTGCTCACGACCTTCGACAACGACGACTACGTCTACCGCGCGTTGCAGGCCGGGGCGAGCGGATTCCTGCTGAAGAGCATGCCCACCGCGGAACTGGTGACCGCGGTGCGGATAGCGGCGAGGGGAGACGCGCTCATCGATCCCTCGGTCACCCAGCGCCTCGCCGGCCGGTTCGCCCGCGGTATCGCACCCAGGGAAGAGCCCGCGGAACTGTCGCGTTTGACCGCTCGGGAACGGGAAGTCTTGCTCCTGCTGGCCGACGGGAATGCCAACGCCGAAATCGCGGGACTGCTCCACGTCGGCGAGGAAACCGTCAAAACCCACATTTCCCGGATGCTCGCGAAACTGGGCCTCCGCGACCGCGTGCAAGCCGTCGCCTATGCCCACGTGAACGGTCTCGTGCGACAACGCTGAACAGTCCCAGAAACCGTGGCTTGACGAGTCCCCAAAACGAGTGATCTTCACTCCCCGCTGACGGTGACGTTTCGGACCGCCGCGACTCCTAGCGTTATCCGCATGATCTTCGAACGTCTGCGGCCCGCGCTGATCGCGGGATTGTGCGTGCTGTTCCTGGCAGGCGGAAACGCACCGGCGTTCGCCGATTCCCCGTCCACCGGCGGGGATCTCACGATCGCCCAAAGCCTCGGCGACCGTGAACTCACCCTCGTGCTGCGCCGGGTCACCGGGACCCCCGGACCACTCCACGTCGACGTCATCACCCACGCGGGCACCGCCCCAGGACGGCTCACCATGTCCGCGACACCGATGGGGATTACCGGCGCGTCCTCCGCGCTACCCGCGGCCGGAGTCCCGACCACCCAAGCTGTACTCGACATCGGACAGACGCCGGGAACGTATTCCACCGGATTGGACGTCGACCGCCCCGGCCCATGGGAACTGGCCCTCGGCGACGGCTACCGCGTGGCACACATCCCGTTCCTGGTGCCGGTGCAGGCCACTTCGCCACCGGAACGCGCGGTGTACGGGGGATTCGTCGCCGCCGGGATCCTGCTGCTGGTGTCGGTACTGGTGGCGGCGCGAGCCCGGCGCGGTGGCTGGGTGCTGCTGCCCGCCGCTGGCCTGGTGGCCGCGATCGCGGTGGCGGTGACGGGCGCGGTGCTGTCGGCGTCGCTCCCGCTTCCGCCGCAACCGGGCAGCCAGCTCGACCCCACCATCGACAACGTCACCGATCCCTACGCGCGCAACGGCCCGCTCATCACGGACTTCTCCCGCCCGCCGGTCCTGCTCGCTCCCGGCGGAAACCCTTTGACCGCGGGAAAACCCGGCGAGCTGGAACTGAATCTCACCGACGGCGCCACCGGTGCCCCGGTCGACGACCTGATCATCCACGACAGTGCGCTGATCCACCTGCTGGTCGTCAGCCCGTCCGGGCGGCTGTGGCACTTGCACCCGATCCGGACCGCATCCGGCCGCTACCAGCAACATCTGACGCTGCCCGAACCCGGCCACTACGCGGTGTCGGCAGAAATGGTTCGCCGCGGGGGCGGGGTCCAGCTCGTGCGCGTCCCCGCGGGTCTCGACGTCTCCGGCACCGGGCCGGTCAGCGCCCCGGTGAATCCGGTCGTCCTCGCTGATGGCGCCACGGCCGGTTCGGCCGACATCGGCGGGACTTCGATCGGCGTCGAGGTGGCCAACCCGGCAGCGGGACGTCCCGCCGCCGTCACGGTCCAGGTCGGGGGCACCGCCGACCTGCAGCCCTGGCTGGGCATGGCCGGGCACATGATCGTCGCGGGACCTTTGCTCAGCGACACCGATATCGGGACAGCGGTGGGGAAAGCGCCGGTCTGGGCGCACGCCCACTCCATGGGCGGCGCCGCCGGGACAGGTCGGGTGGCCATGCCCCCGGTCAACGGGGACAGCACCCCCGACGAGACCGTCGCCGCCTACGGCCCCGACGTCTCGTTCACCTACAGCTTTCCCACGGCGGGCCGGTACCGGCTCTGGATCCAGGTCGAACGCGCCTACGCCGTCATCACGATCCCCGTCGTCCTCGACGTACCCGCCGCAACCGAAGGAGGCAGGCGATGACCGCCACTATTCCCACCACCCGCCGGATACTCATCGCGGGCGTCGCCGCCGCGGCGATCGTCGTCATCGGAGTTCTCGTCTGGTTCCTGCGGCCCACCCCGGCCGGACCCGTGGTGATGCACGCCGGGACACCGCACCACGCCGTCACCGCCACCGTCGGAAGCGCGAAAACCGGGACCACCGCCATCGACATCGACCTCACCGACCGCGCGGGCGGCCCGGCGCTCCCGGCCACGGTGGAGATCGAGGCGGTGATGCCGCTGATGGGTCATGCCACCCCGCCGGTCACGGCCGTCCCGAGCGGCGGCGGCCACTACCGCGCCGACGCCGTACCGCTGCTGATGGCCGGCCCCTGGGAACTACGGCTGTCCATCAGCACAGCCGACGGCGTCGACAACCTCACACTGCCGATCTCGGTTGGCAACTGAACCCCTTGCCACACCACGCAATTACGACGAAAGGGCACACCATGGATCTCGTCACTTCGGCCGCGGAGACCGGCCGCGCCGAACCTCCGGAAGCCGCCGATGTCGGCTTCGCGGCCCGAGCGGGCGCCTGGGGCGTGCTCGCCGGCACGTTGATCACCACCGCGGGCATCAGCTGGGACGTGCAATGGCACGTCTCGGTCGGCCCGGACACCTTCTTCACCTTGTCGCACCTGGCGCTCTACTCCGGTACCACGATCGCCGGGATCGCCAGCCTGGTCATGGTGCTGCTGTCGACCTCCGCCCAGCGCGCCGGCCGATCATGGCCGCGTGCGGCGGGCGGCACACCCGTCCGGGTCTTCGGCGGCACGTTCACCGCGCCGCTGGGCTACCTGATCTCCGGGATCGGCGCGGCGTCGTTCCTGCTCTACGGGTTGCTCGACCTGTGGTGGCACTCGCTCTACGGTTTCGACGCCGTCCTGAACTCCCCGCCGCACGTGGCGTTGTTCCTGTCGATCTCGACCACGATGGTCGGCAGTGTGATCGTGTTCGCCGCGGCCCACGACCGCCGCTGGGGTCAGCTCGGCACCATCGTGGCGATCCCGGTCCTGATCACCTTCGCGCCCATCTGTGCCAACGCTTTCAGCGGTCTTCCGCTGCCGTTCGATCCGACGATCGCCGGGGTCGTGTTCTTCGCGGCGATGTTGCCGATCATCGGCGCGGGTATCCTGCGCCGGCCCGGCACGGCGATCGGGATCGCCGTGGTTCTCGGTGCCCTGCAAGGATTCCTGTGGTGGTTCTCCCCGTGGGCATCGGCGGCCTACGCCGCCTCGGTCGGGCTTCCGCTGCGTGATGGCCTCACCCCGCAGCCGCCCGAAGTGCCTGGTGCCATCCCGATGTTCCTGATCGTCGCCGCGGCCGCCGTCGAGTTGCTGCTGTGGCAGGGCCGCAAACGTGGCTACGACGGGAAGACCGTCCTGCTGGTCGCCGGTGCCGTGTCCGGGCTGATCATCGCGGCCAGCATCCCGCTGCAGCAGGTCCTCATCAATCCGACCTCGGCGATCACCGGGTCGGCGGTCGTGGCTCTTCTGATCGCCGGTGTCGTTTTCGGTGCCCTCGGCGGTTTCCTCGGCTCCCGCTTCACCGCCATGCTCCGCGCACTCGCCCCCGTCACCGCCATCAAGGAAGCCCGATGAGCATTCGAGTCCGCCGACCGCGCCGCGCGGTCATCACTGTCGTGGCCGCGATCATGTTGAGCCTGGTGTCTGCGGGCCCCGCGATGGCCTACGCACCGGTCGGCATCGTCCACACCGAACACGTCAAAGCCGGTCCTTACGACGTGACGCTGGGGTTCTCCACCTGGCCGATCCGCGCCATGCAGTCACTCGACTTCACCTTTGTCCCCGCCGGCGGGATCGCCGGGAAGTCCGGGTCGCTGCTCATGGACGGCCCCGGCGTCAAGGACGACGAGCACGTCACCCCGCTCGTCCGCCATCCCCGCAAACTGGACAGCTGGGGCCTGGACGTCAAGTCGCTCAACGCGCCCGGCACCTACAGTTTGGGCTTCGCCGTCGACGGCCCCCAAGGCCATGGGGAGGGGACGCTGCCCGGCCTCACCGTGCTTGCCCAGCCGGGGCCACCGGTGGCGCTGAGCTGGCTCGTCGGTTCGCTGCCGTTTGTCGGCCTGGTCGTCTTCTTCGTGATCGCCTGGCGACGGACCCGTCCCGGCCGCCAGGCGCTCACCATCTGAGTCGACGGTGACTCGTCACACCGGGATCGGTCGGTTCGCGCCATGCGCGGGCCGACCGGTCGGCGGTCCTCCATGTCCGTGATTCTGAATTCGGTACGGGAGTGGGTAATGTGCCCCCATGCGTCCATGGAACACCGTGGTCAGGGCCGCGTTCTCCCTGCTTGTCCTGCTGGGGTTCTACGCGCTGATCACCGGGTGCTTTGTGCTGGTGGCCTTCGGTGGAGGCCTGCTGCTGGGCGCCATCGACAACGTCGCGCTGTTCCTTCTCGCCGGTCTCACCCTCGGCCTGCTGCTCGGCGCGTGTGTCGCTGCCTTGCTGCAGCTCAAGGCGAAGCCATTCGTACCGAAGGGTATTCCGCTCCTCCGGGATGACGCGCCCGGGCTGTGGGGCACGCTCACCGAGTTGGCCGACACGGTCGGCACGCGCCTGCCCGATCAGGTCTGGATCATCGCCGTCCCGAACGCTGCCGTCGTCGAACGGCGGAGGCTTCTCGGTCTCCTGCCCGGCCGTCGTATCCTGCTGGTCGGCTTCCCTCTGCTGCAGGGCTTGTCCTACCAGCAGATGCGTGCCGTGCTCGCCCACGAGTTCGGCCACTATGGACGCCTGGACGGCAGGCTCACCGCGCTCGGGTACCAGGGGCACGTGGCCGTCGCCCGGATGCTCGAACGGTTTCCCCGCTCGACGCTCAATCCGCTGTCCTGGCTGTTCCTTGGCTACGCGAGGATGTTCATCCTTACCCAGCGCTTGGCCAGCCGACGCCAGGAGTACCACGCGGACAAGGTCATGGGTCGGATCGCCGGGCGTGCCGCGGCGCAGTCGGCGTTGCGAGCGCTGCCGCTGCTCGGCGACGACTGGGACCGGTATCTGCACGCCTACGTCAACGCAGGGCTCGTCGTCGGCTTGGCGCCCGACAACATCTTCGGTGGTTTCGCCGAAATGCTGGACGCCAGGCGCGAATGGTTCGTGACAGCCGATGTGCCGTTCCGGCCGCTGTCGCACTGGGACACCCACCCGCCGACCCTGGATCGGTTGTGGGCGCTGGAAGCCACGCCCGAGGTGTCCGATGTGGACGACCGGACCGCGCTGGCCATGGTGGCCGACGCCGCCCTGCTCGCAACGCGGCTCGAGGTGGCCGTTTTCGATTTCGGCGATCGCCGCCGGGTGCCTTGGGACACTTACCCGCTGGAAACGGCGCTCGCGCTCCTTCGGGAGTCCGCAGACAAGGCGTATCGGTCGATCGCCCGGTCCGCCGGGCAGGAACAGGGAAGCCTGGAGTTGCTCCTTGCCCTCTGTGCCGGCGGAGACGAGCAGGCTGTCGCCGTCATCGAGGACGAGGTCGTGTCGGCCGTCCTTCTCGCCGCGTACGAGGCCGGTTCGCTCCGGTATACCCACCGATGGGACGAGGTCTCGGAGTTCCAGCGTCAGGACGGGTCCACCGTGGATGGCTATGAGCTCGTCGACGATCTGATCGAGGCGACTCCCGAGGGTGCCGACCGGGCCCGCGCCACGCTCACCGGGCTCGGTATCGACCTGGCGGCCGCAGCCGGAAGCAGCAGGCGGTTGTCGCCACGGGGTTCAACGATCATGGGCGCGCTCGCGCACGTCAAGATCGACGACCGGCTCGGCTACCTGTTCGTCACCGACCTCGGCCTGCTCTTCGTCCACTGCACGGCCAAGAGCAACGACAACGGGAAAGTGGCGCTTCTCCAGCTGATGGAGAACCCACCGGCGGCACTGGCGGCCCGTGGGGGCTCGCTTTGGCTGCCATACGAAGAGTTCGCGCGGGTCGAGAAGCATCGGAACGTGCCCATCAAGGCGACCCTGACCCTGCACGGGGGAGCGGTGCACAAGATCGCCGCCGTCTACAGCGGTTATTCCCACCGCGATTCCCACACCACGATCCTGGACGTGATGACCCGTCACGCTTATTGAATGGGAAGGCAGACGTGGCGTGCTCTTCTTTCGGGACGCCACGAGGCACTTTCTCGCCAAAGCGCCGTCCTCGCCAGGGGCGTACGGGGCGAGCTCGTCGCGGATGTCGTTCGCAAAGGTGCCGTGGGCTATCGTCTGACCTGGATGAAAGTGGCGTCACTTTCACAATCGATGTCGGACGGGGGTCGTGTGGTGGGGGAGACGAAGTCCCATCGTGCCGAGGCGGAGTTCAAGGCTGCCGCTCGCCGGGTGTTCGCGCGCCAGGGCTACGCGCCGACGAAGATCACCGACATCACTACCGAGGCCGGCCGTGCGGCCGGGGGGATCTACCGGTACTTCGAGTCGAAGGCCGCGGTGCTGAAGGCACTCGCCGACGACTTCATCGCGGCGTTGCACGAGCGAGTGGCCGGCAGTGCAGGGCATGCCCATGCCATGACCACGGCGGAGCACGTGCGCGAGCACGTCGAGGCGTATTGGAAGACCTACCGCGAATTCCTCCCCGAGATGGTCGCCATCTACCAGGCCTCGATGTCCGATCCCGTGTTCGCCGGGATCTGGGAGGACATGCGTGACCGGGACGTCGCCATCTGGTCCGCGCATTTCCGCGAGTTGCGCGCGCACCATGGCAAGTCCGTCGAGGACGCCCCTCGGATCGCCGTGATGACGCGGGGTCTGCTCGAGCAGCACTGCTACACCGTCATGCTCGGCGCGGAGGTCGGCGACAACGGCGGCCGGGACGATGCGGAGATCGAGGCGCTCGCCCGTTTCGTCTACGGGGGAGCCCTGGCCTGACGGCCGAGCCCGCCACGTGATCGGCCGGTTCGATCCTGGTGAAGGTATGGCGTGACCAAGGGGCAGCTGCTAATGTCCGAAATGAAAGTGAATTCAGATTCATACGACGAAGGAGTCCACCGTGGAGGGGAAGCACCTGCGCGAGAGGTATCGGATCCCGACGTCCGGAGCCAGGGCAGTGGAGTCTTTTCGGGCCGGTGGCCACGACCTGCTGGCGATCCCGCAACTTTCCCGCGACGCGCCGGGGACCCCGCCGGGGATGAACGGTGGTGACAGTGACACGGACCTGCTGCTCCTGCGCCGGGAGACAGGCGGCTACGCCGAGCACCAAACGCTGTTCGCGCCCGGCGGTGAGGACGCGGAGTTCTTCGTCATCGACGACCAGGCCTTCCTCGCGGTGGCGAGTATCCGGTCGGGCAAAGGCCCTTACGAATACGCGGTCGACTCGGTCGTGCACCGCTGGGACGGTGCGGAGTTCACGCCGTTCCAGGTGTTCCCGACCTTCGCCGCCAAGCAGTGGCGCCACTTCACCTTGGGCGGCAGGCACTTCCTGGCACTGGCCCAAGGCGTCTCCCTGCCGCAGTACGTCGCCTCGAACCGCCCTTCGGTGATCTTCGAGTGGTCCGGCGAGAAGTTCGAGCCGTTCCAGGAGATCGAGTCGGCCTGGGCCTACAACTGGCACTTCTTCGAGCTGGACGGACACTTCTTCCTGGCGCACGCGGACCACGTCCAGCCGAGCAGGCTGTACCGGTGGGACGGTGAGCGATTCGTCCACCATCAGGACCTCGTCGACCAGGGCGGCCGCGCGTTCGCCACCTTCGAGGCCGACGGGCGGACCTACCTGGCGTGCGCCGTGATCGAAGCGGATTCCGTTGTACACCAGTGGAATGGCGAGCGTTTCGTGCACCACCACGACCTGCCCGGTGCCGGTGCGCGGGAGTTCGCGGTCATCGCCAGGGATACCGGGCTCTACCTGGTGCGGGTGAACTTCATCGTAGGCGGCCGGGAAAACCCCGTCACGGCCGTCGACTCGCAGCTCTACCGCTGGGACGACTCGCGGCTTGTCGAGGTCGAACGCTTTCCCACCACGGGTGGCACAGACGCCACCGTCCACCACGACGGCGAAACCCTGCTGGTCGCGGTGTCCAACAGCCTGACCGCGGACGTGCGGTTCGCCGCCGAGACCGTCGTCTACGAGTTCACGGACTGAGGGCGTGTCTGGTGGATCTTGTTCGCGGTATCCGCGCCCAGGCGGCCCCTGGTCGCACCGGGGATTCACCCGACGTCCAGTACGAGGGCGAATCCCCGGCACAACCAGGAACCACCTGGATCACGAATCCCATCGAACAGACCCACAAGACACGCCCTAAGGGGAACGGATGAACACCGCCGCACTCGACGGAAGTGCCGTCCAGCACAGGGAAAGCCCTGAGCTGGTGGACCTCTTCCACGCCTATACCGCCGGCCACGACACCATCGGGGCGAGGCTGACCGCCGCCCGGGCCGACCGCGGCCACGCCGACCCGCTGATCGTCGCCACCGGCCGCGACATCGCACTGTTCGCGGGAAACGGCGCCGCGCCCGAGGTGGAGAGCTTCCGCATGGGCAACCGGGGTTTCAAGGAACTCGCGGGCGTCTCCCACCTGGGCCCCGCCATCGCCTCCCTGGTGCTCACCAAGGAATTGCGTGGCGACGACTCATGGCGAACCGACGCGGAGCGCCTGCTCGGCAAGGTCCAAGTCGCTCGCGCGGCCAACGACGCCGAGGTGTGGCGCGACGAGATCGCGGTGGACGCGTTCCGCGGCATGGAGAAGTCGATCGCCGACATGGTCGACTACTCCTGCGCGGTGACGGCCCGCTATCTGCGCCGCGCGCTCGCCGACGACAGCTATCTCAACTCGACGACACTGCGCACCGACTACCTGGCCGGAGACGGCTCCGCCGACCTCCCCGTGCCCGTCAACCACATGATGGTGGCGACGTTCTTCCTGGCCGGGATGGACGCGGCGCACCGCGTGATGCGGTGGTTCGACCGGCACCCGATCGACTGGCACGAAGCGATGGTGCTGGTCGCGGGCAGGCAGGGCCGGCCCACGGCCGGCGTCACCTGGAACACCAGCAGCGTCGCGACGATCATCGTGGGCGCGTCCCGCAAGCGGCTGCCCCTCGAACGCCTCTACATGGCGCCGCACGCACCGGTCTTCGACACCCCGGCCGAGGGCGACCTGTCCGGGGTCGCGGCCATCGAACCGGCGATGCGCGAGCTCTGGTTCTTCATCAGGGTCACGGTCGAACTCGGGCGGACCATGTTCCCCGGCTATCCCGCGTTCCAGCCGAACTCCTTCGAGGCGCCCGATCTCACGGCGCGGCAGCACGCGGTGATCAGCGAGATGCCGGTGATCCACTCGCCCACCGACTTCGACGCGATGATCACCCGAATGCGGATGGTGCTGGAAGACCCCCGCCAGCTGCTGTCCGGCGCGGTCACGGACTTCGCCGTGGACCAGCTCATCATGCACGACAACGATCCGACGAAGGTGATCGTGCCCGGTCTCACCGGCGTCGACTACCCGACAGGCCTTCGCTGACCACCGTCCGTTCGAACAGAGGTCGCCATGCAACGTCGCATTCCCGCCACTATTCCTGCTTTCGGAAGACGTACTTTCCTTCTGGGTACCGGTGCCGTGCTGGTCACGGCCGCCTGCGGAGCCCCGTCCACGGGCTCGTCGTCGACCGGCCCGATCCGGATCGGCGCCTCCCTGCCGCTGACCGGTCCCGTCGCCGACGTGTCCAAACCCGGCCACCAGGGCTACCAGGCGTGGCAGAAGAAGGTGAACGACGCCGGCGGGCTGCTGAACCGCCAGGTGGAGTTCGTGATCCTCGACGACGGATTCGACCAGAACACCGTGGTCGCCAACTACAACAAGCTCATCAGCCAGGAGAAGGTCGACCTGCTGGTCGGGACCTTCTCCTCGTTCCTCAACCTGCCCGCGTCCGCCATCGCCGAGCGCAACGGGATGGTCTACGTCGAACCGTCCGGTGGTGCCGCGGAGATATTCGAGCGCGGCCTGAAGAAATTGTTCTTCGCCCAGACGGGAACCACGAAGGACGTCCCCGACCGGTTCGTCGAGTACATCGCGTCGCTGCCGCAAGCCGACCGTCCCGCGACCGCGGCGTACCCCACCCAGAACGACCCGAGCGCCGACGTGGCGATCGAGATCTTCAAGCAGAAGTTCGAGGCGCTCGGCATCCGCACCGTCTACAGCGAGAACTACCCGCCCGACACGACGAACTTCGACACCATCGCCAGCACCATCGCCCAGGCGAAACCGGACCTCCTCGTGCACGGTGCGCTGGAAACCGACGGCGTGGCCATGATCCGGTCACTGCAGAAGGTCGGCTTCAGCCCGAAGTTCCTGTTCCAGACCAAGGCGCCCTCATCCCCGTTGACGTTCCCCAGCGGTATCGGGGAAGCCAACACCGAGGGGATCTTCACCACCGCGGCCTGGCACCCGGACGCGAAGAACCCCGGCAACGTCGACTTCGTCTCGGCGTACCGGACGCAGTTCGGTGAGGACCCGACAGAGGACGCCGCGTCGTCCTACACCGCGGCGCAAGTGCTCCAAGCCGCGGTCGAGGCCGTCGGCAAGATCGACCAGAACGCGATCGCCGACTGGCTGCACGCGAACGCCGTACCCACGATCTCCGGTCCACTCGCCTGGGACGAACGAGGCGTGCCCAAGGCGTCCATGCTGCTCGTCCAGTGGCAGAAGGGACAACTCGAGGTGGTGGCCCCGGCCGACGCCGTGACCAGCACCCAGATCGTGCGCCCCAAGCCGGGTTGGGCGGGGTGACATGGTCGTCCTGGTGCAGGGCATCGTATTCGGGATCCTGCTTGGCGGGATCTACGCGCTCGCCTCGTCCGGGCTGACGCTGATCTTCGGCGTCATGCGGATCGTCAACCTGGCGCACGGCGGCCTGCTCATGGCCGCCGCGTTCCTCACCTACTCGCTGTGGCAGGGGACGGGTCTCGACCCGTTTCTCGCGATCCCCGTCGTCGGTGCCGCGCTGTTCGCGGTGGGCTGCGTGCTGCACCACTTCGTGATGCGGTTCGCGGACCGGGGAGGCGACGCGGCGGTGATCATGGCGACCCTGGCGCTGGCGATGATCCTCGAAGGCGTCAACGCACTCGTCTGGGGATCGGAACCGCACAGCGTCACCCCGTCCTACGTCAACTCCTCCCTCCGGATCGGCGAGATCATCCTGCCGACCGTCCAGGTGTACGGCTTCGTCGTCGCCGGTGCGCTCCTGCTCGGGCTCTACCTGCTGCTGAACCGGACCTGGCTGGGCAGGTCGGTCAGGGCGGCCGCGCTCAACCCCTCCGGTGCGGCGCTCACCGGGATCCGGGTGGAGCGGGTCAACCTCGCCACTTACGCGATCGGTGTAGCGCTGACGGGCGCCGCGGGTTCGATCATCGCCGTCCTCGCGCCCTTCACCCCGGACTCCGGCGACCGCTGGATCGGGATCGGCCTCGCCGTGGTCGTACTGGGCGGTATGGGCAGTCTCGCCGGCAGTCTCGCGGGCGCGCTGGTCTTCGGCATCGCGGAAACCCTGACCACCACCTACCTCTCGTCGGCATGGGCGACCGCCGTGCCCTACGTGGTGATCATCCTGGTGCTCCTCGTCCGTCCACAAGGGATTTTCGGTCGCAAGGTCAGAGAGGACACGGTGTCGGCATGAAGGCGATACTTTCCCGCCCACGGGCCTGGATCGTGCTCGCCGGGGTGGCGGCGCTGACCGCGGTGCCACCGCTGGTGGGCGACACCTACTACCAGAACATGCTGATCATGGTCTTCCTGCTCGCGATCATGGCGAGCGGCTGGAACATCATGGGCGGCTACACCGGCTACATCTCGTTGGGACAGAGCGCGTTCCTCGGCGTGGGCGCCTACACCACGGCGCTGTCGGCAGACTGGCTGTCGATCTCGCCCTTCCTGGCGGCACCGCTCGGTGGCGTCACGGCGGGCCTGCTCGCGACACTGCTGGGACTGGCCACCTACCGCACGCGCGGCATCGCGTTCATCATCGTCACCTTCGCCATGCTCGCCCTGCTGGGGGTGGTCGCGCTCAACTGGAGTTCGGTGACCAACGGGAGCCACGGGCTCTCCTTCGACATCCCCACCTGGGACATCGCCTTCGCCAACTGGCCCTTCTACTACCTGCTGCTCCTCCTGCTCGCGCTGACCCTGTTGATGTCGTGGGGGATCCGCTCCACGAGGTTCGGCGTCGGGCTGATGGCGATCCGGGACGACGAGCAGAAGGCGGCCAGCATCGGCATCAACACCCCGGTCTACAAGCTGGCGGGCTTCATCGCGAGCAGCGTGCCCATCGGCATCGCCGGCGGTATCTACGGGTACTACCTGTCGTTCCTGGACCCGCGGGCGATGTTCAGCATCGTCACCAGCATCACGCTGGTGCTCGCCGCATTGCTCGGCGGCGTGGGCACGCTCTGGGGCCCGGTTCTCGGCGCGTTCCTGGTCGAACCGTTCTCGCAGTGGACCAACTACCAGTTCACCGGCCCGGACGCGGGTTCGTGGCGCCTGGTCCTGTTCGGGGGCGTGCTGCTCGTGGTGGTCCTCTTCATGCCGCGCGGCATCATCCCGGAAGTCCAAGCCAGGCTCCGAAAAGTGCGGGCGGCGGGAACGGCCGGGCTGTCCGGGCGCCGACTCGCCACCGTGGCCGAGGGTGGGACTTCCGGTGCGCCGGAGTGGCTGACCCTCGGGTCCAGTTCCACTGTGGACACGAGCAAGCCGCTGCTGGAGGTGAGCGGGGTGGGGAAGAGCTTCGGCGGCCTCCACGTCCTCGATGGGTGTTCGCTGACTGTGGAACGAGGTTCCATCACCGGTCTCATCGGGCCCAACGGTTCGGGCAAGACGACACTGTTCAACATCCTCGACGGCGGCCTCCGGGCCGACACGGGTGGTGTGCTGTTCGACGGGAAGCCGATCGACGGCCTGAACCGGTGGGAACGCAGCCATCGCGGGCTCGGCCGCACGCACCAGCTGACCCGGCTGTTTCCGCGTCTGACGGCACTGGAGAATGTGGTGGCCGGGGTGCGCGGTCTGTCGCTGTCCGGCCTCCGCGCTCCCGCCATGACCGGCGCGGAAGCCGCGAAGGGCCAGGAGCTGCTGGACTTCGTCGGCCTCGGCGACTATCGGGCGCAACCGGTGGGCGGGCTGTCCTACGGCCAGCAGAAGCTGGTCGAGCTCGCCCAGGTCCTCATGCTCGAACCTTCACTGGTCCTGCTCGACGAACCCGCCGGCGGCATCAATCCGACGCAGATCGAGCAGATGGTCGGCCTGATCCGCGAACTCAACCGGGCGGGCACCACGTTCCTGATCGTCGAGCACAACATGCCGATGGTGCTGACCCTCTGCGGATCGGTGCGAGTGCTCGCGGGCGGGCACTGCATCGCCTCGGGCAGCCCGCAGCAGGTGCAGAGCGATCCACTTGTGCTCGATGCGTACCTCGGTGCGGATTTCCGCCCCCTCCAAGGGACGGAGGCGTCATCGTGATCGTTCTCGACGGTGTGTTCGCCGGCTACGGTGGCGGGGATGTGTTGCAGGGCCTCGATCACGAGGTCGAGCCGGGGTCGGTCACCTGCGTCGTGGGCCCCAACGGCGCGGGCAAGTCGACCGTGCTCCGCGCCATCAGCGGCCTGGTGGCGCCCCGCAAGGGCGAGATCCGGCTGGGCGACCGGACCATCTCCGGCCTCCACCCGGCCGAGATCATCTCCGCCGGAGTCGTGCAGGTTCCGCAGCACAACGGGTTGTTCGCCGCCATGACTGTCCGGGAGAACGTGCTCCTCGGCGGTTTCGTGCGGCGGCGGGACACCCGGATGCTGCGCAGACGCTACGACGAACTCGCCGAGACCTTCCCGATCATCGCCGAACGAGGCTCCGAGCCCGCGGGGAACCTCTCCGGCGGGCAGCGGCGCATGATCGAATTCGCCAGAGCCCTGATGCTGCAACCGAAAGTGGTGCTGCTCGACGAACCGTCGCTCGGGCTCGACCCCCGTGCGCTGGCGATGGTGAGCGAGTCGGTCGCGACCATGCGGGAGAGCGGGCTCACCGTTCTGCTCGTGGAGCAGAACGTCCGATTCGGACTGGGCGTCTCCACCCACGGCGTCGTCATGGAAAGCGGCCGGGTGCTGCTGACCGACACGGCCGCGGGCCTGCTCGCGAACCCGGACATCGCCCAGCTTTTCCTCGGCGGCAGCGCGACCCGAACCCCGGACGGAGCGACCACATGACCCGGAACAACCCTTTCCTCGACCGGATCCGCGCGGGGGAGCCGACCCTCATGATGGGGATCCGCACCAGCCGGACCGCGGACGTCCTGCGCATCGCCCGGTCGACCGGGCACCACGCCGTGATGATCGATCTCGAACATTCGGTGATGCCGCTGGAAATGGCCGCCCAGTTGTGCGCCACCGCGGGCGACCTCGGACTGACGCCTTTCGTGCGTGTGCAGGAACGGGCCTACGGCGTGATCGGCCCGCTGCTCGACTGCGGGGCGGCCGGCATAATCGCACCGCGGATCGAAACGGCCGAGGAGGCCCGGACCATCAGCGAGGCGTGCCGGTTCCCGCCCCACGGGCAGCGGTCCCAGCTCGCCATGGTGCCGCAACTCGGCATGCGGCCCACACCCGCACGGGAACTCAACCCGGCGCTGGACGACGCGACGATCGTCAAAGTCCTCCTGGAAACCCCGAAGGGGATCGCGAACGCCGACGAGATCGCGCGCGTCGACGGCGTCGACATCCTCGCCATCGGCGCGAACGACCTCACCGCCGAACTCGGCGTGCCGGGCCAGTACGACCACCCCAGCGTCCGAGAGGCTGTCGCGACTGCCGGGGAAGCCTGTGCCCGCAACGGAAAGCTGCTGATGGTGGGCGGCATCGCGGACCATGCCCTGCTCGAATCCCTGATCCCGCTCGGCGTGTGTTCCCTGTACCTCACGGGCATGGACAGCGATCTGCTCTACACCGCCGCCAAGACCCGAGCCGAGAAATTCCTGCGAGGAAAGACAGAATTGATATGACCCCGAAGTTTGCCGTGACCACTCCCATGCGGGCCGCCGAAACCAATACGGCACCGGTGTTCCAGGTCCCGGAGGGAGCCTGCGACACCCATTTCCACGTCTTCGAACCCGGCTACCCGGCGGTGTCGGACCCGCTCTACACGTTTCCGGACGCCACACTGGACCAGTACCTGCGCCTGACGGAGGTGCTGGGCATCGACCGGATGGTGCTGGTGCAGCCGACTTACTACCGCACCGACAACAGCCTGGCCCTCGACGTGCTCAGGAAAGTGGGGCCCCGGTGCCGCGCGGTCGTCCAAGTCGAAGAGGACATCACCGACGCGGAACTCGACGGTTTCCACGAACTCGGCGTGCGGGGTATCCGGCTCAACCTCTTCGCCCGCGCCGATGAGCCGATCGAGGAGAACATCGCCTACATCCGCCGGATGGCCGCGCGCGCCACACCTCGTGGCTGGCACCTCCAGTTCTACAGCCCCGGCACCGTCGTCCGAGCCCTGCTGCCTTTCCTCGCTGATCTCGAGGACACCGTCGTCATCGACCACATGGGGTACATGCTGGAATCCGACGGGCTGACCGACGAGGACTTCGCACGACTCGTGGCCGTGGTCGAAAACGGGAACTGCTGGATCAAGCTCTCCGGCCCGTACCGGGTCGCGAAGGACAAGCCACTCGCCTCCGTCACACCGCTGGCCCGGGCACTGGTCGCGGCACGGCCGGACCGGCTGGTGTGGGGTTCGGACTGGCCGCATCTGCCGGATGGGCAGCGCGACACCGGTGAACTGCTGAACCTTCTGCCGGACTGGGCCGGGGATCCCCAAGTCCTGCACCAGATCCTGGTCGACGGCCCGAACCAGTTGTTCTTCACCGATTGACGGACCGCGGTGAAGAGCTCGCCCCGGCTCGACTTGGGCAGGTGGCTCGTGAGTGGCTACGAGTGTTAGAACACTCGTAGCCACTCACGAGCCACCCACCCAGCGGAAACGCCCGACAGGAACCCCCTTCGCTCCCGAACGACGACGCCACATTTGACCTTCTCATCAATTCGGTGCCACAGGGCGCTTTCGTCGGATAGGCGTCCCGTATACGCCGAGGCCGATCTTGATGGTCGGCATTAGACGCCGTGAATCCAATGGCTCATGCTGATGTGTACCGGGCAAGCGGACCGAACCCGTTGCTGCCCGCGGCTCATCGGATCAGCCGATGGGCAAGCACATCTGCGGAGGCACGCATGAGCAGGGTCACCTGCAATCTTTCCATCTCGGCCGACGGTTATTCGGCTGGGCCCAACCAGACCGAGAAGCGCCCGTTCGGCGACGACGGCGGCGACGGCTGGGGCGACAGGCTGCACGCCTGGATGTTCGACAACCCCGAGGAGAACCGGCCCGAGCTCGACCAGATGACGGATGCACGGGCATACCTCATGGGGCGGAACATGTTTGGCCCAGTGCGTGGCGAGTGGGATCGGCAGTGGAAGGGCTGGTGGGGTGACAATCCGCCGTTCCACGCCGCGGTCTTCGTGCTCACCCACCACCCGCGCGACCCGCAGCCGATGGACGGCGGCACCACGTACCACTTCGTCACCGACGGAATCGAGTCGGCACTGGCCCAGGCGCGCGAGGCGGCCGGGGACGGCGATGTCTCGATCCAGGGCGGCGCGAGCACCATCAACCAGTATCTCGCCGCCGGCTTGATCGACGAGCTGCGGCTGCACATCGTGCCGCTCACGCTCGGCGCCGGCACCCGGCTGTTCGACGGTGTCCCGCCCCTGAATCTCGAGCAGGTGGCTTCGCGGGCGGCGAGCTCGGTCACACACGTCACCTATCGCTGCTGACCCATCGCTGTGAGGGTCAGGCGGTTCCGGTCACAGGAAGTACTTCCCTTCGCCGCGGTAGGTCGGCACGGCTTCGACCACGCGGTCGCCCTGTACCAGGTGCAGGACGTCGACGCGTTCGCACAGCTCGCCGGCTTTGGCGTGGCGGAACCAGACGCGGTCGCCGATGACGAGATCCGCCGCCGCGGCACCGCTCACCGGTGTCTGCACCTCACCGGCCGCCTCGGTCGGCGAGTACCGAAGGCCTCGCGGCCAGGCGATCGTGGGCAAGCGGTCGTTGCCGGGCGGGCCCGAAGCGACCCACCCGCCGCCGAGGACGGTCGCTATCTCCGGCGAGGGCCGTCGCACCACCGAAAGCACGAAGAACGCTGAGGGATACGGGTGGAAGGCGCGGTAGTGGTCGAAGAGGCCTGGTGCGTAGAGACCGGACCCCGCGGTCAACTCGGTGACAGCCTCCTCCGCTGACGTCAGCTCGAGGCTGCCGGTGCCGCCACCGTTGACGAACTCCAGCGGCGCCACCGCTTCGACGGCGTCGACGATCGCGGCCCGTCGTTGTTTGAGGTCGTCGGCGGACATCCGTTGCATGGCACGGAGTACCCCGCGTTTGACCGGCAGTCCGGGCTGGTTGTCACCGAGACCGGCGATCTGGCCTTCGTACGCCATCAGTCCGACCAACTCGAAGCCCACCCGTGCCACCACAGCCCGGGCCAGCTGGACCGCCTGGCGGGGGGAGTGGACCGGCGAACGCCGCGGGCCGAGATGCACCCGGCCGCCGGCCAGTTCCAGCGCGGCGTCGAGGTCGATACAGATCCGGATCGGCGGACGGGCCGGCCCCACCGCGGCGTCGACGAAGTCGAGGTGCTCGGTCGAGTCGATCATCAAGGTGACCCGGGAAGCCAGCCGCTCGTCCGCGGCGAGCAAGCGCAACGACGCGACGTCCGCGGTGGGGTAGCCGATCACGACGTCCTCGTGCTCCTCAGCGAGCCAGAGTGCCTCGGCGAGGGTGAACGCGAGGATTCCCTGGAAGGACTCGCGCTCGAGCGCCCGCCTGATCAGTGCGCGTGACCGCACAGACTTGCTGGCCAGCCGGATGGGTTTGTCACCTGCCCGGCGAGTGAGGTCGGCGGCGTTGACGTCGAACGCGTCGAGGTCCACGGCCGCGAACGGCGGCTCCAGATGCGCGGTCGCGGCCTGTAGGGCTTCGAACCGCAGGGCGCCGGCCTGGGTCATCACGGCGGGCTCGGCGCGCGCCCCGGACCCCGGGGCCGGCGAAATCGGGTGAGCGGTCATCGGGTGCGGTGTCCTTCCAGTTTCGCCCGGCGTTTGTGGCCGGTGTTCTCGATATGAGGGATCACCCAACGCATGAGCTGAGGGAAGACGCCGGCGACCCGCTGGAAGCGACCGGCCCATGCGGGAAAGACGACTTCGACCGGCTTCTTGGTGATCGCGTCGACGATCACCGCGGCCACGTCGTCGGCGGAGTGGGACTTCTCGGCGAACGCGATCACCGAGCTGGGGTCGGCCAGTTCCTGGTCGAGCATCGGCGTACGGGTCGACGGCGGGTGAATGATGCTGAAGGTGACCGGCCCGCCACGCTCCTCCATCGCGATGCTGTGGTGGAACGCCCGCATCCCGTGCTTGGTCCCGCTGTAGGTGGCATATCCGCTCAGCGGCAGGAACGACGTCATGCTGCAGACGTTGACGATGTGGCCCCGGCCCTGCGCGGACATGCGCGGTAGCGCGGTGAGCACACCGGTCATGGTGCCCAGCAGGTTGACCTCGACGATGTCGCGGTGCTCGGCCAAGGACAGGTCGCGGGCGTTGCCCGTGTGGATGATGCCGGCGTTGTTGACGAGGACGTCTACCGAGCCGAAATGGTCCACAGTGGACTTGTAGGCGGCTTCCCACTGCGCGGGGTCACGGACGTCGAGCCGTACGGAACTCGCGGCGCTCCCGAGTTCCTCGGCCAGCACCGCCGCGGCCGGGCCGTCGATATCGGCGAGCATCACCCGGTAGCCCCGGCCGACCGCGGCCCGGGCGGTCGCCGCGCCGATCCCACGGGCCGCGCCCGTCAGGAACACGACCTGGCCGGTCACGCCGACCACTCTCCTGGTGTTGTCATAGCGGTTCCTTCCTTTTCGGGTGACAGTCGGCGGCGTTCGATCCGGCCGCCGCGCGTTTGCGCCGACTGCACCGGATCCAGCGTCGGAACCGTGGCGACGAACAGTGTCCGGCCGTCCTCACCGCCCAGGACGCAGCTGAGGGTGTGCGCGCTGGTGGTGACCCGCTCCAGCAGCTGACCGCCTGGGCCGATCCGGACGCATTCGCCGCGCAGGGAGTCGGCGACCCACAGCGTCCCGTCGGCGTTCGCGGCGATGTCGTCCGGCGCGATCGGCGACCGGGCCAACGCGGAGAACCGCGGGCGCTCCAGCAATGCGGACAGCCGGCGCGTGAGTGCTCCTACGAGCCCACCGCTGATGAC
This sequence comes from Amycolatopsis sp., assembly GCF_036008905.1. GTDB lineage: Bacteria > Actinomycetota > Actinomycetes > Mycobacteriales > Pseudonocardiaceae > Amycolatopsis. The sequence continues at coordinate 18,269 of NZ_DASYMU010000245.1, read as the reverse complement.
CGCGCGCCACAGCCGCGGCGAGATCGTCGACGCCCACGGCCGTGGATCCACCAGCAGGCCGTCGGAGGTGACCGTGAATGAGGTGAGGCGGAAGGCGAGTGTCTCGGCGACCACCAGCGTCCGTTCGTCGATGAACGTGCACCCGTTGGGGAAGATGAGTGGTGCGCTCAGCCCGATCAGTGTCCCGTCGGGTGCCAGACAGGCGATCGGGGTCGGCGGCGGGCCTGGCGGGCGGTAGAGGAAGGAGTGCGCCCGGTCTCTGGTCCTGGCCTCGTAGTCGAAGCCGTAGTTGCCAACGTAAGCCCGGCCCCGGGCGTCGGTGATCATGTCGTTGAGCGCCCCGCCCGCGACGTCACGCAGATCGGCGTGGACTCGCAATGAACCGTCGTGTTCTTGGCGGTAGACACGGTTTTCGACCGCCGAGACGATCAGCATCCGGCCGTCCGGAAGCCAGCCGAGGCCACCGGCGCCGGGGATGTCGGCCACTTTGTGCGCGCCGGTCGAGGTGTCCCATCGGTGCACGGTGCCGGCGGCGATGTCGGAAAACCACAGTGCGCCGTCGTGCCAGCGCAGGGCCTGCGGGATGCCGAGTTCGGCGACGAGGGTCTCGGTCATCGGACCCGGCGGCCGGGTCACAGTGCGTACATCTCGATGCGGCCGCCGTTGAGCGCGCCGGCACGGACGGGGTCGTCGGTGGGCACTGTGCCCGCGTAGAGGTTCCCGCCGGCTTCCAGGCAGCTGAGTGTGTGCTGGCTGGTCGCGACCCGGCCGAGTACTTCACCGCCTGCTGCGATCCGGACGCATTCGCCGCGCAGGGCGTTGGCGACCCAGATGGTGCCGCCCGCGCCGAGTGAGATGCCGTCTGGTGCGATCGGCGAGCTGGACCGCTTGGCGATCGCGGGGTGGTCCAGCAATGACGAGACCCGCCGGGTGATCCGGCCGATCAGTCCGGGGTGGGTGACCGCGCGCCACAGTCGCGGCGGGATCAGCGACGCCCATGGCCGAGGGTTCACCAGGCGGCCGTCGGCGAGCACGGTGAACGCCGTGAGCCGCATACCCAGTGTCTCGGCGACGACGAAGGCGCCGCCGGTGAAGACCGCGCCGTTCGGGAACAGCAGGGGGTCGGTGAGTCCCAGTAGGTCACCGTCGGCGTCGAAACACGCGATCGGCGCGCCGGTGGGTCCGGGTGGGGCGTAGAGCATCGAGTTCGGCTGCTCGCGGATGAAGGCGTGGTAGTCGAACCCGAAGTTGCCGACGTAGGCCCGTCCTCGGTCGTCCACGGCCATGTCGTTGACCGGGCCGCCGGCGATGGCGCCCAAGTCCGCGTGCACGACGAGCGAGCCGTCCGGCTCCTGCCGGTAGACGCAATGCCCGTCCATCGACACGACGAGCATCCGGCCGTCGGGAAGCCAGCCGAGACCGCCCGCGCGGCCGGGCACCGACAGCACCGTCTCGGCCTTCCCGGAGCCGTCCCAGCGGTGCACGGTGCCGTGCGCGAGGTCGCAGAACCACAGCGCGTTTTCGTGCCATCGCAAGGATTCCGGCACGCCGAAGCCGTCGAGGACGATATCTGCTCGCATGGCCACGCGGATCTCCCCGGGGTTGTGCGTGAGGTGGCGGCGGACGTGCCGGCCGTTCCGAGCATGACGGCCCGGCGAACAGTAAGTCAATAGTCTAAGACGCTTGACTTGTACAACTGACCAACTCATGATGAAGAAAGTTCACGTCCCGTCCCGCAGGGAGATCCGCATGGCCATCCGGAGCATCACCGAACCCACCCTCGACGCGGCCGTGGCCGCCATCGCGGTCGACAACCCGGCCACCGGCGCTCCCATCACCGATGTCCCCACGACGAGCCCCGACGGGGTCCGCGCCGCCGTCGCCGCCGCTCGCAAAGCCCAGCCTCGGTGGCAGGCACTGGGATTCCGACGGCGACGCGCCCTTTTCCACACCAGCCAGCAGTGGTTCCTCGACAACCGGCAGCGCGTCCTTGACTCCATCGTCGCGGAGAACGGCAAAGCCGAAGAAGAAGCCGTGGTCGAGTTCATCTACTGCGTCAGCGCCTTCTCGTTCTGGTCGCGCCGCGCCAAGGGCTTTCTCAAGGACCGCTCCGTCCGCTCGGCCTCACCGTTCGTCTTCGGCCGTGGCATGCACACTCGCCGCGCTCCTCTGGGCGTGATCGGCGTCATCGGGCCGTGGAACAACCCGCTCATCAACTCCTTCGGAGACGCGATTCCCGCCCTCGCGGCAGGCAACGCCGTCGTGCTCAAACCCTCCGAGCAAACACCGCTGACCGCGTTGCTCATGCTCGAAATGGCCCGCGACTGCGGCTACCCCGACGACGTGTTCCAGGTCGTCACCGGCGCCGCGGCCACGGGCGAAGCACTCATCGACGAAGCCGACTTCGTGATGTTCACCGGTTCGACCCGCACCGGCCGCCGAGTCGCCGCCCGTGCCGCGGAACGCCTGATCCCCAGCTCACTGGAGCTCGGCGGCAAGGACGCGCTCATCGTGCTGGCCGACGCGCCACTGGAGCGCGCGGTCAACGTCGCCGTGCACGGCGCGCTGTTCAACGGTGGCCAGACCTGCACCTCCGTCGAGCGGGTCTACGTCGAAGCCGGGATCTACGACCGGTTCCTTACCGCGGTCGCCCAGCGGGTCGGTGAGATCCGCGCGGGGGTCCCGGCCGGGCTCGGCAGTGTCGACGTCGGCGCGATGACGTTCCCGCCACAGCTCGACATCGTCGACGACCACGTGCGTGACGCGGTCGCCCGCGGAGCCCGTGTGCTGGCCGGAGGCAAGCGGGGCGAAGGTCCCGGACGGTTCTACGAACCGACCCTGCTCGTCGACGTCGACCACTCGATGAAGTGCATGCGCGAGGAGACCTTCGGCCCGACACTGCCGATCATGAAGGTCCGCGACGCCGAAGAGGCCGTCCGGCTGGTCAACGACAGCGAATACGGGCTGCAGGCCTCGATCATCACCGGCGACGCCCACCGCGGACGCCGGCTCGCCGCACGGCTGGAGGCCGGGGCTGTGACGGTCAACGACGCGCAGTCGAACTACCTGGCGCTCGGGCTGCCCATGGGCGGCTGGAAGAACTCCGGGCTCGGGGTGCGCCACGGCGCCGAGGGCATCCGCAAGTACACCAAGCTCCAGTCCATTTCGGTCAACTCCCACCCGACGCGCCGCGACCCGCACATGATGCCGTTCGAGCCGTCGTCGTACCGCTTGATCCTGAAGCTCGTCGGCTTTCTCTACGGACGCTACAAGGCGCGCCGCTCCTGACTTCTCGCCGAAAATCCACAATGGAGGAACTCGCATGACCATGGCACCCACCGCGGCACAGCAAGCCAGCGTCGGCCCGCTGCCCGAGGGAATCACCCTCCCGCTGCCACAGCAAGGTCTGAGCGTCGAGGACGAAAGAACGGTCCGCAAACAAGAACTCGCCGCGGCCTTCCGCGTCTTCGGCAAATTCGGCTTCTCCGAAGGAGTCGCCGGGCACATCACCGCCAGGGATCCGGGTAACCCCGAGCAGTTCTGGGTCAACCCCTTCGGCATGGCCTTCAGTCAGGTCAAGGTCTCCGACCTCATCCTCGTCGACCACGACGGCACCGTCGTCGAAGGCCGCCGCCCGGTCAACCGCGCCGCCTTCGTCATCCACTCCCAGGTCCACCAGGCTCGGCCCGAAGTGGTCGCCGCCGCGCACACGCATTCGCTCAACGGCAAGGCGTTCTCCACCCTCGGCATCAAACTCGACCCGATCACGCAAGACTCGTGTGCCTTCTTCGAGGACCACGGCCTCTACGACGACTACGTCGGCGTGGTCAACGACGTCGAAGAAGGACGTCGGATCGGACTCGCCCTCGGCGCGCACAAAGCGGTGATCCTGCAGAACCACGGACTGCTCACGGTCGGGCAGTCGGTGGCGGAGGCCGCCTGGTACTTCCTCACCATGGAGCGATCGTGTCAGGCCCAGCTGCTCGCGATGGCCGCCGGCACGCCGAAGCTGATCGACGACGAGACCGCGCGCACCGTCCGCGGCCAGATCTCCGGCGCCCTGCCCGGCTGGTTCCAGTTCCGGCCGCTATGGGACCAGATCATCCAGGACGAGCCCGGTCTCTTCGACTGACCAGGGCGGGAGTCCACAATGGACGTTTCCGGGCCGATCGCGGTCACTGCCGAACCTGCCGTCCCGGTCTCACGAGGCTGGACTAGCCGGTTCACCCTGGTGTGGTTCGGCTTCTGGATGGCCCAGCTGCTGCCGATCCAACTCTTGCTGCCCTCCACGCTCAGCCGGCTGGACCCGGTGCACAAGGTCCGCGACTTCGGTCTGCTCAACGGGACGTCCGCCCTCGTCGCCCTGCTCACCTTGCCCGTATGCGGGGCCCTGTGCGACCGCACGCGGGCGCGGTTCGGCCGCCGTCGCGTGTGGACAGCGGGCGGACTCTCGTTGTGCGCGCTCGGGCTCGTCGTCACCGGAGCGCATACGACACCGCTCGGCGTGTGCCTGGCCTGGCTCCTCGTCGTACTCGGGGTCAGCGCCGCGACCGCCGGGCTGACCGCGGCGGTCGCGGACCAGGTGCCCGACCGGCAGCGCGGGATGATCTCCGGTGCCATCTACGCCCCGCAGGCGTTGGGTGTGGTGGCAGGGGTGGCCGTGGTCAGCGCGGTCGCGATGACGGACTCCGTCACCTACCTGCTGCTGGCCGCGGTGCTGCTCGCCTGCTCGCTCCCGTTCGTCCTGCGGTTCCGTGACACCGGCTCCGCGCCCGGGCCGCCGGTCACCCTCCGGTCGATCCTCGGCGGCATTTGGCTCAGTCCGAAGGAGAACCCCGACTTCGCCTGGGCATTTTCCAGCCGGATCCTGGTCAACCTCGGCAACGGCTTCGGCACGTGCTACCTGCTCTACTTCCTCACCGACGACGTGCAGGTATCCGATCCGGAAAGTGCGCTGCTGATCCTGACCGTGATCTACCTCGCCGGAATGGTGCTCACGTCGGTCACCGGCGGGATCGTGTCCGACCGGCTGGCGCGGCGCCGTGTGTTCGTCGCGGCGGCCTCGGTCCTGCAGGCGATCGCGGGACTCCTCCTCGCGTTCTTCCCCACGCTCGGCATGGCCATGGTCGGCGCGGCGTTCCTCGGCTCGGGTTACGGCGTCTACATGTCCGTCGACCAGGCACTGGTGACCCAGGTGCTTCCCGACGCCCGCAACCGCGCCAAGGACCTCGGCATCATGAACGTCGGTTCCGTGGTGCCCCAAGCACTCGCCCCGCTCCTGGCGAGCCTGATCATCACGTTCTCGGGCTATCCCGCGCTCTACCTGGCCACCGGCCTGACCACGCTGCTCGGCGCGGTCATGGTCTACCGCGTCCGCTGCGTCCGCTGACCCTTTGGAGGGCACCATGTCGACAAGTACGGTCGACGGACTCCCGCTCCTGGCCGACCTGTCCGCCGAAGGCTGGGGCGCACATCACCTAGGCGGATGCCGTGGACGGGAGTTCTGGCTGAGGTAGTCCGCGAGGAGATCGAGCACATCGGTGCTTTGCTCACTCTCCTTGTCCACCACCCAGCAGAGCGTGAGTCCGTCGAGCAGAGCGTTCACATAGCGGGCCAGGATCGGGACCGGGACCGTCCACTCGATACCGGCGGCGTCCGCCGCCGCTTCCAGGAACTCCGCATGGGCCGCGAGGTAATTCGAGTACTGCAGCCGCGCCACGCCCTCCAGCCCCGGGTTCCGCAGGGCGTACTGGGTGAGCTCGTAGCCGATCAGGTTCTCGCCGGGATTCGCCTCGACTCCGTGCCAAAACACGTGCAGGCTCTGCCGGATCCCGGCCCGCAGGCCACAGTCGCTCGTGAACACCTCGCGCGCGGCCGCGATGGTGCGGTCCGTGATCGTGGTGGTGACCCGCTGGAGCAGCTGCTCACGAGAGTCGAAGCAATAGTGGAACACCCCGAGGGTCATGTCGGCCTCGGCGACGATCGCCCTCGTGGTCGCCTTGGCCACGCCGTCACGCGCCATGACTCGGATGGCCGCCTCGACGAGTTCTTCCCGCCGGTCGTCCACTGCCATCCGAGCCATTGCATTCTCCGATCGAAACGGGTCACGTACTGGATACAGCTTATCGTCCCGCCCCTTGACGAGGCACACCTCGTGACCGGAATCGCTCAGCTATAAAAACGTCAGGCCATTGTCGGCACCAATTCCGGAATTGGAAACCATTCATCCGTGTCGCGCAAATCAAGCAGTTCGCGAAATCACTTTCGTTCCGGGCAAGGCCGGTCGGGGTGTGGTGGGCGACCCGGCTTGGGTGGGTGGCTCGTGAGTGGCAACAAGTGTTAGAACACTCGTAGCCACTCACGACCCCACCCAAGCCGAGCCCTGCCACGCCACCGCTCTGAGGATGTCTCACAGGGCGCGTTGGTGTCACTCAGGTTCAGGACATCGTGGTCTGCCGAACGGTCAGGAAAGCAGCTTGTCGATCATCGTCACGTACCGCTGCACGACATCGTTCATGCTGAGCGCGCCGGAGTGGCTGAACCACGAGCGCACGCCGTTGAGCATGTCGAGGATCGCCATGGTCGCCAGGTCGACGTCGTCGACGGTGAACTCGCCGGTGTCGCGGCCTTCCTTGATCGCCGACTTGACCGCGTCGTGGTAGTCCCATTGCAGCTGGATCAGGGGCCGGAGCTGGGCCTCGTCGAGCACGTTGCGGAACTGGGTGAACCGCAGCAGTTCCGGCCGCCGCTCGTCGGTGATCTCCAGGTGCATCCGGGTCGCCTCGCGGACGCGCTCGGTCGCGGACAGGGCGGGGTCGCGGAGCACGGGGATGATGGCCGCGTTGAAGTTGACCATGAACCGGTGCAGGACGGCCCGCAGGATCTCCTGCTTGTTCGTGTAATGGTGATACAGCGTCGACGACGAGATGCCGATGGTCTCCGCGAGATCGCGGATCGAGGTGGCGTCGTAGCCGCGGTCGTAGAACAACCGTGCGGCGCCGGTGAGGATCTCCTCGGCCACGCTCGGCCCGCCGTCGAGTGACAGTTTGCGTGCCATCGGAAGCCTCCTCACCCAGGTCCGGTGTGTCCGGTCCGCACACTCAAGCACACGGCGGCGTCCTGGTTTCGCGCCCATCGTAGCTGATGTCGATCGAATGATCGGCATAGTGACTTCGGTGTCTTGACGGCAACGAATACGCATGCTTATGGTGTCGATCGAGCGATCGACACGGTCTCGATCGACACTGCCCTCAACCAGGGAGGCCCGATGTACTACATCGGAGTGGACATCGGTGGCACGTTCACCGACTGCGTTGCGATCACCGGACAAGGTGAGCATTTCACCGCGAAAGCCCTGTCCACCAAGGAAGATCCCGTCGAAGGCGTGCTCGCCGCGCTGGCGCTGACGGCCGGAGCCGCGGGGACCGACTCCAGCACGCTGCTCGCCGGAGCCGCCCGGTTCGGGCACGGCACGACCATCGGCACCAACGCGGTGCTGGAGCGCCGCGGCGCCCGCGTCGGCCTGGTGGCCACCGCCGGGCACGGCGACGCGCTGAAGCTCATGCGTGGTCACGGCCGCGTCGCGGGCAGGCCCATCGAGCAGGTCTACTCCGTGCACGGCAGCCGGTTGCCGGACCCGCTGATCGTCCCCGGTGCGGTCCTCGAAGTACACGAACGGGTTGATTCCGCAGGCAAGGTCGTCGTCGGACTCGACGTCGAGGCGGCGGCCGCCGCGCTGGCGGCGTTCATCACGGAGTACGAGCTGGACTCGGTGGCCATCGCGCTGCTGTGGTCGTTCGCCAACCCCTCACACGAGCGGACACTGGCCGCGGTACTGGCCGAACGACATCCCGCGGTGTTCGTTTCATCCTCCGTGGACGTCTCGCCGCGGCTCGGCGAGTTCGAACGGACCGTCGCGACCGTGATCAACGGCTACGTCGGCCCGGCGTGCTCCCGTTACCTGGACAAGCTCGCCGGGCAGCTGCGCGAAGGCGGGGCCGGCACGCCGATGCTGGTGATGCAGTCCAACGGCGGCGTGCTCCCGGTGTCCGCGGCGGGCAAGACCTCCCTCGGCACCATCGATTCCGGTCCTGCCGGCGGCCTGACTGGAGTGGCCGCGCTCGCCGGGGTCTACGGGCACGAGAACGTGGTCGCGACCGACTTGGGCGGGACGTCGTTCGACATCGGGCTGGTCGCGGGCGGGCGCCCGATGGTGACCGACGAGAACGTGATCGACCAGTACACCTACCGCCTCCCGCATCTCGACGTGCGCACGGTCGCCTGCGGCGGCGGCACCATCGCGCGGTTCGACGAGGCGACCGGCGCGCTGCGGGTCGGCCCGGAGAGCGCGGGGTCCGAACCCGGTCCCGCCTGTTACGGGCGCGGCGGCACCGAACCGACGGTGACCGACGCCGACGTCGTGCTCGGCCTGCTGCGGCCGGAATCGTTCCTGGAAGGCCGGATGCCGCTGGACCTCGAAGCGGCCCGCGCGGCTGTCGGGCGCCTGGCGGACCGGCTCGGGCTCCCCGTCGAGGAGACCGCGGCGGGCATCATCGAGATCAACAACATGCGCGCCGCGTCCCTTATCCGGCAACAGACCCTCGAACGCGGCCACGATCCCCGCGATTTCGTGCTGTACGCGTACGGCGGCGCCGGGCCGGTACACGCCTTCGGGTACGCCGCCGAGATCGGCGTGCGGGAAGTGGTGGTACCGCTGGGAAACGGCGCCTCGACACTCTCGGCGTTCGGCATCGCCTCCGGCGACATCGTGCACTACCGCGAACTCGAACGGTCCCTGCTCGCGCCCTTCGACAACGCCGCACTCGTCGACGCCGTCACGGAGGTCTCGGCGGCGGCGCGCGGTGAACTCACCGAGGCGGCAGGAGCGGGCGAGATCCACGTCGAAGTCGAGGCACTGATGCGCTTCCGCGAGCAGCTCATGCACAGTCTCGAGGTCACCGTGGCGCTCCCGGCCGGGCCGGACAGCTCGAACGCGCTGCTCAGCGCATTCGAGACCGAGTACAAGCGGCGTTACGGCGCCGGCGGGACATCGTTGTTCCAGGCGGTCGAGGTCTTCGCCCTGCGCGCCCGCGCCAGTGTCACCGCGGAGATCCCGCCTCCGCGCGTCACGGTCCGGCCAGCGGGGAAAACGACCCCGGTCGACAGCTGCGAGGTCTTCTGGCCGGATGCCCGCAAGAGCCTGCCCACCGACGTCTACCTCGGCGACGCGCTCGGCACCGGCGTCACCCTGACCGGCCCGGCGCTGGTCGAACTCGCGCACACCACCATCGCCGTGCCTCCCGGCGCGTCGCTGTCCACCGGCACCAACGGCGAAATCCGGCTGCACCTGGAGGAGTCCCGATGACCACCACCGAAGAGATCGTCTGGGACGGCGTACGGCGCGGCTACATCCCCAGCGAGACGCTGAAACTGCCGGTGTCACCGCCGCTGCACACCACGACCACCGACGAGGTCGACCCGGTGACCTTCGAGGTCATCCGCTACTCGTTGCTGAACGCCAACCTCGAACACGGTGAGACCCTGCAGCGCCTGTGCGTCTCGCCGGTCACCATGCTGACCCGCGACTTCCAGCCCTCCATCACCACCGCGGCCGGCGACCTGGTGTTCCTCGGACCGTACCTGCAGTACTTCTCCAACGCGCAATCCCTGACCATCAAATGGATCCTGGAGAACCGCGGCGAGGATCCGGGCATCGAGCCAGGGGACATGTTCGTCTCCAACGACCCGTTCGTCGGGACCCCGCACCAGCCCGACACCATCGTCGCCGCGCCGGTGTTCGCCGGCGACGAACTGTTCTGCTGGGTGGCGAACGTCCTGCACCACACCGACGTCGGCGGCTCGGTGATGGGCAGCTTCTGCGTCGACGCGACGGACAGCTTCACCGACCCGCCGTCGTTCCCGCCGTTCAAGCTCGTCAGCGGCGGCACGATCCGCACCGACCTCGAGCAGTTGTTCCTGCGCCAGTCCCGGGTCCCGACCAACGTCCACATGGACCTGCGGGCCGCGGTCTCGGCGAACCTGGTCGCGGTGGGGAAGGTCGAAGCGCTCGTCGCGCGCTATGGCGCGGACACAGTCAAGGCGGTGATGAACCGGGTGCTCGACGCCGGGGAACGCACCTTCGCCGACCGCCTGCGCAAGGTCCCGGACGGCACGTGGACCCACCGGATGTACGCCGAAGCGGCCCACACCGGCGACAACGGCGTCTACGCCTATCAGCTCACCGTGCGGAAAGAAGGCGCGGACCTCTACGTCGACAACGCCGGTACCGACCCGCAGACCGGGTCGATCAACGTCACCTACGCCGGGCTCGCGGGCGCCTTCCTCGCCGCGCTCACCGGTGCGATGACCGCGGACCTGGCCGGCGCGTACGGCGGCGTCTACCGGCGGGTGCATTTCGAACCGGTGCCGGGAACCCTGTCGTGCGCGGATTTCCCCGCCGCGGTCAGCCCATCGGGGATCTACACGATGGAAACGCTGATCAGCCTGTCCGGCGCGGTGCTGTCGAAGATGTTGTCCTGCGCGGAACCAGAGGTCCGGCGCCTCGCGATCGGCCCGTCCCAGCCCGCTTTCTACGGCTTCATCAGCGGCGGCGTGACACCTGCGGGTCAGCAGTTCATCGCGACCAACGCCGACAACATGATCGGCGGGCTGTCGGCGAACCCGGACAGTGACGGGGTCGACTTCGGCGGGCACTTCTGGATCCCGGAAGGCACCGCCAGCAATATCGAAGAGCTGGAACTGCTGTGGCCCAACCTGTTCCTGTACCGGCGTGCGCTGCCCGCCGGGGCCGACGGCGCCGGGGAGTTCCGCGGCGGCCGCGGGTTCGTCGAAGCGGCGATCCCGTGGTCGGTACCGGGCATGGCGGCGGCGGTCTACCTGGACGAGTCGTTCCCGAAGACCGTCGGGCCGTTCGGCGGAAACCCCGGCACGGTAGGACATTTCCGGCTCAAGCACGGCAGTGACGTGCTCGCGAGCTTCGGACAAGGCCGAGTGCCGCAGGACTTCGCCATGCTCGACGGGACCGAACAGCCGATCGACGCCAAGGGCCCGATGCTGATGATGGGCGCGGACGCGGTCTGGGAATGGACCGGAGCCAACGGCGTCGGCTACGGGGACCCGCTGGCCAGGGCTCCGCGGCGAGTCCTCGCGGACGTCATTTCCGGCGCGCTCGCCGCGTCGCTCGCCTATCGCGTTTACGGTGTGGTGATCGAGGGATCCATTGTGGACTCGGAGGCGACCGGGGCGCGGCGGCGGGTTCTGCTCGAGGAACGCCTCTCGGACGCCACCGCTCCGGCGGAAGCACGGGGAAAGGCCGCCTCGGACGCAGTTCTGCGTGTCCTGTCGGGAGAACTCGCCGTGCTGGAGGAGAACGGGCGGCCGGTCGCGTTCGTCTCGACGACCGGCCGGGCGGTGCTCGGACCGGTGCCGGGCAACTACAAGGACGGCTGCGCGGTCCGGGAACGCCTGGTCCATGAGGTCGCGCCGGAGTACGCCACGCGGGAAGGCCGGGCGGGCCGGGAGATCCTCTACCGTGAATACCTGTGCCCGCTGACCGGGCGCCGGATCGACTCCGAAATCCTCCGGGCCGGGGACGCCCCGCTCCACGACATCCAGCTCACTCCCGGCGCGTGAAAATGGCGGACATGGACAGCAACCCCCTGGCGCATCTGGATGATTCCTCCACCCTCTGCGCCGCGTTCCAGGCCACCGCCGCCGAGCGCCCGCACGAGGTCGCTCTGCGCACCCCCGGCGACGTCGTGCGCCTGACCTGGGCCGAGTCCGCCGAAGAAGTACAAAAGCTGGCGGGAGGCTTGGCGGGGCTGGGTGTCGGCGCGGGGGACACGGTCGCGCTGCTGCTGCGCAACCGCCCGGAGTTCAACCTGGTCGACACCGCCGCGATCCACCTCGGCGCGGTGCCGTGGTCGATCTACGCGACCTCGTCGGCGGTGCAGATCCGGTTCGTGCTCGCCGGGGCCAGGAGCCGGGTGGTGGTCTGCGAGCGCGACTTCCTCGCCAGGGTCAAGGAATCGCTCGACGGGACGAGTGTCGAGCACGTGGTCGTCGTCGATGAGCTGGACGCGCTTCCGGCCGCCCCGGCGGGCTTCGACTTCGCTGCGACCTGGCAGGCCGTGCGCGCGGACTGGCCGTTGACGATCATCTGGACTTCCGGCACCACCGGGGAGCCCAAACCGGTGGAACTGACCCACTCCGCGATGTGCTCGATGCTGCGGGCGTACACCACGGTCACCGGCCTCGGCCGCGGCGGGCGCGGGACGTCGTATCTGCCGGCGGCGCATATCGCGGACCGCTGGACCGCGCACTACTGGTGGATGATGCTCGGTTTCGAGGTCACCTGTGTCGCCGACGGCTCGAAGATCATGCAGGTGCTGCCGGGGATCCGCCCGACGGTCTGGGGTTCCGTGCCCCGGGTGTTCGAAAAGCTGCGGGCGGCTTTGGAAGCGCAGGGCGTCACCGATCCGGCGGCGTTGAGCGCGGAGGAGACGGCCGCGATCCGGGAAAAGCTCGGACTCGGGGAAGTGCGGTTCCTGATCGTCGGCGCGGCGCCGCTTCCCGCCGAAACCCTGCAGTACTTCAGCGACCTCGGGCTGCCGCTGTCGGAGGTGTGGGGCATGTCGGAGACCTGCGGGCTCTTGACGTCGAACCCGCCGCAAGACCGGCGGTTCGGCACCGTCGGCCCGCCGCTGCCCGGCGTCGAACTCCGTATCGCCGCGGACGGCGAGGTGCTCGCCCGTGGCCCACAGGTCATGCGCGGCTACCGCAACAACCCGGAGCTGACCGCGGAAACCCTCGCCGACGGCTGGCTGCACACCGGGGACATCGGCAGTCTCGACGCCGACGGCTATCTGACCATTGTGGACCGTAAGAAGGAGATCATCATCAACGCGGCCGGGAAGAACATGTCCCCGGTCGCCATCGAGAACGCGCTGAAAACCGCGGGCACGCTCATCGGGCAGGCCTGCGTGCTCGGCGACCGGCGGCCGTACAACGTGGCGCTGCTCATCGTCGATCCCGAAGCCGCGAGCGCCTGGGCCGCGGCACACGGGCGGGCGGGGGAGGCGTATGCGTCGACAGTTACTGATCTTTTGCTGCGCGAGGCTGTGGCACAGGAGGTTTCCGTTGCCAACGCCCGGCTTTCGCATGTCGAACAGGTCCGGCGCTGGCAGCTGATGGACGCCGAATGGCTGCCCGACGGCGACGAGCTGACCGCGACCATGAAGCTGAAACGGCGGCCCATCAGCGAAAAGCACGCCGCCACGATCGAAAGGCTGTATCTGTGAACACGCGTACCGCGTTGGTCACCGGCGCCGGTGGTGGCATCGGCTCGGCGATCGTCGAGCGGCTGCGTGCCGGGGGGATGAAGGTCATCACCCTCGACATCAGCGGGCCGTGCGACCTCCGGCTGGACATCAGGACCGACCCGCTGCCCGGGGAGGTGTTCGGCACCATCGACGTCTGTGTGTCGAACGCGGGGATCGTCGACACGGTCGCACCCGCTCACCGCATGACCTCCGAGCAGTGGTCTCGGGACATCGACGTCAACCTGACCGGGGCGTTCCGGGTGATCCAGGCGTGTCTGCCGGGGATGCGGGAGCGGAAGTGGGGGAGGATCGTCGCGATTTCCAGCTTGGCCGGGCACGCGGGGGCCTCCGGACAGGTGGCTTACGCCGCGTCCAAGGCCGGGCTGCACGGGATGATGCGGACGGTGGCGATCGAGAACACCCGGCACGGGATCACCGCGAACTGTGTCCTGCCCGGGATGGTGGCCACGCCGAAGGTGCTGGGGATGCCTGACGAGGTCCGGCAACGGGTGCTGGGGTCGATTCCGGCGGGGCGGTTCGCTGAGCCGGGGGAGATCGCCGGGCTGGCGGCGTTCCTGGCCGGTGAGGGAGCCGGATATGTCACCGCGCAGGAGATCGAGATCGACGGCGGACTCGGGTTGAGCCAGCTTTCGCTGGGGCGTCCTCAGTGAGCGAGCAGGTCGACGTCCTGATCATCGGGGCGGGGTTCAGCGGGCTGTGTGTCGCGCGGGGGTTGGTGAAGCGCAAGGGATTTACCTTCAAGATCCTCGAGCGCGCGGCGGATGTGGGAGGTACCTGGCGGGACAACACGTATCCCGGGTGTGCGTGCGACATTCCTTCGCCGTTGTACTCTTTTTCCTTCGCGCAGAACACCAAGTGGACCCGGCTGTTCGCGCGGCAACCGGAAATTCTCGACTATCTGCGCGATTTCGCGCGGCGGCACGGGGTGCTCGAGCATATTCGCTTCGGTGAGCAGGTGGACGGGGCGCAGTGGGACGAGTCCTCGCGTACCTGGTCTGTGAGTACTGTCAGTGGGCAGACGTATACGTGCCGGTTCCTGGTGTCGGCGATCGGGGCGTTGCACGTGCCGTCGATCCCCGATCTCGCCGGGATCGAGCGGTTTCAGGGCGACACCATGCATTCCGCGGAGTGGAACCATGAGCTCGATCTGAAGGGCAAGCGCGTCGCGGTGATCGGGACCGGCGCGAGTGCGATCCAGTTCGTGCCGGAGATCGTGGGCGAGGTCGAGCATCTGACGTTGTTCCAGCGGACACCCAGCTGGATCGTGCCCAAGTCCGATCGGCCGTTCACGGATTCGCACCGGCGGTTGCGAGGGTTTTCGCCTTATCGGTGGTACGCGCGGGAGCGGTTGTTCTGGATTCACGAGTCCCGGCGCAAGGGGTTCACCGGCGGGGACACGGGGATGGCGGAAACCGAGCGGCTGGCTCGGTCCTTGTTGAAGCGGCAGGTCGCCGATCCGGAGTTGCGGGCGAAGTTGACACCGGATTACGCGATCGGCTGCAAACGATTGTTGATCACCAGTAATTATTATCCGGCGGTGACGCGGGACAATGTGACAGTGGAGACGTCGTCAGTCCGAGAGGTTCACGATCGCTCCGTGGTGACGGGGGACGGGAATGAGCATCCGGTGGATGTGCTGATCTACGGGACCGGATTCGACACCCAGCACGGGTTGGCCTCGGTGCCCGTGGTGGGACGTGATGGCGTCAAGCTGGCTGATCGGTGGGACGGTGGGATGGAGGCCTATCTGGGGACCACTGTTTCCGGGTTTCCCAACTACTTCGTTATGATGGGGCCCAATTCCGGGCTCGGACACAATTCGCAGGTGTTCATGATCGAGGCCCAGGCCCGGTATGTGCTCAGTTGCCTGAGGCGGATGCGTCGGCGGAGGGTTCGGGCGATCGAAGTCAAGGTGGAGGTGGAGCGGCGGTTCAACGGATGGTTGCAGGGGGCTTTGGCTGGGTCTGTGTGGCAGACCGGGGGATGCCGGAGCTGGTATCAGCATTCGGGAAGCGGGCGTAATACTTTGCTGTGGCCTTCTTCCACGGTCAATTTCTGGTGGCGGACCCGGCGGATGAGGTTCGGGGATTACGTTCGGAGTTGAGCTGTGCGATGTCGACAGACCGGGCGCGCGTCAAGCTTTCCGAGCGACATCCGCGGTCACTGCTGGTCGAGGAAACCGGTCACTACGGCGTGGTAGTCGTAGGGCCGCTCCTCCTGGAGGTGGTGTGACGCTCGGTCCATCACGTAGAGGTGTCCGTGCTCGATCATCCGAGCCAACATCAGCGGATAGTCCGGGCTGAGAAATGCGTCGTACATGCCCCAGGCGAACAGAACGGGAGCTTTGATCATGCCGAGCTCGGCGGTCAGGTCCTGCCAGTCGCCGCGCGGGTTGTCCGACGCCGCGGCCAGCGCCATCTCTTCGGGATCGAGGCTCTGCTGATAGCGCATGTCGAGGGTTTCCTCGGGGAGCCGGTCGCCGTCGAACCACTCGAGCCGGGTGATCAGTTGCCGCATCTTCTCCCGGGTCGGCCCCTCGCCGCCGTAGTAGAGGTCACGGGCGTTGCGGCCACGCCGGGCGCCTTCTGGCAGCGGAGCGAGCGGACCATAGAACACCGGCATGCTTCCGGTGACGACCAGCGAGCGCACCCGATCCGGATATTTGGCGGCCAGATTCAACGCGATCGTGCCACCCCACGAGTTGCAGATGAAGTCGGCGCGATCGATGCCGAGTTCGTCCAGTAGCGCAACCATCTTGGCGGCGTGGAAGTCCCACATCGGGCCCTCGATAGTGCCTTTGTCCGACAGGCCGTACTGCGGGATGTCGACCAGGATCGCGCGGCGATCCTGCGCGAACAACGGCGCGACCGGCCCGAAGTCAGACCAGGCGGTGCACCCGGGGCCGCCTCCGTGCAGAAACACTGTGGGGAAGCCCGCACCCAGGTCATGGAAGTGGTACTTCACGCCGTCCGCGGTGGCGTACAAGCTGTCCGGTCGAGGTGTCATAGGCACACCTGACCGCATCGCGGGCGGGTGAGGGAAGGAGTGCGGTCCGCTGGGCAGTCCGGATCCGTGGCCGGGTGCACCGTCCGGCACCTACGTTCGATCGATGAGAACCGAGCTGCGTACAGCGCAGGAGCGGGCGGGACGGTTGATCGGCGCTGTCGATCGGCGTCGCCTCGGCCGGGTGCGCGCCGACGAGTCGATCGCCTTCGCCCGGGCGTGCGCGGAGGGCGACCCCCGGTTCCTCGATGCCGCCCACCCCGCCTTCGCGGTGCACCCGATGTACCTGCCCAGCCTGCTGCGCGGCCCCTTCGGTGCGCGGGACACCGAATACCGTGACGACGGCATGTTCGCCGACGAGGTGCCTGGCACCTCCGGTCTCGACGTGCGGCTGATGGCGGGTGGCCAGCACATCGTCTTCCGCAATCCACCACCGCTCGGCGAGGAGATCGAGGTCAGCCGCGTGATCGCCGAGGTCGAGCGCAAGGGGCGGCCGGAGTCGCCATTCCTGCTGATCACCGTCGTCAAGTCCTATCGCGCCGCCGTGGCGGGCGAGCTGGCCACCGTGACCGAACGGTTCATCGTCCGGTGACGACCTCGATCGGCGTCGGTGATGCCGTCGGATCCGTTGTGCTGCAGACGGATCCGGTCCGCGTGCTGCGCTTCGGGGCCGCCACCCACAATGCGCACCGGATCCACTACGACACCGCGTACGCGAACACCGAAGGTCTTACCGATCGGGTCGTGATGGCACAACTGCACGGTGCGTTGTTCTTCCGCGCGGCGGCCCGGTTCGCGGGCAGCGCGGATGGCGTGCTCGGCGTCGGGTGGCGCAATCGGGCGCCCGCGTACGTCGGCTGCGTGCTGACCGTCACCGGATCGGTGCGGGCGATGCACAGCGATCGGATCGAGCTCGAACTCGTCGAGCACAGCGACGACGGCACTGTCTGCGCAGTCGGCGAGGCCGTGGTCGCGAGGAAATGCGCGTTCGGTCTGCCGAGCGAACCGAATCCGTTGGAGAGCAGCGGGTAGCAGCGCAGGATCTGTGTACCGAAAAGATTTCTCGAGAGGACTTCAGATGACTGGTGCCGAGGCATCGGAGGCCACCATGTCGCTCCCGGAGCGACCACGTGCTGCCGGTCGGCAGGATTGGACCGCGTGGCCCCGATACGACGAGGCAGGCAGCGGCTACCGGGGGTACTGGTATCCGGTGACCTGGTCGAGCCACATCACCAAGGATCCCAAGAGTTACACCGTCTGCGGCGAGAAGCTGGCGATCATCCGGGACGACGGCAAGGCCTATGCGCTGCACGACCGTTGCCCGCACCGCGGTGTCCCGCTGTCGGAGGGCGACCAGCAGTTCCCGGGAACGGTCAGCTGTCCCTACCACGGGTGGACCTTCCGGCTGACCGACGGCAAACTGGCCGCGGTCATCACCGACGGCCCGGACTCGAAGATCTGCGGCAAGCTGTCGGTGCAGACCTATCCGGTGCGGGAGCGGCTCGGCCTGGTCTGGGTGTACATCCCGATCGGGAGTGAGCCGGCCCCGCCGATCGACGAGCAACTCCCGCGGGAACTGGTCGAGAACGAGGGCATCGTCGGCGGCCGCATCCAGCGCCGCGGCGGCAACTGGCGTTTCGCGTGTGAGAACGGTTTTGACGAGGGGCACGCGAAATACCTGCACCGGACGTCGCTGTGGCGGCTGTTCAAGCCGATGTCCACCTGGAACATCACCAGAATCGTGCCCGCTGGGCGCTGGATCTACCGGGTGCAGGACGAGGTGTACTGGGAGGCCGATTTCCCCGGTGTCGGCAAGTGGACCAACAAGCGCTGGTGGAAGAAGAAGCCCGACGAGGGAAAGATCTCGCAGATCGGCAATACCGGCGCGGGGCTGACGGTGAATCC
>NZ_DASYMU010000244.1:0-31535 GCF_036008905.1 Amycolatopsis sp. | reverse complement strand
CGGACCTCGACGAGCGCTGGCGTCAGGCCCAGGCGTTGACCGACGCCCGGATGGACGAACTGATCGACTCCGAACTCGACGCCGGCGAGCGCGCTGAGCTGACCAAGCTCCTCGGCGAGCTCCAGGCGGCCCGGTTAGGGTGAATCTGGGCCATAAACGCAGGTCTGAGCCCCGCGAATGACTTAGTGTGACCCGGTTGCAGCGCCCAAAACCGGGGTACCCTATGCTTAGTCTCGCTCCCGGGGATGACCTGAGAGCGCGGTCGGATCGGTTCGGTTGACCGAAAGCGGCCGGGCTCCCATCGTCCAGCGGCCTAGGACTCCGCCCTTTCAAGGCGGCAACGCGGGTTCGAATCCCGTTGGGAGTACGCAGTACAGTAGTAATCAGTGACAAAAGAGGGTTCCAAAGACGCGAAGCAAGTAAGGCCCAGTGGCGCAGTTGGTTAGCGCGTCGCCCTGTCACGGCGAAGGTCGCGGGTTCGAGTCCCGTCTGGGTCGCAAAAGCGTTCGGCAGTGAAGAAGTAGGCCGGCGTCTAGGCCAGGTAGCTCAGTTGGTACGAGCGCTCGCCTGAAAAGTGAGAGGTCGCCGGTTCGACCCCGGCCCTGGCCACAAAAACACCCCCACTCCGGGGGTTTTTTGCTTTCCAGCCCCCATCCCACCCACGTGCAGCTCACCTACACAGCCGCGCAACACGGCTACGAGAACGTGCAACACCCGTGTTCCCCACTCGCGTAGCTGTGTTTCCCGTCTGGGTAGCTGTGTTTCCCGTCTGGGTAGGTGTGTTCCCCGCTTACGTGGTGATGCGGACGATCGCGACGGGGCCGCGCACCGCGAGGTGACCGGTCACCAGGGCTGCGTCCAGGTGACCAAGCTGGTGTCCGGCGATCGTGACGCCGTTGGACAAAGCCAGCAGGGCAACTTCGCGCTCGACGCCGTCGAGCGACAGGACCATGCCAGAACCCTCGACACCCATGATCGTCCGATCCACTCCGGGAAAGACCGAGAACGGTCCGCTCGTGGAGACGTCGGCGACGCTCACCCGCCAGCCGAAGTCCGAAAACCCTCCGGCGACTTCCCGCGTCACTCCGCCGCCGTTCTTCCATGGCACCGGCACGTGATCCGCCCAGCGAAGTACGGAGATGGTCATTTTCCGGGGCGGGGCCAGGGGTGGTTTGGCGTGATCAGGGGAAACAGGTCCTCCGCCGCGGTCGGCCGCCCGAGGTAGAAACCCTGCGCCTGATCGCAGTTCAGTTCCTTGAGGATCTCCAGCTGACGAGCCGTTTCCACGCCTTCCGCGACGACGACCAGGTCCACCGCGTGCGCCATCACGATGATGCTGTTCACGATCGCTTCGGCGTCCTTGGATTCGCCGAGAGGGGTGATGAACGAGCGGTCGATCTTGAGCGTGTCCAGGGTGAGCCGCTGGAGCTGCGCGAGTGACGAGTACCCGGTGCCGAAGTCGTCGATGGCGAGGCCGACGCCGAGTCCGCGCAGCTCGGTCAGCACTTCGATCGCGGCCGCCTGGTCGCGCATGAGGGCGCTTTCGGTGACTTCGAGACACAGCGCGCCCGCCGGGAGGCCGGTCATGTCCAGCGCGTCCTGCACCGCGGGGACGAGCCGCGGGTCGTCGAGTTGCCGCACCGAGAGGTTCACCTTCAGGTGCAGGTCGAGGCCGTGTTTGGCGCGCCTTTCCGTCAGCTCGCGGGTGGTCGTGCGCAGCATGTGGGTGCCGATGAGGTTGATCAGATCGCTTTCCTCGGCCAGCGGGATGAACTCCACCGGCGAGATGGACCCGTGCACCGGATGGTTCCAGCGCAGCAGCGCCTCGACGGCGACCATGTGACCGCTCTTGAGGTCCACGATCGGCTGGTACGCGGTCCACAGCTGGCCGTTCTGCAGCGCGTCGCGGAGGTCCTGTTCGAGGCTGAGCCGCCGTTGCATCCGCATCCGCAGTTCGACGTCGAAGAACTCGTAGCGCCCGCGGCCGCGGGTTTTCGCCTGATACATGGCGACGTCGGCGTCCCGCAGGAGGTCTTCGGCGACGCGGTCGTCGTCGGGGCCGGCCATGACGATGCCGATGCTGGCGTCGACGTGCAATTGCCTGCCGTTGATGACGATCGGCTCGGTGAGGTACTCCCGCAGGTGCCCGGCGAGCGCGCGCACCTCGCTGGGTTCGGTGAAGTCGACGCTGACGACGACGAACTCGTCCCCGCCCAGCCTGCCGACGACGTCGCCCTGCCGGACACCGCGGCGCAGGCGTTCGCCGGCGATCCGCAGCACCTTGTCGCCGACGTTGTGGCCGAGCGAGTCGTTGATGACCTTGAACTTGTCGAGGTCGATGAAGAGCACCGTGGTCATGCTCGCCCGCTCCGGCCGCCGCAGCGCGGCGCTGAGCCGGTTCAGCACGAGAGTCCGGTTCGCGAGTTCGGTCAGCGGGTCGTGGGTCGCCTCGTGGGCCAGCCGTTCGCCGATCGCGCGGCGTTCGGTGATGTCGGTGAACGACGTGACGACGGACGCGGGGCCGGTGTCGTCGGGGTTCAGCAGGCGGGCGGTCAGCGACAGCCACACGTTCTGCCCGTCGGGCCGCCGGACGCGCAGCACGCGGCGGGTGCTCGGGTTGTTGTGGTCGCGGGCCTCCGGCGAGGGGTAGGAATGCGGCGGAATGCGCTTTCCTTCTTCGTCGTAAAGCTCGAGGACGGTCGAGAGCAAGCCGAGCAGTTCGTCCTCGCTCATGCCCAGTATCCGTTGTGCCGCGGGATTCGCCGACTCGATCAGCCCGGTCGGCCCGATCACGACGATGCCTTCGTCCACGAAGGCGACCACTGTGCTGTAGTGCTGCTCGGCGCGCCGCCGCGCGGTCTCGTCGGCGCACAGCAGGACGTACCCGCCCGCCATCTCGGCGGCGGACACCCGGATCGCCAGCGCGGAGCCGTCGGAGCGCCGATGGATGCTCTGGACCACGCCGCCGGTCTGCAGGATCGACTTCGGATCCAGCGAAGCGCCGACGACTTCGCTCACCGGCCGCCCCAGGACGTCGGCCGCCGGAACGCCGTAGACGGCCTCGGCCGCCGGGTTCCAGCTGTGGACTACGCCATCCGCGCTAGTGCCGATAATCGCATCACTCACATGGCCGACGAGTGCCACCTGATAGTGGAGCGCCGCTTCGGCCGTCTTCTGGGCGGTCACGTCGCGCATGATCACCTGGAACGCCGGCCGGCCTTCCCAGGTCGTCCGCACCGACACCGTTTCGACGACCAGCGTCGAGCCGCCGAACTGGGTGAGCAGCAGTTCGGCCGGTTCGGACACCGCGCCGGGCGTGGTCAGCGACGTGATGCGCTGCTTCATCCCCGGCACCGACAGCGGATCGACGAAGTCGGTGATCGGGATACCGAGCACGTCCGCCGGCGAGTTCGCCTTGATGAACCGGACCGCGGCCGGGTTCACATACTTCAGGATGCCGTTTTCGTGCACGCAGATCGCGTCGGGGCTCAGCTCGACGAGCAGCCGGTAGCGGTCGGCCATGTCGGCCAGATCCTGCCGGTCGGCGTGCCGCCGGGTGATGTCGGTGGCGATACCCAGCAGGCCACGGCCGCGTTCGTTGGCGTACGTCCTGGCGCTCAGGCGGAGCCAGCGCCGCTCGCCCGGCGGGCTCTCGAACGCCTGTTCGAGCTCGAAGTCCTGCCAAGGCGGGGCGTCCCTGGCCGACTGGGTCAGCGGTGCGATGAGGTTCGCGAGGAGGCGCTCGATCTTGCGGGAGGAGGACGCCGGGATGCCGAGCAGGTCCCCGAGGCCGGGCATCCAGCTGAGGGTCCCGTGCGCGAAATCCACCGCCCAGATCACCGCGGAATCGACGGACAGCGCCAAGTCGGCGATGAGCTCGTAACCGAGTGCCGAGGTGATCGTTGCCGCGTTGATATCGGCTGGGCCTTTTACCCCGAGGGCGTCAGCCTCCATATTGTATCCGATCCCCCGAGTTCTCCGTGGAAGCTCGATTACACCACCGACTGCCCTCGGTGTATATCCACGCGCCCACTCTCGCCATCGTAAGTCGGTTCTCGTCGCCGGGACAGCTGTGATACGCCGAACAGAGGGTATGACATTGGTCTCGAATGAATTGGGTATCTGTGGTATTGGTGCCGTACGTGGCTACGGATGGGGGACCGAACGGCTGTGGGACGGCCGTCGCCGAGGGCCCGGTTACGGCCGTGGTCTGGACCAAAGTGCCTGGCTGGCGCTGGTGCCGGAAGGTGGTGACCGGGGTAGCCGGGTGGGCTTCATTCACGCGGTCGTGCTCGGAGAGGTGGATCTCTGGCGAGACTTCTACCTCAGCCGGGACGGCCGGGTGCCGTGGCCCGAGTTCATCTCGCTGATGTCGTCGATGGGGTGCAGGCCATGTGTCCGGCTGCGGCACGCGGTCTCCGACCGCGAACCGCCGGACGCGTGCCACCCGTTCCAGGAGGGCAGTTCCGGCTCCGGGTCGGGAAGGCGTCTGTCGCGTTTGTACTGTCGGCAAGGTCCGCGACGCCGTACGTTCATCTGCGCGGCGGGGCCATGGAGTCGTTGGTCCAGCTCTCGGAGTGCTTCGCCGACGCGCTAGCGAACGCGGATGTGCACGCACATCGCCACGTTGGCCGATGAACGCGGTTACCTCCGGGCGCTCCCGATAATTTCCCGGGCCATCCCCGGTTGCTCAATGGCCCGGCGCCGATTTC
Source organism: Amycolatopsis sp. (assembly GCF_036008905.1). Taxonomy (GTDB): domain Bacteria; phylum Actinomycetota; class Actinomycetes; order Mycobacteriales; family Pseudonocardiaceae; genus Amycolatopsis. Next base: position 26,823 of record NZ_DASYMU010000244.1, on the reverse strand, counting down.
CAGGGGAATTACTGTCAAGTCGTCAATGGGAATGGTGGGCCTAATTCGGTGCTCGTACTCGCGTCACCGAAGTGATGTGAATACATGAAATGATCTTCATTTCCTGGGGAAATCCCCACTCGGAGACTGCTGGAAGAAAATTCCGCGAGCGCGGCCGCGACGTGACGTGCTGAGCTCGGGATCTCTTCTGTGGCGGCATGACCGGCCGTTCAAGTCGATGTCACGCCGTGCGATCAAGACTAACGTGAACACTGTTCATCTTGGTCAAGGTGACCCGGAGTGAATACTCTGTAAGGACTCACCCGTTAGAGTGATCTCAGACTCAGGTAAATTCATCGCCAACTCCGCTCGGTGGTGCCTGGATCTGGGATATGAAGGCACTCTTCGGATTTCCGCAGCGAAAGGTCTCCGCGTGAACAACGAGGTGTGGGTCACGCAGCCCATCCCGCGCGAAGCGTGGGACGAAGCGCCGCCGTCGAAGCCGAAGATGCGCTGGCGGATGGTCGCCGTGATGGCCGCGGTGGTTCTCGGGTGCGGCGCGGCCGCGTTCCTGGTCCACCTGGGCTCGACGGTGAACCGGCAGGCGGAGCAGATCGAGCAGGTCGGCATCATCCAGATGCCCGATCGCACCTCCGGCGTCGCCGGCCCCGGCACGACCCCTGAGCCGGACTCCGCGCCCGGCGGGACCGGTGCCGGGACCCAGACCACCACGAAGACGACTTCGTCCTCGCAAGATCCCACGTCGGAGACGTCTTCGATCGAGCAGACCTCCGAGACCACTTCCACGTCGGAGACCACGTCGGGCACCAACCCGGCGACCACGACACCACCTCGCAATACTTCGCAGCCCGAACCCGCGAAGCCGCCACCCAGTACGACAAAGACGACAACCTGCTTCCTCTTGATCTTCTGTTCATCCTGATCTTCTGCTGAGATCGGCCGGACCAGGGAAGATGGGCCCGGGCGTGCCGAGCGGGTGCGCCGGGGAGGGTCCGCTCGTGGCGTCGAAGATCAAGGACTGGCTGCTCGAAGGTGAGCACAAGCGCGCCCAGCAACTGAAGGGCGGCAAGGGCGAACCGGTCAAGAAGCACGAGCATCCGTGGTGGAAGGTCATGTGCCTGACCGGCGTCGACTACTTCTCGACGCTCGGCTACCAGCCCGGTATCGCCGCGCTCGCCGCCGGAGTCCTGTCACCGATCGCGACGGTCGTGCTCGTCCTGCTCACGCTCGGTGGCGCGCTGCCGATCTACCGCCGGGTCGCCGCGGAAAGCCCGCACGGCCAAGGCTCCATCGCGATGCTGGAGAAGCTCCTGTCGTGGTGGAGCGGGAAGCTGCTGGTCCTCGTGCTGCTGGGGTTCGTCGCGACGGACTTCGTCATCACCATCACGCTGTCCGCCGCCGACGCGACAGCGCATGTCGTGGAGAACCCGTTCATCCCGAAATCCTTCAACGGCAACGAAGTCATCATCACGATGATCCTGATCGCGTTGCTCGGCGCGGTGTTCCTCAAAGGATTCGCCGAGGCGATCGGGGTCGCCGTGGTGCTGGTGGGGACCTATCTGACGCTCAACGTCGTGGTGATGATCGTCGCGATCGAGCACGTGCTCACCAGTCCGCAGCTGGTCGTCGACTGGAAGAACCTGCTCGTCTCGGAGCACGGGAATCCGTGGCTGATGATCGCGGTCGCGCTGCTCGTGTTCCCGAAACTTGCGCTCGGCCTGTCCGGGTTCGAGACCGGGGTTTCGGTGATGCCGCTGGTCAAGGGCGCTCCCGACGACGATCCGCGCGAGCCGGCCGTCCGAATCCGCAACACCCGGCGCCTGCTCGTCACGGCCGCGTTGACCATGAGCGTCTTCCTCATCACGAGCAGCTTCGCCACGACAGTGCTGATCCCGCAGGACGAGTTCAAGGCGGGCGGCCAGGCCAACGGCCGCGCGCTCGCGTATCTCGCGCACAACTACCTCGGTGACATCTTCGGCACGCTCTACGACGTCAGCACGATCGCGATCCTGTGGTTCGCCGGCGCGTCGGCGATGGCCGGGCTGCTCAACATCGTGCCGCGGTACCTGCCGCGCTACGGGATGGCGCCGGACTGGGCCCGCGCCACCCGCCCGCTCGTGATCGTGGTTTCGCTGATCGCCTTCGTCATCACGCTGATCTTCAAGGCCAGTGTGGAAGAACAGGGCGGCGCGTATGCCACGGGTGTGCTGGTGCTGATCTCGTCGGCGGCCCTCGCGGTGACGCTGTCGGCGCGCCGGAAGAAGCAGACGAAGGCGTTCGTCGCGTACCTCGTGATCACCGTGGTGTTCGTCTACACCACGGTCGCCAACATCATCGAGCGTCCGGACGGCGTGAAGATCGCCGCCTTCTTCATCTTCGCGATCGTGCTGACGTCGTTGATCTCACGGGCGACACGGTCCCTGGAGCTGCGGGTCGAGACGGTCGAGTTCGACGCCGCGGCCAAGCGGATCCTCGAGAAGGCCGTGCGCAGCGGTGAGATCCGGATCATCGCGAACGAGCCGGACGCGCGCGACGAGCAGGAGTACCAGGAGAAGGAGCAGGAAGCCCGCGAGAACCACAACATCCCGTTCGACTGCACGATCGTCTTCCTCGAAGTCACCATCAGTGACGCTTCCGACTTCGAAACCACCGTGCGTGTTCGCGGCGAAAAGCGTTACGGGTACCGGATCCTGCGCGTGAAGAGTCCTTCCATTCCGAACACGATCGCGGCGATCCTGCTCTACGTCCGGAACGAGACCGGCAAGATCCCGCACATCTACTTCTCCTGGACCGAGGGCAATCCGTTCAAGTTCATCCTCCGCTACCTGATCTTCGGCGACGGCGACATCGCGCCCGTCACGCGTGAGGTGCTTCGGCGGGCGGAGCCGGATCTGAAGCGACGTCCGATGGTGCACGTCGGCTAGCTCCCAGGTGGTTGAACAGCAGGTTCAGCGCGAAGGCCACGACCGCGGTGATGGTGATCGGGCTGCCGCAGACGATCTGCAGCCAGTCAGGGAAGTTCTTGAAGAAGATCGACCCGCCGAACTGGTCGAGCGAAACCGCGGGCAGCATCCCGACACCGATCGACACGGCCACGACGAACGTGTTGTGGTTACCGCTGAACTCGACCTTCTTCAACGTCTGGATCCCGACGGCCGCGACCATCGCGAACATGACCACCGCGACCCCGCCGATCACCGGCTCGGGTACCGCGGCGATGAACGCGCCGACCTTCGGCACCAGGCCCATCACGACCAGTACCCCGCCGGCGAACGCGACGACCCAGCGGCCGCGCACGCCGGTCATCTGCACCAGGCCGACGTTCTGGGCGAACGCGGTGTCGGGGAAGGAGTTCATCACGCCGCCGAGTACCGCGGAGAAACCGTCGGTGGCGAGCCCGCGAGCCAGGTCCGAATCGGTCGGCTTCCGGCCCACGATCTCCCCGACGGCGAGCAGGTCCGCGGTCGATTCGGTGTAGGTCACGAGCATCACCACGCACATCGACATGATCGCCGCGGCCTGGAACTCCGGCGGGCCGAAATGGAACGGTGACGCCAGCCCGAACCAGCTTGCCTCACGCACGCCGGCGAAATGCACCAGGCCCATCGGGATCGCCACGACCAGCCCGATCGCGACGGCCAGCAGCGGCCCGATCTGGCTCACGAACCCGCGCAGGAACCGCGTGAACAGCACGAGCAGGGCGATCACCAGGAACGCCAGCCCGATGTTCGACGGCGCCGCGTAGCCCGGGGCCCCGGTGTCGTGCCCGGCGATCATCGCCGCGCCGGGGCCGATCAGCGAGATGCCGATGACGGCGAGCAGCGTGCCGGAGACCAGCGGCGGGAAGAACCGGATCATCTTCGCGAACGGCTTCGCGATCAGCAGCCCGAAGACACCGGACGCGATCATCGCGCCGTAGACCGCCTGCATGCCGTACTGCGCGCCGATCATGATCATCGGGTTGACCACGCTGAACGTCGCGCCCGCGACCACCGGCAGCCGGATGCCGAGGATCTTGCCGATCCCGACCGACTGGATGAGCGTCGCGATGCCCGCGACCAGCAGATCGGCGTTGACCAGCAGGCCGATCGTCGGTTCGTCGAGCTTCAGCGCGCTGCCGACGATCAGCGGCACGGCGACGGAACCCGCGTACATGATCGACATGTGTTGCAGGCCGAGCAACGCCGTCTTGCCGACGGGGAGGAGCTCGTCGACCGGGTGTTTCGGGGTTCGTGGCATGTGGGTCCCTTCGACGCCGTGTTCCGGGTGACAGCCAACTGGTTCCGCGTGACTGGGTCGGGAGGGTGAGGGTTTGGTTTCGCGCGTGAGGGTGCACAGATCGCGCTCGGGTGTGCACAGGGTGCACTTGATCGAGGTATGTTGGCGAGCATGAGCACGGTGATCGTCGTCGGGTCGGGGCAGGGCGGGTTTCAGGCCGCGGCCTCCTTACGGGACAAGGGTTTCAGCGGACGGGTGGTGCTGATTGGGGACGAACCGGGCGTGCCGTACCAGCGGCCGCCGCTGTCGAAGACGTACCTCGCCGGGACGACCGTGGCCGAGAAGCTGCACCTGCGGCCGGAGGAGTTCTTCGCGACCAGCGAGATCGAGCTGGTGAGCGGGCGGGTCGAGTCGATCGACCGCGCCAACTCGGCCGTCGTGCTCGAAGACGGGACCAAGTTCGAGTACGACCACCTCGTGCTCGCGACGGGCGCGCGGAACAGGACGCTCTCGGTGCCGGGCGCCGAGCTGAACGGCGTGTTGACCCTGCGGACCAGGGACGATGCCGACAAGTTGCGCAGCGCGCTCGAAGCCGCGAAGGACGTCGTCGTCATCGGCGGCGGGTTCATCGGGCTGGAGTTCGCCGCGCACGCCGGGCGGCCGGTCACCGTCGTCGAGGCGCAAGACCGGCTGATGGCACGGGTCGCCACGCCGGAGATCTCCGCGCATTTCGCGCGGCTGCACGAGGCCGCGGGCACAAAACTGCTGCTTGGGAAGGGTGTCACCGCGCTGCACGGGTCCGGCGGCGCTGTCGAGTCGGTCGAGCTGACCGACGGCACGCTGCTCCCGGCGGATCTTGTTGTGGTCGGCGTCGGCGTGGTCCCGGCCACCGAGCTCGCGGCCGAGGCGGGCTTGCGGGTCGACAACGGCGTTGTCGTGGACGAACAGCTGCGCACGAGCGATCCGGCCGTCTCCGCGGTCGGCGACTGCGCCAACTTCCCGAGCGTGCACGCGCGTTGCGCCACTCGGCTGGAGTCGGTGCAGAACGCCGTCGACCAGGCTCGGTTCGTCGCCGCGAGGATCACCGGTGAGGCTGTGCCCTACACGCCGGTGCCGTGGTTCTGGACCGACCAGCTCGGCGCGAAGCTGCAGATCGCCGGGATCGGCACCGGCTACGACCACATCGAAGTGAGCGGCGACCCGGCGGCGGGCAAGTTCTCCGTATTGTCCTTTATGGACGGTGTGCTGGTGGCGGTGGAGACGGTGAGCAAGCCGAGCGACCATATTTCCGCGCGGCGCCTGCTTGCCGGGGAACGCGCGCCGACACTGGAAGAGTTACGGGCGAGCGACTTCAACCTGAAGGAACACCTCAAGACCTTGGTGGCGTGAGTTCCTTGGTGCGTACGCAAGTCACCATTGTCGGAGCCGGTCCCGCGGGGCTGCTGCTGTCGTTCTTGCTTCGGCTCGAAGGTGTCGACGTCGTCGTGCTGGAGTCCCGCAGTCGGGAGTACGTGCGGCAGCGGATGCGGGCCGGACTGTGCGAGCAGGCGACCGTCGACCTGCTGCACGAACTCGGTCTCGGTGGCCGGATGGCCGCGGAAGGCCTTAGGCACGAAGGGTTTTCGCTGCGGTTCGACGGCGAGGACCACCGGATCGCGCTCACCGAACTGACCGGGCGGGCCGTCACGATCTATGGGCAGCAAGAGATCGTCAAGGACCTCATCGACGCGCACGAAGCCCACGGGTGGCCGGTCGAATACGAAGTGTCCGATGTGGACTTGCACGACCTCGACACCGAACGGCCGCGGGTCACGTATCGCGATTCCGACGGCGTCGCGCACGAGCTGGATTGTGACGCTGTTGCCGGGTGCGATGGGTTCCACGGCATCAGCAGGCCGTCGGCGCCGGTGTCCGAGCTGAAGGTGTTCGACCGGATCTATCCCTTTGCCTGGCTGGGAATCCTGGCCACGGCGCAGCCGTCTTCGCAGGAGCTGATCTACAACCATCACGAGCGCGGGTTCGGCCTGGCGAGTATGCGGTCGACCGAGATTTCCCGCTTGTACCTTCAGGTTCCGGCGGACGAGGACATCAACGACTGGTCCGACGACCGGATCTGGGCCGAGCTGCAGACTCGGTTCGCCGTCCACGGCGAGGCCGCGTTGAACGAAGGCCCGATCATCGTCAAGTCGGTCACGCCGATGCGCAGTTTCGTCGCCGAGCCGATGCGGTTCGGGAGGCTGTTCCTCGCGGGTGACGCGGCGCACATCGTCCCGCCGACCGGCGCCAAGGGGATGAACCTGGCGATCGCCGACGTCCGTGTGCTTTCCCGGGCGCTGACGGAACTGGTGCAGCACAAGCGAAGCGAGCTGGTCGACGCCTATTCGGACATCTGCTTGAGGCGGGTTTGGCGCGCCGAGCATTTCTCGTGGTTCATGACCGAGCTGCTGCACATCGACCCGTACGGCGACGACTTCAGCCGTCGGGTCCAGCTCTCGCAGCTGCGCTACACGGCGTCCTCGCGGGCTGCGTCGACCAGCGTCGCCGAGAACTACGTGGGGTTCCCGCACGACTGAAGATGATCGTCAACCCAGGGTTGACGAAGTACTGATCGTCAACCTAAGGTTGACGACATGACCAATCGTGTTCGCCTCGACGACCTCATCGACGCCATCAAAAAAGTCCACCCCGACGCCCTCGACCAGCTCACCGACGCCGTTCTCGCCGCCGACCACCTCGGTGACGTCGCCGATCACCTGATCGGCCACTTCGTCGACCAGGCCCGCCGCTCCGGCGCCTCCTGGACCGACATCGGCAAAAGCATGGGCGTGTCCAAGCAGGCCGCCCAGAAACGCTTTGTCTCCAAGGAGGGAGTGCTGGACGTCAGTCAGGGTTTCGAGCGGTTCACCGACCGCGCCCGCCAAGTCGTCGTCGCGTCGCAGGACGAAGCGGCGCAGGTGGGGAACGACCAGATCGGCACCGCGCATCTTCTCCTGGGACTGCTCACGGTTCCGGAGGGGCTCGCCGCGAAGGCGATCGTCGCCCAGGGCGTCTCACTCGAGAAGGTGCGGGAAACCGTCACCGCGACCTTCGAACCGGCAGAGGCGCGTCCCCTGCCGCTGCCCTACGACGTGGAGGCCAAAAAGGCGCTGGAGTTGACGTTCCGCGAGGCTCTGCGGCTCGGGCACAACTACGTCGGCACCGAGCACATCCTGCTGGCGCTGCTCGAACTGGAGGAAGGTGACGGTGTCCTGTCGGGCCTGGGGGTCGACAAGGCGACCACCGAGTCCCACGTCACCGCCGCCCTCGCCGGCACCAAGTGACCTCGTGAGTGCGTAACAGTGTTCTAACACTGTTACGCACTCACGACTAGGTCCTAGGCAGACGCCTCGGGGCGGCCGTCGGCGGCCCATGAGGTGTGGAACGAGCCTTCGGTGTCCACCCGGCGGTAGGTGTGGGCACCGAAGTAGTCCCGCTGGCCTTGGACGAGCGCGGCCGGGAGACGCTCCGCGCGCAGGCCGTCGTAGTAGGCCAGCGCGGTCGAGAAGCCGGGCGTCGGGATGCCGAGCTTGACGGCCGTCGCGATGACCGAACGCCACGAGTCCTGCGCGTCCTCGACGGCCTTGCGGAAGTTGCCCGCTGTCAGCAGGGTCGGCAGGCCCGGCTCTTCGGCGTACGCCGCGGTGATGTCGTTGAGGAACTTCGCCCGGATGATGCAGCCGCCACGCCAGATCGACGCGACCTTGCCCAGGTCGATCTCCCAGCCGTACTCCGCGCCGCCGGCCTGGATCTGGTTGAAGCCCTGCGCGTAAGCGACCACCTTGGACGCGTACAGCGCCTGCTCGACGTCGTCCGCGAACTTCGCGGCTTCGTCGGCCGACAGCGGGGTGCGCGTCGGGCCACCGAGGCCGCGAGCCGCGGTGCGCAGGTTCGCCGAACCCGACAGCGAACGCGCGAACACCGCCTCCGCGATCCCGCTGATCGGCACGCCGAGGTCCAGTCCGATTTGGACGGTCCAGCGGCCGGTGCCCTTCTGCTCGGCTTCGTCGGCGACGACGTCGACGAAGGGCTTGCCGGTCTTCTCGTCGACGTGCGCGAGGACGTCCGCTGTGATCTCGATGAGGTACGAGTCGAGCCTGCCGGTGTTCCACGTGCGGAAGACCTCGGCGATCTGCGCGGGCTCGTAACCCGCGGCACCGCGGAGCAGGTCGAACGCCTCCGCGATGAGCTGCATGTCGGCGTACTCGATGCCGTTGTGCACCATCTTCACGAAGTGCCCGGCACCGTCCGCGCCCACGTGCGTGCAGCACGGTTCGCCGTCGACCTTGGCGGAGATGTCCTCGAACAGCGGCCCGAGCGTCTTGTACGACTCCTTGGACCCGCCGGGCATGATGCTCGGCCCGTGCAGCGCGCCTTCCTCACCGCCGGAGACGCCGGTGCCGACGAAGTGCAGGCCCCGCTCGCGCAGTGCCGCTTCACGGCGTCGCGTGTCCGCGAAGTGCGCGTTGCCGCAGTCGACGATCACGTCGCCCTTCTCCAGCAGCGGCGCGAACTCCTCGATCACGGCGTCGGTCGGCGCGCCGGCCTGCACCATGATGACGATCTGGCGGGGCTTCTCGAGCGCGTCGACGAACTCCTGCGCGGAGTAGGCCGGGATGAAGTCGCCTTCATCGCCGAACTGCTCGACGAGGTCGCGGGTTCGCTGCTCGGAGCGGTTGTGCAGAGCCACCGTGTGGCCGTGCCGCGCCAGGTTCCGGGCCAGGTTGCGGCCCATGACCGCCAGCCCGGTGACCCCGATGCTCGCCTTCTTGCTCATTCGAAACCCTTCTTCTCACGTGTGGAACAAAGCCTAGTACTTAGGAGAAACACCTGATGGGAGCGCCATTGAAGGTCACCATGTCGAAAATCGCCGGACCGAGATCCAGGTCCGCGCCCCACGCCAGGCCGTCGAGTTCGGCGTACGCGCGGCGCAGGTTCGCGGGGAGTCGCTCCTGTTCACTCATCGCCGCGAACTCACCGAGGTCCGTGGCCTTCGCCTGTTCCAACGGCGTGAGCCCGGATTCCTTCCCCTGTTCGGCGAGCCGCTGGACGAACGCCAGGTACGCGTCGATCGGGGCGAGCCGGCCGAGGTCGCAGACCGGCCCGTGCCCGGGGACGATCACCGCCGGCTCCAGCTCGCGGATGACGTCGAGCACCGCGCGGGACCCGGCGACCGAGCCCATCACCGTGAACGGCGTGCCGCCGTTGAACACCAGGTCACCGGAGAAGAGCACGCGCTGCTCCGGCAGCCACACCATGACGTCGTTGGTGGTGTGAGCGGCGTACCCCGGGTGGATCAGCTCGACGGTGAGGTCGCCCGCGTACAGCGTCAAGCGGTCGTCGAAGACCACTTCGGGTGGCCGCGCTTCGAGATGGCCCCAGTCCGAGCCGGTGAAGACGCCGTCGAAGTGGTTGATCCCGGTGGCGAGGACCAGCTCGCGGGTCTTGCGATGGCCGATCACGACGGCGTCGGTCGCGAGGTAGTTGCCGTTCGTGTGGTCGCCGTGGTGGTGGGTGTTGACGACCTGGGTGATCAGCGAGCCGGTGGTTTCCGACACCTTGTCCAGCATCGTGCGGGTGCGTTTCTCGGTGGCGCAGGTGTCGATCACCACCGTGTGGTCGCCGGCGTCGAGGAACCCGCAGTTGTTGATCCACCACGAGCCGTCCGGCTGGACGTAGGCGTACACGCCGTCGGCGACCTTTTGGACGCTTGCCGCGGCTGGAGATCTCGTCACGGCCTCAACTATGCCCCTGTTCGCGGCCGAGGTCTCGCTGGTACTGGCGTTCCAGGCACTTTCCTGGAACGCTGCCCGATGTCATCATCGACTAGCCCACCGTAATAACACTGACCTGGGGAGTTTCGTTTGTACGCGCAGAGCCGCGGTAGGGGTCCCGTGGCGCTGGAGACGACCCGGGGAGAGCATTTCTGATGGCAAGCACCGTCACCTCGCGGCGCAAGCAGCTCGGGAACGAGCTCCGCCATGCCCGAAACGCGTCGAAACTCACACAACAGCAAGTCGCGGAGTTCCTGGGCTGCACGCAGGGCAAGGTCAACAAGATCGAGTCCGGCGCCGTCGGCGTCAAGCTGGGCGACGTCCGGTCCATGCTCAACGCGTTCGGCATCAACGGCGACGAAGCCGAGACCCTGATGAACCTCGCGCGGGCCGCGGCCGGGCAGCGTGGTCAGTGGTCCGGTTATCGCGCGGTGGTGCCGCACTGGTTCCGCACCTTCACCGACCTCGAACCGGCCGCCGCGGAGATCCTCACCTGGCACGGCGAGCGCATCCCGGGCCCGCTGCAGTCCGAGCACTACATGCTCAAGCAGTTCACCGAGGCCGGCGCCACCGACGTCACGTCGCTGGTGCGCAACCGGCTGGACCGCAAGGCCGTGTTCGACCAGCTGCAGCCGCCGTACTACCGCTTCATCATCAGCGAGGGCGCCCTGCGCCGTGCCCCGGGCGGTGTGGCGCCGGCGGTGATGCTGGACCAGGTGGAGCACCTGCTGGCGCTCGATACGCGCCGACCACGGGTGTACGTCCACGTGCTGCCGTTCGGCGCGAAACTGGCGGCGGTGCCCAACGACTTCACCATCATGCGGTTCCCGGACCGCACCCGCGACTTTGTCTACATCGAGCATTCGGCCGGGGGACTGTACCTCGACGATGCGAAGGATTTTCAGCTGTTCGTAGACTCATGGGACAGGCTGCGTGGCGCCGCTCTCGAACGGGCCGAAACGCGCGTGTTCCTGCAATCGCTTGCCGATTCTTATCGCCGGGAGATGAACGCATGACCCGTGGTGAACCGATGTCCTCCAACGACCCCGCCTTCGTGCCGGAAGGGGTGGATCTCGAGCGCCCGAACGCGGCCCGGATCTACGACTGGTTCCTGGGAGGTGACGCCAACTGGGCCATCGACCGCGAGTTCGGGGCCAAGGCGGTCGAAATATTCCCGATGATCAAGACCATCGCCCGCGTCGGGCGCGATTTCCTCGGCCGCGGCGTCCGGTACATGGCGAACCAGGGCATCACCCAGTTCCTGGACCTCGGATCCGGCGTGCCGACCGTGGGCAACGTCCACGAGGTCGCCGACTCGGTGAACCCCGGCAGCCGCTGCGTCTACGTGGACAACGAGCCGGTCGCGGTCGCCCACTCCCAGATCCTGCTGGAGCGAGACGGCGACCTGAACCGCCACGCCGTCCTGCACGGCGATCTGCGGAATCCGAAGGAGATCTGGGCCCGGGCGATGGAAACCGGGATTCTCGATCCCCGTCAGCCCATCGGCCTGAACATGGTCGGGGTGCTGTACTTCCTCTCCGACGAGGAAGACCCACACGGTGTGGTGGCCGCTTACCGCGACATGCTGCCGTCCGGCTCGTACTTCTTGTCCTCCCACATGACGACCGACGGCGTTTCGCAGGAGGGGGAGGACGGCAGTCGCGACAAGATCCGTGAGCAGTACAAGCAGTCCAGCACGCCCTTCCACGTCCGGACCCGCGCCGAGTTCACCCGCTTCTTCGACGGCTTCGACCTGGTGGACCCGGGCGTCGTCTGGGTGCCCGAATGGCACCCCGAGGTGGCCGAGTCGAAGGCGACCCGGAAGCTCGCGCAGGACCCGTCCTTCTCCGGCGGCATCGCCGGCTTGGGCCGCAAGCCCTAGTTTCGGTCCTCGGCGCTATGAAGGGTCCCTTCCTCTCAAAAACTGAGAGGAAGGGACCCTTCATAGCGTTCTCATGCCACGGCTAACCCAGCCACGGGATCCCTAAGCAACCAGAAGCGGTTTTGCTTGCCAGTACGGCAAAAGTCTTGGCTGGTCGAGCCGTCAGACGCGGGGCAGAGCCGGGTGGCCTCGCATCAGGAGGCGGAGTTCCAGGTGTTCGTCCAGCGGGCGCCTGGAGCGCGCGGGGACTGGGTGCGGAGCGGGCTCGAAGCGGGTTTCCGGGACTTCGAAGTCGCCGACCCAGATCGAGGTGTGCTTGCGCAGCGGTGCCTGGATCAAGCTGAATCCGAAGCGGGCGCGCAGAGCTTGGCTCACGCTTCGGCGGGTGGTGGTCTCACCGGGGGTCGCCAGGTGAGTTGGTTGGGTGAAACGGACAGCCATGTGAGTCACGCCCCTATTGCTTTTGACGACTCGGTGACGACTCGGTGACGACTCGGTGGCGCCTCGGCAGTACCTGTGGGTCGGTGGAGCCGAGACCGAGACAGCGCTCGCAGGGCATCCCGGCTCCGAGCGACAGCCATTCGATGTCGCTGACCGGGAGTTCGTTGCCGCAGCGAGAGGTCAGCGAAGTCAGTCGCTTGGAGTCCACGTCGAGATCGAACAGGTGCGCGGAGCGACGGCTTTCACCGATCAGCCCGACGGACAGCCTGCCGACGGCGAGGACGGTACGGCTCAGGTCCTGAAAGTCCTGGATGATCACCCTGTTCCCTCCCCAGTGAGCCCGGCGACAGTGAGGCTGAGCCCGTCAGGGAAGTTCTCACTCGACATCCAGTGAGGTGGCGAATTTCAAACAAACTTGCCCCGACTGCTGAGATTAATCCTACTCCTGGAATAATCTCCGTGTCGAGGGTCGGGTGAGTTGATCACCCGCATGGCCCTGCGGCAGACACACCTTACGAACGAGGAAAGCCGTTAGTGCGTGACTTTACGCAGGTCGCGGCCGTGGTCCGAACTGATGCCCGGAGGTACGACCCATGACGGATTATCCGTCGGTAGCGGATTACGATCCGAACACGGCCGTCACACTCTTCGAGGACGGTGCCTGGCATAAGTCCTTCGCCAGCGAACCCAACGGTGGAAACTGTGTCGAGGTCAACCTCGGCCAGGACGGCCTGGTCGGCGTCCGCGACACCAAGTTGACGTCCAGTCCGGTGTTCGTCTTCGGCTCGGGTGAGTGGGCGGCGTTCCTGATCGCGGTGAAGGCAGGCCAGTTCGACTTACCGGCTGCCTAGTGAACCAGGAGTCGCCGGGCGCGAGGATGTGCCCGGAGCCAGACGTTCAGCCTGCCCACCGTGCGTACCAGGGTGGAGCGGGCTGACACCGGGATCAGCGAAGTGATGAGGCGGGTCGCCGAGCAGAAGCGGGAGAACCGCCGCTGGTCGGCGACCGTCCACTGTAGATCGAGCCGATCCCGGAACGCCGGCGGCAGCGTGCCGCGGATGAAGAACAGCTGTGCCCGGTACTGCCACGGCCGCAGGCGCGTCCACAGTGGACCGGGCAGCCACCGAACGGGGTTCGGAACCGTGCGGATGGTGTCGAACAGCGTTTCGATGGTCTCGTTCGTGGCGAAACCGGCCACCATCTCGTCGTAGTATCGCTCGAAAGCGGGCCAGTCCGGCGGCATGTCCTGGTCGCGCACACCGAGCAGGCGGCCGACGTCGCACATCTGCGCGTAGTACTCGTCGAGCTCAGCCGTGGTCATCGGGCGGCCGAAGAACCGCTGCGCGTCCACGGGCACCTTCACCAGTGTCGCGTGCACCCAGGCGTACGCGTGCGGGTTCAGTGCCGAGTAGCGGTGGCCTTCGGCGTCGACGCCCTTGAACGTCTTGTGCAGCTCGCGCAGCCTGTCGGCTTCGTACCTCGCCCCCGCGGGGCCACCGTAGATGTACACCGACAGCGACGCGGCCGTTTGCTGCAACCGTGTCCACGGGTCTTCGGTGTAGTTCGAGTGGTCCCGCACGCCCGCGGCGACCACCGGATGCGCCACCTGCAACAGGAGCACCTGACCGGCCAGCAAACCGGCGCGGAAGTCGCCGAAGTACCGCCAGGCGGCGGTGCCCTTGACGATCGGCGGCGCGCCCATGGCCCGAGTATGGCACGGCCGAACGGGGGTACTGGCATGGTGGAAACCCGCACCCTTGGAGGCCTGATGACGTTCGATCTCGACCAGTTCCCGCGCGTGACACTGGGCCACTGGCCGACGCCGCTCGACCCCGCCCCGCGCCTCGGCGCCGAACTGGGCGTGAACCTGCTGCTGAAGCGCGACGATGTCAACGGGCTCGGTGTCGGCGGCAACAAGCTGCGCAAGCTGGAGTTCCTCCTCGGGGCCGCGCTCGCCGAGGGCGTAGACACGGTGATCACCTTCGGGGCGCTGCAGACCAACCACGGCCGGCAGACGGCCGCCGCGTGCGCGAAGCTCGGCCTCCGCTGCGAGCTCGTGCTCACGGCGAAGGTCCCGCGCTCGGGGGAGGCCTACGAGCGGTCCGGCAACGTCGTGCTCGACCACCTCTTCGGCGCCCGCGTCCACGTCTGCGCGGACGTCGACGAGTCCGAGCGGACCTACGCAAGCTGATCGCCGAGGCCGAAGCCGAGGGCCGCAAAGTGGCGACCTTCCCGGTCGGCGGCTCCGACGCCACCGGCGTGCTCGGGTATGTCGCGGCAACCCAGGAGCTCTTCGCCCAGCTGGCAGCGCAGGGCATCGAAAAGGCCAGAATCGTTGTGCCGCACGGAAGTGGCGGTACCGCCGCGGGTGTCGCGCTCGGTACCGCGTTGCTGGGACGGCCCGGCACCGTGGACGTCGCGTGCGTCGGCCATCCGGCGGACGAATCGCGGGCCACGGTGACGGGCCTGGTCGCGGACACTTCGAAGCTGCTAGGAATCGACCCGCCGACGCTGGAGCACGTCCGCGTGGACGACAGCACGCTCGGCCCCGGGTACGGCGTGCCGACGCCGCTGGTGTGGGAAGCGCTGCGCCTTTTCGGGCGTACGGAAGGAGTTGTGCTCGATCCGGTCTACACCGGCAAGGCCGGTGCGGCGCTGGTCGACTGGGCTCGCGGAGGCGGCTTCGAGCCGGAAGAACACGTCGTTTTCCTGCACACCGGCGGTTTGCCCGGCTTCTACGGGTACCTCCCGGAGGCTGTCGAAGCCCTTGAGGGCGGCGGCGCGTGAAGCCAGCACCATCAGGCCGAACAGCAGGGCCAGGTCCACGGCCAGCGCGATCCGCTGGGTGACCCCGACGGGCAGTGCTTCCGAGAACCGCGAAAGCACTGGTGAGTCAGGGAAATCGCTCAGCAGGTAGCTGAGACCGAACAGCACCAGTGCGGCGAGGCTGTAGCGCGAAAGCCGGGCCACCATGGCGCGGCCGGCGGCGAGCGCCGGGCTGGTGCCGATCTTGTCCAGTACCGAAAAACCGATGCCCGGCATGCTCAGGAACGCGATCAGGCACGAGTACTGATGGATCTCACCGCTCACCGGGTTCGGGTTCGTGACGTAGCTCGCGGGGAACACCGCGGCCGTCGCGAGCCCGAGCGACCAGGCACAGAACAGGACCGTGGTCGTGCGGCTGATCGAAATCCCTGCCGTGTACAGCGCCCCCAGCAGGCAAAGTGAGCCGATCGACAGCGAAAGCACGCTTGCCCCCAGCATGCCCGTGCCGCGATCGGTGAACGCGTAGCTCGACAACGTGTCCAGTACCGGATTGTGCGAGCTGATCAGGTGCAGCACCACAATCGTCAGAATCCCCCAGACGATCGCGGCGACCGAGGCGATGAGCCAGGGCCGTGTCCGTGTCGCCGATACCGTCGCTTCTCTCGCCTTCCCCATGCTGACAAGGGTCGCGCACAAAGCGGCACGGTGTTATCCGGGAAACTCCCCGATCTTTCGTAGGGCAAGCCCTACCCCGTCTCAGGGTCGGTGAAGTCGAGCAGGACAAGTGCCTGGTCATCGTGCCTTTTCGCGCGGGGCCAGCGTTCGCCGTCGGGATCTTGTTTTTCGGCTGCACGCACTGCATTAAGCACCGATTGGGTGCCGTACTTGAGGGCCATTTCCAGCGCTTCCGGCCAATCGAACAGCCCGTACTCGTCGACGCCGATCGAAACCCCATCACTGGCGAGCAACATCGCCGTGACACTTTCGCGTGGCCAGCTGCGGCGGATCGCCTCTCGCGCGGCGGCCGGATCGGCTTCGGCGACCCAGAATCCGCCGTCGGCGTTCCGGTGGCTTCGCACGTCGGCGCCGGTGCGGAGCTTTCCTTTTTCCCGCAACGAAACCAGCCGGTCGTCAGCGAGCACGTCCGGATTCGACCGTCCAAAAGCGACGATGGGACTGTCGGCGAGCACGAGCCCGTCGACGCGGTCTTCGCTCCAGCGCACGATGGCGACCGTGCTGGACGGCGCGTTGCCCGGGGTCAGGCCGTGCTCGTCGGCCACTTCGGCGATGGCCTGCTCCAGGATCGTGCCGAGATCGGCGTCCGGAGACGCGGTGAGCAGCGCGGTGAGCCGGCGGACGAGCAGGTTCGCGTACCAGCCGCCGGGCGGTAGGTCGGGGTTCGGTGAGGTGGCTCCGTCCAGCAGGAGCACGGCGTTGTCCAGCACGGCGACGTAGTCCTCAGTCGGCCGCGGGTTCCCGTCCGCGCCGACGCCCGCCTGTTCGGCGACCTCGATCTCGGGCATCTGCCGACCCTAACCGAGCTGATCGAATCCCGTCGCGTGTCAACTCAGGTTGACAAGCTCGAAGTGTCAACCTAGATTGACATCATGACGGATGCGACGGACCTGGCCGAGCGGGCCGGTGACCGCGACCCCCGCGTGGGGCTGCGGGCGGTCACCGCGCTGCGCCGGCTGCTGGAACAACTCGAGGCGGTGCAGGTGCGCAGTGCGCGCGTGCATGGCTGGTCATGGCAGGAGATCGCCGCCGAACTGGGTGTCAGCAGGCAAGCGGTCCACAAGAAGTACGGGAGGCACTGATGTTCGAGAGATTCACCAGTGACGCACGTGTTGTCGTCGTCGAGGCGCAGGCGCGGGCCATGGAGTCGGGCTCGCCCGAGATCGACCCGCTGCACCTGCTGAGCGGGCTCATGCGGACGCAGGCGGGCACGGCACGTTCGCTGCTCGACGGCTTCGGCGTGACGCCCGAAGACATCGCCGCGGAACTCGACCGTGTCCGGCGGCGCGGCGGGATGAGCGACCTTGATGCCGAGGCGCTGGGGGAGTTCGGCATCGACGTCGAGCAGATCATCGCGCGGGTCGAACAGGTCCACGGCGAAGGCGCGCTGGCCGGGAAGCCCTTCCTTCGCAAACGCGGGCACATCCCGTTCAGCCGCGAGGCGAAGCAGGCGTTGGAAGGGAGCCTGCGGCAGGCGCTCGACCTCGGGGACAAGCACATCGGCGAGGAACACCTGCTCCTCGCACTCACGGCCAAGCCGGGCCCGGCCGCGGATGTCCTCGCTAAGCGCGGCATCGACCTGATCGATCTCCGCCGCGCCCTGCAACAGCGCAAGGCCAGCTAGACCTGCTTGGGCCCGCGCCAGGTGACGTGGGGGAGTAGCGCCTGGGTCAGCGGGCCGATGGCCAGCGCGTAGAGCACGGTGCCGACGCCGACAGTGCCGCCGAGCAGCCATCCGGCGGCCAGCACGGTCACCTCGATCCCGGTCCGCACGAGGCGCACGGACCAGCCAGTGCGGGCCGCGAGGCCGGTCATCAGGCCGTCGCGCGGGCCGGGGCCGAGCCGGGCGCCCACGTAGACAGCCGTGGCGACGGCGTTGAGCACGACACCGCCGACGAGCAGTGTGATCTGCCAGCCGAGTTCGTGCTGGTCGGGCAGGAACGCGCGGACGAGGTCGACGGTCACCGAAATGACGATCACGTTGAGCACGGTCCCGATGCCGGGTCGCTGCTTGAGCGGGATCCACAGCAGCAGCACGAAGATCGACGCGATCGCGGTGATCACGCCGAAGCTCAGTCCGGTGCGCTTGGTGAAGCCTTCGTGGAGCACGTCCCACGGGTCGAGGCCGAGTCCGGCCCTGGTCATCATCGCCATGCTGCCGCCGTAGAGGGCAAGGCCGAAGACGAGTTGGGCGAGACGGCGAACTGGTGCCGCGGTCACGGTCACCGGGCGGAGGTCTAGCACTCTTGGAACAGCCACACCCCTCACTATCTGCCGAAGTGGCTATCTTGACCATAGCCACTTTGCAATAATTGGTCTTATGGAAACCGTGATTCCGCCTGGTGGACGCATTTCAGGGACCAGATTGGCTGTGATGCTGGGCACTTGGCGTCGAGGTGGCTCCCGGCAGGGCGCGGTGGACCTCGCCGCCGCCATCGAGATGCAGGTGCTCGACGGGCAGCTGCCGCTCGGCACCAGGCTCCCGGCGGAACGCGAACTGGCCGACTCGCTCGGCACCAGCCGTACGCTCATCGGCGCCGCGCTCGACAAGCTGCGCGATGACGGCCTGGTCGCGAGCCGCCGTGGCGCGGGCTCGTGGATCACGTCTCCGGGAACCGGGACGCTGGAGACGTCGTTGCCGCATGGCCACGACCTCATCGACTTCAACCGGGCGGCGCCGGTGGCCACCGCCGGGTTGACCCACGCCGTCGACATGGCCCGCCGCTCGCTGGGCGACCACCTCGGTGACCACGGCTACAGCGAGCGTGGCCTGCTCGTCCTGCGGGAACGCATCGCCCAGCGCTACACCGCGCGCGGACTGCCGACAACGCCGTCCCAGGTGATGATCACCAACGGCGCCCACCACGCGTTCGTGCTGGCGCTGCGGATGCTGGTCGGCCCCGGCGACCGGGTGCTCGTCGATCAGCCCACGTACCCGAACGCGCTGGAAGCCATCCGGGCCGCGCACGCCATCACCGTGCCGGTCGCGCTCGACGCCATGGGCGGCCAGGGCTGGGACATCGCCGGCATCGAGGCCGCGCTGAGGCAGTCCGCGCCGCGGCTGGCATACCTGGTGGTCGACTTCCAGAACCCGACCGGGCTCCGGATGGCCGCCGAAGGCCGTGAGCAGCTCGCCAAGGCCCTGATCAGGGCGCGGACGCCGGTGGTGGTCGACGAGACGATGGTCGATCTCGACTTGGAGGGCGATCCGATGGACGGCCCGCCGCCGCTCGGCGCGTTCGCCGGGGACCTGGCGATCACCGTCGGCTCGGCGTCGAAGTCGTTCTGGGGCGGTCTTCGGCTCGGCTGGATCAGGGCGTCCGAGGAACTGCTCGGCAGGCTGGTTTCGGCGCGGTTCGCGGTGGACCTCGGCTCGCCGGTGTTCGAGCAGCTGGTGCTCGCGGAGCTGTTCTCCGACGCGGATGCGCTGCTGAGCAAGCGGCGTGAGGACATCCGCGGCATGCGGGATGCGCTGGTCGGAGCACTGAAGTTGTACTGCCCGGACTGGACGTTCGCGGTGCCGCCGGGCGGTCTTTCGCTGTGGTGCCATCTGCCGGAGCCGATGAGCACCCGCCTCGCCGTCGCCGCGGTCAACCACGGTGTACAGATCACGCCGGGTTCGCGGTTCAGCGTCCACGGCGGGTTGGAGCGCTGGGTGCGGCTGCCGTTCTCGCGGCCGCCGGACCTGCTGCTCGAGGCGGTTCGGCGGCTGAGCGCGGCGGCCGCTTCGGTACGCGGTGCCGGCACCTTCGACATGCCTGTCACCTAAGGCCCGGAATAGGAACAGCCGGTGCACCGGATGACTTTCGTCGCTCCAGGGAGATACGACGAAGTCGGTCATCCAGTGCACCGGCCGCAAGTCCGCTCCGGTCGAGCCGGTGGCGGACCCCGCGGCGGTTTCCAGGCACAGCCCCTCGACATGCCGGGAAACGCGCGGCTCAGACGCCCATCGGGTAGGTGTTCCCGCTCGGCGCGGTGAGTGGGAACGCTCGATGTGCGCCAGGTGTCGGTCCCGGCGCCACGGGGGTGACGTGGCGCCGGGACCAGGCCCCGACCCGGCCAGGCGCGGTTGGCGGATCGGGAAGATTCTCAGTGAGGCATGACGAAACCCCTGCGCGTTACAGCGCGGCTTTCGGTTTTCGCACGGGGTGAGGACGAGCGCGTATCTCAGCGCGCCGGAACCGCGAAGTTGATCTTGTTTTGGACGCAGCTCTCCCCGGCTAACCGGTTGGAGTCAGTCCGGGGAGGTCGTGGGCAGGGCTGCTTCCCTGCCCGCACCATCGACCTCGTGGTCGAGGCTGGTGCCGATCAGCCGAAGCTGAGTGGTGTTGGCGCTGGAGGCCATGATGGCGCTCTGCTGGCGAGCGCCACCGGCGTTGTCATGGCCGACGGAAACAGTCGTGGGCGCGGCAGGCGCGCTCGGCGCGGGCGGAAGGTCGCCGCGGCCACCGGAACCGCCGCCGGAAGGAGCACTGAACCGCTTGTCCGACTTCGTGGGCTCGTCCACGGCCGTCTGCTGCTGCACGACCTGCGCGCTGACGTGGGTGGACGGAGCCGAGTGGCTCACCACGGCCGGAGTGTCGGTGACCGGGGCCGCAGGCTGGGGCGCTTCGGGTTGGGGGGCCGCGGGCGCGGCTTCCACCTGCTTGGCAGGAGCGGTGATGGTCACCGAGCCGCCGCTCTTCCACTGCCCGCCTTCGGACCAGTCGCCGGGTGAGGGCAGCAGGTCGCCGATGATCGGCAGCTTCGCCGGCGGCTTGCCGTCATTGCTGCCGCCACCACCGGTGATCGGCGCGAGCACGTTTTCGCTGACGGCGCTGACCAGGCCGGTGACCGTGCTCGTGACGGCGTTCACCGTGCTGGTCAAGGTGTTCACGACCGTGCCGAGGAGGCCGCCCAGCAGACCGCCACCACTAGTGGACGACTGCTTTTTCCTGCGCTCGGCCGGTTCCTGCTTCGTGGAGTCTTCTGTCGTGGCGCTCGTCTCGGCGGTGCGTTCTTCAGACGTGCTGCTCTTGGTGGACTTCGTCTCCGACGTCGTGTTCGCTTCGGCGACAGTGCTCGTATCCGAGGAAGGCAACTCGTCCGCGGACGCCATGGTGGTGCTGAGAACCGCGCCGAGAGCCCAGCTCGCGAGCATGAGTCCGCCCGCTATCGCCAGTCGTTTGGCAGGCCGGGAGAGCGCACGGCCACAGCGGTGCACTGGCTCGGTGTCACTCACCGCTACCACCACCGTCCGGGCCTCGGCTCAAGCGAACAAAAGATGTTTCTGGTCCTGCTGGGGTTCCCCTGCGTCGGGGCGCGGTCCTGGCGGGGCTGCACCCTTTCTAGCACTGGTGGGGAGTGTTTCATCTCCGCTGCTTTCGATCCACCCCGTAAGGCCGAACGGACGTACCGGCACCGGTGGCCGAAACCGCGAAGTTGATCACTCAGAGTGGGTCCCCGCGTCAGGATAGCGGCCATTCGTGCCTGAGGGTAACTACTCAACTTTGTCTTGACCTTTGAGTTCGCGGATCTTTGCTGCGCAAAGTGACGTCTCAATCGCGTTCGGTCGCCGCTCCGGCGACCCCTCGGACGTGGTGAGAGGCGGCTTCCAATGCCGGAAAAAGACTTCGGCGAACTGGTCACCCGAGCCCTCGGCGGCGACCAAACGGCATGGAACGCGCTGGTGAGAGCGCTGACGGCGACCACCGTCCGGGTGGCGCGGGCCTACCGGCTCGGTGACGCGGACGCGTTCGACGTCAGCCAGAGCACCTGGCTGGCGGTGTCGCAACGGCTCGGTTCGTTGCGGGACAACGCTTGCCTGCCCGGCTGGCTGCGGACCACCGCCCGAAGACACGCCCTTCGGATCCTGTCCGGAAAGGCAGGCGAGGCGGCCCTGCCGTGCGAACACGAGGTGGTCCCCTCGCCCGAATCCGTGGTGCTGCGGGACGAACGGGATCGCGAACTCTGGGCGGCGGTCGGCAGCTTGCCGGTGCGCTACCGTCGCTTGCTCTGCCTGCTGGCCTACCGCCCCGACCTGACCTACCCGGAAATCGCGGCCGAGCTGGGCATCAGTCCGGGCAGCGTCGGGCCGTTGCGGAAACGGTCACTGGACCGCCTCCGCGTCCGCCTGCTCGCCGACGGTTTCGAGCCCTGACCAGCGACGGAGTTGCGTGGCGGGGTGCGGCTTGGGTAGGTGGCTCGTGAGTGGCAACAAGTGTTAGAACACTCGTAGCCACTCACGAGCCCAGCTTGTGCAGACGGGTGATGGCTTCGTCGAGAACGGCGTCCTTTTTACAGAACGCGAAACGCAACAGGTGTTTCCACTCGTCCGGGTGGTCTGTGAACACCTTGACCGGTACCGCTGCGACACCGACGCGCTCGGGGAGTTGCCAGGCGAGGTCCGCGGCGTCGTCGAAACCGAGCGGCCGGACGTCGGCGCAGACGAAGTACGTCCCGGCGGTCGGCCGGACCTCGAAGCCCGCTTCGGTGAGCCCGGCGGCGAGCCGGTCGCGTTTGGCCATCAGGCTGCCGCGCAGGATCTCGACCCAGTCCAGTTCCTGTTCGAGCGCGTACGCGACGGCTGGTTGCAACGGCCCACCCGAGACGAACGTGATGAACTGCTTCGCCGCTTTCACCGCCGCCACCAGTTCAGGTGTCGAGCAGACCCAGCCGATTTTCCAGCCGGTGCAGTTGAACGACTTGCCCGCGCTCGAGATCGTCACGGTCCGCTCGCGCATGCCGGGGAACGTGGCGAGCGGGACGTGCTCGGCGTCGTCGAAGGTCAGGTGTTCGTAGACCTCGTCGGTGATCGCGATCAGGTCGTGCTCGACGCAGATCGATGCCAATGCGGTCAATTCAATGCTCGTGAACACGGTGCCGGTGGGGTTGTGCGGCGAGTTGACCAGGATCGCGCGGGTGCGCGGGGTGATGGCCGCGCGCACGGCGTCGACGTCAAGCGCGAACCGGCCGTTCTCGTCTTCGGACAACGAAACCACGCGCCGGGTCGCGCCGGCGATAGCGACGGCGGCCGCGTAGGAGTCGTAGTACGGCTCGATGACGATGACCTCGTCGCCGGCCTCCGTCAGTGCGATCAGCGAGGCCGTGATGGCCTCGGTCGCGCCCGCGGTGACCAGGATCTCCGTGTCCGGGTCGTACTCCGTGCCGTAGCGCAGCCGGTGCTTCGCGATCGCCGCGCGCAGTTCGGGACGGCCCGGCCCCGGCGGGTACTGGTTCGCGCCGCCGAACAGGGCCTTCTTCGCCGCGTTGAGCATGCCGACGGGCCCGTCGGTGTCCGGGAAACCCTGGCCGAGATTGACCGCGTCGTGGCGGATCGCGAGTGCGGTCATCTCCGCGAAGATGGTCGAGGTGAACGGCTGGAGGCGGGGGACGAGAGCTGGTTCGCGCACGATTACCGATCCTCACGGACAATGGGCTGGTGGAGCAAATTACCGCAGCCGGGGCCCAGCAGGGCGAGATCGAACCCGTGCGCGAAAAAGTGACGCCGGCGGACCCGCCCGGTGGCCTCGCGGGTGACGAGGAAAAGCGCCGTGGCCTGCGGAAAATGAAGCTGGTCGCGCTGAGTTTCCTGATCGGCGCGACGATCATCTTCCTGCTCACCAGCTGGGCGGAGGCCCAAGGCTGGCCCGGCTGGGTGGGCTACGTGCGGGCCGCGGCCGAGGCGGGCATGGTCGGCGCGCTCGCCGACTGGTTCGCGGTGACGGCGTTGTTCCGCCATCCGCTGGGGATCAAGATCCCGCACACCGCGATCATCCCGAGCAAGAAGGACGCGCTGGGCAGCAGCCTCGGCGAGTTCGTCGGCGCCAACTTCCTGTCCGAGGAGGTCGTGCGCGACAAGCTCCGCCGTGTCGAGATCTCGCGGCGCCTCGGCGGCTGGCTCGTCCAGCCGGAAAACGCCGAGCGCATCACCTCCGAGCTCGCGACGGTCGTCCGCGCCGCGGTGACGGTCCTGCGCGACGAAGACGTCCAGGCCGTGATGGAACAGGCCGTGGTGCGCCGGATCGTCGACCAGCCGTGGGGCCCGCCGCTCGGCAAGCTGCTCAGCCAGGTCTTCACCGACGGCGCGCACCACAAGCTCGTCGACCTCATGTGCGACCGTGCCTACGAATGGGTCCGCGACAACCACAGCTCGATGCTGCGGGTCGTCTCCGACCGCGCGCCCTCGTGGTCGCCGAAGTTCGTCGACGAGATGCTGGCCGACAAGGTCTACGGCGAGGTGCTCGCGTTCGCGTGGGCGGTGAAGACCGACGTCAACCACCCTATGCGGCAGACGCTGGACAAGTTCCTCGCCGAGTTCGCCAGCGACCTGCAGACCGATCCGGAAACGATGGAGCGGGCCGAGCAGGTCAAGACGCAGATCCTCGAGCACGGCGAGGTCAAGAAGCTGATCGGTTCGGCGTGGGCGACGGCGAAGGACATGCTCCTGACCGCGGCCGAGGACCCGTCCAGTGAACTGCGCAAACGCGTCCGCGAAGGGCTGCGGAACCTGGGTCGCAAGCTGACCACCGACGAGGCCACTCAGTCCAAAGTGGACGGTTGGGTGGAGGGCGCGGCGGCTTACCTCGTCACGAACTATTCCAACGAGATCACCACGATCATCACCGACACCGTCGAGCGCTGGGACGCCGAGGAGACCTCGCGCAAGATCGAATTGCAGGTCGGCCGGGACCTCCAGTTCATCCGGATCAACGGCACCGTGGTCGGCGCGCTGGCCGGTCTGGTGATCTACACCTTGGCGCACCTGCTCTTCTGAGCCGCCTATAGCACAGGCGGCGGGCGCCAAATTGAGTTGTCCACAAGAAGCTGAGTTATCCCCGGGGTTGTCCACAGAGATCAACCCTGTTGGCCTAGTGGCGATCCACAGGCTCGACAGCCCGCGCCCGCCAGGCGCGGGCTTTCTCGCGGTTTCCGCAGGCGCTCATGGAGCACCACGTCCGCGAGCGGTTACGCGAGTGGTCGAAAAACGCCCACAGGCAGTCGTCCGCGGGACAGATCTTCACGCGTCGCCAGTCCTCGAGCACGGCCAGGCGGGCCGCGGCCGCGAGTACCGCACCGACGACGTTGTCCGCCGCGAGAACGGGACCGCCGAGCGTCAATTCGATGTGCACGGCAGTGCGCGTCGCGACAGCGGGCAGTCGCGGATCACCGACCGACGCTCGCAGCGCGTCACGGACCTCTAACGCTTCGCTTATAGGGTCCGGTTTCAGGCCGCGCTCGGCCGCCCAGCGCCGCCACTGGGCAGGCTCGGTCAGCAGATCGGTCTTCTCTTCGATATCGAAGGTGTTCAGGAAGTCGACCACAAGCGAAGCGTCGCCTGTTTGTGCTGGTTGGACGCTCACGCAACCAGTGTACGGCGAATACCGGTTGCGGCCTCCGGGCGTAACTTGCATACTCCGTTCACTGGTTATCCCAAGATAAGGAGATGGTCATGAGTACGACGAAGTCCGCGGTCCCCACCTTCGGCGCGGTGGCGCTGGACTGTCCGGATCCGGTGGCGCTCGCCGGTTTCTACCGCGAACTGCTCGGCTGGGAGGCACCCAAGGACGGCGACGACGATGACTGGGTCACGCTGATCAATCCGCTCGGAGGGGCCCGCTTGGCGTTTCAGCGCGTCGAGAACTTCCGTGCGCCGCAGTGGCCTTCACAGGAGCACCCGCAGCAGGCGCACCTCGACCTGGACGTCACCGACATGGAGGCCGCGCACGAGCGCGCGCTGGCGATCGGGGCGAAGCTGCTCGACGACACGCCGGAGACGTGGCGGGTTTACGCAGATCCCGCCGGTCATCCGTTTTGCCTCTGTGCGTGCTGATCGAGATGTGCGTAGTCTCGAATACGTGATTTGTCCGAAGTGCCAAAGCATGATGACCACCGTTGACAAGAACGGCATCCACATCGAGCGTTGCGAGGGATGCCGCGGCATCTTCCTCGACCGTGGCGAGCTGGAGCAGCTCTCCGGTGCGGAGAGCTCCTACTACGGGAACCAGGGCGCGCCGCCGCCCTATCGCCCGGATGGAGGCCAGACGATGCGGTACGGCAAGGATTCGCCGCGCCCGTATCGAGGTGGACACGGGGATTCCCCGAAGCCGTATCGCGGGGGTGGTTACGGCGACTCGCCGAAGCCGTACCGCGGCGGCCACGGCGACTCACCGCGTCCGTACGGCCACCAGGGCCATCAGGGTCACCGTAAGCGCGGTTTCCTCGAGAACCTGTTCGACTAATTCCTTGTTGGATCTGAAGATCTGCCCGGCCTGCGGCGATCGCGCCGACAGGCCGCTGGCAGAAGGCGCGGAGCTGCTTTGCGCCCTCTGCGGACATCGGTGGCCGTTCCGGCGGCTGCCGCTGTTCGCGCTCACCGGTCCCAGTGGCGCCGGCAAGTCGACGGTGGGTCCGCGGCTTGCCGAGCGCCTGTCCGATCGCGTCGTCGTGCTGGAGCAGGACGTGCTGTGGACGGCCGGGCTGCAGGACGACGTCGACGGGCATCCCGCGTTCCGCTCGGTCTGGCTGCGGATGGCGGCGATGATCCACCAGAGCGGGCGGCCGGTCGTGCTGTGCGGGACCGTCGTGCCGCCCGAGTTCGAACACCTGCCGGAACGCGTCTTCTTCTCCGACATCCACTACCTTGCGATGGTCGGCGAGTCCGAAGTCCTGCGCAAGCGCCTGCGCGCGCGGCCCGAGTGGCGCGAGTGGGACGAGCCGCGCATCGACGAGATGCTCGCGTTCAACGAATGGCTCCAGGCCAACGCCGCGACCACGGCTCCGCCCGTGCAGCTCTTCGACACCACCCACGTCCCCGTCGACGTCGCCGTCGACGTCGCCGAGGACTGGGTCCTTCGCCATCTGTCGACAGCAATGCCACTGACTTAAGCTCGACTCAAGATCATCATTACCCTGGATGACTGGCATGCCACGCTCCGTGGCGACTCGGGTGTGGGTGCCAGGTGTGGCCAGTGCAGCCGCTTCTGGCATTTT
>NZ_DASYMU010000243.1:0-53258 GCF_036008905.1 Amycolatopsis sp. | reverse complement strand
GTTGGGGGCATCCAGTGCCCCCAACGCCGCTTTGGGGGAATGTCGGCCGGCGGGTGGGCGGGGCGGCCGTAGGCTGGGGCCATGGGATTTTTCGCGTGGATCATCTTCGGGGCGCTTGCCGGATGGGCGGCCAACCTGGTGGTCGGCGGCCGGGACAGACGGCGCCAGGGATGCCTGGTCAGCGTCCTGGTCGGCGTGGTCGGGGCGGCACTCGGCGGGCTGCTCTACCGGCTCGTCACCGGCCAGCAGAAGACCTTCGACTTCGACTTCCCGAGCTTCGGCGTGGCCGTGCTCGGCGCTGTCGTCCTACTGGCCCTGCTGCGGCTCGTCCTGAGCGCGGGCCGGCGGCGCGACCGCACCCGTGACCGTTTGTAACGTTTCCCCCACATGCGGTTAAGCGTGCCCTTTTGTGGACTAAAGTGCTGCCTTCTCGGTCATACCGGGTGCGCATCTTCGTCGGGGGAGATGCGCACCCGGCTTGCCCAGCGGGTGTAGCGGATCAAGTCGGCCGCACTCCCGGCGTCGATCAGCGTCGGCATCGGCACGGCGCGAATATCGCGCCGCCAAGCACACAGCAGTTGGGCGAGGCGATCGCCCACAGCGTCCGCACCAGGTCGCATGGACGTTTCTCCTCGCGTTCGGGTAGCGCCCCACCGGCGCCAACTACCCAGAGTTATCGATGATTTGGACCGTCCGTTACCGGACTGTGGGCTTTTCCACCCTCGAAGGGGAAACCCCCGCGGGGGACGGGAAGTCCACTGGGCACAACCGCCCCGACGCGCCCGCCACCCGGGCGGTAGCGTGGTGCGGCCATAACCACAAGGAACACGACTGCGGGGAATTCGACCCAATGAGCGCCGCGCCCACTGGCAGCAATCCTGTCGCCCATGCGATCAAGCTCGCGCGCGAAACCGTGCCGCCGATGCATCCGGCCGGCCGTCCGTTCGTGCTCGGCGGTATCGCCGCGACGCTCGTGCTGCGCAAGATCGCGAAGCCGCTCGGTGTCGTCGGCGCGCTGGCCACCGCCGCCACGGCCGCGTTCTTCCGCGAGCCCAAGCGCGTCGCGCCCGCCCGCAGCGGCCTCGCCCTCGCGTCGGCCGACGGCCTGGTGTCCCTCATCGAAGAGGCGACCCCGCCGCCCGAGCTCGGCCTGCCGGACGTCCCGCGGCTGCGGGTCAGCGTCTTCCTGTCCGTCTTCGACGTCCACGTGCAGCGCACCCCGGCCACGGGCGTCATCAACAAGGTGGCCTACCGGCCCGGCAAGTTCCTCTCCGCCGACCTCGACAAGGCCAGCGACGACAACGAGCGCAACTCCGTGCTCATGCACACCGAGGACGGCCACGAGCTCGTCGTCGTCCAGATCGCCGGGCTCATCGCGCGGCGCATCGTCTGCCAGATCAACGAAGGCGACAAGGTCGACGCCGGTGCGACGTACGGCCTGATCCGCTTCGGCTCGCGCGTCGACCTCTACCTCCCGCCGGGCAGCAAGCTCCTGGTCCGCAAGGGCCAGCGCACCATCGGCGGCGAGACCCCGATCGCCGAACTTCCCCCGCTTTCGTCCTCGGAAGGCTGACCAGATGGTCCGCGTCCCCACCGCGAGTGTCCGGCTGCTCCCGAACGCCATCACGGTGCTCGCGCTGTGCGCCGGGCTGTCCGCAGTCATGTTCGCGCTCTCGATGAACTACCCGATGGCGATCGCGTCCATCGGGATCGCCGCCGTGCTCGACAGCCTCGACGGCCGGATCGCGCGGCTGCTGGACGCGACGTCGAAGATGGGCGCCGAGCTCGACTCGCTGTCCGACGCGATTTCGTTCGGTGTCGCGCCCGCGCTGGTGCTCTACGTCTGGCACGCCGACAGCGAGCGCATCGGCTGGGTCGTCTCGCTGGTGTTCGCGGTCTGCATAGTGCTCCGGCTGGCGCGGTTCAACACCTTCCTCGACGACACCGAGCAGCCGCCCTACGCGAGTGAGTTCTTCGTCGGCGTGCCCGCGCCCGCCGGCGGCCTGCTGGCGTTGCTGCCGCTCATCGTCTCCATCGAATTCGGTTCCGGCTGGTGGTCTTCGCAGGCCTTCGTGTGGATCTGGACGGTGGCCATCGCGGCCCTGCTGATCAGCCGCATCCCGACGCTGTCGCTGAAGACCGTGAAAGCGCCCGCGAAGGCGATCGCCCCCCTGTTGGTGGGCGTCTGCCTGCTGGCCGCGGCGATCTTCCTGTACCCGCTCGTCGCGCTGGCGATCGCGCTCGTGATCTACCTGGTGCACGTGCCGTACGCGGTCTACCGGCACCGGTGGCTGGCATCGCACCCCGAAGCCTGGACGGTGCCGCCGCGCGAGCGCCGGGCCATCCGCCGCGCCCGCAGCCAGCGCCGCCTCGGCCTGCGCCCGCCGCTGCGCCGCCGGGTCGCCGGTGCGGCCATGCGCGCGGTCAGGTACCAGCGCAACAACGGCGAGCAGCACGTCGCCCGCACGAACCGCGGTGCCGGCGGCAACGGCAACGGCAAGGCGCCCGACCACGGCCCGCGCCGCCGCAGCTGGCGCCGGATCGGCCTCCGTCAGCGCAGCAAGTAAGCACGCGCCTTCGCTAGTGTGACAGCGTGACGTCACCCCAGATCACGCTGACCGTCCGGCACACGCCGTCCGCGCTCGATTCACGCCGAGGCGTGGTCCGGCTGCACCCCGAAGTACTCGACGCGCTCGGGCTGCTGGCCTGGGACGCCGTCCATCTCACCGGCGCCCGAGTGAGCGCCGCGCTGGCCGCGCCCGCCGATCCCGGCGGAACGCCGGGGGTGGTGCTGGCCGACGACGTCACCATGTCGAACCTCGGTGTCACCGAAGGCGCGGAGATCGTGGTGCAGCCCGCCGACGTCGGCGCGGCGCGCACGGTGACGGTCGCGGGATCGCGCCTGGCCAGCGTGTCACTGACGCCGCAGATGCTGCGGCTCGCGCTGATCGGCAAGGTGCTGACCGTTGGCGACGCGGTTTCCCTGCTGCCCCAGGACCTCGCGCCGCCGCCGGGGTCCAATGTGGCCGCCATCCGGGGTCAGCTTTCGCGCGCCATCGGCATGACCTGGACCAACGAACTGCTGACGGTCACCGCGGCGGATCCGGCCGGGCCGGTCGCGGTGGGATCGTCCACTGTGGTCATGTGGCGTGACGGCGCCCGTACGGGTGACTCGCCCGCGGCCGGGTCGAACCGGACCAGCAGCGCCATGGTCAAGACCACCCAGCGGATCTCGCGCACGGACGACTTCATCGACGCCGAGGTCGTCGAAGAGGTCACCGGGCTGGTCGAGGACACCTCGGACGTGCCCGCGGTCGCGGACCTGGCCGGCGCGGAACCCGCGGCCCGCAAGCTGATCGAGTGGCTCGACCTGGCCTTCAAACATCCAGAGCTGCTGGCGAAGCTCGGGACGTCCGGCCGCCTCGGTGTGCTGCTGTCCGGGCCCGAAGGCGTCGGCAAGGAGACGCTGGTCCGCGCGGTCGGCAAGGAAGAGAACGTCCGCGTGGTCATCCTGGCCGCGCCGAGCATCGCCGTGCTGGAGCCGAACGTGGCCGCCGCCCGGCTGCGCGACGCCATCGACCGCGCCGCTTCCGGCGACGGCCCGGCGGTGCTCCTGATCAACGACATCGACGCGCTGCTCCCCGCGACCCAGCCACCGCCGCTCGCCACTGTCGTACTCGACGAACTGCGCAAGGCGATGGGTCACGGCCAGCTCGCGCTGGTCGCCACCACCGGACGCTCGGAGTCGATCGACCCGCGGCTGCGCGGAGCCGACATGCTCGACAGGGAGCTGAGCCTGCCGCTGCCCGACGCCAAGGTCCGCGGCGATCTGCTGCAGATCCTGCTGCGGGACGTGCCGCTCGAGCCCGGTGTCGACGTCCGCGTGCTGGCCGAGCGCACGCCCGGATTCGTCGCGGCCGACCTGGTCGCGCTGCGCCGCGACGGCGCGTTGCGGGCCGCACTGCGGCAGCGCGAGGCGGACGAGCCCCGGATCTCCCAGCAGGACCTGCTCGACGCGCTGGCCACCGTCCGCCCGATCTCGATGTCCACTTCGGACGTTCTGGCGACCGGCGGGCTCAGCCTCGACGACGTCGGCGACATGACCGAGGTCAAGCAGTCGCTCACCGAATCCGTGCTCTGGCCGCTGCGGTACCCGGATTCCTTCGCCCGCCTGGGTGTCGCGCCGCCGCGCGGGGTGCTGCTCTACGGGCCGCCGGGTGGCGGCAAGACGTACCTGGTGCGGGCGCTGGCCGGGACGGGTGCGCTCAACGTGTTCGCGGTCAAGGGCGCCGAGCTGATGGACAAGTGGGTCGGCGAGTCGGAGCGTGCCGTGCGCGAGCTGTTCCGCCGCGCGCGGGAAGCGTCGCCCTCACTGATCTTCCTCGACGAGATCGACGCACTCGCCCCGCGCCGCGGCCAGTCTTCGGACTCCGGGGTCGCGGACCGCGTTGTCGCCGCGCTGCTCACCGAGCTGGACGGCGTGGAGCCGATGCGCGAGGTCGTCGTGCTCGGCGCCACGAACCGGCCGGAACTCATCGACCCGGCGCTACTGCGACCCGGCAGGCTCGAACGACTCGTCTACGTGCCGCCACCAGACGCCGAAGGCCGCGCCTCGATCCTGCGCGCGACCTCGAAGAACACCCCGCTGGCCGACGACGTCGACCTCGACGAGCTAGCGTCCACTTTGGACCGCTACTTGGCGGCGGACTGCGCGGCGCTCATCCGCGAGGCCGCGCTGACGGCGATGCGGGAGTCACTCGAAGCCGTTGTCGTCACCGCGGCGCATCTGGAGAAGGCACGCGAGGCCGTCCGCCCGTCACTGGACCCGGCCCAGCTCGCCTCGCTGGAGGCCTACGCCGCCGGTCACTGACCACCCTCCCCGGGGAATATGTCGACTTTTCCCCGGGGTGGGGCGGGGTGTTAGTTCTTTCCGCCGGAGGCCTTCGTCTTGTAGTTGTTCGTGACGATGACGATGACGCCGGGGCTGGATTCCTTGATGCCGTCGAACCGCGCCTCGGCGCGCAGGCCGAACTCGGCGGCAAGGGCCTTCGCGGCCGTCTCCTCGTCGGTGCCCGGGCGGTAGTACGCCGTGGTGACCGGGATGATGCCTGCCGAGTAGTTGCTGACCTCGGCGACGTTCCAGCCCGACCCGCGGAAGTCGTCGGCGGCGGTGGCGGCCAAGCCGTGGATGGTGCTGTTGTTGTAGACGCGCACGGTGACCCACTTGGCCGAAGCCTGCTGGTCACCGGGCTGGCCACCCTGGCTCGGCGGCGGGGCGGCCGGCGAACTCGGCGGCGGCGCGGCGGAAGAGGACGAGGGCGGCGCCGAAGGTGACGGGCTGGGACTGGGCGACGGAGGCGGCACCGAGCCACTGGGCGCACCACCCGGAGGCGGCGTCGCCGAAGTGCTCGGTTGCGCCGTGTCGTTCTTGTCTCCGCTGTTCAGCAGCGTGACGCCACCGATCACGGCCGCGACGATCGCCACGCCGACCAACGCCAGACCGGCCGCCTTGAGCGGACGGGAAAGGCCGGAAAACAAACTCATGGCAACTCAATCCCCAGTCGCCGTGCTGCCCGGGTGCGCTGCCGCACGGTGCGCGTCTTGCGCAACCGCTTCACAAGCATCGGATCCGCCTGCATAGCTTCCTGCTTGTCGATCAGCTGATTCAGAATCTGGTAGTACCGCGTCGACGACATCTTGAACTGTTCGCGAATCGCCTTCTCCTTGGCACCGGCGTACTTCCACCACTGCCGTTCGAAGGCGAGCACCTCGATCTCGCGGCTGGAAAGGCCCGCGACCTGACCGGCCTCCGGTACGGGCGGGGACGGCTGAGAACCCTCGGCCATCGACTCCGCGGCGTCCATCTGACTCCTCACAATCAGGTCCGTGTTCCAGCTGCGTTAGGGCGTCGGCGAATCACACGGTTGTCGTTCCGCGGCAGCCATTAGACCACGCGCCGAGTGATCACCGTGGGCTATTCCCCGGCGCGTCTTGGTCTAGTGCCGGTCTACCAGAAAGGTCTGACTAAACTCGGTGCTCGTGACCGTCCATGCCATCCGAATCGCCGGCGACCCTGTGCTGCACAACTCGACTCGGGAGATCACCGAGTTCGACGCGGAGCTGCGCACACTCGCCGAAGACATGTTCGAGACGATGTACGCGGCCGAGGGCGTCGGCCTCGCGGCCAACCAGATCGGCCTCGACCTCCGCCTGTTCGTCTACGACTGTCCCGACGACGAGGGCACCCGTTACAAGGGCGTGGTGGTCAACCCCAAGCTCGAGACCTCCGAGATCCCGGAGACCATGCCCGACCCGGACGACGACTGGGAAGGCTGCCTGTCGGCCCCCGGCGAGTCGTACCCGACCGGCCGCGCGACCTGGGCCAAGGTGACCGGCTTCGACGTCGAGGGCAACCCGATCGAGGTCGAAGGCACCGGCTACTTCGCCCGCTGCCTCCAGCACGAGACCGATCACCTGGACGGGTACATCTACCTGGACCGGCTCATCGGCCGCCACGCCCGCGAGGCGAAGCGGATGCTGAAGCACAACGAGTGGGGCGTCCCGGGACTTTCGTGGATGCCCCCGATGCCCGGCGAGCGCGAGCAAGCCTGACGCACGGTGTGAACGGCACTTTTGTGGCGTCCTGGCACTTGGTGCCGCGATGCCATGAACGGACCCTTCCTCTCATTTTTCGGCATGAAGGGACCCTTCCTACCAACCTGGCACCCAGTGTCAAAGTGGCAGGAAGGGTCCGTTCATGGCGTTCTGTCACTCAGTGCCGGAGTGAGAGGAAGGGACCCTTCATTTCAGTTTTTGCCAGGAAGGGTCCGTTCATGGCGCGTCGGAGGCCACGTCGGAGCCCGGGACTCAGCAGCCCAGGAAGTGGCAGCGCACCACCCGAGGCTGTTCGATCACCGCACCCGACTGCACCGACCAGGCCAGCCGGAGGTACTGCGCGTGCGTCCACGCCAGCGGGGTCGCGGACGCGGTGGGCGTCCCGGCGGGGAAGCCGGTTTGGCCCGAAGGGGCATTCTCGTCCCAGACCTGTTCCGGCATGGTGTCGCCGGTGCTGCTCACCCGGCCGAGGTCCCGCAGCCGGCGTGCGGCGGTCGAGCGGTCGCCGTTGGCGAGGTCGTATTCACCGCGTTCCCCGGCGAGCAGTGGCCACAGACGTCCATACGTGGTGCGGCTTTCCGCGGGGAAGGTGTAGTCCCATGGTGAGCCGTCGGCCTGTTCGCCGTAACCGTCCTTTGTGTAGCGGTGCCAGAACTGGCCGGTCGGGGTGGTGAACGCGATGTCGGCGTCGGTGACCTTGATGCTGTTGCGGATCACCGGGTCGTCCGCGCGATAGATGCCGAGCCGCACCAGCTCCAGGAATCCGGCGTCGGTGACGGCGCGCTGGTCGGCGGTGACGCTGGAGTTGCCGAGGTTGTAGGTGGTGCCCGCGTTGGCGTTGCCGTCCTTGGTGAGCCGCACGAAGTACGGGTCGGCCGACAACGGACCGTTAGTGGTGACCGTCCACGTCGAAAGCTTGGCCTTGAAGGAATCCGCGGCCGCGAGGTAGCGCTGGGCGTCGGCCGCGGCGCCGTTGTGCTTGGCCAGGTCCGCCGCGCAGACGAGACCGGCGATCACCGCGGCGATGGTCGACGGCGAATACCCGTCCTGTTCTTCCCAGCGTTCCTGCTGGGTGTACGGCGACGCCTTGCCGTTGTCGGCCCGATAGGACAGCAGGAATTCCGCGGCTTTGCGGACACCGGCCCAGGTCTTGGCGTCCGTGCGGCCGAGTTGCTGGGCCAGCACGATCGGCAGCGCGGTTTCGTCGAGCTGGATGGAAGTCCAATAAGGAGTGCCATCGACGTCCGAGTTCTGCGGCAGATGCCCGTCGGGCAGTTGCTGGGTGCCGAACATGTAGTCCACGGACCGGTTCGCGGCCGCCTTGTCGCCGGCGGCGAGCAGGCCGGTCGCGATCTGGTAGAGGTCCCGCGGCCAGACGAGGTGATAAGTACCCGACGGCGACCATTCCGGGTCGTTGTTGCCGAAGCGCCAAGGCATGCTCGGCGACGCGATGAACGCGCCGGGGTGCGTCTTGTCCTCGCTCGCGGCGAGCATCAGCACGGAAGCCTGGTACAGGTCCCGTTCCTTCTTCGTCTTGATCGACGCGGGGACATCTTTGACGCCGTCGAGATAGTGCCGCCAGCCGGAGTCGTAGGCGCGCTCGACGTCGTCGAAGCGTTGGCGCAGTGAGGTTCGTGCCGTGTCGAGGGCCGCACGCTCCCCGCTCGCCATGCCGATGGCCAACTCGACGTGCCGCGAGCGGACGCCGTCGACGGCGGTCTGCCCGGTGACGATCACGTTCCCGCTGCCCGCGCTCGAATACGGTGTGAGCTCGAACGACTTCTTGAGCTGCGTGATGCCGTCGGACACACCCGCGAAACCGTTGCTGGTACTGGTAAACGCCGGTTTCGCGGCGAGCGCGGCGGCCGTGGTGGCGTCACGCGAGACGAGCGCGTCGCCTTCGGTGCGGGACGAGTCGTCGGCGCCGTTGTTCGCCAGGTCCGGGTCGAGGGCGGCGTAGAGCTGGTACGGCTTTCCGGTCAGTGACGTGAAATCGGCGCTCACCAGCACCGAGTCGCGCGCCGGGTCGGTCACGTAGGTCTTGTGGATGCGCCAGCGGCGCTGGTCGTCGGTGATCGTCTGCTCGTAGATCAGGCCGTCGGCGCTGGTCCGACGCACTTGCTGCGAGCGCGCGTCGGAATCCACCGAGGCGAAACTCTTGCCATCGGTGACGACGAAGTTCATCGAACGGACGCTCGGCGTCGACAAGTTCGGGTAGTAGACCTCGGACAACTGGCCCGCCTGCAGCGTGAACCAGATGTTGCTGGCCTTTTCCCGTGCGGTGCCGAAGCCGGTCTTGTTCGCCGGCAGCCAGGACGGGTGCGCACCGGGAGCACCCGGCGCCGCACCTCCGCTCGCCGCGGCCAAACCGGGAATCAGCCCGGTGACCAGCAGCGCGGCCATGGCCGGCAGCAGAATTTTTCGCATCTTCACCCCAAGGAAGCCCGGTTCCGCGGCGTTGCGGAAGCGACGAAAAGTATGTCGTGAATTTCTCCCCAGGTGCTAGCCCGATCCGGTGGTTCGCCGCGAGCGAACGGCCCCATCACCCGATCGAAACAGGTGCACACTTGAAGTGTTTGAAACGGTGTAATCACGTAAGGCGGTGCCCGATGCCGGACGACTCCGAAGCCATGGACGCCTACTCACGAGTGGTCAGCACGGTCGCCGCCACGGTGACGCCGCATGTCGCGAGCGTGCGGCTCGGCAACGGCGGCGGCTCTGCCGTCGTGTTCACCGAGGACAGGCATCTCCTGACGAACGCGCACGTCGTCGGCCGGCACAGCCATGGTGTCGCGACCTTCTCCGACGGCAGCGAGATCGACTTCGACGTCGTCGGCGCGGACCCGCTGTCCGATCTCGCGGTGCTGCACGCGCGCGGCGAGACTCCCCCGCCCGCTCAGCTCGGCGACGCCGGAACGCTCGTCGTCGGCCAGCTCGTGGTGGCGATCGGAAGTCCGCTCGGGTTCTCCGGCTCGGTGACCGCGGGCGTGGTGAGCGGCCTCGGCCGGGCACTGCCGGTCCGGCAAGGACGCACCGCGCGGGTGATCGAGGACGTCATCCAGACCGACGCCGCGCTCAACCCCGGCAACTCGGGCGGCGCGCTGGCGGACTCGACCGGGCGGGTGGTCGGCATCAACACGGCCGTCGCCGGGTTCGGGCTCGGCCTCGCCGTGCCGATCACGACGACGACCCGGCGGATCATCGACACGCTGCTCGTCGAAGGCCGGGTCCAGCGCGCGTATCTCGGCGTGGTCGGCGTCCCGGCGCCACTGCCCGACGACGTCGCCGAGCGCACCGGGCAGAGCGCGGGACTGCGGGTGATGGAGGTCGTCGACGGCGGACCGGCCGAGCGCGCCGGACTCCGCAAAGGTGATCTCGTGCTGTCCGTCGGGCGTGAACGGATCGCCGACGCGCAGGGCATCCAGCGTCAGCTTTTCGGTGAGGTCATCGGGACCGCGCTGCCGATCACCGTGCTGCGCAACGGTGCGATGGTCGACGTCTACGCCACGCCCGCGGAACTCGTCGGCTGACGCCAGCGGGGTGACGGTGTCCGCACAGGGTTGAGTACTGGGCGCAGTCATGGCATGGTCAAGAGACAACCGAACAACACACCGCGGGAGCTCGCGCTATGGCGGGCTGAGAGGGTGGCTGGGACTTTCTAGGGGTCTCCGGTGCCACCGACCGCATGAACCTGACCGGGTAATGCCGGCGTAGGGAGTGCTTTCCTTGACCACGCTTGAGAACTCTGCCGATATTCAGCCCAAGGTCACCACCGGGCCCATCACCGGCTCCAGCAAGGTCTACCACCACACCGAATCCGGCCTCCGGGTTCCCGTCCGCCGAGTGGCACTCACCAACGGCGAACACTTCGATGTCTACGACACTTCCGGCCCCTACACGGATCCGGATGCGAACATCGACGTCCACAATGGACTCCACCGGCTGCGCGCGGGCTGGGTCGACGGCCGCGAGCACAACACGCAGCTGGGCTGGGCGAAAGCGGGGGTCATCACCCGCGAAATGGAGTACATCGCCGCCCGTGAGCGGATGGATCCGGAGTTCGTCCGGTCCGAAGTGGCCATCGGCCGGGCCGTGATCCCGGCCAACCGCCGGCATCCCGAGACCGAACCCATGATCATCGGCAAGAACTTCCTGGTGAAGATCAACGCCAATATGGGCAACTCGGCGGTCTGGTCCTCTGTGGAAGAAGAGGTCGACAAGATGGTCTGGGCCGCCCGCTGGGGCGCCGACACCATCATGGACCTCTCGACAGGCAAACGAATCCACGAGACCCGCGAGTGGATCATCCGCAACTCACCGGTCCCGATCGGCACCGTGCCGATCTACCAGGCGCTCGAAAAGGTCAACGGAGAGCCCGAAAAGCTGAGCTGGGAAGTCTATCGGGACACCATCATCGAGCAGTGCGAACAGGGCGTCGATTATGTCACCGTGCACGCGGGCGTACTGCTGCGGTACATCCCGCTCACGGCCAAGCGCGTCACGGGAATCGTCTCGCGCGGTGGCGCGATCATGGCCGCGTGGTGCCTGGCGCACCACAAGGAATCCTTCCTGTACACGCATTTCGAAGAGCTGTGCGACATCCTGCACCAGTACGACGTCACGTTCTCGCTCGGCGACGGGCTGCGTCCCGGCTCGATCGCGGACGCCAACGACCGCGCGCAGTTCGCCGAGCTCGAAACCCTCGGCGAGCTAACACATCTCGCCCGTGCCAAGAACGTCCAGGTGATGATCGAGGGCCCCGGCCACGTGCCGATGCACAAGATCAAGGAGAACGTCGAGCTGGAGGAAAAGCTCACCGGCGAGGCGCCGTTCTACACCCTCGGTCCACTCGCGACGGACATCGCGCCGGGCTACGACCACATCACCTCGGCCATCGGTGCCGCGCAGATCGGCTGGTACGGCACGGCGATGCTGTGTTACGTCACGCCGAAGGAGCACCTCGGCCTGCCGAACCGCGACGACGTCAAGACCGGGGTGATCACCTACAAGATCGCCGCGCACAGCGCCGATCTGGCCAAGGGGCACCCGCACGCGCAGGAATGGGACGACGAACTTTCCAAGGCCCGCTTCGAATTCCGCTGGGAAGACCAGTTCAACCTGGCACTCGATCCGGACACCGCACGGTCGTTCCACGATGAGACTTTGCCTGTCGAGGCCGCGAAGACAGCGCATTTCTGCTCGATGTGCGGGCCGAAGTTCTGCTCCATGCGCATCACCCAGGACGTGCGCAAGTACGCCGAAGAGAACGGTTTGACCACAGTGGAAGCGATCGAAGCCGGCATGGCCGAGAAGTCCGAAGAGTTCGCCGAAAAGGGCAACAAGGTCTACCTGCCGCTGACGACAGCATGACCACGACACCCCGCACCGCGTTGACCATCGCCGGCTCGGACTCCGGCGGTGGGGCGGGCATCCAGGCGGATCTCCGCACGTTCTTCGCGTGCGGGGTGCACGGCCTGGTCGCACTGACGGCGGTCACCGTGCAGAACTCCTTGGGAGTTCAAGGATTCACCGAGATCGACGCCGAGACGGTCACCGCCCAGATCAAGGCGGTGGCCGGCGACATGGGCGTCAACGCGGCGAAGACCGGGATGCTGGCGACGGCGGAGATCATCTACGCCGTCGCCAGGACGCTGGACGAAGTCCACATCGGACAGGGCACCGAGGTCCCGTTCGTGGTGGACCCGGTGGCGGCGTCGATGACCGGCGATTCCCTGCTGCGCGAGGAAGCGCTGGAAGCGATCCGCACCGAGTTGTTCCCGCGAGCCAACCTGATCACGCCGAATCTCGACGAGGTCCGGCTGCTCACCAGCGTCCGGGTGACGGACAAGACGACCCAGCGGGAAGCGGCGAAAGCGTTGCTGGAGTTCGGTTCCGGCTGGGTGCTCGTCAAGGGCGGGC
The DNA here is from genome assembly GCF_036008905.1 of Amycolatopsis sp. Classification (GTDB taxonomy): domain Bacteria; phylum Actinomycetota; class Actinomycetes; order Mycobacteriales; family Pseudonocardiaceae; genus Amycolatopsis. The sequence goes on along the minus strand of NZ_DASYMU010000243.1, from coordinate 40,724 downwards.
ACATGTACGAGAGCCCGGAATGCGTCGACCTGCTCTCCGACGGCACGGACTACCTCGAGCTTTCGGGCCCACGGTACGAAACCGAGAACACCCACGGCGGCGGCGACACGATGGCGTCGGCCATCACCGCGTCGCTCGCCAAGGGCGCGGACATGCCCGGCGCCGTGGCCGAGGGCAAGCGGTTCATCGAGCGGTGCGTCGCCGAGGCGTACCCGCTCGGTGCCGGCGTCGGCCCGGTCTCGCCGTTCTGGCGGCTCGCGCCTAATTGACCGGCAGCATTTCGCGGTTGTCGTAGACCTCGCGGGCGGCGCGGATGCGGTCGAAGTTCGTCTGCGTCCAGCCGCTGATCGCGTTCAGGTACGCGGCGATCTCGGCACCCATCTCGGTGAGCGCGTACTCGACCGCGGGAGGGGTCGTCGGGTAGACAGTGCGCGTTACGAGCCCGTCGCGCTCGAGATTGCGCAGGTTCTGGGTCAGCATCTTCTGGCTGATGCCGTCGACAGCGCGGCGGAGTTCACCGAATCGGTGGGTCTTCCTGGTCAGCGCGCCGAGCACGAGTGCGGTCCACTTGTTGGCGACCAGATCGAGCACATCACGGCAGGGACAGCTCCGGAGATAGACGTCCCAAGGAGATTCCGGCACGTCACAGCTAGTTTCCATGAGGTACCTACTTTACGTCGAAGTGCCTTCTTTCGAAATGTTACCAAGCGCGGGATACTGGGAACAACCAGCCAAGAACGACCAAGGAGCCTCTTTCGATGCGCAAGGTAACTCAGCAAGAAGTCGGCGGCACCGAGGTGCTTCAGGTGGTCGATGCCGAGCGGCCGACGCCCATCCCGACCGAAATCCTCGTGCGGGTGCACGCCGCCGGGATCAACCCGGTGGACTGGAAGACGCGGTCTCGCGAGGGCTTTCTCGGCAAGCCGCCCTACACCGTCGGCTGGGACGTCTCCGGTGTCGTCGAAGAGGTCGGTTTCGGCAGCACCGCGTTCACCGTCGGCGACGAAGTTCTCGGCATGCCGTGGTTTCCGCGCGCGGCGAACGCATACGCCGACTACGTCACCGCGCCGTCGCGGCAGTTCGTCCGCAAGCCCGCCGGGATCTCGCACGCCGAAGCGGCCGGGCTGCCGCTGGCCGGGCTCACCGCGTGGCAAGGCCTCGTCGACGTCGCGAAGATCCAGTCAGGACAACGAGTTCTCGTCGACGCCGCAGCGGGCGGTGTCGGCCACCTCGCCGTCCAGATCGCCAAGGCGCGCGGCGCGTACGTACTCGGCACGGCCAGTGCGGCGAAGCACGACTTCCTGCGCTCCATCGGCGTCGACGAGCCGATCGACTACCACGACGCCAACGCGTCCGCCGAGGACATCGACGTCGTGCTCGGCCTGGTCGGCGAGCAGAGCGACCTGCGGTGGATCACCTCGCTGAAGCCCGGCGGCATCCTCGTCGCCGTCCCGAGCGGTGCCGGCGGGGCAGTCGGCGTGAAGGCCGCCGAACTCGGCGTACGACTGTCGCCGATGCTCGTCGAGCCCGACCAGGTCGGCCTGCTCGGCCTGACCGCGCTCATCGAGGCGGGCAAGCTCCGCGTGCACGTCGACCAGACCTTCCCGCTCGACGAGGTCGCGAAGGCCCACGAACTCGGCGAAGGCGGCCGCGTCACCGGAAAGATCGTCCTGACCACCGTCTGACGAGGTCGCCATCTGTCGACAGATGGCGATGGTTGCGCGGGCCGTAAAGCCACCATGGCCACCTTGGTCGCGTTCAACGCGACCAAGGTGGCCATGGTGGCACTTCAGAGCGTCAGCCGCGCGGGAGGACCTGCGGGAGGACGGTGGTGAGGCCGACCCAGTCCGAGGTGATCACCGAAGCGTGCTGCTTCGCGAGGTCGGCGACGCGCTGGTTCGCCTGGTCGACGGTCGGGTTGCGGCTGTCGATGGCGGGCGCGACGTTCTGGGCGTCGGTCATGACCACGTAGTAGTGGTTCGCGTCGAACCACCACGGGCCGGTCTGCGTGACCCACGCGTTGGCGTCGCCGTCGAAGACGACGAACCAGGGCTTCAGCGCCGCTTCGTACTTGTCACGCGGGTCGCCGCCGGCCGCGCCGTGCACGGTCGGGAAGATCTGCGCGTCGCCGAGACGGCCGGCGTTCTTGAGGTTCACCAGGTACCGGGCGTATTCGACGTCGGTCTTCAGGGTGTCGGTCGGGTTCTGCTCCTCGACGGTGCCGGGGATGACCTCGATGATCACCTTGCCGTTCAAGGAAGACCGTGCCGCCCAGTTGTCCGCTTTGGACGCCTCGTCGAGGGTCGAGTAGCCGCCGAGCAGGTCCGCCGGGCGGTACACCCGGCCGCCGAGGTGGCCGCGGATGGTGGCGTCGAGCTCGTCCGGGCCCAAGCCGGTGTTGTCGGAGAAGCCCGTCTTCATCTCGATCTTGAGCGTGATCGGCCCGCGGTCGGGGTGCGCCTCCTGCCAGACGCGGATGTTGTCGAGGCAGAACTCGAGGTTCTTGTTCTTGCCGCCGGTGTAGAGCTGGCCCGGGGAGGTCGCCGCGACGCAGTTGTTCGCGTTGCCCAGCGGATTGTCGTGGCTGACCTTCCACTCGTGAGTGATGAAGTTCGGCCAGACGTCGAGTTCGACCAGGGAGGAGCCCGCGTCGAGGGAGCGGGCGAGGTAGTCGTACGCGGCGGGGTCGTAGGTGTTGTGCACGCCGACCGTGGTGGAGCCGGAAATCTTTGCCGGGTCCGCACTCGCCGCCGTGGTGGTCATCAGCGAACCCGCCACCAGCGCGCCGATCATGAACGCTGCCGAGGAGAATCTCATCGTGGTCCCTTCACTGACCAAGCAGTGTTGTCAAAAAAAATGTCATCGGTCTCACACTGTGCCAACAGGGTTGCCGATCAGTGAAGGACTCAGAACCAAATGGACTAGACCAAAAGTCGGGAGCGAGAACTTATCCCATGGCAGAAAATTTCAGTCCCCCGACGGCGTTGACCATCGCCGGTTCGGACTCGGGCGGTGCCGCCGGCCTGCAGGCCGACCTGCGGACCTTCCTGACCTGCGGCGTTCACGGTTTGGTCGCGGTCACGGCGGTCACCGTCCAGAACACCCTCGGTGTCCACGACCGCTCCGACCTGCCGCCGCATATCGTCGCGGGACAGATCGAAGCCGTCTCGGCGGACATGGGGGTCAATGCGGCCAAAACCGGCATGCTCGCGTCGGCGGAGATCATCCGCGCGGTCGCAGCGGCCTGTGACAAGGCCGAGATCGGGCGGGACCTGAAGGTGCCGTTCGTGGTCGACCCGGTCGCCGCGTCGATGCACGGCCACCCGCTCTTCGACGACGCCGGACTGGCCGCGCTGCGCGACGAACTGCTGCCGCGCGCCACCGTGCTGACGCCGAACCTCGACGAGGTCCGGTTGCTCACCGGGATGACCGTCACGAACCGCGACCAGATGCACCAGGCCGCCGTCGTCCTCCAGCGCCTCGGGCCGAAGTACGTGCTCGTCAAAGCGGGACATCTGCTCGAAGACCCCGAGTGCGTCGACCTGCTCTTCGACGGCTCGACGTTCGTGGAGCTGCCCGGCCCGCGCTATCCGACGCAGCACACGCACGGCGCCGGCGACACGATGGCATCCGCATTGACCGCCGGGCTCGCCAAGGGGATGCCGATGGTCGAAGCGGCGCGCTACGGCAAGTGGTTCGTGCAGAACGCCGTCGAGAACTCGTACCCGATGGGCGCGAAGGTCGGTCCGGTTTCGGCGTTCTGGCGGCTCGCGCCGGAGCGGTGATCTCCGGTCACGGTTGAGGGCCCCGCGAACCGAGATCGCCCTGCTCCGGCAGGGCGACCCGGTCTAACTCTCACGCCCTCAACGGAGACGCTGCGCGTCACAACCTCTTTTCGTCGTCCGCCAGCAAGGCTTCCAGCGCGGGCAACGCATGGGCCAGCGCGTCGCGGTGCTCCGGCGAAAGCCGGTCGAGCCGCTTGTTCAGTTCCTGCACCCTGGTCGACCGGACGCCGGAGACGAGCCGCTCGCCTTCTTCGGTCGCCGTCGCCAGCCACGCACGCCTGTCGATCGGGTCGGACTCACGGCTCACATAGCCCGATTCGACCAGTGAAGCCACGATGCGTGACATCGTGGCCGCGGCCACGCCCTCCTTGGCGGCCAGGTCACCAAGCCGCAGCTGGCCGAAGTTGACCAGAGTCGCCAACGCGGAGATCGCGCCGTGACCGGGACCGGGGATTCCGGCCTGTCGTAGCGACCTCGAAAGCCTGCCCACCGCGAGGAACAATCTGCCCGAAACGTCCTGAGCCGATGACGTGGTCATCGTCAGCTCCTTCTGTGCGCATTGGCGATAACCCCCGGCGCTGGACCGGCCGGGGAAAGTGTCGTCAACCATACGTGGCCGACCCGCTTACCCCGTGTGAAGACACGACCTAGCGTGGCGGACTGGAAGCCTGAGCCCAGAACCTTTGTGAAACCCGCCCCGCACCTCGGGCGAGACGGCCCGCGGTGACGGCGTGGCGCATGGCCGACGCCATCCGCTCCGGATCCTCGGCGCGGGTGACGGCAGTCGCCAGCAGCACCGCGTCACAGCCGAGCTCCATCGCGAGCGTGGCGTCCGACGCCGTGCCGATCCCGGCGTCGAGGATCACCGGCACGCCCGCGCGCGAAACGATCAGCTCGATGTTGTGCGGGTTTCGGATGCCGAGGCCGGTGCCGATCGGCGCGCCCAGCGGCATGACGGCCGCGCAGCCGGCTTCCTCGAGCCGGAGCGCGAGGACCGGGTCGTCGTTGGTGTAGACGAGCACGGTGAAACCGTCGGCGACGAGCCGCTCGGTGGCGTCCAGGGTTTCCAGCGGATCGGGCAGGAGCGTGCGGTCGTCGGCGTGGACCTCGAGCTTCACGAGATCGGTTTCGAGCGCCTCACGCGCGAGCTGCGCGGTGAGGACGGCTTCGGCGGCGCTTCGGCAGCCCGCGGTGTTCGGCAGCAGCCGGATTTCCAAGCGCCGCAACAACTCCAGCACGCCGGTGCCGCCCTCGGCGTCGGCGCGGCGCATCGCGACGGTGGTCAGCTCGGTGCCGGACGCGACGAGCGCGCGCTCCAGCACGGACAGGTTGGAAGCGCCGCCGGTTCCCATGATCAGCCGGGAATCGAACTTGTGTTCACCGATCATCAGCACGTCGTCAGCCACCCTGCACCGCCGTCAGGATGTCGATCCGCGCGCCTTTGGCCACCACGGTTTCGGTCCACTCACCGCGTCGCACGACTTCACCGTTCAGCGCGACGGCCACGCCGCGTTCCGGGATCCCGGCCACTTCGACCAGTTGCGCGACCGTCGACTCGTCGGGGAAATCCCGCCACTCGCCATTGACCTGAACCTGCATCAGACTCGCTCCGAACTCTTGAGACCGTTGAGACGACGGGGATGTGCGGCTTCGACGTGTTCCGGCGGCGGCTCGCCCGCCAGCAACGCGGTGATCGCGTCGGCGGTGACCGGGGCGAAGAGCAGGCCGTGGCGATGATGGCCGGTGGCGGCGAAAACGCCGTCGGCGATCTCGCCGATGAACGGCAGGTTGTCGACGCTCGCCGCGCGCAGCCCGGCCGCGATCTCGACGAGCTCGTACTCGGCGATGCTCGGGAACACCCGTTCCGCGCCTTCGAGCAGCTCACGGACACCGCGTGCCGACACCGTCTCGTCGAACCCGGCCTCGTACTGGGTCGCGCCGAGCACGAGCTCGCCGTCCGACCTGGGCACGAGGTAGATCGGCTTGCCTTCGACCATGGCCCGCACCGTGCGTTCCGGCGGCGGCAGACAACCCCGGCGCGGGCGCAGGCGCAGGATTTCGCCCTTCAGGGGGCGAACAGCGCTCGCCAGCGCGGGATGCAGCCGTCCGCTCCAAGCTCCGGCCGAGATCACCACCGCGTCCGCGCGCAGCGATTCCAAGCTGGTCACCGCTTCGGCGACGAACTCGACCCCGCGCTGGCCGGCCGCTTTGTGCAGGGCCAGCAACAGTTTCCGGTTGTCCACCGCGAGATCGCCGGGCACCGACAGTCCACTTCGGACAGAGCCGCCGACGCCGGGTTCGAGCCGACGCGCTTCCCGCCCGGTCAGCGTTTCCACCGACCGGCCCAGCGACCGCAGAAACCCCGCGAGGACGTCGAGATGCCCGGTGTCGGCACTGTCCAGCGCCACGACCAGCGTGCCCTTTTCGGACAGCCCCGGGTCGAACCCTTCTGCGGCGAGGTCACGGGCGAAGTCCGGCCAGCGGCGCAGCGACTCCTCGCCGAGCCTGAGCACGTCCTCTTCGCCCGGCCAAGCCTCGGTCACCGGCGCGAGCATGCCGCCCGCCACCCAGGAGGCGCCGCGGCCGGGATTGGGGTCGAAGACCTTCACTCGATGCCCCAGAGTCGCGGCACGCCAAGCGATGGACAGGCCGATCACTCCGCCGCCCACCACAGCTACTTGCTTCATACGAGATCACGCTCCCTGCGCCGGCATGATCCGGATCAGGTTCCACGGTCGGAGCGGTATCGGCTCCCTCTCAGCCCGTGCTTCGGGCTCCCGTGCGGACCCCACCACCGTAGCGCGCGGGTAACGTCGCCGCCATGCCTGGTCTCAGTGGTGAACAGATCCGGAAACGGCTCGCCGACGCACGGTTGTACCTGTGCACGGACGCACGCACGGAACATGACGACCTCGCCGAGTTCGTCGACGCGGCGCTCGCGGGCGGGGCCGGGATCGTGCAGCTGCGCGACAAGACGCTCGAAGCGAAGCAGGAGATCGCGGCGCTGGAAGTGATCGCGGAGGTCTGCGCCAAGCACGGGGCGCTGCTTTCGGTGAACGACCGCGCGGACGTCGCACTGGCCGTCGACGCCGACGTGCTGCACCTGGGACAGGACGACATCCCGGTGTCGCTGGCCAGGCGGATCCTCGGCGACGACGTCGTGATCGGCCGGTCCACCCATTCGGTCGAGCAGGCGAAGGCCGCGGCGATCGAGGACGGCGCCGACTACTTCTGCACCGGCCCGTGCTGGCCGACACCGACGAAGCCCGGACGCTCGGCGCCAGGGCTGGACCTCGTACGCGCCACGGCCGCCCTTGGCACACGGCGGCCGTGGTTCGCGATCGGCGGGATCGACCTCGCGCGGCTGCCCGAGGTGCTCGCGGCCGGCGCCGAGCGGATCGTCGTCGTCCGGGCCATCACGGAGGCCGAAGACCCCACCGCCGCCGCGCGCGCCCTGCTGGCCCCGCTCGCCAACGCCTGCTCGTGAGTGGTTACAAGTGACCTTCGCCATCTGTCGACAGATGGCGGTCTCTTAGTTCCTAAGAGGTCACGAGATGTCGACATCTCGTGACAAACCGAGCTAGTTGGCGCCCGAAGGGGACGAGCCTGTCGTCGTCGGGGCGCTGCTCGTGGTAGCGGGCGGTGACGAGGGCGTCGTCGGCGTGGTGGGGGTGGTCGGCGTCGTCGTCGGGGTGGACGGCGGGACCGTGACGGTGGTCGTCGACGTCGTCGGAGTGGTCGTCGGCGTGTCTGTGGCGGTGTCGCTGGGTGAGGATCCGGAGGTCGACGGCGTCTTCTGCTCGTCGACCGGGGCCGCGCCCTTGTCACCGCCGACGATCTTGCCGATCGTGGTGCCCTCGCCGCCGCCGAACGTCTTGCCGGTCGCGCCTTCGAAACTGGTGATGGCCACGACCGCGATGACGAACGCGACCAGGCTGGTGCCGATGATCAGCGGCCAGCGTGGCTTCCATTTGCTCTTGGCCTCTTCGGCCTCGTCCTCGACGATCTCGGGCGCGATTTCTTCGCGTGTCCCGCTGCGCCTGGCCCCCAAGACAGCCAGCGCCTTCGCACGCTGCGCGGCCTCGCGGGTGCGCTGCAGGGACCGCAGGTACACCTCACCGCCGACGGTCGTCACGACGCTCGCGACGCCGGCGCCGAGCACCGTGCCCGCGACGCCGAGCGTCGACCCCAGTAGCGCGGCGGTGACGGCGGCCAGCGCCGCGGCGATCACCGACACGATCTTGATGCCTGACTTCTCCGACTTCTGCGCCGGAGCCTCTCTTGTCTCCTCGACCATGATTCCGATCTGCTCGCCTTCGAAAACTTCTCCCCATCCAACGTGTAAGGCGCTTCGGGCACTCCCTTCGTTGTCCCATCGTGAGCAGTACCACTCCGTCTGTCCATAAAGGACATCTTCGGATTCGCGATTCCTTGACATACTAAGAACATGAACCTGGTGACCATTGACGACATTCACGCCGCCGCGAAGCGGGTGGCGGGCGTGGCCGTCCGCACGCCGCTGCTCCCCCAAGGCTGGGCCACCCGCGGTGAACTGTGGCTCAAACCCGAGAACCTGCAACAGATCGGCGCGTTCAAGATCCGCGGCGCGTACAACGCGATAGCCGCATTGGACGAGGCGACCCGGGCACGCGGAGTGGTCGCCTATTCGAGCGGGAACCACGCGCAAGCCGTCGCTTACGCGGCCAAGCAGTTCGGCGTCCACGCCGTCATCTTCGTTCCCGACACCACCCCGCGGGTGAAGGTCGAGGCGACCGCGGCCCATGGCGCGGAGGTCGTCCAGGTGCCGACGGCCGAGCGTGAACCCGCGGCGCACGCGCTGGTGGAAGCCAAGAACATGACGCTGATCCCGCCCTACGACCACGCCGACGTCATCGCCGGGCAAGGCACCGCCGGTCTCGAGATCGCCGAAGACCTGCCGGACGTCGACGTCGTGCTCGTCCCGGTCAGCGGCGGCGGGCTCGCTTCGGGCGTCGGCACCGCGATCCGGGCGCTGTGCCCGGACGCGAAGGTCTACGGCGTCGAGCCGGAGCTGGCCGCCGACACCGCGGAAAGCCTCCGCGCGGGCGAGCGGGTCGAGTGGTCCATGGAGCGGCGCTCACGCACCATCGCCGACGGCCTGCGTGCCCAGCCGTCGGCGTTGACCTTCGCCCATCTTCAGGTGGTGCTCGACGGGGTCATCACCGTCGGCGAGGACGAGATCCGCGCGGCCGTGCGGACCCTGGCGACCAAAGCGCATCTGGTCGCCGAGCCGAGCGGTGCCGTCACCACGGCCGCGTACCTCTTCCACGGCGACGAACTGCCGTCAGGGAAGACCGTCGCCCTCGTTTCCGGTGGCAACCTCGACCCCGCAGTGCTCGTCGAACTGCTGCTCGTGGACCCGCTCAGCGAGTAGTGGCGTGGGTGGGGCGGACGTGCGTGGGCGGCGCGTCCACCCCACAGCTCAGGCACTCACCCGGCTGCGGGTCTTCTGGCTCGGCGTCCGGGGCGCCGAGGACGCCGTTGTGGATGCCCAGCGCGATCAGCCCGCCGAGGATGGCCAGCGCGGCACACACGATCAACGACGTCTGCCAGCCCGACGTCAGCGCGGCGGGGTCGGTGTAGGACTCACCGGTCAGCCCGGCGATGGCGGGCAGGACGGCAATGGCCAAAAGTCCACCCGATCGGGCAATGGCGTTGTTCACTCCGGAAGCCACTCCGGCGTACCTGTCCGGGGCGGCCGCGAGCACCGTCGCGGTGACCGGGGCGACCACCGTGGCCAGCCCGAGCCCGAACACGACGATCCCGGGGAAGACCGCACCCCAGTACGACTCGCCAGGTGTGACGCGGAGCAGCAGCAACATGCCGATGCCGACCACGATCGGCCCGGCCACCAGCTGCAGCCGGGGCCCTATCCGTTGCGCGAGCGCACCGGAACGCCCCGAAAGCAGGAGCATGATCACCGTCAGCGGCAGCCCGGCGAGCCCGGCGGCGGTCGGCGAGTAGTCCAGGGAGACCTGGAGCTGCATGACCATCAGCATCATCACGCCGCCGAGCCCGGCGTACATGGCGAAGGTCAGGCCGTTGGCGAGGGTGAACGTCCGGTCGCGGAAGAGTACCGGCGGCACGAGCGGGTCGTCGGAGCGCAGCTGCATGCGGACGAACCAGCCGAGGCACACCAGGCCGGCGATCGCGGCGATCAGCACGATCGGGTCGCCGATCCCCCGCACGGGCGCCTCCACCAGCGCGCCGGTGACACCCGCGAGACCGAGCGCGCCGATCCCGGCGGACAGGAAGTCGGGGTGGCCGCCGTCGGACTGCTCGTCGTGCGATTCCGGCACGTACTTGCGGGCCAGCACCACGCAGACGATGGCTATCGGCAGGTTGATCAGGAAGGCCAGCCGCCACGACCAGAGCTGCACGAGCAGCCCGCCGACGAGCGGCCCGGCCGCCGCCGCGATACCCCCGAGGCCCGACCAGGCGCCGATCGCGCGGGCGCGGTCCTGACGGACGAACGCGGACTGCAGGATGGCCAGCGAGCCGGGCGTGAGCAGCGCGCCGCCGATGCCCTGGAGGACCCGCGTCGCGACCAGCATCTCGGTGGACACCGCCGCCGCGCACAGCACGGACGCGACCCCGAACCAGATCACGCCGATCATGAACATCCGGCGCCGGCCGTAGCGGTCTCCGAGCGATCCCGCGACCAGGATCAACGCGGCGAGCGAAAGCAGGTAGCCGTCAAGGATCCACTGCAGCCCGGAGACCGACGCGTTGAGCTCCTCACCGATCCGAGGCAGGGCGACGTTGACGATGGTGCCGTCGAGCATCGCCATGCCCGAGCCGAGGATGGTGACCAGCAACACCCCTCGCGCGACCGGCGTCCCCCATTTGATTCCCGCCGGCGGCGCTTCGCTCATGGGGTCAGCGTAGTGATGAACTTGTAGCGGTCACCTCGGTAGATCGAGCGGACGAACTCGACCGGCTTGCCGTCGATCGCGAACGAGTGCCGCGAGAGCAGCAGCATCGGCATGCCGACGTCGGCGCCCAGCAGTTCGGCTTCCTGTGGACCCGCGAGAGCCGTCTCGATGGTCTCCTCGGCCCGTTCCATCTCGACGTTGTAGTGCTCACGCAGCACGGCGTACAACGATCCACCGGCGGAGACGTGCTTGCGCAGGCCACGGAACCGGGCGAGCGGCAGGTGGGTGGTCTCGAGGGCCATCGGCTCGGCGTCGGCCAGCCGGAGGCGCCGCAGCCGCAGCACCTTCGCGCCGACGCGGATGCCGAGCAGCTTCGCGAGGTCGGCCTCGGCCGGGATCTCTTCGATTTCCAGCAGCTTCGACGACGGTTCGCGGCCCTGGGCACGCATGTCCTCGGTGTAGGAGGACAGCTGCAGCCGCTGCGCGAGCTTGGGCTCGGCGGCGAAGGTGCCCTTGCCCTGGACGCGGTGGAGCCTGCCTTCGGCGGTCAGGTCCGCGAGGGCCTGGCGGACGGTGGTGCGGGAGACGGTGAACTCGCCGGCCAGTGCCCGCTCGGTCGGGATGGGCGCGCCCGGCGGCAGTGCGTCGAGCAGGTCGAGCAGGTGTTGTTTGAGCGCCCAGTACTTCGGTTCTCGCTGACCCCGTATTCCGGCCGCCGCACCCGCCTCACCGGCGGTGGATGTATCCAACATGTCCGACTCCTCAAGCTTTCCCACTAAATGCGCGACTTCCCCGGTTGGAAACGTACTCTTCCCCCTTGAGGGGCCGCTCGCGCTAGCATTGGTCTAGACCTTATCGAGGGGCGCCAGCCCCGATGGAGAGGATCAAGATGACCATTCCGGAACCGATACCCGGCGAACACATGGCCGCCGAGATTTCCGAGCAGCCCTCGGTACTGGCAAGCCTGGTCGAACGCCAGTCCGAATTCGCCGAGGTCGCGGAAGCAATCGCGAAGCGTCCCCCGCGTTTTGTCCTCCTCGCCGCCCGTGGTTCGAGCGACCACGCCGCGATCTACGCCAAGTACCTGATCGAGGTACTGCTGGGCCTCCCTGCGGGCCTGGTGTCACCGTCGACGGCCACGTTATACGGCGCACGCCCCGACCTGCGGGACGTCTTGTTCCTGACGGTCAGCCAGAGTGGCGGGTCGCCGGACCTCATCGAGATCACCGAGACCGCCCGCAGCCAGGGTGCGCTCACCGTCTCGGTCTGCAACACGCAGACGTCGCCGCTGGCCGCCGCTTCGGAGCTCGCTGTCGGCATCGGCGCAGGTGTCGAGCACGCGGTGGCCGCGACCAAGACCTACTCGGCCACGTTGTTGTCGCTCTACCTGCTGATCGACGCCGTCCGCGGCGGCAAGGGAGCCGACGCCCAAGGCCTCGGTGAGCTGGCCCAGAAGACCCTCGACGGGTCCGTCGAAGGCGTCCAGCGGGCGGTAGACCGTTATCGATTCGTTGACCGAATCCTGACGACCGGGCGTGGCTACTCCTACGCGACGGCGCTGGAATCGGCGTTGAAGCTCGCCGAGACGAGCTACCTGGCGGCCCGCGCGTACAGCGGCGCCGACCTGCTGCACGGCCCGGTGGCGGCCGTCAACGGCGAGACCGCGGTCCTCGCGGTGACCAGCCGCGGCAAGGGTGGCGAAGCGATGCACGAGGTGCTCGACGTCGTCAGCGGCCGCGGCGCGGACATCCTCGCGGTCGGATCGGCTTCCGCGGACGTCTCCGCGGCGCTCAAGATCAACGTCGCGCCGACCGCCGAAGAGCTGGCGCCGATCCTCGAGATCCTGCCGGTCCAGCGGATCGCGCTCGGCCTGTCCCTCGCCCGCGGTGGCGACCCGGACCGCCCGACCGGCCTGCTGAAAGTGACCAAGACACGGTGACGAACCCGATCGAAACGAGGTACGTCGTCGGCGTGGACGCCGGCGGTACCTCAACGCGGGCGCTCGCGGCGGATGCCGCGGGCGCGGTGCTCGGGACCGGCCGCGCCGGTGGCGCCAACCCCAACTCGCATCCGCCCGCGGAGGCCGCGGCGCAGATCGCGCTCGCCATCGCGGCGGCCACCGAGGGACTCGATCCCGGGCACGGAATCGCTTGCGTGGTCGGGATGGCCGGGGCGAGCAAGCTGACCGACCCGGCCGTCGCGGCGTTCTTCGAGCAGGCGTGGCGAAGCGTCGGGCTCGAAGGCCGGGTCCGGGTGGCGAGCGACGCCGAAGCGGCGTTCGCTTCGGCGACCCCGGCCGCCGACGGCACGGTGCTCATCGCGGGCACCGGTTCGATCGCCGGCAAGATCCGCAAACGGCGGATGGTGGCCAACGCCGGCGGGTACGGCTGGCTCCTCGGCGACGAGGGTTCGGCGTACTGGCTCGGCCGCGAAGCCATCCGCGCGACGCTCGACGCGCTCGGCGGCGGAGGCCCGCTCAACGGGCTCCCGGCCGCGGTACTCGGACAGGCGTTGGACATTCACCTACCGGAGGATCTTGCCGACGCAGAGCGACTCGACGTCTGGGGCAGGCTCATCACCCGCGCCAACGCCGAAGCCCCGGTTCAGCTCGCGAAGTTCGCGCCGCTCGTCAGCGCGGCTGACCACAACGGCGAGGCGGTCGCGCGCGAAATCATCGATCGCGCGGCGGAAGCGCTGGTAGGGATCGCGCTCGCCTGCCGGGAACCGGGCGAGAACAGCCCGGTGGTTCTGGTCGGCAGCGTGCTCGGCGAGAGCAGTCCGGTGGGTGCGCGAGTGCGTGCGGCGCTGTCGGAACTGGACGTCGTGGCGAGCTCGGACGGCGTGCTCGGGGCCGCTTGGCTCGCGGCCGTGGAGGCGTTCGGGGAGGACGCGGCGAGGCCGGCGTACTGAGATCCGTATTCAGAACTTTGGCACAGAAAAACCAAAACGTCGCACGAAACGGCTTCCGGCAGGTACGGTATGACGTGGCCCCCGGACCCTCCCCCCTCGCCGGGGGCCGCCTTATGCCCTTGTTTGGTCCTCATCGCGATCTTCGGACGTGGTGAGGCGAAGGCCCGGATGGTCGTCCGGTAACGCGCGATAAAGGACCCAGCCACTCACGGCGAGGGTGAGCGCGACCAGCGGCCACGAAAGCACCGTCCGGGCCACGCCGAGCGCGACGACCTGCCCGCTCCACCAGAGCGCCCCGTAGACCAGCACTCGCAGCGTGTACTGCCCGAAAACCCAGACCCAGCTGGCGCGCGAGTACGCGCGCAGCAGCACCGGGTCCTGGCGCCACCTGGTCTTCTGCCCGAGCACCAGCCCGACGATCACGCCCAGCAGCGGCCAGCGGACCACGATGCTCGCCGCCCACAGCAATGCGCTGGCCACATTGGACAGCAGCTGGATGAGGAAGAAGTCCTCCGCGCGGCCGGTGTGCAACGCGATCAGTGCCGCCGCGATCACCATCGCGAGGCTGACGACGACAGCGCGGGCCTTCTCGCCGCGAAAGAGCCGGAACGCGCCGAGCAGCGCGGTGACACCGATGGCGACCGCGGCTCCCCAGCCGATCGACTGCCCGGCGATCAGCCAGCCCACCACGAAGGCTGCGGGCGGCACGCTGGCGTCGATCGCCCCTCGCCGTCCGCCAAGGATGCTGGCCAGTGACTCACGGGCGGGCGCGGCTTCTCCGGTCACCCTCACAGCCTGCCTGAAGCCTGGCTCGCCCGGCCCACCGACCGAGACTTTCGCCACACCCGCCCCCCCGGGTTACCGCCCAGCAGAGCGGAATCTCGCACTCGACGTGGTGAGTGGCCGTAATGAAGGTGCACAGACGACCGACAAGGTAAGAGACTGTGACCGGCAGTTGAATCATTGGTGGCCGAAACCGGGATTGCGGGGGCGGGTTCGGCTGTTGTTTGGGGAGTACAAGTATTACCCGGGGCGCGGCCGGAAGGGGACACAGGTGTATGGATATGAGAGCTATGTGGCAATTGGGGACAGTTTCACCGAAGGCCTGAATGACGGGCTCCCCGATGGGAGCTTCCGCGGCTGGGCCGACAGGCTGGCGGAGATCCTGGCCGGGGGGCGCTCCGGATTTCACTACGCGAACCTGGCATTACGCGGGAAAATGCTGGCGGAAATTGTCGACGAACAGCTTCCGATTGTCCTGGAAACCCATCCTGACCTGGTGACCATGTGCGCCGGCGGTAACGACATCATCGTTCCCGGCGCCGATGTGGACGCGGTCGCCGAACAGTTCGAAGCCGCGGTGGCGAAGCTGCGGGCCGCCGGAATTCAGGTGGTCATCTTCAACGGACCGGACACCAAACAGCTTTCGGTAATGCACGTTCTGCGCGGCAAGGTCGGAATCTACAACGCACACCTTTGGGCCATAGCGGACAGGCACGGCGCCAAGATGGTCGACCTCTGGGCCATGGAAGCGCTGCACGACCGCCGCGCCTGGAGCGGCGACCGGCTCCACTTCACACCGGAGGCTCATCGCCGCATCGCGCTGCGGGCCGCCTCGGTGCTGCAGGTGCCGATCGACGGCGACTGGCGCGAGCCGTGGCCGGAGACCGACGAGCACAGCACCTGGATCACCTCGCGCCGCTCGGACCTCGAGTGGACCAAGATGCACCTGCTGCCGTGGATCCGCCGCCACCTCAAGGGCGAGTCCATGGGCGACGGCCTCTCCCCGAAGCGCCCCGAGCTAGCCCCTTTTGTGCCCAACCCGCCTTCGGTCACCACTGACTTCGTACCCGCGCCGCCGGTCGCTCCGACGGCTCAGGGGACCTTGAGTACGCAGGATTCGTACTAAAGGTCCCTTTAGTCTGCCTACCCCGTGCTGACCTGGTGTTTCGGAGGCGCACGCCGTGTCACCTGCGGCAACGCGTGTCAAGCTGTCGCATCGTGTAGGTCTGGATTGGTGCCTTGTGGGCCGCTGTAGCTGGTCTATGCCCAACTCGTGCCCAACTTGCGCACCGTCGAGTGGCGGTTCTGCGGTCCCTCGAATGTCGATACCGCCGATCACCTCGCGACCCGCTCAGCAGCTGATCGACAACGCTCATGCTGGCGGGTAGCACCGCCGAGCGGGTTATAGGACTCCGTAGTGCGCGGCCAGGTCCGCGAAGTGGCGGCCTTGCCTGCGGGTGGCGTTGTCGATCAGTCCTCGCATGACCGAAGCGCCAAGGGGTTGCCGCTGTACCCAATCAGGTGCGAGGTCGCGCGCTTCGGATAGGAACCGAACGGCCAGCTGGTCGCGCCTTAGCTGCGCGGCTGCGTAGGCCAGGTGGAGGCGGTGCCCTGCCTCCCAGAAGGCCGGAACTGCGCCCAGGGAGTCGGCGATGCGCCCAGCCAGTAGAAGTGCGGTTTCAGGGTCGCCAAGCCGTACGGCGTGGTCGACGGCCTGGAAGGCGGCAACGCGCGGCACGAAGATCGCCGCCTCGCTGGCGATGTCCTGCCCGGCGCGTAAGGCCGCCGCTTGGGCTATGGCCAGGAGGTCGTTCGCGCGGTCGCCGCTTCCGGAGCGCAGCGCGGCGTTGGCGGCGTTGAACAGCAGGTTGCCGAACACCCCGGCGCGGGCCACGTCGCGGTCGAACATTCGGGGTTCGATCTGCTCGGCCGCCTTGATCGCCACGCGCTCGGCGTCGTCGGTGCGTCCCTGCTTGATCAGTGTCCATACGACGTAGCGCAGCGAGATCGCGGTGTCGATCTCGGGGTTGTCGGACTGGCGAGCGGCGGTCAAGGCTCTTTCGGCCGCTGTCCAGGCGAGGTCATCCATGCCGAGCCGTCCAGCGATGCCCGCGCCAAGCCGGTAGGCGGTGGACAGCATCCGCTGTGCGGCGGCGTTCTCGTCGCCGCTGGAGGCGTGCACGAGTCGGCGGGCGTCGGTCAGGAGCACCGGCAGTGCGTGCAGAAGCTCGCTGTGTCGACCGTCCACGTACGCCCGCCATGTCTTGTGGCCAGCGGTTGCGAGGCTCCTCGGGTCAATGAGGTCGCCGGTGTCGTTGAGATTGTCCAGTCCCGGCACTTCAGAGTTCGCGGTGATGGAGTGCCTAAGCAGCGCTACGTCCGCGTCCCGGACGATGTGAGGTTCAGGTAGCAGCCCCAGCAGAGCGTCGGGACTCACCGCGAGGACGCGGGCGAGTTTGGCCACGGTAGCGGGGCGGGTGGTGCGGCGCTCGCCCCGCTCGATGCGGCCCACTGTGTCGACGCCTACCGACGCGGCGGCGGCCAGTTCCTCCTGCGACAGGTTGCGCGCCTTGCGGAACCGCGCCAGGTTCTCGGCGATCGGGGTAGGCATAGTGGCACCTCCGGGGCGTTGGTTAGCACTGGTCCACGGTCGTCGGGTGCCCCGCGTCGCACAAGATGAGGGTGCTGACCTGCGCGGCGCGCAGGGCTGCACAGAGGCGGTCATACAGTGTGAGTTTGACCAGGCCTCGCGCCTCATCCAGCGAGTACAGACCGACCGATCGAATCTCGGGGTCTGCGGAGTCGATGCCATGCACCTCTTCTTCGGTGATCAGGCCACCGTCGAACACGAACGCCAGGCCCTCCGGCATGACGCCTTGCGCGGGGATATGGTCGATCACCAGCAGGTTGCCCAGCGGGCGCGTGATGCCCAACTCCTCACGGAGTTCGCGGGTCGCCGTTGCCCATGGAGCTTCTTCGGCTTCGACCGCGCCGCCAGGGATCTCCCACTCCGACTTGTAGGTGGTTTCGACCAACAAGACCCGCGACCGTTCGTCGCGGAACAACACTCCAGCGGCTGTGCGCTTTCGGTTGAGGGAAGCGGCGTATTCGCCGAAGGGCAACAGGTCCACAGCTTTGGAGGCTACAGGGGCCGGACGTGGCGCTCGTTCTCTGCTTCGGAGGCAGGGAACGCGTCGGGGGTGCCACGAACGCATGCTTTGCCGCTGTGTTTTCGCAGCTCAAAACAGCCGAAGCTATGGAGGTCACACCAACGCACGGGATGATTCGGTGGAGGTTCACGTGGGACCGGCAATCAAGCTCGGCGACGCGCAGACCAGCGTTTTGCGGGGCGTCAGGCGGACCTCATGACGGCGAGCGAGACAGGAATGTGCAGGTTGGTGCCCGGAAGTTTTTCAAGCAGCGGTCCGGGGCTGCCGCTGGATCGGCGTGTGGAGCCCGAGCGTGAAGTCCGGCCCGAGCAGGTCGAGACGGACCCAGCGATCTGGCCGAGTCGCGTTGTTGGACCGGCCGAATGATCGACGAAGGCCGGGACTCCCCGGGAGCTGTGGAGCACAAGCCGACGCAGATCCGGCCCTACGCCACGCTGAGTCCTGACTGGGTGATCCGGGCTCGGGAGATCATCGCAAGCGCGGGCGGGCGGAGCGAAGGTGGCCCGACAAACGCAACGGCAAGGCGGGTCACCTGATGACGCCCCGAATCGCGATCCGCTGGTACGCCGAGGATCACCAGGCACACGCCTACCCTGCCGACGAACTCAGCGGGGATTGGGCCTTCGCTGAACCGCTGTGCGCGCCCTGGGAACACGCGATCCCCCACCCACGCAGAGCAGTCAGCTCGCACGACCTTCCGTCTCTCGGAAGCAGGTGCGAACAGTGCCCACGCTGCGCGGCCTGGACCCGCACCCACGAACACACCGTGATCGTCCATGGCGAGCCGGTCACGGTCGCGGGGCACCTCCACCACCACCTGGCGGTGACCCGATGAGGCACGAAGATGTCGAGCTGCTCGGCCGCATTCACAAGGTCAACAGCGCGGCCGGACGGATGGTGCTTCAGGTGTTGTCGGGTGCCGCCGATGACGACGCGCTCAGCGCGGACTACGACTCGATCGGTCGCCTGTTCCGGGGTCTCGGGGAAGCGTTCATCGCCCGGTCCATCGAGCTCTCGCCACTAGTCGACGAGCCGAAGCACGTCGGGCCTGGCGGGCTCGTCGAGGACATCGGCAAGGGCGAGCAGGAAGCCGGGGAATCCAGCGATGCGCCGTGAGTTCGATGAACGGCCAGAGTGGCGCGACCCTATCCGGCGCCTCAATGCCGCGATCAACGCCGAGGTGGACAGCCTCATGGATCAGCTCGCGTCGACCCCGGACGAACGCGCGGCCACCGGACTCATCGAGATCGGCGAACACCTGCGTGAAGCCGCCACCGACATGGTCGACATAGGACGCGCCCATCAACACCACGCCCGGATGGTGTACCACACCTGACTCCCTGGTCCCACGCTCCCCTGAAAGCGAGCAAGTGCACAACGAGAGAAACTGGGGCAACAATGCTGGATAGACGGATTATTGACGCCCACACCACACCTCTTCCCGCGTTGACGTCCACAGTTGACGCCGACGCGGATCTGTTTCCAGTTTCACCGATTAACGATGACATATTCGCGCGCCTCCTTGACGCCTTGCGCCGAATGGAAAGCTGATGTCTAAATCAAAGAACCTGCCGACGATTCGCAGCCGGGAATTCGGAGAAGGATTGCGCGTCGCGATACGTGACGCTGGACTGGGTGTGCGGGAGGTCGCGCACAAGCTCGGATTGACGCATCCAGCCTTGTCGCATCAGCTGAGTGGCAAAAGAAGTCTCAGTGACGAGGATTTGTTGAGTGTGCTTATTTTATGCAACGTTGGCCGCGATGAGCGCGAGCGCTTGCTTCGGCTTTCCCGGGAATCTCAGGTTCGCGGCTGGCTCCAACATTATGGTTCCGGTATTCCCGAACAACCGCGCACGCTCGTTGCTCACGAACGCAAGGCAACGGATATTTTTGATGTGCAGTGGGCGGTACTGCCGAAGTTGCTGCACACCGAGGGATACGCGCTGGCCTTGCTCGGCCGAGAGGCGGGCGCGTCAGACGCCGTCGTGGCCCGCCTTGCCAGGCAGGCCGTGTTCACCCGGTCACCACCGCCGCGCACGGTGTTCTTCGTGCACGAGGCCGTGATAAGAGCCTTGATCGGCGGAGTGGACGTGATGTGCGATCAGGTTCACCACCTGCTCAAAATGTCGATCCGACGCAGCCTGGAGTTGCGGATCATCCCGAGTTCAGCGGGGCACGCCGGACAGGTTGGGTCATTCACGCTCATGGAATCCTCAGAGTTCGGTCCTGTCGTGTATCTGGAGGGTGCGGTTTCGGCGGTATTCCTGGAGGAACCCGACCACATCACGGCTTATCGGCGGGTTCTGACGACACTGGACAAAAGCGCCTTGAACCGAACGAAATCACAAGAGCTGATTACCGCATTGGCCAGTGAACTTTCCGGCCGTACATCGCCTGACGTGTCCCCCCTAGATTCCTAGTCGCCGCGTTCAGTAGCCCCACGCGCGGCGCGGCGACTAGGTCCCAAAAGAAAAATACGAGAAAAGGTGAAAATCAGATGTCGTGGCAAGAGCAGGATATCTTGATGAAGGGTCTTGACTCGAACGGCAGAGGAAGCACCGAAACGACGACGACGGACGAAGAGGCGGCGAAGGCGGACAACTAGCCGCCGCTCCCCGTAGATTTCACGGCGAACGCCTGGCGTCTTTGAACGCCCGCCGTGATGCCATCCGCCGTGACAACAGGCAAGGCGCGTGATCGTAAAAAGGCCCGACCCTTTCGCGATCACGCATCTTGCCTTCAGTTAAGAATCACCGATAAGTGAAGAATAGTCAGTGGTTGCATGTTTCACCATCGCGTGGCCGCTCAAGTTCGTTCAGAGCTCTCTGCGGACTGGGTACGCAAGCGTCGGAAGTCGCCTTTCTCGCGATAAATGGGGTCCGCACGGGCTCGGACCGTGCCCTTCGCGATGCGCACGCGAGGCATGTCGGGCAAGAACCGACGCCGGCAGCGGGAACCGGTGAGGATCAGCCACTTGAGCAAAGTCCATGCTCAAGTGGTTCGCCGTGCCCAGGTCAAGATCCAATATAGGTCCCTGAACTGCGGTTATGCCGATCCTCTCCGGTTCCCCCTGGTGGTGGTACTAAGGGTCGTTTTCGCTCCCACTCGCCGAGCGGGTCCGGACGACCTACAGTTCCCTTATGTCCGGTGCACGCAGGCGGCTCTGGCTGATTCCGGTCGCGCTGCTGGTCACGGCCGCGCTGACGGGGGTCGCGACGTGGCAGGCGGCCGACGGCATCGAATCGGACCTGGCGTCGCGCTCGCAGGCCGCGCTGGCCGGCGCGGGTCTCACGGGTGGCCAGGTCACGTTCGACGGCCGGGACGCCACCCTGCGCGGATTCCCCGATGACAAGGCCCAGCAGGCCGCGGACGTCGTTCGCGGCGTCGACGGCGTCCGCCTGACCACGGTCGAAGCCGGTTCGATCCCGGCCGCGCCGCCACCGAGCACCACCACACCGCCGCCGAGCCCGCCGAGTACTCCGAGCGCGCCGCCGACAACGACGTCGGCCCCGCCGCCGGTGAACAAGGCCGGGCTGCAGAAGGCGATCGACAGCATGCTCGCCGAGCAGCCGATCAGCTTCGAACCGGACAGCGACAAGCTCACCCCGGACGGGGAAAAGGCGGCCCAGCGCATCGCCGAACTCATCTCCGCGGTCCCGTTCACCCCGAGGATCCAGGTCGACGGTTACGTCGGGCGCGGCCCCGGCGGCAAGCAGGCCGCGCTGAAGCTGTCCCAGAACCGCGCCAAGGCCGCGGCCAAACTGCTCGTCCACTACGGCGTGCCGACCGCACGCGTCACCTCGAAGGGATTCGGCGACACACGTTCAGGCACCGGCGGGGAAGACCGCCGCGTGGAAATCACCGTCAGGTAGGAGGGCCGTCCCATGCTCTGGCTGTTCGGGCAGATCTGGCTGTGGATGCTGCTCTCGTTCGCGCTCGGGGTCGCGGTGACGGCGTTGTTCTTCTCGCGCCGTCACCGCCCCGAGGAGCCGGAACCCGCGCCGGAGCCGGAGTACGCCGAACTGCTGCCCTACACCGAACGGGACGACGACTACGAGGACCCGTACGTCCAGCAGCCCGAGCCCGCCTACCCGCCGCGTCCGCCGCTGGACTGGCCGTCGGACCCCGACGAGCGCATCGAAACCGGGCACCGCCAGGGGATGTTGCCGCCGATCGAATGGCCACCCGGCCAACGGGGCGAAGAGAACGGTGAAACGGAGAGCGTGAACGAGGAACCCGCGTGGCCCAAGGCGGAGGACTGGCCCCCGGCGGAGCATCGACCTGGGCGCGAGTCCTGACTCGCCCTCCTGGTAAGTTCGGCTACGGATTGTGATCGGGAGCCTGGCCCCCGGGGGAGATTGAGGAGGCTGGATGGCGCTCCCGCATTGGACGGCGGCCAAGTTCCTCCCGCCCGGACGGCATGCCGCCGACCTCGCCGATGTCTACGAGCGCCTCGTCTTCGACGCACCCCACCAAAACGATCGTGAGCTGCTTTTCAGCGCGTTGAACAGCTATCTGGGTGTCGCCAGGCGGATCATCCCGTCGGGGCGCGCCTGGGTCGGCGGTGCGTTCATCGCCCGCACCCAGTCCGTGCCGCAGGGCCTCGACGTCGTGCTCATCCCCGACGACTGGGGCACCCTCAAGCGGCTCGACGAAGCCGGCCGCTCGGCGATGTACGGCCTGCTGACACTGCGCGGAGTCATCGTCGGCCAGCCCGCGATGTACCTGGACCAGGTCCAGCCCGTGGGCGGCATGCTCGACGGCTTCCTCTGCCGCCCCGGCGACGAAGAGATCTGGGAAGACGTCTGGAGCGAAGGCGGCCGTGGCTTCCCCGAGATGGTCTGGTGAGACGCAAGTGAACGAATTCCGGCGTATCGCCGACGAGATCCCCGGCGGCACCTGGCTGGACGACCTCGCCCGCGCGTCCGCGATGGCCGCGTACGCGAAGTTCGAGCGCACCAGCCGTTCGCCGCTGCTGAAGGTGTCGGTCATCGGATCGACCCATCTCGACGCGTACACGTTCTCCGACATCAGCCGGGCCCTGCAGGACGCCACCGCGAAGATCGGGCACATCGTCCGCAACCCGTCCGGTGAAGTGACCATCGTGCAGCCCGCGGACCGGGACAAGGCGCCACTGATCCAGCGCGGACAGGCGGGCAACGCGATCTTCTTCGGCTTCCCGGAGCCCGCGATGGAAGACGCGCTGATCCACGACGGCCTGGAGAGCCTCTCCGAACGTGCGGTGAAGGAGCTCTGCGACTTCCTGCCCGCCAACGGCTCCGACGACGGCGCGCTCGACGCGGTGCTGCTGCAGCGCGACACCGTGCGCAACGCGGTGAGCGACATCGTCACCGCGGTCACCAAGAACTCCGGTATCGGCCTTTCGCTGACCCCGACCTCGGGGGAAGAGGTCACGCGGAGCATGACGACCGAGCAGGCCCGCATCCTGCACGGCAGCCTCCGGGAGTCCCGCGAGGCCGTCGGCTACGAGACGGTGGCCGGCCGGCTCGACGGTGTCCGCACGCGGCGCCGGATCTTCTATCTCGAGCGGGAGGGCGGCGGCACCATCCAGGGCGCGGTGGCCCCGGACCTGCTCGACGAGATCAAGGAGAACCTGGATCGGCCGGTGACGGTACGGCTACGGGTCGTGCGCACCACGACCATCGACGGCCGCCGCGGCCGCCCGGTGCACGAACTGCTCGAGATCACGCCAGAAATTAACCTTTTCGACCAGTAATCCGGCGAATGGTCACCGTCAATATCGGTAATTAGTGCCGGTTAACGTGACTTCTCCGTATTATCCCGTCATTTAGATAACGATTCATTCAACAACGGCACTTGATCACGCCCACGTGGTTAACGGCGGCGCGTCGAAGTGCGAATGTGCCTGCATGACCACCGACCTTCCGCACAGCCGGTCGCAAACCCCTTCACGTTATGTGCCGAAGACGTCACACAATAGATCCAGACCTGTTGAGCCGCCCAAAAGCCGCCTCGGCGCGTTCGGGCTAACCCTTGCGCTGATAGGACTGGCACTGGCGCTCGTCCCCCTGGTGGGATTCGACATTTTGCTCGTGCTTGTTCTCGGAATTGTCTTCTCTGGGATCGCAATCGTGCTTTCGATCCTCGCTCTTCGTTATGTCGCGAAGACAGGCACGGGCAACCGGGGAATTTCGTACGTTTCAATAGTACTTTCCGTTGTCGCGGTGGCTCTCTGCGTTACCTGGTACGCGCGTGCCGAAATGTCCACCGGTGCCGACGGCCTGCATATCCCGGCCGTCAGCGGTGACCGTCACACCGTCGAATTCGCCGTCACCTCGACCGGTGGCGCGAGCGTGCGGTACGGCAGCATCGGTGTGCAGCGCACGGACCGCACCCCGGCGAGCACCGACGAGTGGCGGCAAAAGGCGTCGTACAACCGGGGTTCGTTCCTGATGACGCTGACCGCGGACAACACGAGCGCGAGCCTGAACAACACGATCACCTGCGGTCTGTACCTCGACGGGCGAAAGGTCGCGGAGAACACCGGGACCACTATCGCGCTGTGCACCGCACAGGTGAACTGAGGCCAGTTTGCGGAAGCCGCCCGGCAAAAGCCGCCTGGCGGCCGGCCGACGCTCCCCACTTCACGTCGACCGGTCGCCTACGAGCCGCTCCTGGCGGCTCTTAGCGATCCACACCCGGGCCGCTGCCGGCACCGGCGTGAACAGCAGCAACGATCGCGCAAACCGCCTCTCCCCTGAGACCCGATCACTGCCGATCTGGACAGTACGCCCGACCGGGGGAACGCCACTAAGAATCCGCTAACCGTCGGCCACCGGCCCGGTCGTGCAACTCCCGCGAAAGCGCGAACTGCTCACCCGACCCGGTCATATCGCCCTTTTCGCGCAGTATGCGGGCAAGCGTCGACCGTGCGACTCCCTCCTGCAAGGTGAACTGGCGGCTGCTCGTCAGGTCGACGGCTTGGCGTGCGTACCGCTCGGCGTCATCGAGCGCGCCGAGGCTCAGATTCGACTCGGCCAGGTTGTTCAGCGAGACGACCGCGTAGCTGTCGTCACCGAGTTTCCGGTCGATCTCGAGCGAAGCCAGCTGATGCACGATGGCGTCGGCGTACCGCCCGGCCCGCTTCTCGGCCTCCGCGCAGTTGTTCAGCGCCTGCCCGCGCAACGCGTAGTCACCGGTACGCTCGGCCTCCTCGGCCGCCCGGCTCAACCGCTCGATCGCCTCGTCGTAGCGACCGCTCAGCGTGAGCGCACAGCCGACGTGGATTTCGGCGGTGGTGATCAATCTGGCGTCGCCCAGCGCGGTGGCGATCTCGAGCGCGGCTTCGGCGTCGGCCAGGCTGCCCTCGGGCCGTTCGAAGGTCAGCGCCACCGCGCAGCGCGAGATCAGCATCCAGCACCGGCCCAGCTCGCTTCCCGACGTCTGCGCCGCGGCGATGCCGATCTCCACCAGCCGCGTCCATTCGTCCCACAGCGGGCATACCACCCGGTAGGTGTGGGCGATCCTGGCCAGCTGCCAGACGTCTTCGTGCAGCCCGGCCACCGCGGCTGCTTCCAGTGTCGCGAGCAGGTTCGGCCACTCGGCCTCGAACCAGCTTTGGGCGTGGTCGAACCCGGTGAACATCGGCGTGTGCTCGTCGTCGAGCAGGGCGGTGAAGTCCAGCGGGTCGACGATCCGCAGCAGCCTGCGGCGGGCCTTGTCCGCGGCGGACCGGTAATAGCGCACCGACGCGGTGAGCATCGCCTCCCGCTCCTCGCGGGTCAGCTCGCTCTCGGCGAGGCCGCGCAGGTACAGCCGGACGAGGTCGTGCGGACTGAAGACGTCCCGCGCGATTTCGGTCAGCAGGTTGTGCCCGGCGAGTGTGCGGAGCCTCCGGCGCGCTTCGCCGACGCTGGTGCCGGTCAGTTCGGCGACCAGGTACGGCCCGGCCGAGGCAAACGTCAGCACGCCGAACAGGCGGAACGTGTCGGCCACCTCCGGCGGAAGGCCGCGGAACGAGACGTCCAGCGCGGCCCGGACGCTGGTCTCCGAACCGTCGACGTCCAGCGCCGCGAGCCTGGTGCGCTCGTTGCTCATCTCGTCGACGAGCTCCTTGGCTGTCCACTGTGGACCGGCGGCGAGCCGGGCACTGGCGATGCGCAACGCCAGCGGCAGGTAGCCGCAGAGCCGGGCGAGGGCGTGGTTGAGGTCGTAGTTCGACGGCCCGGCGAGTTCTTCGATCAGCTTCACCGCGTCGTCCGGGTCGAGCGTGCCCAGCGCGCGCATCCTCGCCGCGTGCGACACCGCGAGCCCGTCGAGGCGCGAACGGCTGGTCACCACGGCCATCGAGCGCGCTCCCGGCGGCAGCAGCGGCCGCACCTGCTCGGCCGTGCGCGCGTCGTCGAGCAGCACGAGCATCTGACGATTCGCGATCAGGGAGCGGTACAGCGCGACGCGCTCGTGGACGTGCTCGGGGACTTCGTTCGTCGCGACACCGAGGCCGAGCAGGAACTGCGTGAGCACGTCAGCGGCCTCGAACGGCGGCTGATGCCGGTCGAACCCGCGCAGCCCGACGTACAGCACGCCGTCGGGAAACCGGTCCACGACCTGATGCGCCCACGCCACCACCAGCGCGCTCTTGCCGATGCCGGCGCTCCCGGTGACCACCGCGACGACGCTTTCCCCGGCCTCGGCCCGCACGAGACCTTGGTCGAGCCAGCCCAGCTCGGCCGAGCGTCCGGCGAGACTCGGCACCGCCGCCGGCAGCTGCGACACGGCGGCGGGGTTGGTCACGACCTCGACGGGCCCCTGCGGCTCCTGGAGATCGTCGTTCAACACCCTGTCGTGCAGACGGCGCAGTTCGGCGCCGGGATCGATGCCCAATGTCTCGACGACCCGGACGGAAACCCGTTGGTACAGCTCAAGGGCGTCGCCGCGACGGCCCGCGTGATAGAGCGCCCGCATCAGCTGCCCGACCGTCCGCTCCGCCAGTGGATTGACGCGGACCAGCGGACTGAGTTCGACGATCAGCTCGGAATGCCTGCCGATGGCGAGATCCGCGTCGACCCGTGCGCCGTGCACCGCGACCCGCAGTTCTTCGAGCTCCGGCGCCCGGATCGAATCCGGCACCCCGGCGAGAACCGGGCCCTGCCACAACGCGTAAGCCTCCCGGAGCAACTCGGCACGCCGTTCCGGCTCGACCGTCGCCGCGCGGTCCATCAGCATCCGCGCGCGATGCACGTCGATCTGCTGCGGGTCCACGCTCAGTTGGTAACCCGGTGGGGCGGTGAGGATCCGCGCGCTCTCGTCGTCGAGCGTCCGCAGCACGCGCCTCAGATGCGAGACGTTGCCGTGCACGATCGTCCTGGCCGTCGCCGGCGGATCATGCGCCCACAACGCGTCGATGATCTCCTCGACCCCGACAACCCTGTTGGCTTCCAACGCCAGCAGCGCGAGCAACCCGCGGACCGCCGGACCGCCCACGGGCACCACCCTGGATCCGGCCAGCAGCTGCACCGGCCCCAGAAGTCGTACCCGGGCTTTCCTGTCGAGAACATCCCCTTCGTCGTGGTCCACTTCCACCTCCCCGATCTCCCCCAACCGGAGTCACAAACCTACCCTGCACACCGTTCAACAGGGCAGATACCACACAATCCCGTGCAACTGCACGTGCAACCACACCTCAAGGCCTCACCCGTCCCCACCGATGTAATGCCCATCACGCCCCCCACGAAAACCACAACCGCCCCGCCCTCGCCCGAATTCCGCCATCTGTCGACAGATGGCGACCAGAGTTATTGACGACCACGGCTAAGGCGACCGAAGTCTTTTGATCCCTTGAAGTGCCGCGCCCTCTTGGCCGAAGGCCTACGGGACTTTGGCGGCAGGTCGCCCCCGCGCAGAACCGGACATACCCCGCAAAGTCACGACCTGGCGACAAAGTCGCGTGAGCGCGCCATATATACGAGTACGGCCCACGCCACCAGTCCCGATCTGGTGGCGTGGGCCGTACTCGGTAGTGCTGTCGCCGACGGCTACGCGGGGGGCTCACCCCGAGCGAAGAACCCGAGCGGACATCGGCGACATTTCCGCCGCAGGTAAGACAAACCTGCACCGGTGGCTCAAGGTAACAGGGTGCGGTTGCTCGGCTACAGCCGACCCGCCGCTAAAAAATCATCGTTTCAGCGGGGTGAAATCTCGTCCGGCGATGAAGGTCGGGCGCGGCTTGGCGGCCGCAAACGGTTGCACCAGCGCGTTTTCCACGCTGTTGAAGCACAGGAAGATATTCGAGCGCGGGTACGGCGTGATGTTGTTGCCGGAGCCATGCATGATGTTGGAGTCGAACCACAGCGCCGCACCGGCGTGTCCGGTGAACTGGTCGATGCCGTGTTCGGCCGCCGCCTTCGTGACGTTTTCCTGGCTCGGGACGCCGATTTCCTGTTCCTTCAGTGAACTTTTGTAGTTGTCCTCCGGGGTCACCCCGGCGCATTGGACGAACGTGCGGTGCGAGCCGGGCATGACCATGAGCCCGCCGTTGAACGGATAGTTGTCCGTCAACGCGATGGAGCAGCTCACGGCGCGCGGCTTGGGCATGCCGTCTTCGGCGTGCCAGGTCTCGAAGTCCGAGTGCCAGTAGAACCCGGAACCCTTGAACCCCGGCATGTAGTTCACGCGGCTCTGGTGGATGTAGACGTCCGAGCCGAGGATCTGACGCGCGCGGTCGAGGACCCGCGGGTCGCGCACGAGCTCGGCGATCAGGCTGCTGAGTTCGTGGACCTCGAAGATGGAGCGGACTTCGCCGGAGGCCTTCTCGGCGATCACCCGCTCGTCTTCCTTCAGTTTCTCGTCCGAGGAGAGCCGGACCAGCTCCTGCCAGTACCCCTGCACTTCCGCCGGGGACAACAGGCCTTCGACGGTGGAGTACCCGCGGGCGTCATGCCCGGCGAGTGTGGCCGCGTCGATCGGCCCGTCTGCTTCAGTGCCCCACACCGTCGGGTCGGTGCGGTCCAGCAACGTCGGTTCGCCCTCGATTCGGGTCGGGTATCCATCTCCGACCCGGGTGGTGTCCATGACCGTCAAGACTGCTCTCCTCCTCGTTTCCTTCCTGCATTCCTTGGCTTACTCAGTGATCAGCGGGTACACACCGTTCTCGTCGTGTACCTCGCGCCCGGTGACGGGCGGGTTGAAGACGCAGACGCACTTGATCTCGGTCTTCGGCCGGACCTTGTGCTTGTCGTGGTTGTTCAGCAGGTACAGCGAGCCGGGCTTGAGCTGGTGGACCTCACCGGTCGCCAGGTCTTCGATCTCGCCCTCGCCGGAGGTGATGAACACGGCCTCGACGTGGTTCGCGTACCAGAAGAAGCTCTCCGTGCCCTCGTAGAGCGTGGTCTCGTGGACCGAGAAACCGACCTTCTCCTTGGCGAGGATTATCCTCTTGCTGCGCCAGTTTTCCGTCTTGATGTCAGCGTCGGTGTCGGTGACATCGTCGAGTGTGCGGACGAGCAAAGCGGTCTCCTATCGCAAAACGGACTTGATGGACTCGTCGATGATGGCCAGCCCTTCGGAGAGCTCTTCATCGGTGAGGGTCAGTGGGGGCAGCAGCTTCATGACTTCACTGTCGGGTCCGGAGGTCTCCATCAAGAGTCCTCGCTCGAACGCCGCCGTGCAGACTTTGCTTGCGAGTTCGCCGTCGGGGAACTCGATCCCGCGCGCCAGGCCGCGGCCCTTGGCCACCAAGTGCGTCTCCGGGTACGCCTCGACGATGCCCTGGAACGCCGCACCGATCCGCTCGCCCTTGGCCTTCGTCGACTTCTCCAGCTCGTCGTCGCGCCAGTAGGTGCGCAGCGACTCGGTGGCGGTGACGAACGCCGGGCTGATGCCACGGAAGGTGCCGTTGTGCTCGCCGGGCCCCCAGACGTCGAGCTCCGGCTTGATCAGCGTCAACGCCATCGGCAGGCCGTAACCGCTGATGGACTTCGACAGGCAGACGATGTCCGGTTTGATCCCGGCGTCCTCGAAGCTGAAGAACGCGCCGGTGCGGCCACAGCCCATCTGGACGTCATCCATGATCAACAGAATGTCGTGGCGTTTGCACAGCTCGTCGAGACCACGCAGCCAGTCGAGGCGCGCCGCGTTGATGCCGCCCTCGCCCTGCACGCCTTCGACGATCACCGCCGCGGGCTCGTTCAGGCCGCTGCCGGAGTCCTGGAGCAGCTTCTCGAAGTACATGAAGTCGGGCATCGTGCCGTCGAAGTAGTTGTCGTACGGCATCGGCGTGGCGTGAACCAGCGGGATACCGGCCGCGCCGCGCTTCATCGAGTTGCCCGTCACCGACAGCGCGCCCAGCGTCATGCCGTGGAACGCGTTGGTGAAGTTGATGATCGATTCCTTGCCGGTCACCTTGCGGGCCAGCTTCAGCGCGGCCTCGACCGCGTTCGCGCCACCGGGGCCGGGGAACACGACCTTGTAGTCGAGCTCGCGCGGCTTGAGGATCGTCTCGTTGAACGTCTCCAGGAAGTCACGCTTGGCGACGGTGAACATGTCGAGGGCGTGGATGACGCCGTCGCGCGAGATGTAGTCGATCAGTGCCTTCTTGAGCATCGGGTTGTTGTGCCCGTAGTTCAGTGCGCCGGCACCGGCAAAGAAGTCGAGGTACACCTTGCCGTTCTCGTCGTAGATCCGGCTGCCCTGGGCCCGGTCGAACACGACCGGCCAGCCCCGGCTGTAACTGCGGACCTCTGATTCGAGCTCTTCGAAGATACTCATGGATACTTGCTCACTTTCAAGTATTGATGGCGAATTAACGGCGTTCGAGCGGACCGATTCGATAGAGATCCTCGGGCTCGTGGGCGCCTTCGCCGTCGTCCGGGAAATCTTGGGAACTGAAGAGTTCCGCGCTTTCCATCGACGCGTTCCACCGCTTGGCGAACGAACCGAACAGCGCTATGGACGCCTCGTTTTCGGGCGTCACGGTGGTCTCCAAATAGCGGACCCCCTCGCCGACGAGCTTGGTGAACAGCCCGTCCAGCAGGGCTCCTGCCAGGCCTTTACCGCGCTGCGAAGCGTCAACGGCGACCTGCCACACCAGTGCGGTGTCAGGTGCCGCGGGCTTGCGGTACGCGATCACGAAGCCGACTGCCTTGTCTTCGGCTCTCGCCACAACGGAGCTGTCGGCGAAGTCGCGGCACCACAGCAAATAAGCGTAAGGCGAGTTCAGATCGAGCTTCTGGGAATCTCGCGCGATTCGCCACAGGGCGGCGCCGTCGGCCTTGGTCGGCGATTCGATCAAGTGCTTTCCGGACATGTTTATAAAAGCTAACAGACGGATATAGGGAGGTCAGGTCCCTCGATCAGCGACAGCGTGACTACCTGCGAAGACACAGAAACACGGGTGACGAAGGTTACAGTAACGTTTCATCCGTACCACTTGCGTGTATCCCACCTTGTTCAGCACAAGATTGGCGTCCCACCTCCGAAAGTTGCACGCGGGGACAGCAAAGCACGTCTCGGGCCGCCACGCAGCGTGATCACTCAGCCCGTTTTGCCGGACTTTCGTGTCACCCGGCGCCACAGCCCGGCGATCGGAGTGGTCACCGCGGGCAGGATCAGGAACGCGCAGACGACCAGCCACCACACCGGCGCGTGGCCGTCCCGCCAGCCGGTCATCAGGCTCGCGAGCCAGGTGAACAGGTGCCCGCGGATCGGCGGGATGAACGCCGCGAACAGCAGGCAGGCGGCCACCAGCACGCCGAGGACGCTGAGCACCATCCGCCAGGTCTTGCGCAGGGAGAACATGCTGACCAGCAGGAACACCAATGCGCCCGCCGCGATCGGCAGCCCGATCCACTGCAGGACGGCGTCGGCCTGACCGCCGAGGATCAGCCCGGCGAGCGCGGTGACCACCGCCGCGAGGAAGTTCCACGGCGCGCTGAGCTTGGCCGCGCCCTGCGCGATCCACCAGGCCGTCCTGCCCGTGCCCTTGGCGAACATGGCGGCGGGCTTGACCGATTTCGGCATCGGCGCGGCCCCGGCGACGGCGTTGATCCCGGCCGCGCCCGCCTTGATGAGCGTCTTGGTGAGCAGCATCGACCCGCGTTCGCCCGCCAGCGTCTCGGCCGAGACCTTGCAGCTCTGGAAGGCGAACTGCGTTTCGCTGTCCGGCGGCTCGGATTTCATCAGGTCACGGAAGCTTTTCGACGGCTTGCCGTTGCCCTTGGCGATGTCGGCGTCCTCCGTCGCGTGCAGCGCGACGCACGGGAGTTCCTCGCGCGCGATCTCCAGCTGACGCGACCGCGCGAGCACCATCGCGGCCAACGGCATACTGGTCGGCAGATCCGGCGCGGCGTTCTCCACCGGGTTCAGCTGCGCGTCGAGGCCGAGGAACGCGAGCTCCCCGGCCAGCTGCGTCAGCAGGTCCTGGACTTCAGCGGTCCCCAGTCCGTCTTCAGCTCGCGGCGGCTGCCAGCCGATCGCTTCGAACGTCTCCTTGACCCGCTCCCTCGGGAGCAGCCGCAGCCGCGCCGGGTCGAGCAGGCACTGCAGGAGCCAGCCCGCGCCGTCGATCCGGCCCCACATCCAGTCGCTGGCTCGCCACGACGCCTTGTAGAACCCGCCGAAGTACTCGGCCTGCATCCCGGTGAGCTTCTCCGTCGCGCGACGGCGCTCCATGTCGAGCAGGCTGCGGGAATCGGCGGTGACCTGCACGAGGTCGACGCGCTGGTCCACCGACGGCGGCTGGGCGAGCAGCCCGCGGGTGGCGACGTGCAGCGTGAGCAGGCGTCCGTACAGCGCCGAATCCGGGCTGCTCAAGCCGTCGCTGGGCAGGCCGAGCCAGTTCAGCAGCGTCGTGATCGTTTCGACGGCTTCCGCCCGGTCCGCCTGGAGCGCGGGCGGCAACGCCGGGTCCGGTGCCGACGTCGCCAGCGCGCGCAGGACCGGGCTGAACTCCCGCAGCGCCGCGGCGACCAGTGGCCAGGCTTCGTCCAGTTTCCCTTTCCTGCCAAGGGAGGCCCATGCTTCGGCCAGCGCGCGGATCCAGTCCGCGAGCGAGACGTCCTTCGCGGGCGGTTCCTGCTCGGCGACCCAACCGGCGATCCGTTCGGTGCGGGCGGCCGCGCCCCTGGCCTGGTGCAGCTCACTTCGGCCTTGGTTGAGCTGCTCCACCTGCTCAGGACTCGGCGTCAGCCGGAAACCGGCGTTCACCAGCTGCAACCCGGTGGCGACGGCGTCGTCCAGCGCGGTCGTCCGGTAGGCGGTGAGGTCGGCGAGTTCGCATTCTTCGGCGGGCGGGGTGGCGGGCAGGCTGTTCCGCAGCCCGTCGGCGGCGGCCGCACGCAGTGTGGTCGACATCCCCGACGCCCACTGCTCACCGGCGAGGAGATCGTCGACGCGATCGAGCCGGCGGGTCGCCTCCCGCACGAGCGCGGTGGCGTCCTCCTGCACCCGCCGGTTGCGGTAGTCGTCCATGAGCCGTGGCCCCACCAGTGCTTGTGCACCACCGTGCAACGCGATGGCGGCGAGCGAGACCCGCGTGCCACGGGCCCGCACCACGGCGTCGTTGTGCTTGGTGAGGTCTTCGAGCTCGGCGCTGATGCTCTGGTTCATCACCGCCGACACCACCCGGCTGAGCGCACTGCCCATCAGCGGCGGGTTGGCCGGGTCGACCTCAACGCGGCTCGCTTCGGTCTCCCCGGTCGGCACGACGTAGAGCAGCAGGCGCCGGACGTCCTGGCTGGACCCCCGCTCGAAGATCTCCCGCAACGCCGGGCGCAGTGGCTTGTTCAGCAGCACACCGCCGTCGGTGAGCCAGTGCGACCTGGCGACGTCGGTGTACTTCGCGAGATCGGGATGCAGCTTGTCCGGACCGGCTTTTCCCACCGGCATATGGGAAAGCTCGAACACACC
Organism: Amycolatopsis sp.; assembly: GCF_036008905.1. Classification (GTDB taxonomy): domain Bacteria; phylum Actinomycetota; class Actinomycetes; order Mycobacteriales; family Pseudonocardiaceae; genus Amycolatopsis. The sequence goes on along the minus strand of NZ_DASYMU010000243.1, from coordinate 7,277 downwards.
GGGGAAGGACGCCGTCGAGCGGGCGGCCAGCGCGAGCGGTCCGACGACACTGCGAGTCCACAGTGGACCGTCGAACCGGAACAGCAGCCGGTGTTCGCTGTCCCGCACCAGGTTGCCGAGCGCGTCGTCGTACCGGACGGTCTCGCCGTCGATCATGGTGCCGGTGAGCAGCACGGTGATGTCGGGCGCGACCTCGGGTTCCTTGCCCTTCCCGACGATCTGCCGCAGCGCGTCCTCGATCCCGGCGAGGAGCACCTTGTCGCCGTTGAGCAGTGATCGCGGCTCACGCTCAGCCGGATCCCGGATCATGGTTTCGATCGACCCGGTCTTGATCCAGGTGTCCCGCAGGATTCCCGGCGTCGACCCGTACGCCTCGGCCAGCCCGAGACAGGCCGCGTTGACCCCGCCCGCGCTCGTGCCGGTCAGCACGTCGACGCTGACCGTCGCGTTGAGCAGGTCCAGCAGCTTCCGGTACGTGCCGACGGGTTCGACCGACCTCGACGTCCGCAGCAGATGCGAGGTTTCGGTGGCGATCCCGCCCATCCACACCGCGAGGCTGGAGCCGCCAGTCATCGTCATGGCGATCCGGATCTCCTGCGGCCAAAGGGTTTGACTCGGCTCGCCCACGATGTCTCCCCACCTCGGTGACAGCACATCGCACACTAGCGCGTCCGGGGCGCCGGCTCATGAATCGTTGGCGAACAGTTGCTGCGCGACCGCCCGGCAGATACCCGCGCCATGGCTCTGGCCGAGCTCAGCGGGATAGTTCGTCAGCACCGCCAGCGACCAGTCGCCCCAGACAGCCAGGCAGTTCACCGCCCAGACCGACCTGGTGCCCAAACTGTGCTCGGTCCAGCCGTTCTTGATCGCGACTTCCTTCCCGGCCAGTGCCGGTGCCTGCGCGATACCGAACGCGTTGGACGGGTCGACGTTCCGCATCTGGTCGAGCAGCCAGTCGTGCCAGCGCGGGCCGAGCAGTTTGCCGTTGAGCACGCAATCGCCCATCAACGCGGCGTCGCGCGCCGAGATCTGCGTTTTCGACCACCAGCGTGGGGTCGCCGTGGTGTCGGTCAGCTTGCAGGTGCTGATCAGCCGCTTGACGACGAGGTCGCTGCCGCGGCTGACGTAAGCCCACTGGGCGGCTTGGTCGTCGCTGAAGTGGATCATCTTCCGGAGTCGTTCCTGCTCGGCGTCGGTGATCCGCCGCCCGGCCGCCTCGACGTCCATCAGGTAGTCCGTGGCGATCCACGCCTTGATCATCGACTCGGTGTTGTTGGTGAACCTCGCCTTGTCGTCCGACCCGATGACCTCGCCGGTTTTCGTGTTCCGCAACGCCCAGGACCAGCTGCCGGACGCCTTCAGGTGCACCGCCGAAACCACCGGGGCGAACGCCTTCGGCGCGGGCGCCGGTGCCGACGACGGCACCGGCGCCACGGACAGTTCGGGGGAAGCGGCCAGCGCCGCGTTGCCGGAAGCCGCCGCCTGCCGCGCCACCGGCGGCCGCACGGCCAGCCCCGTCAGCACCGCCACGGTGAGGGCGCCGGCCGCGATACTCAGGACCCACTGAGCCGAAGTGATCTTTGCTCGCACCAGGCGAAGCTAGGAAGACACCGATGAAGAAACGACGAAGAAGCCGTGCGACGGCGGTGCGCCTTCCCCCACAGAGACGATTTCACCCCGACCGGATCGCCGCTTCATCGTTTCTTCACAGCTCAGGGCGGCCCGGAGGGCAGAATTGCCGATCATGAGCTCCCGCATCCTCGTCGCCGAAGACGACCCGAAACAGGCGCACCTGATCCGGGTCTATCTGGAGCGTGAGGGACACAGCGTCCTGGTCACCGGGGATGGGCGGACGGCGCTCGACCTGGCCCGCACCCGCAAGCCGGACCTGATCGTGCTCGACGTGATGATGCCCGGCGTCGACGGGCTCGATGTCTGCCGCATCCTGCGGACCGAGTCGTCGGTACCGATCCTGCTGCTGACCGCACGGTCCACCGAAGCCGACATGCTCCTGGGCCTGGACCTCGGCGCCGACGACTACCTGACCAAACCGTTCAGCCCGCCGGAACTCGCCGCGCGCGTGCGGGCGTTGTTGCGCCGGGCCGGCAAGAGCGTCGATCCGAAGGCCCCCGTGGTCGCCGACGAACTGCGTATCGACCCGGTCAAGTTCGAGGTGCGGATCGGCGACCGGCAGATCGACCTCACCGCGAAGGAGTTCGACATCCTGCACGCGCTGGCCGGCGAACCGGGACGGCCGTTCACCCGCGCGCAGATACTGGAGCAGGTGTTCGGGTTCGACCACCACGTGCTGGAACGGACCGTGGACGCGCACGTGATGAACCTGCGCCGCAAGATCGAGAAGGATCCGACGAATCCGCGGTACGTCCTGACCGTGCAGGGGCGCGGCTACAAGTTCAGCGAGCCGCAGCCATGAGCTTGCGGCGCTGGGCCAGCGGTTTCCGTGCGCGGATCGCGTTGCTCATCGCTGTCGTCATCAGTCTCACCGCGGGCGCCACCGCGCTGCTGACCATCCAGCAGGCTTCCCAGCAAGTCACCGACTCCGCGCAGGTGGCGGAAAACGACATCGACACCATCGTCGGCAGCCTCGCCGCCTTCGGTGGGCTGAGCCGGACCTGGGACGGGGTGAGCCCGACGGTCGCGGAACTGGCGCGGCGCACCGGCCAGCGGATCCGGCTCACCACGGAGTCCGGCGAGCTGCTGGCCGACAGCGACACCCTGGGCGGCGGCCAGGCTCGCCCGGTCTCGCGCCAGGGCCGGATCGTCGTCGATCCCCGGCCGAACCCGGAGTTCCCGCCGTCCGACGTCAACGCTGTCGTCGACTCGCTGGCCAAATACGAGCGTGACTTCGAGCTCTCCTCCTGTGTCACCGATTCCGGCGGCGGCATCGCCGCGAAACGGTCCCTGTACGGCGTCCCGGCCCTCGACCCCGACCGGATGACGACCGATGCCAGCAGCCGCGCCTACGTCAGCTGCCTGATGAAGTACAAGGAAGTCCGGCTGCTGCCGCAAAACCTTCCGATACCACCCGACGGGGTGTTCAAAGGGATGCAGCAGTGTCACCAATCGCCGAACGGCACCAAAACCACAGTGCCGCCCCCGCTCTCCTCCAGCGCCCGCGGCCCAGGTTCGACCCCGCAGTCCGTGGCCACCTTGACGTCCAAGTCATCCGGCAGGCCGGGGACGCTCGAGCTCCCGGTCGCCCCCGGTTCCGAGTGTCTCCGGCAGGTCTTCCGTGCTTTCATGACCCCGCAACCCCCGTCCGAAGTGCTGCTTTCGGTCGGGGTCGGCGCCCAGCCGCAAGCCAAGATCACCCCGTGGCCCGCGCTCGTCGTCGCCACACTGGTCGCGATCGTCGCGATCTTCGGCACCGTGCTGCTCGGCCGCCGCGTGCTGCAACCGATCGGCACGCTCACCACGGCGTCACGCCACCTCGGCGCTGGGAACCTCACCGAGCGGGTGCCGGTACGCGGGCACGACGAGCTGTCGGAGCTCGCGACGTCGTTCAACCGCATGGCCGAATCCCTGCAGGCGAGCAAGGACCAGCAGCGCAACATGGTCGCCGACATCGCGCACGAACTCCGGACGCCGCTGGCCAACATCCGCGGCTATTTGGAAGCACTCAAGGACGGCGTACTCAAGCCCGACAACGCGCTTTTCGTTTCCCTGTACGAAGAAGCGCTCCTGCAGCAACGGCTCATCGACGATCTGCAGGACCTCGCGCTGGCCGAGTCGGGCACGATGATCTACCACCGGACCCGGCTCGACGTCGGCGAACTCCTCAACACCGTCCGCACCGCCCACAGCCCGGCGGCCGAAAGCCGGGGCGTGCAGCTGGAGGTCTACGTCTACCAGCGGCCGTTCGTCGACGGCGATCCCGAACGGCTCCGCCAGGTCATCGGCAATCTCATCACCAACGCGATCCGGGCCACGCCCTCGGGCGGGAGCATCAAACTGCGCGCGCAGATCGAGCAGGACGTCGTCGTGATCGAGGTCGCGGACACCGGAATCGGGATCGCCCCGGAGGACCTTGACCACGTCTTCGACCGGTTCTGGCGGGCCGACAACGCGCGCCGCCGCAGCACCGGCGGAAGCGGGCTCGGCCTGGCGATCGCGCGGGAAATCGTTGCGGCGCACCAGGGTTCACTGACCGTCGCGAGCACGGTGGACGTCGGCACGGTGTGCACGATCCGGCTCCCGCGGTGCGATTAGGCCATTCAGGTGACATGAGCAACGAGGACCGAACCCCGGGCGTACTCGCAGCAGGAATACGAGTTTCGACTGGGGGAACATCGATGAAGCTTCAAAAGTCCTTGGCCGTCGGGCTGCTCGGTGCCACGGCCATGCTGGGTGCCGCGATTCCCGCGTCCGCCACCGCGGACGAGCCGAACTTGAGCGTGCTGGCGAGATTCGACAAACTCACCTACCAGCCTGGGGAAACGGCCGCGGTGAGCTTCAAGTTCAGGAACTGGGGCCCGGTCGACGCGGTGAAAGTGGCCAACGACAGCGGCGGCGCCGGTTCCCCGTCCGAGCTGGAAATCACCGATTGGGGCGGTGTTCGCTACAACGAAGGAATCACGATCCGGGCCGGCGAAACCGTCACCGTGGTCCTGCACGGGATCGTACCGACGGCCGCGGCCAACGTCGGCAAGGTCGCGATCACCCTCGGGTTCACCGCCGAGAACGGCGACAGCGATCCGTCGAACAACATCGGGGACGCCAGCGCGTCGGTGCCTGGCGCCACGGGCACGTTGACGGGCGACATCCTGTACGACAGCAACGGAAACAACCAGCGTGACCCTGGCGAAGGCTTCGAGGGCCTCAAAATCACCTTGGTCGGGCTGTACGACATCGAACGGATCGTCACCGCCTACAGCGACCAGGACGGCAAGTTCCGATTCGACGATCTGCCGGTCGGCGAGTACGAGATGCGCCTGATCCCGCCGTCCGGATGGTGGCTGCAGTACGGCGGCAATGTCTCGTCCGCCTTGGTGCTCGCGTCGGGAAGCGGGTCGCAGTTCATCCAGGTCGAGCCGATTTCGTAGCCCGCGCTACGACGCGAAGTGTTCCAGCAGCAGGACTTGAGCCTCGCCGACGCAGAAGCCGAGGACGGCGCCGGTGGCGATCAGGATCCATTCGTCCTGCTGGAACGCCGGCCGCAGCAGGCCCTCGAACTCCTCGGGTTCGAGGGCCTTCATCTTGTTCACCAACGTGTTGCGGATGTCCATCGCGTCTTCGGCGTAGTCCTCGATGTAGCGCATAGTCTCGGGGAGCTTGTCCATGATGCTCCTGGAGATACTGAGCTTCATGTCCTGATAACGCCTGCTGCCCACCGCGAACACGACCAGCGGCTTCGCGATGTTGGCCTGTTTCCCGAGTTCCGCGTCGATCTGCCGCTGGATCAGCCCGAGCACCCGGTCCGACAACGGGCCGCGCAGGACGGCTTCGAGCACGTTGTGCGGGGTGATGATCTCCTTCGCGATCAGCGAGCCGTACGCCTCGGACACTTCGGCGCGGCGTTTGAGAAACAGGCCCTGCCAAACGAAAAGACCGAAATAGCGCTTCGGCTGCCGTGGCACGAAGATCATCTTCAGCGCCAGCCAGTCGGTGAACCAGCCGGTGAACAGGCCGAACAGCGGCATGATCAACGGGAACTTGAACAGCACCCAGGTGACCATCTGGATGACGCCGATCACGAACCCGAACACGATCCCCGACCGGGCGATGAACTGGAACTCCTTCTTCCCGGCTTCCTGGAAGATCCGGTTCAGCAGCGCCTTGTCCTTGACCAGGCTGGTGACGACCATGTCCTTGAGGTCGAAGACGTTGTCGACGTCGAGCTTGATCGCCTCCATCACCGCGGCGATCATCTTCGGCGACTCCGCCTGGACACGGTGGATCACCAGGTCCTGCACCCGGATCGGCAGCGATTCCCACAGCCCGGCCTGGTAGTGGCCGGCGACGTCACGCACGATCTCTTCGACGGCCGCGTGCAGCGGTACTTCGAGTTCCTTGGCGATGCGCTCGGGATCGAGCCGGGCCATGATCTCGGCGGGCTTGATCAGCTGCTGGGTCATCGTGTCGACGGCGATGCCCGCCATCCGCGCGGCACGTCGCGGCACGATGCCCTGCCAGCCGAGAAACGGCTTGATACCGACGAATTCGAGCGGCTGGAACATCATCCGGATGGCGACCAGCTTGGTCGTGTACCCGATCAGCGCCGCGACGATCGGGATGGAGACGTAAAGCGGCCAGTGCCGGGCGAAGTCGTCGAGGATCTCCCCCACGGCGGCGTCAGCGGGCCGTCGGGTCGCAGGCTTCCCAGAACTGGGCGCCGAGCCGGGAGATATGCACGGTCCGCCGGACGAACTTGACCCGCTTCACCGAGTTCTCGGCCTGCCGGACGGTTTCGTCGGTCATCAGGATCTCGTACTGCGTCTCCAGCGAAGGCGCTTCCTCGTCGATTTCGACGAGCCCGAGCCCGATGAGCCGGGTCACGTAGCTCGGCACCTGGTCGAGCAGGGAGACCCCGGCGGCCTTGCCGACCGTCGAGGCGTTGCGCAGCACGACCCGGCCCGCGCCGAGGCCGCTGCGCTCGGCGACGTCGATCAGCGGGAACGGCGAGCCACCGGAGAGCGCCGAGAGGATGCGGGCCTCGTCCGGGGTCAGCTGGCGCAGGATGATCGCGTAGAGGTACTCCTTGGCCTTTTCGCGGCCGAAGCCGATGGACCGGTTGAGCAGCTCGGCCATCGCGGCACGCAGCGGCTCGGCGTGGCCGTCGCGGGCGGAGACGACCGTGATCGCGCTGTTCGGCTCGTACCGGTCGGTGGTCGGGCGGTTCATCGTGGACGCGGCGGTGAGCGCGGCGTAGTACGGGTCGTCGACCTCGTCCAGGCGTTTGCGCAGCTCACCGAGCAACTGGCGTTCCACCTGCCGGAGGCCGCGCTCGGCGGTGTCGACCCCGGGCAAACGCTTGCCCAGCGAGTAGCCCGTCTTCGCCGCCCAGCTCGCGAGCCCGACGGCGCGCTGCGCCAGGTTCGGCTCAGCGCTGCTGGAACTACTGCTGGAAACGCTGTCTGAACCGGCTCCGAGCATTCGATCGTTCGAGCTCACGGTCACCTCCCTCATGTCGCACTGATGCTACCTGCGAGTAGGCCGTGTCTGGTGGATCTTGTTCGATGGGATTCGTGATCCAGGTGGTTCCTGGTTGTGCCGGGGATTCGCCCTCGTACTGGCCGACTCGGGTGAATCCCCGGTAC
>NZ_DASYMU010000242.1:0-30152 GCF_036008905.1 Amycolatopsis sp. | reverse complement strand
TGTTAGAACACTGTTACGCACTCACGACCCCACCTGACCAGCATGAACGGGCCGCCTTGTCACCCGTTCGCGCAGCGCGGGAAGGCCGTGGCATGCCCCCAAAGCGGCGTTGGGGGCATGGCCAGCTCTCTGTGGTGTCTTGCGTGCGAGAGATCGCCATCTGTCGACAGATGGCGGGCATGGAGGGGGGCACGTCGGGCTCAGTGGGGGAGGAAAATGTTTCGCGTGCGCTCTGAGTGGCAGATGTGACGAAACGGCTCGGCCGGTTACCGTGGACCCATGGCTAGTGGGTCGGCGACAACGAGACGGAGCAGCGGGAAAAGCGGCGGCAAGGGGCCGGCGCGGAAGCCTCGTACCGCCGCCAAGCCACGGACCGCGGCCAAACCGCGCACGTCGGCGTCCCACGCGCCCGCTCGCCGCCCGGCCCCGCGCCGCAAGCAGGGCACCTTCGGCAAGGCCGTCCGCGGGACCTGGAACCTGCTGGCCAAAGGCCTCGGCAGCGTCGCCCGCACGGTCGGCCGCAGCCGTGAGCTCGAACCCGAACACCGCCGTGACGGCGTCGCGCTGGGGCTCATCGCCGTCGCGCTGATCGTCGCCGTCGGGGTTTGGTGGCGTTCGGCCGGGCCGATCGGTGAAGGGGTCGAGATCGCGACCCGGACCGTGCTCGGTGCGGGCGCGGTCTCGCTGCCGCTGGTGCTGATCGTGGTCGCGGTGGCGCTGATGCGGTCGGAACCGCAGCCCGAGATCCGGCCGCGCATGGTCATCGGCACGCTGCTGGGCACGTTGTCCCTGCTCGGCATGCTGCACATCTTCCTCCGACTGCCCGACACCAATCTCGGCCGGATGTACGCCGGCGGTATCGTCGGCGCGTTCTCCGGCGGCCTGCTGGTCCAGGGGTTCAGCAGCTGGGTCGCGGTGCCGCTGCTGGTGCTGGCGCTCGGCTTCGCGATCCTGGTCTTCACCGGCACCGCGGTCCGCGACATCCCGCACCGCCTGCGCAACTGGGGCCTCGACCCCGACGAGGTCGAAGAGGCCGAGGCGGAGCGTCAGGCGATCCACGACGAGCGTGACGCCGTCACCGAAGCCGATCCCAAGGCCGTCCGCCTGCGTAAACCCGCGCGACGCCGTCAAGCCGCGGAGAACAAGGACGGCGAGCAGCAGGAGCTCGACATCGAGGCCGCGCTCGCCGAACTGCCGACGCCGAACCGCCCACCCCGGGCCAAGCCCGCCGACGTGCCGGAGAAGAAGCCCAAGAAGGCCGAACCACCACTCGCGGTCACCCGCACCGTCGAGGGCGACTACAAGCTCCCGTCGCCGGACCTGCTGACCCTCGGGGACGTCCCGAAGACCCGCAGCAAGGCCAACGACGCCATGATCGAGGCCATAAGCGGCGTGCTCGACCAGTTCAACGTCGACGCGCAGGTCACCGGCTTCACCCGCGGCCCGACGGTCACGCGGTACGAGGTCGAACTCGGGCCCGGCGTGAAGGTCGAGAAGATCACCGCGCTGACCAAGAACATCGCCTACGCCGTGGCCACCGACAACGTCCGGCTGCTCGCGCCGATCCCCGGGAAGTCCGCGGTCGGAATCGAGGTCCCGAACTCCGACCGCGAGATGGTGCGCCTGGGCGACGTCCTGCGCGCGCCGTCGACGGTCAAGGACAACCACCCGATGCTCGTCGGGCTCGGCAAGGACATCGAAGGCCATTTCGTCACCGCGAACCTGACGAAGATGCCGCATCTCCTGGTCGCGGGGTCCACCGGTTCCGGTAAGTCCAGCTTCGTCAACTCGATGCTGGTCTCGCTGCTCGCGCGGGCGACCCCGGACGAGGTCCGGATGATCCTGATCGACCCGAAGATGGTCGAGCTGACGCCGTACGAAGGCATCCCGCACCTGATCACGCCCATCATCACCCAGCCGAAGAAGGCGGCCGCCGCGCTCGCCTGGCTGGTGGAGGAGATGGAGCAGCGCTACCAGGACATGCAGATGAACAAGGTCCGCCACATCGACGACTTCAACAAGAAGGTCAAGTCGGGCGAGATCACCGCGCCGCCCGGCAGCGAACGCGTCTACCGGCCGTACCCGTACATCATGGCGATCGTCGACGAGCTCGCCGACCTGATGATGACCGCGCCGCGGGACGTCGAAGACGCGATCGTCCGGATCACGCAGAAGGCCCGTGCCGCCGGGATCCACCTGGTCCTGGCCACCCAGCGGCCGTCGGTCGACGTCGTCACCGGCCTCATCAAGACCAACGTGCCATCGCGGCTGTCCTTCGCGACCTCGTCGCTGACCGACTCGCGGGTCATCCTCGACCAGCCCGGCGCGGAAAAGCTCATCGGCATGGGCGACGCGCTGTACCTGCCGATGGGTGCCGGGAAGCCGGTCCGCGTCCAGGGCGCGTACGTCAGCGACGAGGAGATCTCCGCGGTCGTCAACTTCGCCAAGGACCAGGCGCAGCCCGAGTATCAGGACGGCGTCACCGCGAAGAAGGCCGGGGAGACCAAGGAGATCGACGCCGACATCGGCGACGACCTCGACGTCCTGCTACAGGCCACCGAACTGATCGTGACCTCCCAGTTCGGGTCGACGTCGATGCTGCAGCGCAAGCTGCGCGTCGGCTTCGCGAAGGCCGGTCGGCTGATGGACCTGCTCGAAAGCCGCGGTGTGGTCGGCCCGTCCGAGGGATCCAAGGCGCGGGACGTCCTGATCAAGCCCGAAGAGCTGGATTCGGTGCTGTACATGATCCGCGGTGGCAGTCCGCCTCCCGAGGACGAAGACGAGTAGAAGTGCGTGCAACGGATTGGGCCGCTCGTTCCGTCTTCCCAGGGTGAACCGGATGAAGCTGCTCGCCCCGCTCTGCGTGCTGCTCGTGCTGGGCTGCGCGCCCGCCCCGGCTCCAGGATCCGCGCCCGCGCTCCCCTCGAGTTCGTCCGCCGTCGCACCGGGAACCGATTTCGCCTTGCCACTGGGCCAAAGCCGCACGGTCGCGGGCATCGACGTCCGCTTCGACTCGGTGCTGTCGGACTCGCGGTGCAAGCCCGGGGTGCAGTGCGTCTGGGAGGGCGACGCCGTCGTCGCGGTGTCGTTGAACGGTGGTGAAGACGGCCGCAAGGGCGCCGAACTGCATTCCAATCACCGGTTCCCGCACATCGCCGACCACGCCGGCCACCGCGTCGAGCTGGTTTCGCTGAACGAGCCCGCCGACGAAATCACCCTGCGCGTGCTGCCGACGGCTTGATCCAAAGTGGACTCGCGCTGAACGGATTGCCCGAAAGGGCGGTTTTGGCGTCGATCGAATACGGGTTTCGGAAAAGCGTGCGCGTGCTCGCCTCCATTGGGCTAACGTCCGCGGGCCGGGAGACAGGGGTTCTCCCGCAGGCGCACGGTGATCACCGGTGTGCCTGTTCATCTGAAAGGAACAGCTTCAGTGGCTTATCAGTACGAGGTTTCGACGTCTTCGAGCATGAGCCCGGCGGCAGCCATCGGCGTCAGCGTCTTCGGACTGGCTGTCGCGGTGCTCCTCATCGCGGCGATGTGGAAGGTGTTCACCAAGGCGGGTAAGCCCGGCTGGGCGGCGATCATCCCGTTCTACAACGCCTACACACTGCTCAAGATCGTCGGCCGTCCAGGCTGGTGGCTCGTGCTGATGTTCATCCCGTTGGTCAACTTCGTGATCGCGATCATCGTCATGATCGACCTGGCGAAGTCGTACGGCAAGGGCGGTCTGTTCGCGTTCTTCGGCTTGATCGTCTTCCCGTACGTCGGTTACTGCATGCTCGGCTTCGGCAAGGCCCGCTACCTCGGCCCGGCCGCCGCCGGCCCCGCGCAGCAGCAGTACAACCAGCCGCAGCAGCCGTACAACCCCCAGCAGTACAACCCCCAGCAGCCGTACCAGGGCTGATAAAGCCGCATCGAGGGACCTTTACTGCCGCGAAACGGCAGTAAAGGTCCCTTGCTCGCGCTAGCTGTTACCGAACTGGCGGACGGCCTGGTAGTACGTCCAGGCGGTGCCCTTGCAGGCGACGTTGCTGCCGCAGATGTTCTTCAGATCGGTGTAGAAGTTGTCGTCGATCGTCTTGCGGTTGGGCTCGGTGAACCGGCTCTGCTTCTTGTAGTTCCGGTAGCCGAAGTCGTGCCGGTAGCAGGCGGGCAGGAAGTTGAACCCGAACGGGTTGTCGGGGGAGTTGGAACAGCCGTCGGAGGACCAGTCCAGCTGGCCGTCGTACGGCTTGGCGTTGCGGGTCTGTACGAAGCTCGAGAGCGACGTGTGGAAGATGTAGGTGTCCGTCACCGCTGGGATGTCGACCGCTTGGGCCGTTCCGGTGCCGGTCACGAGCGCTGCCGCGACGGCGGCGGTGACGACGAATTTCTTGAGCATCGCTCGCATGGAAAATTCCCCTCAGTGAATCGGGTTGGTCAACCCGATCAGCTTCGGTAACTCCGGCCTCCGGCGCCACCGCTAAGCGGGGGACTAGGGGTGAATTCAGGGGGAACCCAAGCCGCCGGCGAGGACAGCGGCGAGCCGGACGTCGTGGCGGGCGAGCCCGAGCAGGTCGAGAACCTCCTGGTCAGCGCCGCCGCCGAGCAGGTAGCCGGCCAGCCGGTCGGCGGCAAGGCGCATCGATATCGCTTGGATCGCGGCGCCGGCTTCGATCAGTCCGAACCGTCCCCCGCGTGGGCCGTATTTGGCGAGCAAGGGCTCGTCGGCGAGTACGAAGACGAGCACGAAATGCGGGGCGGTCGTCGCTTCCGCGCCGAGTACGGGCGCCAGTTCCGGCCAGGGCGGGCACGGCCCGGCGTCCTGCAGCGCGTGCTTGACGGGCTCGTACCGGCACACGCGGCCGTTGAGTTCGTGCGCCACGTTCAGGAGCAGCGGGTAACAGCGCAGCGGGTACAGCCCACCCGCGGACGGGTAGCCCCGGCCGGTTTCGGTGGCCGTGAGCGAGGTCAGGATCCGGCCCAGCGCCTTGGCGCGCAGGGGAACCGGCCCGAACTCGCGGGTGCTGCGCCGCCGCCGGAACAACGTGTCCAGCCGGTCGGCCGAGCGGCGCAGCCCGTGATAGCGGCCGGGCAGTTCGAACGCGTCGAGTTTGTCTTCGACGGGCAGGTATTCGCGCAGGCGTTCGGCCAATCTTCGCTGGGTGAGCGCCGTGGTCCGGCTCGCGGTCCAGAACTCGTCGAACGGGGTGGACATCTTCGCTCCTGGGACTTCGCTGCTGGAACTGTGCTGTGGGAAAAGAGTCAGCCGAGCGGGTGCGGAAACGGGTTGGGGAACGCGCCGGTCGCGGGGAAACGCCGGGCGACCTCCGGGGTGGTCCCGCCGAGATGGGGCCAGCGATGGTCGGCGTGCAGCGGGGTCAGGTCGGGGGAGAGCACCCGCACCGCGCGCAGGCCGACCGCGGTCAGCTCCGGCGTGGTGAGGTCCCGGTAGGCGAGCCGGATCCCGGCCGTGGTCACCGTCGTGACGAGCTCGGTGAGCTCGGCGGCCGCCCCCGAAGCGGGGGAACCTGGTGGCGCACAACCGATTTCGCCGCTGTGCCACGGCAAGACAGCCCAGTCCTCGGGGTGGGTCGTGTAGTAGGCCGCGTGCTGGTCGAAATCGGTGACGTCGTCTGGCCGCAGCACGGTGTCCGGATGTTCGCTGAGCCAGACCTCCAGGAAAACGGTGCCCTGGGTCCATTCCAGCCACGCCTTCTCGACGGCGTCGGCGGTGCGCGCACGGCAGGCCAGCCCCAAAGTCGCGCGCGGTTTGCCGCCCAGTGGCAGCGTTCCGGCCACCGCGATCACCGGATGCGGGCTGTAGGCGGGGGTGATGTCGAACGCCTGGACCTCCCCGCCCAGTCGCCCGACCGGCTCGGCGAACTCCGGCGGCAGCGGGATTCGGCGCGGCGAAAGGGAATGCAGCCAGGCGATGGTCAGCGCATCGCGTTCGACGAGTTCCTGGGTGGCCCGTAGCAGCGCTCTCGTCGTGGACGCGCCCGCCGCCAAACCGGACGACGTCGCCGGCAGGCCGAAGGTGTTCTGGAGACCCACCAAACCTGCGGGCACGAACACTTCGGCGTTGCCTGGCAACGTCCACACAGGAGTGTAGAGAGGCTCGGAATACCCGGCGCTGTACGGAAAATCTGGACTCGCTTGTTGGGACACCGAATGCAGGGTGAATTCGTCGAGCCGCCAGCAGTCGGCGCCTTCCGGCACCGGACCGGCGTCGAGCGGGAAACGCGCGGCCGCATGCCTTTCGAGCGCTTCGGCGACGGCCGCGGTTTTGGCCTGGCCGTTGTCGAGGCTCGCGCCGCCGGAGGTGCCGCCTCGCGCGAACGGCTCGGCGATCGCCGCCCAGCCCGGCACTTCGACGTCGGCCAGGCCCCGCGGGACTTCCCGGAGTTCGGCGACCACGCCCTGACGCCATCCCACCGCCCGCCCGGCGAGAACGGCCGGAACCGAGGTGGTCACCGTGCAACACCCCCGCACAGACGTGCAACACGCCTACGCAGGTGGGACGCTGGGATGTTTCCCGTTGGTGTGGCTGTGTTGCACGTCTGTGCAGCCGTGCGGCGCAAGGCGGTGGTCATTTCGGGCCGTAGCGTGCGTAGACCTTCAGCGGCAGCCAGACCAGCAGGACGAGATAGGCCAGGACGAGCACGAGTAACAGGTAACCGGTGAACAGCGAGAACAGGATCGCGAAGAACTCGACGACTCCGATGGCCGTCCAGAGCACCGCGTGCGCGGCCACGCGACAGGGTGTCCGTGATCCGCCGAGTGCGCTGAGGACACCGCCGGCCATCGCGGTGATCGCGGCGCCCGCCAGCATGACGATGGCGAAGCCGTCAGAGAAGAGCAGGTCCGAAAGTTCCGAATCCGGGACGAACAGCAGGAGCACCAGTACCCAGGGAATCAGCGCCAGCAGGGTCGCCACTGTCTCGCGGCGGCCGCGGGCCACCGGCTTCGGCCGTCGGTTCCGGACATCGTCGATGTAGACCGAAGGCAACGCCACCGAGGCGCTGACGACCGTGACCGCGCAGCAACAGCAGCAACAGCAACAGGTCGGAGTCGCCGCGGTGGCGCTCGTGCGGCCCGGGGTGAAGGCGTCCGGCAGACGGAGTGCGGCGGTCACAGGTCGTCTGCCCAAGGCAGGGTCGCGCGTCCGACCGGTACGAGCGGGCATGGCGCTTCGGCGTCGGCCAGGCTCCGCGGGACTTCCCGGAGTTCGGCCACCGCACCCAGCCGCCGCCCCACGGCACGCTCGGCCAGCGTGGCCGGAATCGAGACAGTCATTTCGGGCCGATCCTTTCGTGGATCTTGCGGGGGAGCCGGAACAGCAGGAAGAGATAAACCGGCACGGTGAAAAAGAACAGGCCGTAAACGTGCAAGGTGGCCAGGACCAAAAGCGACTCCACCACCGCGATGCCCGCCCACAAAACGAAATATCCGGCGGTGTGCCAGGGGGTCCGCGATCCGCCGAGAGCGGCGAGGATCGCGGTGAGCACCGTCGTGACGACTACGGCCAGCACGATGCGTTGGCCACCGGCCGCGAAGAGCCGGTCGGTCGTGCTCGACGGCAGGACGAACGGCAGGATCAGCAGCAGCCAGGGAAGTGCCGCCAGCAGAAGGGCCACGCCGTCCCGGCGATCACGGGACAGCCCGGTGGGCCGCTGCTGCCGGACGTCCTCCATGAACACGGCGGGCAGTACGACCGAAGCGCTGACGGCTGAGATCGCACAGCAGCAACAGCAACAGGTCGGGGTCGCGGCGGCGGCGCTCGTGCGGCCTGGCGTGAAGGCGTCCGGCAGACGCAGTGCGGCGGTCATCGCTCCTCTTCCCAAGGCAGGGTGGCGCGCCCGACCGGTATTCGCGGGCACACCGGGCAGTCCGCGGCGGGCAGTACATCCTCGGCGGTGGCGGTGAATTCGTCGAGCCGGTAGCTGACGACCCGTTCCAGCAGGGCCAGCGATCCGGCGCCGATCCGGCTGATCGCGTGGACGGCGAGTGCGACCGGTAACCCGGGCGCGTCGGCGGCTCCCGGTGCCGCGGGTTGCGGTGGATCACCCCAGCGCCGCGCGGCGCGAACGCTCATGCAAGCGAGGCAAGCGGTGCCGCCCGGCACCACGAGCGGTCCGAGCGACGCCGTGTGGTGATAGGCGAGGTCCAGCAGCAGCTGCGGTCCGTCGAGTTCCCCGGCGAGTGCGGCCAGTTCGCGCAAGGTCGCCGTCGTCCTGACGACCAGGGTCAGCTCGGGATCGGTCACCGGCGGGAACGCCTTGAACAGTGCGTCGGTCAGCGTTTCTGTTGCGGTACCGGCGATCCGTACGCCGACGGCGAGTGTCCGTGGCCGTCGCGGCGTCGGCAGCACAGCGGGGCGTACCGCACCGAGAGCGCGAAGCTGGGGGAGGACCAGCCGTACCCCCGCCGGCTGGTCCTCCGGTTCCATGGGGGCCGACGCCGGTTCGAACAGCGCGGCCAGCGCACGCGCGTGCGCCGCGGGCACGTCCGGAATCAGGTAGTTGAGGTCTGCCCCGGCGTAGACCACCAGTCCCTCGTCGGCGACCTGGGCGCGCCACGCGGGATCGGCGATCACCGCTGTCACGGTGAGTCCTCTTCGGTGAGGGATTCGCCTTCGAGATAGCGGTGGACGGTCTCTTCGTCCACCACACCGGTGCCTTCGCCGGCCCCCTCGACCAGCGAAGGCACCGGAGCTTTCGCCCAGACGGGTTCACTGCCGTCGTCGGGCAGGAGACCGTGGCGGTCCGCGAACCGTTCCGCCGCGTCCCGGATCGACTCCCGCAGCGCGCCGAGCACGACGCCTTCCGCGGTTTCGGTGAGCCCGAGCAGCAGCCCGCGGACGTGGTCGAGTTGCTCGTCCGCCGTGGCGTCGTCGGCGATCGTCGGCCACAGGTGGCGTTCGAACACGTCGACGAAGTCCGCTGCGATGGCGTCGGTGGCGATGCGGACCTTGGCGAACTGGTCGAGCACCTCGTCCGGCGGGACGTTCAGGCCGACGATGCCGACACCGCTCTGCCACGCCCATCGGCGGCTGTGCGGCCGTCCCCGCCGCCACTTCAAGAGGCCGAGAGCACCGGCGCGGCGCAGCAGGCCGAAGCGCAGTTCGCGCATCGGCGCCACCTTGCCGAGTTCGCGCAGTGGAATGGGCACCCAGTCGTCCGGCCCCGCCGAACCGCTCAGCCCGAGCACCGCGGCGACGCTGGCACCCTGGTCCCGCGCGGCGATCAGTTCGGCGATGGCCGGGAGCGAGAAGCCCCGGCTCTGCAGGCGCTGGACGACCCGGAGCCGCTCCACGTGAGTGGCGTTGTAATGCGCTGTCCGGCCGTGGCGCTGGGGCGCGTGGAGAAGCCCCTTTGTCTGGTACATGCGGATCGTGCTGGTCGGCAGGTCGACCTCGGCGGCGAGCTGTTCGACCGTGAGTTTTTCAATGCGCACAGGGTGACCCTGCCCGCTTAGATTACTCTAGTCAAGACTATTCGAGTAATTGCTCGAATAGTCTTGATGTCAAAGCTCGAGCAGCATCCGGCTGTTGCCCAGCGTGTTCGGCTTCGCGTACGGCAGGTCCAGGAACTCCGCGACGCCGGTGTCCAGCGACCGCCGCATCTCCTCGTAGACCTCCTGCGACACCGGCGTCCCGTCGATCTCGACGAACCCGTGCCCGGAGAAGAAGTGCGTCTCGAAGGTCAGCACGAAGATCCGCTGCAACCCGAGCTCACGGGCCAGCGACACGAGCTTCCCCACCAGCGCGTGCCCGATCCCCTTGCCCCGGGCGCGCTTGTCGACCGCCACCGTCCTGATCTCCGCCAGGTCCTCCCACAGGACGTGCAGCGCGCCGCAGCCCATGACCTCGCCCTCGGACTCGGCCACCCAGAACTCCTGCATGTCCTCGTACAGGGTGACGAGTTCCTTCTCCAGGAGCACTCGGCCGGCATCGGAATCGACAAGCGCCTTGATCTTGCGGACGTCGGCGACACGGGCACGGCGTACGGACAGCTCGGCGGAATCAGAGGTCACGGATCCAACCTACTGAGGTGGTCGGCTGGGGTGATCGGGGTGGCCAGCTACCCTAAGCCATGTGCCTTCCTCCACCACCGAGTCATCCGGTAGCCGTCGCGTCTCGCTGCTGACCTTGGGCTGCGCCCGCAACGAAGTCGACTCCGAGGAGCTCGCCGGCCGGCTGGCCGCCGGTGGATGGGAGCTGGCCGCGGACCCTGACGAGTCCGATGTGGTGGTCGTGAACACCTGCGGCTTCGTCGAGTCCGCCAAGAAGGACTCCGTCGACATGCTGCTCGCGGCGTCCGACACGGGCGCCAAAGTGGTCGCGGTCGGCTGCATGGCGGAGCGCTACGGCAAGGAGCTGGCTTCAAGCCTGCCCGAGGCCGACGCCGTCCTCGGCTTCGATCACTACGCCGACCTGTCCGACCGTCTCGACGACGTCGTGGCGGGCAAGGCCATCGAGTCCCACACCCCGGGCGACCGCCGCAAGCTGCTCCCGATCAGCCCGGTCCAGCGCGGCGCGGCCACGGCCGGCGTCGAGGTCCCCGGGCACGCCCAGCACGGCTGGGGCCCGCGCGTCCTGCGTACCCGGCTCGACGATTCCCCGGTCGCCGCGCTGAAGATCGCCTCGGGCTGCGACAGGCGCTGTTCGTTCTGCGCGATCCCGTCGTTCCGCGGTTCGTTCGTCTCGCGGCAGCCGGACGAGATCGTCTCCGAGGCCATGTGGCTGGCCGAGCACGGTGTCAAGGAAGTCTTCCTGGTCAGCGAGAACTCCACTTCGTACGGCAAGGACTTCGGCCGTGACGGCGCCCGCGCGCTGGAGCAGCTCATCCCGCGCCTCGCCGCGGTCGAGGGCATCGAGCGTGTGCGCGTCTCGTACCTGCAGCCCGCCGAAACCCGTCCCGGCCTGGTGGAGGTCATCGCGACCACGCCCGGTGTCGCGGACTACTTCGACCTGTCGTTCCAGCACTCCAGTGAGACCGTGCTCCGCCGCATGCGCCGGTTCGGCTCCACGGACTCGTTCCTCGCGCTGACCGAGCAGATCCGGCAGTTTTCCCCCGAAGCGGGGATCCGCACCAACGTCATCGTCGGGTTCCCCGGCGAGACCGAGCACGACCTCGCCGAGCTGGAGCGCTTCCTCATCGGCGCCCGCATGGACGCCGTCGGCGTGTTCGGCTATTCCGACGAGGACGGCACCGAGGCCGAGACCTTCGAGGACAAGCTGGACGAAGACGTCGTGAACCAGCGTGTTTCGCGGATTTCCAGCCTCGTCGAGGAACTCACCACGCAGCGCGCCGAGGACCGCATCGGCACCTTCGTGAACGTGCTGGTCGAGGACGACGGTGACGAGCCGACGGGCCGCGCCGCGCACCAGGCCCCCGAGGTCGACGGCGAGTGCATCCTCGTCGACGCGGACGGCTGCAAGATCGGCGAGTTCCTGCGCTGCGAGGTCATCGACTCGGCCGGGGTGGACCTGATCGTCCGGCCCGTGGAGCCGTCACTGGACGCCGACCGGTGAGTGCCGCCACCAGCGACGCGGCGGCCGGTGAGGGCTCGGATCCGGTAGGCAAGGCGGTTCCCGCCCAGGTCCCGGTGCCGACCGAAGTACCGACGCTGAACCTCGCGAACCTGCTGACGATGTCGCGGCTGGCGATGGTTCCGCTCTTCATCGCGGCGCTGTTCGCCGGTGACGGTTCCGACACTTTCTGGCGTTCCATCGCCACCGCGCTGTTCGCGATCGCGTCGTTCACCGACCAGGTGGATGGCTGGGTGGCGCGCAAGTACGGCCTGATCACCGACTTCGGCAAGATCGCCGATCCGATCGCGGACAAGGCGCTCATCGGCGCCGCGCTGATCGGGCTGAGCGCACTCGGCGAGCTCAGCTGGTGGGTGACGATCGTGATCGCCGTCCGCGAGATCGGCGTGACAGTGCTGCGGTTCTGGGTGATCCGCCACGGCGTGATCCCGGCCAGCCGCGGCGGCAAGGCCAAGACGCTGACGCAGATCGCGGCGATCACCGCGTACCTGCTGCCGCTGCCCGAGTCCGTGGAGATCGTCCGCTGGGTCCTGATGGGCCTCGCGATCGTCCTCACCGTGGTCACCGGGCTGGACTACGTCGTCAGGGCGGTCAAACTGCGCGCGGCCGGCCTGCGGGCCGCGTCGGGGAGCTGAGTTTGGACGCCAGCGGGATCATCGCGGCCCTGATCCGGCGCGGTGAGACGGTGGCCACGGCGGAGTCGCTCACGGCAGGGTTGGTTTGCGCCACGTTGGCTGACGTGCCCGGGGCGAGCGCGGCGTTGCGCGGCGGGCTCGTCGTCTATGCCACGGACCTGAAGACCGAGCTGGCGGGCGTGGACCCGGCCCTGCTGGCCGAGCACGGCGCGGTGCATCCGGAAGTCGCCGCACAGCTCGCGGAGGGCGCCAGGGCCCGCTGCGGCGCCAACTGGGGCCTCGGGCTCACCGGTGTCGCCGGTCCCGACCCGCAGGACGGTGTGACGCCGGGCACAGTGCACGTCGGGCTTGCGGGTGACGGCGTCCGGGAAGTGCGCACTCTGCGTTTCGAAGGCGGCCGCGGGGCCGTTCGTCAATCGTCCGTACGGGCGGCGTTGGAGCTGCTCGGGGAACAACTCACTTGATCCACGCGTTCGCCCTTGGCGTACGGACGTGTCAATATCTGCGTTTCCCGGTCAGCTCTGGGTAACGTAGGCGGTATCAGTTCGGGAAGGGAGGCGCGTGATGACCGTGCTGTTGCGTGAGGCGATCGGTGATCGGCTCCGGCATGCCCGCACAAACCAACGCAGAACGTTGCGTGACATCTCCCGCGCCGCCAGGGTGAGCCTTGGCTACCTCTCCGAGGTGGAGCGCGGTCAGAAGGAGGCTTCCAGCGAGCTGCTGGCGTCGATTTGCGACGCCCTTGAGCTTCCGTTGGGTGAACTCCTGCATCACGTGGCGGCGGACGTGTCCGCACTCGACAACGTCGAGGTCGTACCGGTCGACGAACCTGTCGGCCGCGCGCCTCGGGAGCCCGGCAAGGGGGCCGGTGCGGCGAAGGCCACGTCCGGCAGCCGGCTCGAAGGGGGCACACTCGTGCCCAGCGTCATCGGTAACGACCTGGCTGACCTGCGGATTTCCCCACCGCCGCGGATGAGCCCGACGTTACGGACGACGATCGGACAGGCGAAGATGGCGTCCATCATCGCCGCTTAGACTCTTCAGTGAGGCGAACGACCCCGGGCCCAGGCCCGGGGTCGTTCGTTTATGTCGGATTTGTCACGACATCGGGAAACACAGGGTCATCCCTGATTTCCCCCGGGGTCGCCTGGAACGACGGACGCCAACCTGACACGATGGAACTCAACACCCGGGTCGGAACGTTCCTTCTGTATCGATGGCAACTCCGCAGTTCGGAGAGTGTCTAGATCCAGGGGGGAAGCGGACGCCCCACCAACGGGTATTCAAGCCAGTGGGACGCAAGAAGGCAGGCGGAGGAGATGGCCAACCCTTTCGTGAAGTTCTGGAAGTACATGATGGCGGCGTTCTCGTCGAAGATCGACGAGCATGCCGACCCGAAGGTACAGATCCAGCAGGCCATCGAGGAGGCGCAGCGCAATCACCAGGCGCTCTCCCAGCAGGCCGCATCGGTGATCGGTAACCAGCGTCAGCTGGAGATGAAGCTCAACCGCCAGCTCGGCGACGTCGAAAAGCTCCAGTCTTCGACTCGCCAGGCTCTCGTCCTCGCCGACGAAGCGCGCTCCAAGGGCGACGAAGAGAAGGCGACTCAGTTCGAGACCGCGGCGGAGAGCTTCGCCGCCCAGCTGGTCACGGCCGAGCAGAACATCGAGGACCTCAAGACGCTGCACGACCAGTCGTTGCAGGCCGCGGCGCAGGCGAAGACGGCCGTCGAGCGCAACGCGAGCATGCTGCAGCAGAAGCTGGCCGAGCGCACCAAACTGCTCTCGCAGCTGGAGCAGGCCAAGATGCAGGAGAAGGTCTCGGCCTCGCTCAACTCGATGTCCGAACTGTCGGCGCCCGGCAACACGCCGTCGCTCGACGAGGTCCGCGACAAGATCGAGAAGCGCTACACCACCGCGCTGGGTTCCGCCGAGCTCGCCCAGAACTCCGTTCAGGGGCGCATGCTCGAGGTCCAGCACTCGACCACGGAAATGGCGGGCCACTCGCGGCTCGAGCAGATCCGCGCGTCGATGAAGGGTGGCTCGGTCGCGCAGGTCACCGGCGGTTCCGGTGCGGTTGCCGACGCCGCGAAGTCCGCTGCCGCCGCGAAGTCGAACGCGGACGTGCAGAAGGAGATCCAGGCGCGAGTGCAGGCAGAGCAGCAGAAGAACTAGGCCCGACAGCCTGGTTCGTGAGTACGGGGGCGCCTGATGGCGGGTAAGCGGGATTTCAGCGAATTCAACGCCAAGTTGGAAAAGCACATCGAACGCTTGCCCGACTACGCGCAGCGCGCTCAGGAGAAGCTCCAGAAGTACCTGCCCCCGCAGGGGGAGGGCGCCAAGCCCTCCTCCTCGGGCCGGCCGGTCCCGCGTCCGCCGGTGGCGCCGCGGCGGCCGATGAAGATGAACATGTCGTCCGCGCTTTCGTCGGTGCCCATCCCGGTCGTCAACGAGGTGCGCACGAAGTGGGAAGCGTGGAACGACCCGTCGGCCAAGCACGAGCGGCGTAAGGTCCGGGCGTCCAGGGTGATGACCCTCTGGATCGTGCTGACAATCCTTTGTGGCCTCTACGCGGCTCTGGTGTTCACCGGCGCGCTCGGCGTTTTCGTGGCCGGTGCCCTCGTGCAGAAGGCGATCATGCCGGTGCTCGGCGTCGTGCTGTTCGGCACGCTGAGCGTGCGCTCCGGTGCGCGGCTGCACCAGCTGAAGAAGGTCGAGCTCCCAGCCAGCACCAAGCCGGTCCCGTTACCCGCCGCGAGTTCGGCGGCGCGTGAGCCGATGGAACGCCTCGCCGAGTCCGAAGCGACCCTGCGAGAGCTCCTCAAACAACTTTCCAGCCCGACCACGCTCGGGACCACCGCGATCCCCGAGGTCTCGGTGGCCGACGCCCGCGCGACGGCGGCCGAAGCCGCCGCCGCCCTGCGCGCCCTGGCCGAACGGATCGTGGCGATCGAACGCGCCCGCAACGCCTCACCGGCGTCGGAGCGCGTCGCACTGGACCAGGCCATCGCCACCCTGCGCGAGCAGCTCGACGACGGTATGCACGGCTTCGGCCTGCTCGTCGCCGCCGCCGGATACGCCGTCGGTGCCAGCAGCGGCGGCCTCAGCGCCTCGAAGCAGGCCCTCACCGACGCGACGGACCACCTCGCCGGTCTCGCCATGGCGCTGCGCGAACTCTCGTAGCCCTCCCTGGGGAATATGTCGACACATTCCCCGGGCTCGCTCGTAACTTTCTGAGTACGAACGGGCGCGAAACACTTACGTAACCCAAAAAGACTATTTGTCGACACGTGTGTCTTCTACTCTCTAAAGAGTGAATGCAGCTCTGTATACAAAGGTGGATACGTCCCGATCCCGTGCGTCACGGGTGTACTTGGAGCTGCGTGAAGAGGTGATGGGCGGGCTGGTAACCCCTCGGGTCCGGCTCGGGGAGGAAAAGCTCGCCCAGCGCTACGGCGTGTCCAGGACACCGGTGCGTGAAGCACTGGCCCGCCTGGCCACGGACGGCCTGATCGAGCGTCGCGACAACGGTTTCTACGTCACGACGCCCAACCTGGCCGAACTGAAGGATCTGTACGAGTTGAGGGTCACCCTCGAGTTGCGCGGCATCACCCGCGCGATCGAGGACCCGGCCATCCGGCACGACGCGCAGATCATCGCCGGCGAACTCGCCGAGTGGCAGAAACTCCGGGAGAACCCGCCCCCGGCCGACCCGCGCTTCGTCGTGATGGACGAGCGCTTCCACATCGCACTGTCGCGGGCGTCGGGCAATCCGGCGCTGACCGACGCGCTGGTCGCGGTGAACCAGAAGATCCGGCGGGTCCGGATGTACGACTTCCTCAGCGCGGACCGGATCCCATCGACCATCACCGATCACATCGAGATCCTCGAACTGGTGCGAGACGGTGAACTCGAACTGGCCTACCGCGCGCTCCACGAGCATGTCGGCGGATCGCTGACCGTGGTGCTCAGACGCGCCGAGCGCGCGTTGACCCAGATGGCCCTCCACAGCGGACTTTCTTGAAAGGTCTGGCCCCGCCTGAGAAAGGATCCCATCGTGACCGCACTCTCGCTCGAAGCCGAGTACGTTCCGCCCGCCCGCGTCAGCGCCGTGCGGCGCACGATCACCGCCTTCGACCTCATAGCCACGGTCGACCGGCCGGAGATCTGGATCACCCTCAGGTCCAAAGAGGACGTCCTGGTCGACGCAAAGGCCGTCGACGAACGCGTTCAGGCGGGCGAAATCCTGCCGCTGGCGGGTTTCCTGCTCGCCGTCAAAGACAACGTCGACGTCGCCGGATTGCCGACCACGGCCGGATGTCCCGCCTACTCCTATGAAGCCCACCGGAGCGCGGTCGCCGTCAGCAGGCTCGTCGACGCGGGCGCGGTCGTGCTCGGCAAGACGAACCTCGACCAGTTCGCGACCGGCCTCGTCGGCACGCGAAGTCCTTACGGCGCGGTGCGCAACGCGCTCGACGCCACCAAGGTCTCCGGTGGTTCGAGTGCCGGCTCGGCCGTCGCGGTGGCGCTCGAACTCGCCGACATCGCGATCGGCACGGACACGGCCGGTTCGGGCCGCGTGCCCGCCGCGTTCAACGGGATCGTCGGCCTGAAGCCGACTTTGGGCCTCGTGCCGAAGCTCGGCGTCGTGCCGGCGGCCCGCTCGTACGACTGCGTCACGATCTTGGCGCGCACTCTCACCACCGGGCAGCAGGCGCTGGCGGCGATGACCGGCGTCGAGGAAAGCGATCCGAGCTCCCGCGCGTGGCCCGCTTCGGTCCGGCTCAGCGCCGGTGAACACCCACGCCTCGCGATCCCGGACGAAGCCGGTCTCGCGTTGCTCTCCGACAACGCGCGGCGCTCGTTCACCGCCGCTGTCAACGCTTTGCGCTGTGCGGGCGTGCTCGTCGAGACCGTCGACATCGCGCCGCTGGTGAAGGTCGCCACGCTGCTCTACGACGGCGCTCTGGTGGCCGAGCGCTACGCGGCCGTCGGCGCTTTCCTCGAGAAGCACCAGGACGAAGCCGATCCCACCGTCGCCAAGATCATCCTCGCCGCCGCCGACATCCCGGCCCACGAGCTCGCCGCGGACCAGGAACGCTTGGCGGAAGCCAAAGTCGTCGCCGCGTCCCTCCTCAAAGGACACGACGCGCTGCTGCTGCCGACCGTGCCGGAGCATCCCAGCATCGAGCAGGTCCTCGCCGATCCGGTGGGGGTCAACAAAAAGCTCGGCGTGTACACGAACTTCGTCAACCTGCTGGACATGGCCGCCGTCGCCGTCCCCGCCGGGACCGCGGACGGCAGCCCGTTCGGCGTCACCGTGGTCACGCGGGCTTTCGACGACCAGGTCGCCATCGACCTGGCCGCGTTGCTCACCGGCGAACAGGAGGTTTCCCCTTATCCGCCAACGGGGATCGACCTCGTCGTGTTCGGTGCGCACCTGCGTGGCCAGCCGCTGAACAGCCAGCTCGTCGAGCTCGGCGGCCGGTTCACCGGGGATGTGCGGACCAGCGACGACTACCGCATGGTCGCGCTGAACACGACCCCGCCGAAACCCGGCATCGTGCGCGTCGCCGAAGACGGCGCGTCGCTGGTGGGGGAGCGCTGGACGATCTCGCCCGCCGGGCTCGGGCAGTTCCTCGCGAACCTGCCCGCGCCGATGTCGCTCGGCTCGATCACCCTCGACGACGAAACCCAGGTCGTCGGCTTCCACTGCGACCCGGTCGCCGCCGCCGACGCCACGGACATCACGAAGTACGGCAGCTGGCGGGCCTACCTCCGCCACCGCAGCACAGCAGGCCGCCGCACGGTCTCCTAGCGCCCAGCCGTGTGGGTGGCTCGTGAGTGGCTACGAGTGTTAGAACACTTGTTGCCACTCACGAGCCACCCACCCAGCCGCGCTTCCGCCCGCTGCCCTCAGGGCTCAGTGGGCGGCCAGGCCTCGGGTGATCCGGCGGACCAGACCGGGGCCGGAGAGCGCGAAGCCGGTGTAGAGCTGGACAAGGCTCGCACCGGCGTCGAGCATGCGCTGTGCGTCGTCCGGGCCGAGGATGCCGCCGACACCGATGATCGGCAGCTCGCCGTCGGTCTGCTTGTGCACGAACCGGACGACCTCGAGCGCCCGCCCGGTCAACGGCCGCCCGGACAGCCCGCCCGCCTCCTCGCCGACACGCACGT
The DNA here is from genome assembly GCF_036008905.1 of Amycolatopsis sp. Taxonomy (GTDB): domain Bacteria; phylum Actinomycetota; class Actinomycetes; order Mycobacteriales; family Pseudonocardiaceae; genus Amycolatopsis. The sequence goes on along the minus strand of NZ_DASYMU010000242.1, from coordinate 11,805 downwards.
CGGCGGGGGCGAGACCGTTCCTGGACAACGTCGTGTTGGTCGCGATGAGCCCGGAGACGTCCTGCTCCTCGCAGACTTCGAGGAGCTCGGCGAGCGCGTCGTCGGTCAGGTCGGGGGCGACTTTGACGAGCAGCGGTGCCGGCCGTTCGCCCTGGGCCAGTGTTTTGGCGGTGGTCTGCAGCTCGGACAGGAGCTCGGTCAGCGCCGAGCGGTCCTGGAGCGCGCGCAGGCCGGGGGTGTTCGGCGAGCTGACGTTGATGGCGAAGTAGTCCGCATACGGGTACAGCGCCTTGAGCGAGATCTGGTAGTCGGCGACGGCGTCTTCCAGCGCCGCGGCCTTCGACTTGCCGATGCTGATGCCGAGCGGGACGTCCGGCTTGCCGGTGGTCTTGAGCCGTTCGGCCAGCGCCGCGGCGCCGGCGTTGTTGAAGCCCATCCGGTTGACGATCGCCGTGCTCTCGCCGAGGGTGAACAGCCGCGGCTTCGGGTTGCCGGGCTGCGGCAGCCCGGTCACCGTGCCGACCTCGACGAAACCGAACCCCAGCGCGGGCCACGCGTGCAACGCGCGCCCGTTCTTGTCCATCCCCGCGGCGAGCCCGACGGGGTTGGGGAACCGCAGCCCGAGCACCGTCGTCGGCGCGTCGGTGCCGTAGACGCGGCGCAGTGCTTTCAACACCGGTGGCAGCGCGCTGACCCGGCTCAACGCCGTCAGGGTGCGCTCGTGCACCACTTCGGGGTCGTTCTTGCCGAGCCGGTACATCGCGGGGCGGACGATCTTGTCGAAGAACACCGCACCATGCTGCCTCACGCCCCCGAGCGCCCTAGCTGCGGACCTTCCACTCGTCTTCGAGCATGGCGAAGACGAGCTCGTCGGCCCATTCGCCTTTGACCATCTCGTTCTCGCGGAGGTGGGCTTCCTTGCGCATGCCGAGGCGTTCCATCAGGCTCGCCGACGCGGTGTTCCGGCCGTCGCAGCGGCCGATGATCCGGTGCAGGCCGAGGTCCTCGAAGCCGAGCCGGAGCATTTCTGTCGCGGCTTCGGCCGCGTAGCCTTGGCCGTGGAAGTCGGGGTGGAAGATGAAGCCGATCTCTCCGCTGCGGTGTTCGCTGCTGAGGTAGTCGAGGTTCAGGTCGCCGATCAGCTGCCCGGTCTCGGCGAGTTCGACCGCGACCGCGATGAACTGGCCTTCCTTCTGCAGCTCGGCACTGTGCACCCGTTTGGCGAGCGCGGCGGCGGATTCCGCGCGGCTGCGCGGGCCCCAGTACAGGTAGCGCGCGACGTCGGCGCGGGACTGGAACGAGTTCAACGCGTCGAGGTCATCCGAGCGGAACGCGCGAAGACGCAGGCGTTCGGTGGTGATCGGGTAGTCCGGACGGAGCATGTTCTCCACGCTAGTGGGCCAAGCGGCCCAATGGGGTGGTTTTTCACTGATGGAGAGATTCGCGAATAGTAAAAACCCCCGATGCGACTCCTGGACGGCTTTCGCCGCCCAGGCCCAGGACGGACCGGTTCCCGGGAGCATCGAGGGCCTGGTGACTGCCTGGTATTCACCGGCAGGCCACCCACGCGACGCAGGCTATGAGCCGAAGGTGGCTCAGTTGTGCTGCTCAAAGTCCAATCGCGCGATGTCCGCTAGCGGACAGTCACCTCACGAGTCCTGTAGTTATACAACTTTGGACCACCTCCTCTCTCGTGTACTTCCAAGCTAGGCGACCGAAGCGGTGGCGTGCAACGTTATTTACTCGATCAAGAGGGTGGCCTGTTCGCGCTTGGCGAACGTCACTCCGCCGGAGCCGGACCAGACTGGCATTTCGGGCAGAACCACGTCGGACGGCGCTGGACGTCGTGACCTTGATTACGCACCAGAACCCTTCCGCCGCAGCGGAAGCAGCCCTGCCGGGTGCGCTCGTAGACCCAGTTCCCCCGGCCGCGGCCGGGGTCGCCCGTGGTGATCTGCTCGTGCCGCCAGGCGTTGGCGAGCAGCAGTTTGCGCCCCAGCGCGACGACCTTGCCGGGGTCGACCTCGGAGACCGGCGTCCACGGCGAAACCCTGAGCAGGGCACAGATCTCGACCTTGTACAAGTTCCCGAGACCCGCCATGATCCGCTGGTCGAGCAGCGCCAGCCCGAGCTCGCGACCAGGCTCAGCGGCCAGCGCCGCGGCCGCCCGTCGCGCGTGCTCGTCCGTCCACTGTGGATCCAGTAGATCCGGCCCGAGATGTGCGACGAGCCTGTCCTCTTCGCCGGTGGGCACGAGTTTCAGGTCGTGTAACCGGAATCCGACCGCCTGGACGTCTTCGGCGGCGAGGATCACGCGGGCGTGGTGGGCCGGGAAACCCCATTTCGCGCCCGCCGCGTAGATCCGCCAGGTGCCGTCCATCTTCAGGTGGCTGTGCAGGCTCAGGTCGCCGGCGAAGTGCGTGAAGATGTGCTTCCCGACCGTGCGCACGCCGAGCACGTCCCGGCCCGCGAGGTCCACTGTGGCCAGTGCGGGATGGCGGAACTCGCCCCGGGTCAACGTCTTCCCGGCGATCGCCCGGCCGAGCATCTTCCCGGCGAGGAATACCGTGTCGCCCTCGGGCATTACGTCTTCTGGGAGGCGTTCGGCAGCACGTCGTGGAGGGTGCCCGAGGCCTGCTCCGGCTCGTCGGGCTCGTTCACCCGGTGCCGCCCGGCGCGGTTGGACCGCAGGATCTTGGCGAGCACCATGTTGAAGGTCAGCGCGATCTCCTGGGCGCCCGGCGAGTTCCACTCGTGGATCGGGCTGCACGCGCCCTGCGCCTGCTGGATCGCCAGCCTGTCCGGGATGCCGGTGGGCATGACGAGCGAGCCGAACGACTCACGCAACTCCGCGACACGGAACTGGTGCTCGTAGGACCGCGGCCGCAGCTTGTTCACGATCACGCCGAGCGGGCGGAGACCGGGGTTGTGCTCGTCGCGGATCTTCTCGATCGCTTCGAGCGCGCGCTGGGCACCGGCGACGGCGTACATCGTCGGCTCGGTGACGATCAGCGCGCTGTCGGCCGCGACGAGCGCGGACTTGGTCAGCCTGCCGAGCGACGGCGGGCAGTCGAGGATCGCCAGTTCGTACGGTTCACCACGCAGGGGGAGCCGGTGGAGCTCGTCGAGCGCCCGCGACAGGTTTTCGAGGCGGCGTCCGTCGGGGCCGGGTTCGTTGAGCGCTTCGAGCTCTTCTGAGCCGACGAGGACGTCGATGTCGTCGCTCCAGACGCTGGCCGCGATGGCGCGCTCCAGAACCGCGCGATGCGGCGTCTCGAGGACGTCGACGAGCGAGGCGTCGGTGTACGGCGGGTCCAGGGTCGAGGTCGCGTTGCCCTGCGGATCGAGGTCGGCCACCAAAGTGCGGGTTCCCCTACGCAGAGCAGCGGACGCGATACCTAGAGCAACCGTGGTTTTACCGACGCCACCTTTGAGGCTGAGTACGGCGACCGTGTGCACTCGATACAGCCTACGGGCTCCCGGAGGTGATGTTGCCCAGCAAGGTGTCGAAGGACGCAGCCAGCTCCCGGGCACCCGCCGTCCGCAGCTGGTGCAGGGGCACGCACGCGCCTTGGGCCTGCTGCACCGCCACTCGATCGGGGAAAACCGGGTCGAGCACCAGTGAGCCGAATGTCTCCTTCAGCTCGGCCACCCGGAAGTCGTGCTCCGTCGACCGCGGCTTGACCCGGTTGACGACCACGCCGAGTGTCCTGAGCTGGGTGTTGTGCTCGACCCGTTCCGCTTCGACGGCCTCCGCGGCCCGCTGCACGCCCGAAACGGCGAACAGGGACGGCTCGGTGACGAGCAGCGCGCCGCCGGCCGCGACGAGCGCGGAGCGGGTCAGCCGTCCGAGTGACGGCGGGCAGTCCAGCAGGACGAGTTCGTAGGGCTCGTGCAGCTCGGCCAGTGCGCTGGCCAGGCGGTTCAGCCGCCGCGAACCTGGGTCCGGGTCGTTGAACGCCTCGGCTTCTTCCGCGCCGACAAGCACGTCGACGCCGTCGCCCCAGGCGCTTTTGGCTATCGCCGCCTCGAGCACGGACCGCCGGGGCGAGCCCAGGACGTCGGCCACGGTGGAGCTGGTCGCACCCGGGTCGAGCGCTGCCGTCGCGTTGCATTGGGGGTCGAGATCGACGACGAGTGTCCGCATCCCGCGGGCCAGCGCCGCCGACGCGAGACCGAGCGCGACGCTGGTCTTGCCGACACCGCCTTTGAGACTGAGTACCGCCACGGTATGCACGGTGATCAGCCTAAAGCAGGCGGGCACTACCCTCACGCTTATGAAAACGGACACCGTCGCGGCGCGCGGATCGGGAACGGTACGGCGAGTGCTCGAAGCCGAGCTTCGTGCCGCCCGGGCGCGGGGCGCCGAGCAGCCCAGCGTCGTCGATGTGGGCGGCGGCAGCGGCGGCTGGGCGGTGCCGTTCGCTTCGGCGGGCTGCCTCGTCACCGTCGTGGAGCCCAACCCGAACGCGCTCGCCACGCTGAAGCGCCGCGCCGAGGAGGAGGGCGTCTCCCACCGCATCACCGTGGTGGCGGACGATTCCGACGCACTGGGCGCGCATGTCGCGCCGGGCTCGGCGGACCTCGTGCTCGCGCACGGCCTGCTCGAAGTCGTCGACGATCCGGCGTTGGTGGTGGCCGCGTTGGCCACCGCCGTGGCCCCTGGCGGCGCGGTGTCGCTGCTTGTCGCCAACCGGCACGCCGCGGTTCTCCAGCGCGCGCTCGCCGGGCGGCTTTCCGAGGCACGGCAGCTGCTCGCCAGCGCCGATGGCGTCCTGCCGGGCGGCCGGGACACGGTGTTGCGCCGCTTCGACCTCGACGCGCTCAGTGGCCTGATCGCGGCCGTGGGCCTCGATGTCGCGCTCCTACAGGGTGATGGCGTCGTCTCCGACTCCATGGGTTCCGGGGCGCGGGAGGACGAGCTCACCGAGTTCGAACAGCTCGCCGCGACGATCTCGCCGCTGCGCGACATCGCCAGCCGTCTGCACGCCCTGGGCCGCCGCCCTTCCTGACCAGCGGAAACGTGCTGGCAAGCCGGTCGGGTGGTCTCCCAGCGAAGCACTCTCTCGCCAAAAGTGCCGGGGCTCGCTCCTCCGCGACGCCACTTCAAGCCCGGAATTGTCGGTCCCCGTGGTTAGGGTTGGGCCACTATGGGTGGCCGTAACTCCGACCTCCCCGGTGAGATGGCCCGTTTCCGGGTCACCACCGGGGCCACGACCATGCCCGACGACACCGGCTGCGGGATCCTGCACGTCGACATGGACGCGTTCTTCGCCGCGGTCGAGCTGCGGACGCGCCCGGAGCTGGTGGACAAGCCGGTGGTGGTCGCCGGTGACGGGCCCCGTTCGGTGGTCGCGGCCGCCAACTATCCGGCGCGGAAGTTCGGGGTGCGCTCGGCGATGCCGTTCAGCACGGCGAAGCGGTTGTGCCCGCAGCTGATCAACATTCCGCCCACTCCGGGGCTCTACGGCGAGGTGTCGCGCGGAGTCATGGCGATTTTCCAGGAATTCACCCCTTTGGTGGAACCTCTGAGTTTGGACGAAGCCTTCCTCGACGTTCAGGGCGCGCTGCGGCGGCTGAACACCACCCCCGCGCGCATCGGCGCGGAGATCCGGCGGCGGGTCACCGCGGAGCACGGGCTCAACTGCTCGGTCGGTGTGGCGGAGGTGAAGTTCGTCGCCAAGCTCGCGTCGGGCATGGCGAAGCCCGACGCGATGGTCGTCGTGCCCGTCAAGGAGAAGCTCGCCTTCCTGCGTCCGCTGCCCGTTTCGGCGCTCTGGGGCGTCGGCAAGCGCACCGAGGAGCACCTGCACCAGCTCGGCCTCGACACGGTGGCCGCGGTGGCCGACGCCCCGCTGCCGAGGTTGCGCCGGGCGATCGGCAACGCCGCCGCGGAGCATCTGCACGCACTGGCGAACGGCCACGACGAGCGCACGGTGGTGCCGGAGTCGGCGGAGAAGTCGATCGGCGCTGAGCGCACATTCGACGTCGACCAGCATGATCGTGGCGTTCTGGAGCTGGAGCTGCTGCGGTTGTCCGAGCGGGTGGCGGGCAGTCTGCGGTCGCGCGGCCTGCGGGGCAGGACGGTGTCGATCAAGGTCCGGTTCGCGGACTTCAAGACCATCACGAGGGCCCGCACGGTCCCTTCGGGCACCGACGTCGCCCGTGAGATCCACGGCACCGCCGTCGAGCTCCTGACCGAGCACGCGCCTTCGGGGGCGATCCGCCTGATCGGAGTCCGCGTCGAGGGACTGGACGACGGTGAGGGCGGGATCCAGCTCAGTTTCGAGTCGGCCGAGCCACGCTGGCGGGACGCCGAGGTGGCCGCCGACGTCGCCCGGTCCAAGTTCGGGGCGGCCGCGGTGCGCCCGGCGTCCCTGATTTCCCGTCACGAAGGGTGATCTTCGTCCCGCGAAAGTGCTTCCGGAGGCCTCGGAAGGGCCTCGGAACGGCGGTTCCGGGGGAATGTTCGAAATCAATCTCGCACTTGATGCGGGATCGGGTAGTCGTCCGCGCGTAGTGCTCGTATCCTAGACAGTGACGCCCCGCCTGGGGGTGTCTGTTGGGTCCACGACGTTGCGCGGCCCGGCGCCCGCGACAGCATGTGCCGGAGGAGGAAAGATGCCACTCTCCGAGCATGAGCAGCGGCTGCTCGATCAGATCGAGCGCGAGCTCTATGCCGAGGACCCCAAGTTCGCATCCACCGTGCGAGGTACCAGATTGCGGCGCCCCGCCCGACGTCGGCGAATGCAGGGCATAGCCCTGTTCGTCGTCGGGGTTGCGTTGCTGGTTCTCGGTGTCGTGGTGCCGTTCCGGGTTGCCGAGATCCCGCTCGTGAGCGTGCTCGGGTTCCTGGTCATGTTCTTTGGGGTCATGCTTGCGGTCACGTCCATTCGGCATCAGGCCGAGGCCGAAGGCAAGGACGGCGGGTCGGATTCGCGCGGCGGCGGCAAGCAGCCACCGGGGCGCAGTTCCTTCACGCAGCGGATGGAAGAACGTTTCCGTCAGCGCTTCGAAGATCAGTAGGTACTGAAAGCCTTCAAGACGAGCGACGTCCAGGTCCCGCGCTGGCGGGAGGTGGACGTCGCTCGTCTTTCTGGTGCGCTGGGGCAGGTACCCAGATCGCGCGCATGCGAGCGCAGCCTGCACTCACGCGTGCATGGATTGCACGTGCGTGTGCGCAGGCTGCACTCGGGCTGGAGCGGTTTAGGGCTTAGGTTTGCGGCGTAGCAGGGACTTGGGGAAGAGCCGGCCGCGCCAGGACATGGGGGCGTTGCGGCGCAGGCTTTGGCGGAGGTCGTCGAAGGCGGGCTCGAGGGTCGGGTCGTCGGCGGGGCCGGAGCTGTACCAGGACTTCTCGACCACGCCGATGACGGTGCGGAGGCCGTCGCGGCCCTCGTCGTCGAGGTGGTGCCGGTGGGCCAGCTTCTGCCCGGCGACCCGCACCGTGTCACTGGTGGGGATCGGCAGGCCGCGGTCCGCGCACTCGTCCATGAGCTCGCGCCAGGCCGCGTCGGCCGCACCCGATGAGTGGGCCGTGATCGCCTGCAGCCGCCGTCGCCGGATGAAGTCCCGGACCACGTACGGCGCCCCGACCACGACCAGCACGAACAAGATGACCAGGGCGAACCACCAGGACACCCACGCCGCCAGGAAGCCGATCGTCGCCGTCCACAGCACCACCGCCACCAGCGGCAGCCAGTTCAGCACCGTCGGAGTGAGCAACGCGTTCTGTGGCGAGGGCGAGGAGCCGCTCTCGGCCGGCGTGGAACCCGGTGGCGCGGACTTCGGGTTCTTGGTGCGCAGGAACCGGTTGGCCCAGAACACCAGACCCGTGGCCAGCAGGGCGAACAGGCCGAAGAGCGCGGCGGCCAGGCCTTCCCACGTCGAGTCGTCGGGCTTGTTCTGGTCCTGCCCCAGTACGGCCCCGGAATCGGTGGTCGTCGGGACACCGGTCGGCGGGGCGGACGATGCCGACTGGCTCGGGATCTTCTCGTCGGCGGAGTTCGAGTCGGTGCTCGGTGCGCCGTCGGCCCGCAGGTAGGACGGGATGTAGCCGCGGCCGTCGGTCAGCGGGGTCGGGTCGAAGTTCACCCAGCCCTGGTCACCGAAGTACACCTCGACCCAGGCGTGCGCGTCCTTCGACATGATCGCCTGGTAGTCGGCCGTCGGGATGCCCGGCGTGAAGCCGATCGCCACCCGGGCCGGGATGCCGATGGCCCGCAGCATCACGGCCATCGCGGAGGCGAACTGCTCGCAAAACCCGCGTTTGCCGTTGAGGATGAAGTCGGCCAGCGCGTCCGCGTCACTGGCGGGAGCCGTCTTCGTGTCGTAGACGAACCCGTTCTGCGCGGTGAAGAACTGCCACAGCGCGGTCGCCCGGTCGAAGTTGTTGGTCTTGTTCGCGGTGACCTGCTGGGCCAGCGCGACGATCCGCGGGTCGACCCGCTCGACGCTCGCGTAGTTGGGCGGGACGTCGTTGGGGTTCGGGTCCGACTCGCGCAGCTCCGCCTTGGTGGGTTCCCGCAGCGACGTGGATTCGGTGTACGGCGCCGCGCTCTGCTTGGTCAGCGTGAACACCGAGCCGGAGGTCCGGTCGTAGAGCCAGTTGTCACCGATGCCGCGGAAGCTGCGCGGGGAGCCGAAGACCGGCAGCCAGTTGTCGACCCAGTTGGTCGGCTCGATCTGGATCTGCTTGGACTGGCCGCGGCCGTCGTCACCGGGCGCCGCCGGGAGCGTGCGGTTCGCCATGACACCGGGAGGCATCCGGCCGCCGTTGCCGATTCCCCAGCCCTGGTTGGGGTAGTAGGTGTCGAGGGTGAACGCTCGCAGCAGGTGCTTCTCGGTGCCGAGACCCCGGACCTTGAACAGCTCGACGTTCGTGCCCTGGTCCAGCAGGCCGCGGAGCTGGGTGAACGGCTCGACGCCGAACCCGCCGCTCCCGGCGCCCTTGCCGGGGCCGTTGCCGCCCGGCAGGCTGCCGACCGTGCCGACGCCTGTCACGGCCACGCCGGTGAAGAGCCCGAGCACCAGCGCGACGGCCACCACGGCGACCGGGGAGGACACCGCGCTCGGCGAGCCGCCGAGACCGGGGGCGTCCCTGGTGCGCCAGCGGCGGTGGCGGTGGTTGCCGTCGATGGCGAGCAGCCCGGCGAACGCGCCCGCGCCCAGCAGGAACGTCCACCACGGCAGCATTTCGTCGGACAGCGACGCGGGCACCGCGTACACACACAGCAGCACCAGGCCGGTGGCCGCGGGCGCGGCGGCCGACACGGCGAGCGCGTCGACGAGCACCGCGACCAGCCCGATCGCCATCGTGACCAGGCACAGGATCGGGGGAGTGGAGTCGACCGGCGGCAGGCCGGTGCGGATCTGCTCCCCGGCGGCGGCCAGCACGTCGCCCATCTCGGAGAACGCGGCGGGGCCGGGGAAGATCTTGAGGATGCCCGTGGTGGTGAACGAACCCACGATCAGGAAGAGCAGGACGAGCAGCTGGGCGAGCCCGACGAGGATCGTCGGCGTGCGCAGCGACCGCAGCGCGAGTCCGGTACAGGCGACCAGCACGACGGCCACGAAGATGTAGCCGAACCAGGCGGCGCCGGTGACCACCCCGGTCAGCGACGTCGCCGCGCAGAGGGTCGCGACTCCGGCGGTGACCGGCGCGAGCACGGAACTGCCCCACGCCGTCGGCGGCCGGACGGGCCGTTCCTTCGGCGTGTGCAACGGGGGCGATGCCGGGGCGGGCCTGGGTTTGTCATGTGTTCGATTTGTGGCAGTTTTCGACACCGTGCTCACAGTGCGCCCCCGATCAGCGTTCCGCGGCGGGCGGCGGTGTGGCACAGCTCGGCCCAGATCTGCGGCATCGGTGTGGCCGGGTCGGCCACCACGACTCCCCAGCCCGCGGCGCGCAGCAGCGCGATGGACTCTTCGGTGGCGGCGGCCCGGTGGCCGGGCGCGTTGATCGCGCCGGCCCAGGTCGGGGTGTCGAGCAGCACGGCGAGACTGCGGATACCGCGCGGCCGGTACTGCGCCAGCTCGTGCACGGCTTCGTTGCTGACCGTGCCGAGGATGGCGATGAGTTCCTGGCCGCCCGCCGGGTCACTGCCGAGCGTGATGTCACGCTGATGCGCGGGCTGCAGTGCGGCCAGCGCGTCGAGCACGATGTTGTCGTAGTGCTCCGCGCCTTCGCCGGGGGTGTCGGTCAGCGTCTGGCCGTGTTCGGTGACCAGCCGCACGCGGTGGCCGGAGCGGCGCAGGTGCAGACAGACCGAGGCCGCGAACGACACCGCCCACTCCAGGCTCGACGCGGGCCCGGCGCCGTGATGGGCCGCCGCGCGGTGGTCGAGCAGTACCGTCGTGCCGCCGCGCCACGGGCGTTCTTCGACCCGGACCATGATCTCGTCCCGGCGTGCGGTGGAGCGCCAGTGCACCTTGCGCAGGTCGTCGCCCTGCCGGTACTGGCGGACGATGACGTCGGCCTCGCCCTGGCCGGCGTGCAACCGGATGCTGCCGTCGTCGCCGGCGCCGATCCCGGCCCCGCTCGGCAGGCCCCACAGGCCGACCACGCGAGGGACGACGACCAGCCGCGAGTGCCCGATGAGCTCACGCTCGAACTCGCACAGCCCGAACGGGTCGGTGATGGTCGCGCGCAGCGGCCCGACCTGCTGGATGCCGCGGAGCACCGGCTGGATCGGATACCGCAGCCCGACCGTCCTGTCGTGCGGGAGGCGTTCCACCACGAACCGCGGCCGCGCGCCGAGCGCGTACGGCACGCCGTCCTCCAGCAGCACCTCACCGGCGGGAAGCCGGCCGCTGCGCCAGAGGTCGAGCTGGACCTCGCCGTACGACCCGACCGAGACCCGTTCGGGCAGCAGCTTCCGGCTCGCGCCGATGCTGAGCCGCGACGCCGAGATGAACGCCGCGACCAGCAGGGGGAGCGCGACCACGAAGACCGCGACCCGCAGCAGGTCACGTTCGTTGAGCACCACCGAACAGACCGCGGCCGCCACGCCCGCGGCGAGGAGACAGCGGCCGCGTGTGGTCAGGCCGGAGAGTGCGCGCAGCATTTTCCTTCTTTACCGGTGGGGCTGACCGTTGGACTGTGCGTTGCCGCCCTGGGGGACCGGCACGCGGTGCAGCACCGAGCGGACGACGTCGGTCGCCGAACGGCGGGCGGCGTGCGCTTCGGTGGTGAGCACGAGCCGGTGCGCGAGCACGGGCACCGCGACCGAGTGGAGGTCGTCCGGGACGACGAAGTCGCGTCCCGACAGGGCGGCCTGCGCGCGGGCGGCCCGGACCAGCTGCAGCGTGGCGCGAGGGGACGCGCCGAGCCGGATCTCGGGGACCTGGCGGGTCGCCGCGGTCAGTTCGACGGCGTACCGGCGGACCTCGGGTGACATGTGCACGGTCCGCACGGTCTGGATCAGCCGGTGCACGGTGTCCGCGTCGGAAACCGGGCCCAGGTCGTTCATCGGGTTGTGGCCCGCGTGCTCGTCGACCATCGCCAGCTCGGCCTGCAGATCGGGGTAGCCGATCGACACGCGTGCGGTGAACCTGTCCCGCTGGGCCTCGGGCAGCGCGTAGGTGCCCTCCATCTCGACCGGGTTCTGGGTTGCCACAACGGTGAACGGGGAGGACAGCCGGTGCGTGACGCCGTCGACGGAGACCTGGTGCTCCTCCATGCACTCGAGCAGCGCCGACTGCGTCTTGGGGCTCGCGCGGTTGATCTCGTCGGCGAGCACGATGTTCGCGAAGATCGGGCCCGGGTGGAACTCGAACTCGGCGCCGCCCTGGTTGTAGATGCTC